>CAMSZT010000026.1 GCA_947066815.1 uncultured Lachnotalea sp.
TTCCGAAATGCCAGTTATGATCTGAGTTATCATCACTTGCCGATTGTGACCCCCATGTGCCCAATTTATTATTGTTTTTTAAGAAGTACCACTCATTTGCTTTCACGCCCATAAATGGATCATGGCCATTCCTTTCTCCAATATCATCCATAGGCCAGAAGTTATTTGAAAGTGCTCCGCTGAAGTTTCCAAACGTTGATAAGCCCTTTCCGTTTGGTCCGCCCCCTCCTTTTGCAATTTTTTTTGTGTTTTTATTATAAACATTGTCTAAGGTATATGTATCGCCACTCTGCTTAAATCTTAATTGATATCTTGTATACTTTGTTGACCCCTCATTCGTCGCGCTTTTAAACAGATTTTTAGGAACAGTAACATTATATTTCAAATTTCCGTTTGGCGAAGTCAAGTCATCTTTCACAATCCCTTGCACCACTTTGGAGTTACCATTTGCAAATTTCCCATTTCCTCTGTTTAAATAAAGACCATAGAGTTTACCTCCTCCTGTAACTTCATTATTTGCATTAGGAGTACCGGCACATGCTGTTCTGTTTCCAGATGCATACTGACCTATCGTCAGTCTATTTTCTGTGGTCGAAGAAACAAACGAACTATTGATTCCCTGCCCCTGTGTCTTCACATACTTTCCACCACTTGTTTCAGTCCCTGCATCATTATACTTTTTTCCATCTGTGATATCATAATCATAGAATGTGGCATCTGTTGCAAGTTTATTATCTCCCGTTACCGGTGTGTACCAAAAGCGAATCAGGGAATCAGCCGACAAATCAATTCTTTTATTATCTCCAGGCTTATATACGGTGTATGAACCACTTACCCAAGTAGCATCATTTTCCCTTCCCTTATTATTGTTAATTTGGCTGGATTTACATACCCATATTTCGGATACCGTATAATTTTTTTGCTTAACATTTGTATTGCAGATTTTACTTAACTGCGCCACATCTTCATAATACTCATTTGGAATTTCAATGGTATCTTTAGAATAAATTCGTGCCTTTACTGTCTTAGTCTTTACATAAGGATTATCTTTATTGGCCACGAATACCGTATCCGTTCCTTTTTCAACATTAGCCTCTCCATCAATTACTTTAAGATTTTTTCCCCAATGTTCTACGGTAACATTTATCGTCCCATATATCTTTGTCAAATGCACATACACATACACGGAGAAATGCTCTGTTTCGATGACCACATCTTTCTCTTCCGTGGCAATCGCCTCCATATCCGTCGCCGTGCCTGTGGTCTCATCTACATGGATGACCTTGACTTCTGTCTCCTCATCCTCCACGGACTCGGTGACCTCCTGGCTGGAGAACTTCACGGACACGGGGCCGATAGGCTGAACTTCCTCGCCGTCAGCGAGCAGCTTGATATCAAATGCCTGATAATCCTTAATCTGCTTTGTCGGCTGTACGGACTCTTCGGCTGCTGCCGCAGACTCCCCGGACTGTGCGGGCTCCTCTGCCGAGTTCTCGGACTGGGCCACGGGCGCTTCCGGTGCAACGGTCTCTTCGGGTGCCGCCGTCGGCTCTTCTGCTGCCGATGCCGTTATCTCCTCAGGGGCTGCCGTTTCTGCCGCGAGCGCTACTTCCGGTGCGGCCGACTCAACGGGTGCTGCTGTCGTCTCCTCGGGTACTTCCGCAGGATTCTGCTCGGGTGCGGCTGTCTCCTCGGGCGCTGCCGTCGGATCCTCGGCCGGTGCGGCCGGCTCTGCCTTCTCGGCTGTCGCAATGGGAGCCGCATTCGGATCCTCGAGAGGCGCGATCGCCTCCTCGATGGTCGCGATCACCTTCTCATCCTCCACCTTGGATGCCTGGATGGAGTATTCTTTTCCTTCCTCAAAGGAGCTCTGAGGGCCGCTCAGGGTGATGGTGGTCCCGTCCACCACGGTGGTCAGCTCCACCGTCGGCTCCTCGGGAGTCTCGGTCCCGGCGGGTGTTTCCGGATTAGCCGGGTCTTCTGTCCCGGCAGGGTCTTCCTGACCTTCCGGATCCTCTGTGGTGAAGATCTTGCCGCCCTCTTCGGTTTCGGCCGGACCTGCCGGATCCTGTTCCGCAGGAACCTCCGCGGCCGCCTTGCAGGCTGCCTCCAGTTCGGTCAGTTTTAAGAAGCGGACAATATGCGCTTCGCCGAGAGGATAGATATTCTCTTTTACTTCATTCTGGCTGTTGCCCTCGATGACGTGGATCTCGTTCTTCTCCTGGTCGAAGGAGGCCACGATCCCCATCTGGACTGCCGTCTCTTCATTTTCACGCTGGGAGAAGATCAGGTCGCCCGCTGCCGGCACATAGCCCTCGGGCCCGGTCAGGAAGGCGCTGTTCCCCTCGCTCATCTTTCCAAATTCTTCACACCATTTCGCGCTGTCGGCCACCTTCGGGAATACGGGCGTCTCGGCGTCTTTGCTCTGGATCCCCGCGTAATGGAGGCAGAAACTCACGAAGGCCGCGTCCCAGTTTCCATAAGGGTCTCCGGCGAAGGCGCCGTAGCGGGTGTAGCCCTTGCGGCTCCCGTCCTCGGCGACGGTGAAGTTCTCGATGCTCTCTTTATAGCCGAGCTGCATGGCGGCGGCCATTGCCAGGTCCTCGCCCCAGATGCCCTTCCACTGGATGCCGGCGTACTGCTTCGCCCAGACCTCCTCGGTCTCAACGTCGGCATTGGCGTCCATGTAGCAGACGTCGGTATGGATGTGCTCTTCCTTCCCGCAGGCAAGCTCCGCGGTGTAGCAGGAGTCGTCATGGAAATGAGCTTCCCGCTCCTCCTCGCCGCAGGCATAGCCTTCCGGAGTCACGCGGCAGGCTTCCGTATGTACGTGGTCCTCGCCCTCCTCCAGGCCGCAGACCAACTCTTCCTGATAAAGGCATTCGTCCGAATGGATGTGCCCCGGGTCTTCCTCCCGGCCGCAAGTCAGCACGCTGGTATAGCATTCCGCCGTGTGCTGATGCTCCTCCATCCCGCATTTCGCATTGCCCGTCATGGCAACGCCGTACTGGGACAGAGCGCCCGCGACGCATCCGATCACCATGACCGCCAGAAGCAGCATGGCGACGCCGGCCCGCATGTTCTTTCTCCGCTTTGAATTCCGCTCATCCAAATACTCTCTTAAAAGTTTCTGCATCTTCTCACCTTCCTAGCGCATAAGCTCCATCCTGCTAAAGGGCCATGCCCTGAATACTGCCCTTCCAACGATCTGGTTCTCCTCCACGCACCCGATCCCTCTGGTGCGGCTGTCTACGGAAACGGCCCGGTTGTCTCCGAGCACGAATATCATTCCCTCCGGCACCTCGCAGGGGAATTCCACATCGCATTTCCCCAGGCTCTTCTCTGTCAGGTAAGGCTCGTCGAGCTCCTCGCCGTTCACAGATACGGTGCCCTCCTTGTCGATCTCTATCTGATCTCCCGCCACGCCGACGGCGCGCTTTAAAAGTACTCTTCCTCCGTAATAGAATCCGACGATGTCCCCGGCCTCGACCTTTTTGGTCCGGTGCAGGAGTACGATCTCTCCCTCTTTTAATGTCGGTTCCATGCTGTTTCCATTGATCCGGATCATGACCAGGAGCCTGGTGGCCACCAATGCGGTGACGGCTGCTGCCACGATGAGTCCCACCGCCACGCCCCACAGGCGTTTTCTGAAATCATGTCTGGATTCCTCTCTCGCGAGCTCTTCCCTGAGAAGTCCGATGGACGGGATCTCCGGCATCTGCTCCGCTTCCCCGCCTTTTTTCTTTCCCGGTCTCCTCCCCGGCCTCTTCTCAGCCATTCTGCTCACCCGCAGCTGCAGACTGCCCTGCCTCGCAGGCTTCCTCCGGCTCCTCCACGATGGCCGTCTCTTCTTCGGATCCTTTCTCTGTCTGCTTCTGGCCGAAATCCACGGATACCACCTCGCCCAGTTCTCCGCTCCTGGCCGTACCGGCCTTCTCCCGGAGCCCTGCGGGCTTTCGGTTCCCGAAGGGGATCCACTCTGTCTCATTCCCGGCTGCGGGAAGGGCCTCCTTCTGTTCGGGGAGTTTCGTCTCCACGCCTTCCTTCAGCTTCCTGACTTTCTCCAGATATGCCTCGGCTGCCGCTTCTGCTTCTTCAAACATCTCGTCGAGCCTCAGTGCCGTCGCCGCGATGGATTCGAGGTTCTCCAGCTCGGCCTCCCTGGATTCTTTCAGCTTCTCCAGTTCCTCCTCAAGCTCCGCGATCCTCGCGTCCTTCTCATTCAGCCGTTCGTCCTTGACGTCCAGCTTCTTCTTCAGCCGCTCGTAGCTCTCCGACATGTCGTCGAATCTCTTCTTGATCTTATCCACTTCCTTCTGAAGCCTCTCGCTCTCTTCACACTGTACCAGAAGCATCCTCAGAAGCTCTCTGCGCTTCAGCCTGCGCAACTCTCTTCCCGTCATCCTACCCCTTCTTTACCCTTCTCCGTCTGCCCTGTCCTCCGTCCCGGGCTGCCCCAGTGCATTTCGTTCTGCGCCGCACCCTGTTTCCCGGTCTCTATCGCATACCACATAATATGGATTATGCGGTAACCACATGACTGATTTTCCGATCAGCGGAACCTCCGGTCCCCTATTTTAACGATAGTCTATCATATATATCGTCAAAGAAAGCGTCAAAAGAAAGTCAAAAGAGGGGTAAATTTTATTTATTTCCATTTTGGAGGAAATTAGACTTATTTTTAATCCTATGTAAAGGAAAAGATCGGGCAGGTTACCACATAATCCATATTATGCGGTAATTTTTTTCCGCCGCAGAGCCCGAGGCCGTTCAGCTTCTGCTCCTGTTCCTCGCAGCTGATCAGCGTATAGATCCGGGTGGTGTTTAGGTTGGAATGCCCCAGCAAGTCCGCCAGATGGCAGATATCCTTTTCTTCCTTATAAAATGTGACTGCGAACAGATGGCGGAGGTTGTGAGGGAATACTTTGGCCTCCTCCACCCTCGCCCTCCGGCAGAGGCGCTTCATGGAATGGAGGATGTTGCTGCGGTCCATGGGCCTCCCGCTCCTGGTCACGAACACGCTTCCCGAGGCGACGCCCCGTCTCCTGGCATACTGTTTCAATTTTCGGCACAGTTCCAGCGGCAGGAGCACCGTCCTCGTCTTCCCTTTCAGGGATACCCTGGCCCTCCTGCTCTGCAGGGCGTCCACGGTGATAAAAGGCAGCTCGCTGATGCGGATCCCGGTGGAGCAGATTGCCTGCATGATCATGAGCAGGCGTTCGTCCCCCGCCTCCCCGGCCGCCTGTAACAGCCGGAAGTATTCTTCTTTTTTGAGTTCCCGCTCTTTGCCCCGGAAGGCCTCCTTCTGTACCCGGAAGGATCTCACCGCGCAGTCCTCCTTCCCGATGCAGCGCAGGAACTTCCGCAGGGCCGCCAGCATGGAATTGGCGCTGCTGATCTCGTAATGCTCCCCCAGCCAGTTCTTGTATCCGATCACGGTCTCCTTCGTGATGGCCGCCCCCTCCCCCGCGTAGCCGAGAAAGGCCTTCACGTCCCGGCAGTATTTCTCGATCGTCGCCCGGCTCTTCTCCTCCTCCCGCAGGGCCTGCTCAAACACCGCGAGCATCCGGCCCTCCGACCGGCCGCCTCTGTCCGTCCCGCCTTCTGATCCGCCCTGCGGTATTTTGCCGCATGTTCTGTCTGCCATCTGAATTTCTCCTTACTATGATCAAAGTTATAAATCCCTGTCTGTTTAGTATCTCTGTATTTTCGTTTTCTAAACCCGGTGATGCAGGGTTGTCCGGAAAGTCCCGCCCAGAAGGCCGGGGAACCCGGTATACAGGCAAAAAAAAGAAGGCGGAGCCCCCTGTGCTTCCACAAAGACTCTACCCCCCTGTTCTTCTCCGTCACGCGATTCCCTGATATTTCTGCAGTTCCTGTTTTAACTTTCTGATCTCCTCTTCCAAAGCATCTGCCCGTTCCCGTTCCTGCTCTGCCTTCTCTCGCTCTTGCTTTGCTTTCTCTCGCTCCCGGTCTGCCCGTTTCCGTTCCCGTTCTGTGTTTACCCGCTCCTCTTCCCGGATCAGTTCTTCTCTCTCAAACGATTTCATATAGCTCCGCATGGCCTCCTTCTCGCTTTTTACGATCTCCACCATCCGATGGAGTTCCTTCAGGGTCTCATTCACCGCATTTTCTTCTGTTGTGGTCTCCATATAGCGCAGCAGCTGACGGAGTTTCTCCGGGCATTCTCCCCTTGTCCCTCTTGTGTAAAGGTAAAGCGTCCTCGTTCCGTCATCGTACGCCATCCCCGGTTCTTCCTCGCAGACACTCCGCATGGTGTAGACCATCCGCCCCAGCCCATATGGGTCATAAGGCGTGATAAAAATAACTGCCTCGTTTTTCATTGCAGCATATTTTTTTCCTGCCTTCAGATTGTGCGTTGTCATGATGGCATGGTAAAACCGGGAGCGTTCCGGAAGGGAGCCCGCCTCCCTCCTCTGATTTTCCGGCTCGATATCACAGATAAGCCCCCTGTCAGGCTTTTCCTCCCCTTCCTCCAGGGCTCCGGCTCCGGCCGCTGTCCCCGCTGGGACAACAGGCTCTGTCTTCTCCTCCAGATAAACATCGAGCCTCGCCCCGTGCAGATCTGCATCCCTCCCCGGAAAGTCTTTCTGCGGGACCACGCTCAGTCTCCCGAATTTCCTCTGGAAAATGGTCTCCAGGAGGATCCGGACAAACCGCTTTCCAAAACGCTTGTGGCCGACCATCGTCTCAAAGAGAAAATCGTCCAGCAGGTTCAACTCCTGTAGTTTTCTTCTCTTCATTCCTGCCCCTTTCTTCCGCAGAGGAAAGGAAAACAGGCCGGTATATCGGAAGCGTTTTCCGATATGCTGTGTCCTTATCCGGTTTTCCGACCGACAGTCTCATCCCTCTGCATTTACTGGTTATCCATATAGGGGAATCGATGACCGAACGGTCCAGATATGTTCCCAGATATGTAACTTTATTTTAGTTGTTTTCCTCCTGAGTGTCAAGAAAAAGTTGTTGTTTTGTAAAGCATGGTGCTTTGCCACTATAAAAGAAAAGAAAAATCCCCAAACTGTGCTGCAACACGGTTTGGGGATTCACTCTTGTCCGCATGGACTTGTGATTTCTTTTTGCCTGTTGGCATTATAGCATATGCAAAAACTTTTTTCAATCTGAAATTTATCCTTGCAAATCCATGTGCCTCTGCCAGAGCTTCTAAGGAAACGATGATTTGATCAGCGTTTCCTTAGATTTTTCAACCCAACTCACGGCAACCGCCGCAATGAATGAAATAGGTTTAAAGCCCAATACCTTCTATCGCAAAATAAAAGAAATGGAAAAACCGCTTCTCATAAATTCCACTTTTTCAAATTCCACCTTTTGACTTTTGGAGGAAGGAGCAAACAGATAATTCCACCTTTATTTCCACAGCTGCAACCCATGCCAGCTCAAAAGCTTACGCTTTCTCGCTGTACGGCTGGCGCCGTATAAGACCATACAAAAAGCGTCCTTTGTGAGCATGCTCACAGGACGCTTTTTGTATGGTCTTGCATGGCTTGCAGCTTAGCCAAAGTATCTCTCTAACAGGCCCTTGAAGGCTTTTCCGTGTCTGGCTTCGTCGCGGGCCATTTCATGGACGGTGTCGTGGATCGCATCCAGATTGGCGGCTTTGGCCCTCTTGGCCAGGTCGAATTTGCCGGCGGTCGCACCGTTCTCGGCGGCCACGCGCATCTCAAGGTTCTTCTTGGTGCTGTCGGTGACTACTTCGCCGAGGAGCTCCGCGAATTTAGCGGCATGCTCTGCCTCCTCATAAGCAGCCTTCTCCCAGTACAGGCCGATCTCGGGATAGCCCTCTCTGTGGGCAACCCTCGCCATGGCCAGATACATACCGACCTCGGAGCACTCGCCGTTGAAGTTTGCTCTCAGGTCATCGAGGATATCCTGGCTGACACCCTGCGCTACGCCTACTACGTGCTCCGCCGCCCAGGCCATGTCGCCGGCCTGCTCGGAAAACTTGCTGGCGGGAGCTCCGCACTGGGGACATTTCTCGGGAGCCGCATCGCCTTCGTACACATAGCCGCAAACGTCACATACAAATTTTTTCATCTTGGTATTCTCCTTTTCTTTTATAAGATTTTATGGACCTCAAAAACAGTAATGATTCCTGTTATTGAAAGATTATCACATTGCCGACTGCTTGTCAAGCGTTTTTCCCATGGATCTCCTGCCGTTTTCCGTCTCCCGGCAGCGGCCGCACACACCGTAAAACATGGCCGTGTGTCCTTCTATGGAGCCCTCGAACCGCTCCGAAGCCAGGGTCTCCAGCTCCCCCACAGGCAGCATGGGAATGTCCTGCACGCAGCCGCACTGCCGGCACATGAAATGGTAATGGGGCTCCGTATTGGGATCGAAGCGCTCGGCCCCGTCGCCGCAGGAGATCTTCCTCACCTCGCCGAGACTCTCCAACAGGGAAAGGTTCCGGTAAACCGTCCCCAGGCTGATGTTCGGATAAGACCTCCGGATATTTGTATATACCATGTCCGCTGTCGGATGATCCTGCCGGCCGGTCAGAAATTCCTTGATGCTCTCCCGCTGCCGGCTGTACTTTAACGTTTTCATGATCACTCCTCCGGTCAATAACGATAATAGCTACTGTTTTTATTATAAAAAACGGCATGGCCTCTGTCAAGAGCCAATATCTGCAGGAAACGGCAGATCCTCCCACGGTTTTTCATCGATCCCCGCCGATCAGCTCCAGGACTTTCGCGGGCCGCAGCGCGTAGCAGTAATGGACCAGGAGGCTGCTGTCCCCGCCTGCGGTGAGGAACCGGGCCTTCACACGGTCGGCCACCATATCCGCCACCTCCTCCGTGGTGTCGATGACCAGCACCAGATACTGGCTGCTGCTGTATCTGGTATAGACGTCCCCGATGCGCAGGGTGCTGTGGATATCCCCTCCCAGCCGCTCCATGAGGACATCCTTCTCGCCGGGAGAGATACTCTTCCCCCTGCCGTCCACCAGAGTGAGCAGGATGGCACAGGCCTTCTGCCCGCTCCGGACAAGCCCCCGTTCCAGAAAACGGTAAATGCATTTGAAAGTCTCATAATCCTGGCAGTAGGCCCCCGGTTTTCGGATCTCTTCCATCAGGTCCTCCCGGATCTGCCTCACATCCTTCCGGTAATTGTCTCCGGGCGTCTCCGGCCGACCGCCTCCGCGCCCGTCGGATCCTCTCCGCCTGTCTGCAAGCGCCTCTCCGGCCCGCTCCAGCATGGATGCATAAGTCTCCCCCTTCTGCCTGACGGCAGCGCCCACCGTCACCAGAAGGCTGATCCCCCTGCCTTCTTTCCTTTTATCTGTGCGGAACCGTTCCTCGATCCTCCTGCCGATCCTCTGGGCCGTCTCCGAGTCCCTGCAGCCGGGCATAAAAATGACGAACTCGTCCCCGCCGATCCGACCGAGGACATCGCCGTTCCGTATCATATACCCCAGGGTCTGCGCCACCTGCTTTAAGCATTCATCCCCCTCCAGGTGGCCGAACTGGTCATTGATCCGATGGAAACGGTCGATATCGCATAAAAATAAGGAGCCCCCGCCCTGCATCTTTTCCGCGATCTTCTCCTGTATCCCGCTTTCATTCCATATACCGGTGAGCCAGTCGAGATTTTCTGTTTTCATTCCCCCACCCCCATGTAAGTTCCGATTTAATCTTACCAGACTTTTCCGGCCTCGGCAAGAAGGGCGCCTCCCATATTTTTTGTGAAGGGCAGAAAATCCGCCAAAAAAGAACCCTGCGCCGGCAGGATCCTTTTTCTTCTCAGCATATAAGATAAAACTTTTCTTTATATTTTTTATTTCCTCTAAACTGCCTCCAGCTTGAAGCGCCGCACATCCCGCTCATCCTCTGCCTGATAGATGCAGGCGCCCAGCAGGCGGAGTTTTTCGTCAAAGCGCTCGTAGCCCCTCAGGATGTATTTTGTCTCGTCCACCACCGTATAGCCGTCCGCGGCCAGCCCCGCCAGCACAAGAGCCGCTCCCGCCCGCAGGTCCGGCGCGCTCACATCCGCCCCGGTCAGACGGTTTACGCCACTGATCACGGCCACGTTGCTCTCCACCTTCACATTGGCGCCCATGCGGGCCAGCTCATCTACATATTTAAAACGGTTCTCAAAAATACTCTCCGTCACCATGCTGGTCCCCTCCGCCAGGGACAGGGCCACCGAGATCTGCGGCTGCATATCGGTGGGGAAACCCGGATAGGGCAGGGTCTTCACATGGGTGTAGTGGAGCCTGGATTTGCATACCACCCGCACCGCGTCGTCAAACTCAATGACCTCGCAGCCCATCTCCTTGAGCTTGGCGGAAATGGCCTCCAGATGCCTGGGGATCACATTCTTCACCGTCACGTCGCCTCTGGTCATCGCCGCCGCAAACATAAAGGTACCCGCCTCGATCTGGTCGGGAATGATGGAATAGGTGGTGCCGTGGAGCCTCTGCACCCCACGGATCCGGATCACATCCGTGCCTGCGCCCTTGATGTTGGCGCCCATGCTGTTGAGCAGGTTCGCCACGTCCACGATGTGGGGCTCCTTGGCCGCATTCTCCAGGATCGTATTCCCCTCCGCCAGCACCGCCGCCAGCATGATGTTGATGGTCGCGCCCACGGACACCATATCCAGGTAAATGTGGTTTCCGGCCAGATGGAGTGCGTCGGCCACCACCATGCCGTACTCCACATCCGCCCTCGCGCCGAGAGCCCGGAAGCCCTTCAGGTGCTGGTCGATGGGGCGGCTCCCGATATTGCAGCCGCCGGGCAGGGAAACCTCCGCCCTTTTGTATTTGCCGAGGAGTGCGCCGAGAAGATAGTAGGACGCACGGATCCTCTTGATAAAGTCGTTGTTCACCCGGACGGTGCTTATGGCCGAGCCGTTGATGCACACCGTGTGGGGATCGATCCGGCGGACCCTCGCCCCGATATCTTCGATCGCCTCCAGAAGTACATTGGTATCCCGCACATCCGGCAGGTTTTCTATGGTTACATCCTCATCCGCCATGATGGCTGCTGCCAGGATCCCGAGGGCCGCATTTTTCGCTCCTCCGATCACCACATCACCCACCAGTGGATTTCCGCCCTTGATCACATATTGCATGATGACACACCTCATCGATTTTCCTTATATATTCAAACAGATCCGTCTCTGTATCCTGTCATGGCCGCTGCGTTTCCTATAGTTTGTACGGCTGTCCTAAGGTCTATTATAACAATCTCTTTCCAATTTGTAAAATCTTTTTTACTTTTTGTAAGATTTCCTTAATATTCCCCTTCTTTTTACGGAACAGGCCTGCATTTTCACGGAATCCAGCTGATAAAAGGATAACCATAGGCGCCAAAATATGCTTCCGCTTCTTCTTCTGACATGAGACGGTCCTCACCGGACAGAGGATCGTAGATCACGAGATTTTTATAAATATCATATCCGAGGATCAGTTCGGCTTGGTCTTCCTTTGTCAGAGCCAGCACCGGACAGCCTCTGTTCACATAGTAGAGCATCTGGTTGAGGATGCAGCCTCTGAGATCCACGGCCCTGCCGGACGGCGTCTCGTCCAGGATCTCACAGGCGCTTTTTCCCTCCGCCAGTTTCCCGGCCCCGTCTCCCGGAACGCCGGCCTTTTTTAACAGCATGGACAGGCAGGCCGCAAGCCTTTCGTCCGCCGAAGCGGCCCTTTCCCGCTCCACCGCCTCCGCCATGGCCTCTGTCTTCCGGTTCGCTCTGGTCCACACATAATCCTGGCCGTCCCCGACCACCACGCCCATCTGGTCATAGACCAGCCGGATGGCCTCGGAGGCAGATCCGCAGATCCCCTCCAGGCGCCCGCAGGCATAGGCATAATACTGCCGCCCCTCCCCGGGGACACGGGGCAGCTCCAGTACCCGCAGTTCTCCCTCCGTAAGAGCTTTTGGCTTTACGATGCTCAGGGCCTGCCCCTTCTTTGCCGGTGCGCCCGCCTGCAGGGTATAGGTGGTCTTTTTCAGCTCGGAGGAGGCCCGTTCCAGCACCTGCTCCCCGCTCTCCTCCGCCTGGTTCTGGATCAGGGCATCGCTCTCCGCTGCCACCCAAGCGCCGTCCCCGTCCCGCCTCTGCCGCTCGATCCGGACCTTTCCGTCCTCCACCCGGATATCCCGGATATAGAGTCCGTCCCGCTCATAGACGGTCTGCACCTGTCCGTCCCTTCCCACGATCTCGAGGGCATACATGGGGTACTCTGTCGCCAGCTTCCGTTCGATATCGCTCTCCTTTGCCTTCCCGTAGATGAAATCCCCGTCGATGAATCCAAGAGGGCGGACCGCCTCCCCCTCGGCGGCATGGACCGTGAAGCTTTCTCCCTGGTCCATATAATATACCTGGATGGTCTTCCCGCCGTAGATATCCTCCTCCTGCCAGGCCGCCGCCCCGTATTCCGTGTCCACGGCAAAGGAATGCTCCCGCAGGCCGCTCACGAGCTCCACGCACTCTTCCCCGGAAAAATCAATGGCATAAATGCTGTTTCCGAACATAAGGTAGAGTAGCTGGTTTTTTCCTCCGTAAAAGAGGGTATCGAGCTCTTTCTCCAGCACCTGGCACGGCCTGTCGGAGGGAATATAGAATACCTCCGTGACCGCGTTGTCCGCTTTCTCATACCGGTAAAAGCTCAATCCGCACTCGCCCTCGTGGGCTCCCCGGTTCATATATCCGTAAACGGCAAAGGAGACATCCCCGTTGTCTTCTGCCCCCACGACCTTAAACCCGTGCTGGTCGTAGAGATCCCTGTCCCCGCCGTCTGACCCTTCTTTAAAGGAAAACAGCCTGGTCATGCCGTTTTCGGTCCTGTCGTAACTCCAGAGCTCCCCGCCCGCGGCAAAGACCGTATGGTCACCGGCCTGTTTAAACTCGACCCCCGCACTCTCCGGGCTCAAAATGCCCAGATCGATGGAGCCGTTCTTTACGACCGCCTCCGAGGGTTCGAACTCCTGATCCATGGTCCGCTCATAGGCAATGAGCCACAGCCTCCCGTCCACAAAGCGGAGGCAGAAAAACTCTTTGACCCGGTAGGTCTCCTGCTGCCCCGCCTCGTTTGGCGCCGTCACCGTGTAGAGGAACTGGACCGCCCCCACCATCTCGTTCATTTCCTTGATATCCATAGAGACCTCGCCGGAAAGCTCCGGCTTCAGGGCTCCCCAGGCCACATGGTTGTAGCTGGACTTGATATCCGCATAGCCCAGGTTGCTGTTGTCGGTCTCGTTGTTGCTCTCCAGCTGGATCGTAAAATCCTCCGTGACGTTTTTGGTAAACGCCAGCTCCCTGAAATTCCTGGCAAATGCGATCTGCTCCCCGATATGGGTATCGTCATAGTAACGGATCCTGGTATAGTAACAGATCCGCTCCTCCCTGCCGGTCCCCACATGGAGGACAAGGGCGTACTCCGTCCCCTTTGCCAGCAGATCCTGGAAGGTGAGCTCCCCCCGCACCGTCTCCCCCTCCGTCCGGAGGTTTTCGCAGGAGCGGGATTCGATCAGATTCTCCCCGTCCAGGCTCCTCACCTCATAGTCCACCGACCGGATCTCATTGTCGTAGGCGCGGATGGAGAAGGGCAGCCTCCTGTCCCCCGGGACCGGGGTAATGGTGTCCCGCATGGAGGGGATATCCATCTCCTTCACATAACCGCGGAGCGTATTGACCGGACTCCCTTCAAACTCCATGGAGACGAGGGGAAGGGTAGCCCCTTCCATCACCGTATAGACGGCCTCCTCCTCCTTTTTTCTCGTCACAAAAAAGACTGCGGCCACGGCCGCCACAAAAATAAGCGTCAATATGATCATGCGTCTGAATATCTTCTTCATGAGTATGCTCCCTGATAATAAGCTGCACGCCGTAGGGCCATAAGCGAATATAGCCATGGCAGATCACCATGACTATATTGTAAGATCAATCTCCTGAAACCTCAACCGCTTTTTTATTAACTTTTTCTTAGGGTGCGGTCACCAGTATTTCCTCTTCAGGCCGCGGCGGCGCACCCGTCTCCTGCAGATCTCGTGGTACAAAAGCACCTCTGTGGCCGCCCTCGTCCATTCTGCCTCCTTCTCGTCGGCATCTTCCGCGATCTCCTGCCTGTAAACCTGGTCGCAGAGCCTCCCGAGGCCGATCCGGTCCGGATACTCGTCGTAGAGGATGCTCCCCTCGTAATCCATGGTATCGCACAGGTCGTTCACCCTCATCTGGAGCTTCTTCATTTTTTCCGGGTACATGGCCTGAAAATACTCCATATCGCGCCCCGTATCCCGGTTGTCGTCCCCCATCTCCATGGCCCAGAGTGTCTGTGTCCTGAGGCCTCCTCCCGGCGCCCCGAACCCCCTCCCGGCCACGGGGGCGGGATACATGCGCCGGATGCCGGAGGGACGGCCCCCGTAATAATCCCAGATAAAGTCGCTGTATCGTTCTGCCATCTGAAATGCCACCTTATATCCATGATCTATTATAGGATATGCAGCTTTTTCCGATTGGTTCGGCTTTCCGCGGGCCCGCAGCGTTTCCCGTCCGCCGTCTGCCGCAGGCCTTTCCTTCACCGGTCTGTCTCCCGCAGGCCCCTCCGCCTACCAGTCCGATACCAGGATGGGGCAGCCCAGGTGGAATACGGTCTCGTCCTCGAGCTCGTCGTAGGAGACCGCCAGGTTCAGGTTGACCTCCCCCTCCGGAAGGGTCTTTGTCTCCCCGGCCCCCTTCGCGTAGGCGTAGACCGTATACAGGGCTTCCTCGTCCACCCCGGCCACCTGCTTTGCCCCCATCCGCTCCAGGAGCGCCTCCGCCAGGACCCGCTGCTCCTCCCTGGAAAGCTCTCCCGGCAGACGGCCTTCCAGTTCCAGATAGTCCCCGCCTCCTGCCCTCAAAATACGGCAGTCGATCTTCGAAAAATTAGCCGTCTCAAAGACCTGGAATACCTCCTCGCCGGAGGCCTCCTGTCTTCCGAAAGCAGCCAGAACAGCCAAAAGACAGCAGATCCCCAGGAGAAACGCCGTCACCGCCAGCGTCCTTTCTCCTGCCTGTCTCCGTCCTCCCTCCCTCTTTCCGATCCATTCCATGAAACCATCCTCCTTTTCCCGGATCTCGCCCCGCCTTCTGCAGAGGGGCTTTTTTAAAGAATTGCCGAAATAAAAAGGATTTATACAAGATCAGGACCGATCGGACGGGAAAAGGGGAACGCCTTTTGGCGTCCCCCCTGAGCTCCCTGTCTGTAAACCTTATTCCATCGTGTACGGCATGAGAGAGATATGTCTCGCCCTCTTGATGGCAACGGTCAGCGCCCGCTGATGCTTTGCGCAGTTGCCGGTGATCCTCCTGGGAAGGATCTTACCCCTCTCGGACACGTATCTCTTTAACTTTGCCACGTCCTTGTAATCGATCACACCGTTTTTATCTCCGCAGAACACGCAGACTTTCTTCCTTCTGCGCCCGCCTCTCCTCTTCATGGGAGAATCTGATCTGTCGCCCTTTGTGTAAGCCATGATTAAAACCTCCTTATTCCGAATAATGTCTAGTTAAACGGGAGACCCTCGTCCTCTACTCCATCGGGAATATTCATAAATCCGTCGTCCAGGGCCGCACCCGGCGCGGGCCTTGCCTCCTGCCGGGAACCGCCTCCGCTATACTGGGCCGCCGCGTTCTTGCTCTCGGCAAACTCCTGGTCGTCCACGACCACATCCGTCGTGTAGACCTTCTGGCCGTCCCGGTTGGTATAGCTTCCGGTCTGGATCCTGCCGCTCACCGCGATCTTTGTGCCCTGATGCAGATATTTCTCGGCAAACTCCGCACTCTTGCCAAAGGCAACGCAGCCGATAAAATCTGCGGTCTGCTGATCGCCCCCATTGTCATTATTCCTGGAAAAGCGCCTGTCCACCGCCAGTGTATACCTGGCGACTGCCATGCCGCTCTGCGAATAACGGATATCCGGATCCCTTGTCAGCCTTCCCATGAGTATCACTTTATTCATGTAGTCCCCTCTTTTCTCCGATCACGCTTCCTGCTTTACGCACAGATATCTGATCACAGGCTCCATGATGCGGACATGGTTTTCCACTTCGTTGGGGCAGTTTGGATCAGATTCGAACTGGATGAAGTAATAAAAGCCTTCTCTCATCTTCTGGATCTCGTAGGCAAGCCTTTTCTTGCCCCACTCGTCCACATTTGTGATGGTGCCGCCGAAACGGGTGATATAGGACTGGGCCTTCTCCAAAGCCGCCGCCCTCTCTTCCTCTTCCAGCTTCGCACTCAGCACAAGCGCCAATTCATATTTGTTCATGCTGTTTTACCTCCTTCTGGTCTCTGGCCCCTCCGGCCCTCCGGGGGAGCAAGGAAATCTGAAATGTTGTCACAGATAATAAGCATACCATGTTTTGGCATGGTTTGCAAGCATTTTTTGACCTGAATCCGGGTTTAGGATCCGGTCTTTCGGTCCTTTTTTCCGACAGGGTTCACCGGATCCCCCGGCAGTTTTTCTCCACCAGCTTCCTGGGCACCATGATCAGATGGCCGCAGCCCAGGCATTTCAGCTTGAAATCCATCCCCACCCGGACCACCTCCCACTCGCTGCTGCCGCAGGGGTGCGGTTTCTTCAGCTTTACAATGTCGCCGATCTTAAACTCCATAAACCCTCCCTTTCCGTGCACCTGTGCCAGGCAATTGCCTGTCTCTATGTTCATAAGAACATGCCCAGGGTCTCCCCGATGGGCTCCGTGATCACAAGATCCGCCCGTCCGTCCATGGGTGTGGCCCCCTTATTGATCAGCACCAGCTTCTTCCCCCGGTAATAGTCGATGAGTCCGGCCGCCGGGTACACCGTCAGGGAAGTCCCGCCGATGATCAGCACCTCGGCCGCCGCAATGTAGGATACCGCCTTCTGCATGGTGGCGTAATCCAGCCCCTCCTCATAGAGCACCACATCCGGCTTGATGATCCCGCCGCAGTCACAGAGGGGCACGCCCTCCGCGTTCAGGATATATTCCGCGTCAAAGCCCTTTCCGCACCTGGTGCAGAAATTCCGGTGGACCGAGCCATGGAGCTCCAGCACCTCTTTGCTTCCCGCCATCTGATGGAGCCCGTCGATGTTCTGGGTGATCACCGCCCGGAGCTTTCCCTCCGCCTCCAGCTTCGCCAGGGCCAGATGGGCCTTGTTGGGCTTCGCCTCCCTGCAGATCATCTTCTTTTTATAGAAGCGGTAAAACTCCTTCGTGTTCCTCTGGTAAAAGCTGTGGCTCAAGATCGTCTCCGGCGGATGATCGTATTCCTGGTTGTAGAGGCCGTCCACGCTGCGGAAATCCGGGATCCCGCTCTCTGTGGACACCCCCGCGCCCCCGAAAAATACAATATTATCGCTCTGCGTGACCCATTGCCTCAAGGTTTCCGTGCTCCCCATAAATGTCCTCCTCTCGTTCCCCGTAAAATCTGTTTTCACACGATCTCATTGATATAACTCCTTCGGCACGCCCGCACCTTCCGGAGCGCGCCCTCCGGCTCTCTCCCTCCCATCAGGCAGGAAAAAAGCTCCGCCGGGGTGGTGCGGACCATCTCCCGGCCGGAGGGCGCTCCGGCCATTCTGCCGTCCCCTCCGGCCGGTTCCCGGACAGCCTCCCCGGGCCGGACTTCCGCCGCCCGGAGGATCTCCCCCTGAGGCAGCGAGAGCCGCCTTGCCCTGCTGCCCTCCCGCGAAAGGCTCCAGAGGTAGAGTCCGCTGTTCTCCTCCAAAAGATCATCCGCAAGCTCCAGGAGGATCTCCGTCTCCTGCTCCGCGGAAAAAAGCTCCAGGAAGCTCACGGCATCCGCGATCCGCCCCATGATGACCGGCTTTCTCTCTCCCATGGGGAAGGGAGCGCCCGCGGCGGATACCCGCTCCGGCCGCTCCCCAGGTAGAACGCTTCCAAACCATCTTCCAAGGGCGAGAAGCACCCGCTCCTTCTCCCGCGGCCGGCATAAGATCTCCCGGATCTCCGCAGGATCCGTTCCCCAGTAAGGAACGGCCGCCAGGATCCGGCCGTCCGCCTCTTTTTCCCCGTCCGGTCCCGGCTCCGTCACCAGGAGCAGGCCGCCGTCCTCGCTGGCGAGCTCTGCCAAAAGCATCTCGTAATAATGGCGGTCCCGCTTCGTATAGCAGTCAAAAAGCTCCTGCAGGATCTCCTCCGAAAAGGTCACAAGCCCCGGGATGTCCGCAGAGACCGCGGGCCTTACGGCCGTTTTTTCTCCGCCCGCTTCCCGGTCTGCCTCCCCGGCCGCCCCGCAGGGCGCGAGCGTCCCCGTATTGCTCTCATAAAAATACCGGAATCCAAAGGGGCGGTAGATGGCCTCGGCGGCAGGCATCAGGAACACGAAGGGCATCCCCTCCTCCCTCATCCGGCCAAGGCTTTCCCGCAGGATCGCCGCCATCATTCCTTTGTGGCGGTACTCCTCCCCGGTGGCCACCGCCACGATATAGTGGCTTTTTACCGTCCGGACTGACGATGCGCTCCCTCTTATCCGTATCTCGTAAGGATTGAACTGGGCCATGGAGACCAGCCGCCCCCCGTCGAAGATCCCGAAGCATTCGTTCTCCGGGTATTTCCATCTGCCGTAATAGTCCAGGAACCGTTCGGAGTCCTCCGTGAAGATCTCCTCCCAAAGTTCCCTGCACGCTGCTTTTTTTGCTCCTGTCAGGAGGCGCACCTGCCAGGGCTTCCTCCGCATATCCCGCCGATCCTCCTCTTTCGCTGCCTTCCCGGCCCTCTGCCCCCGTCTGTCATTCCCCGTCACAGGTCTCCCTCCCGTCTGTTTTACCGCTCCCTGATCTGGAACTTCTTTGCGAAGCCGATGGGATTGTAGGACTGCTTCGCCTTCCTAAGTCCCGGAAGCCCCACGTCGTCCTCCCGGTTCACAAGGCTCACTGTCGGAAACTCGTGGATCAGAAACTGCTGGTTGATGAAAGGATACACGCCCCGGATCTCCGGGTTGGCCTTCTCGATGTGGATCACCGCCATGTCCTCCGCGGCATTGTAGCTCCCCATGGTGAAAGCTTCCATCTGCCCGTCCACGTACACGCCGCCCATGCGCACTCCCAAAAGGCTGCACTGGTTTAAGATCCCGTGGATGCCCTCCACCTCCGGATCCAGGGTCTCCTCCACCTGGGCGCCCTTCATGCTGCGCCACCGGTCCAAAAACCGCCACATGTCGCCCCGGTCGGTGCAGGCCAGGGTCTTGTACTCATAACGGCCCGCGTACTCCTTCATGAAGGCATTGACATGATTTTTCTTCTTGTGATATTTCTTTCCGGCCAGGGTCCGGAGCGCCTCCCCGTCATAGAGATAATCCGCCGCGTCCGGCTGCTCCTCCACGTCGAACTCCTCCGGGTCAAGATCCAGGATCTTCACGGCCTCCTCGTCAGCCAGATAGATCTTGAGCTTCCTCCCCAGCACCTCGTTGAAATATTTCTTCGTGTCAAAGAAATAGTAAGGCAGATCCTCCGCCTTGCACAGCGGCAGAGCCGCAAAAGGCTCTCCCTTGATCTTCATCTTCCACTCCGCGGCCTTCCCCCCGTCGCAGACACAGTACTCCACATGGTAATAATCCTTCCACAAAAAGCTGTCCAGGAACACACTGTCGCAGGTTTTATTGGAACGCATGGCAAAGAACCGCGGCAGGATCTCCACGTCCTTCGACTCAATCTTCTTAAATTCCCATTTCATGGCTTTTCTCTCTCTTTCAATCCCTTTTTTCGTGTCACTTCTCTATGAAAAGCTTTTCTGATACTTTTAGCAATTATATTACCCCCGGAAAATTCTGTCAAGGCGTGGGATCTTTCACACGCCAAAAGCTGCCGGCCGTTCAAGACCCCCTCTCCCGCCGGCCGTTCATCGGCCTGCGGAAAAGGGGGTCTTCCTATTTATATAGCATATTTATATAACCTTGCCGGCCGCCGCCTGTTTTCCGAACGTCCGCCCGGTACTAGTCCTCCTTCGCCGGAACCTCCACGGTGCTCTCCTCCAGGAAATCCTGCACGGCCTCCTGCCGCAGGATATCCCGGATCATCACCTCGGAATAATTGGCTCTCAGATCCTCCGCCGAGGAGCCGGTCTGGTCCGCCAGCCGCTTTAGCCCGCTCTCGTACTCCTCGTCCGTCGGCTCCAGCCCCTCGGCTTCCACAACGGCCCGCACCAGAAGCTGCCATCTGGCGCTATGCTCGGCATAATCCCGGATGTCCGCTTCGAGCTGCTCCTTCGTCGTCCCCATGGTGCTCAGATAGTCGTCCATCGTTATGCCGTACATGGCGATCATGCTCTCCGCCTGGTACATCTGGCTGTCGTAATTGTACTGGATCAGATCTTCCGCCTCTTTTTTGAAGGTGGCGTTCGCCTCCACCTTCTCCCAGGCCCCGTTGATCTTTCCGACTCTGGCTTCCTCAACGCGGCTTTCGGACAGCTCCTGTTTCGTGTAGGCCCGGTATTCGTCCACGGTCTTGTACTCCCCGCCTGTGATCCGCTCCACAAACGCGTCGTTCAGCTCATTGGGGATCTCGTCCCCCCGGACATAGTTGATCTTCACCGTAAACTCGACGGCTTTCCCGGCAAAATCCGGATTAAGCTCATAATCATCCGGGAAGCTCAGATCCAGCACCACCGTGTCGCCGATCTTCTTCCCGATCAGCCCGTCCTCAAATCCGGGGATAAACTGGCCGGAGCCGATGGTCAGGTCAAAACCGCTCCCCGTGCCGCCCTGGAAGACCTCCCCGTCCATCTTCCCCTCAAAATCGATATTGGCCATATCGCCCTCGGCCACGGTCCCCTCCGTTTTCTCTTCATAGGAAGGCTGCGCCTCCTCCACCTGGGACTTTAACTCCTCCTCCACGTCCTCGTCGGTAACCTCCGTATCCATGGCCGTTACTTCAATCCCTTTATACTGCCCGAGTTCCACATATTCGGAGATATCCCCCAGGTCAAAGGCGCTCACGTACTCCGGCATTTCCGGCGTCCCGGCCGGAGCCGTCTCTTCCTCGCTGCCGCTCTCCGTCTCCGCCGCCGCAGTGGGGATCGGAACGGTCGCCTGTGTCGCTTCCGTCTCCTTTTTCTCCGCTTTGCCGCAGGCCGCCAGGGAACAGGCCGTCAGCAGGCTTAATATCGTCACCAATCCTTTTTTCATCATGATCCTGTCTGCATCCTTTCTATAAAAAACGTGTCCCGGCGTACCGTCTTCCTGACACCTGCCGGGCCTTCTGATGAACCGGCGACCCCAAAAGCCGCCAGACACTTCTATTATAGCATAATCCGAAAAAAATTTCAATTTTTCTGACGCTGTTCCTTAAAAAACACTTGTATTTTCCTGGATTTCTGTTATAATGGATATGCATTCACAGATTTAAGTAGTTCGCATATTATTAGAGATTATGTTTACTGAATGGTCTGTAATAGTATGTGAATTTTTGTTTTTATATGGCATATCCCATTGCTCGTAACTTTTAAATCTATATAAATGGAGGTACCAGTATGAATAACGGTACGGTAAAATGGTTTAACTCGGAAAAAGGTTATGGTTTCATTACTGCTGAGAGCGGCGAGGATGTATTCGTACATTTTTCTGCGATTACAGGCGAAGGTTTCAAGACCCTTGACGAAGGTCAGTCCGTAACCTTTGACATCGTTGAAGGCCCCCGCGGCAAGCAGGCAGCCAACGTTGTCAAGCTGTAATCTCTATTAAACCAGACGCAAAAAAGAGAGCCGGACGGCTCTCTTTTTTGTCATATAGGATTCAGATGATTTAATTTTACAATTCTCTGTTTGTCTGCTATACTGTCTGTAAAATCTTTTCTACAGGAGGCATCTTATGATCAATACCTTTTGCAAAAAACCGCTCTGGGAGGTCAGCCGGACCCTGGCGGCCGTGGCCGGGGGATCTGTCCCCGCCGACACCGTCATCACCGGAGCCAGGCTCGTCAACGTCTGTACCCACGAGATCCAGGAGGACATCTCCGTCGCCGTTTCCTGCGGCCGCATCGCCCTGGTGGGGGATGCCTCCCACTGCATCGGCCCGGACACTGCCGTGATCGACGCGGGCGGCCGGTACCTGGCGCCGGGCTTTCTGGACGGCCACATCCATGTGGAGTCCTCCATGATGAGTGCGGGGGAGTATGCCCGTGCCGTCATCCCCCACGGCACCACGGGCATCTACATGGATCCCCACGAGATCTGCAACGTGCTGGGCCTCCCCGGGGTCAAATGCATGCTGGAGGATGCCGCCAGGACGCCCTTAAAGGCCATGATGACCACCCCCTCCTGCGTTCCGGCCGTCCCCGGCTTTGAGGACACCGGTTCCTTCATCGGACCCAAGGAGGTGGCAGAGACCATGGGCTGGAAGGAATGCGTCGGCCTCGGGGAAATGATGAACTTCCCCGGCATCCTGGCCTCTTCCGAACATGCCCACGGCATCACCGGCGCCACCCTGGAGGCAGGAAAGACCGTGACCGGCCATTACTCCATGCCGGAAACCGGAAAGGGGCTGAACGCCTACGTCGCCTCCGGCGTCCGCTGCTGCCACGAGTCCACCAGGGAGGAGGACGCCCTCGCGAAAATGCGCCTCGGCATGTACGCCATGTTCCGGGAGGGCTCCGCGTGGCACGACCTTAAAGAAGCCGTAAAGAGCATCACCAAGCACCAGGTGGATTCCCGCTTCGCTGTCCTGATCTCCGACGACACCCACCCCCACACCCTGTCCGCCCTGGGGCATCTGGACCACCTGGTCCGCCGGGCCGTGGAGGATGGCGTCGATCCCATTACCGCCATCCAGATGGTCACCATCAACTGTGCCCAGTGCTTCCAGATGGACCACGAGCTGGGGAGTATCGCGCCCGGAAAATGCGCTGACATGGTCCTTCTCGACAACCTGAAGGACCTGCGGGTCACAAAGGTCTGGATCGACGGGGATCTGGTTGCCGAGGACGGGGCCATGAAGACGGAGTTCGCCCCCTATTCCTATCCGGAATGGGCCACCCACTCCATGCATGTGGGGGAGGCCATCACCGAGGAGACCTTCTCCATCCCCGCCGGGGGAGACCAGGTGACGGTGCGGGCCATCGAGGTCATCCCCGCCAAGGTCGGCTCCTTCGAACGGCATGTGACCCTGACCGCCAGGGACGGGAAGCTGGAGTCGGATCCCTCCCAGGATGTCTTAAAGACGGTGGTCTTTGAGCGGCACCACGAGACCGGGACCAAGGGCTTCGGCTTCGTCAAGGGCTTCGGCATCACCTGCGGCGCCATGGCCTCCACCGTAGCCCACGACGCCCACAATCTCCTGGTCATCGGCACCAATGACCGGGACATGGCCCTGGCCGCCAACACCCTGATCGCCTGCGGAGGCGGCATGACCGCCGTCCAGAACGGAAAGGTCCTGGGGACCGTTCCCCTGCCCATCGCCGGCCTCATGAACGACAAGTCCGCCGAGGAGATGAGCCGCCTGGTGGAGGGGCTGGAGGAATCCTGGAAGCAGATCGGCTGCTCCATGCCCTCCCCCTTCATGACCATGGCCCTGATCCCGCTGGCCTGCCTGCCGGAACTTCGCCTGACCAACCGGGGGCTGGTGGACTGCACCACCTTCCGGTTTGTACCGCTGGAGGTGTAGGCCGGCGCACCACGACGAAAACGGAGAGCTCGTCAGAGCTCTCCGTTCCTGTATTTTTCGAGAAACCGGTTGATCCTCCCGGTCGGGTTCAGCAGCTGGTTCAGCGAAACGTCATGATTCATGTAATCCACCAAAAGGGCGATGTATTTGCTCATATCCACATTGATGTAATAGGGCTTGGCCAAAAGTTCCGGCGTCTGATAGATCAGGTTGGTGGTCAGCATCCGGTCAATCAGCCCCTGCTCGTAATACTCGTCGAATTTCTTGAGCCCCCCGGTAAACAGCCCGAAGCTGGCGCAGACAAACACCTTCCTGGCCTTCCGCCGTTTTAATTCCCTGGCCACGTCCAGCATACTGTCCCCGGAGGAGATCATGTCGTCAATGATGATGACGTCCTTCCCCTCCACCGACGCGCCCAGAAATTCATGGGCCACGATGGGATTTTTCCCGTCCACGACCCTGGCGTAATCCCGCCTTTTGTAGAACATGCCCACGTCCAGCCCCAGCACGTTGGCAAAGTAGATCGCCCTGGCCATCCCCCCCTCGTCGGGACTGATCACCATCATGTGTTCGCTGTCGACGGACAGACTCCGCTCATGGAGCAGAAGATGCTTGATAAACTGATAGATCGGCTGTACCGTCTCAAATCCTTTTAAGGGAATGGCATTCTGTACCCGCTGGTCGTGGGCGTCAAAGGTGATGATGTGGTCCACCCCCATGCGCGTGAGTTCCTGAAGGGCCAGCGCACAGTCCAGAGACTCTCTTCCGTTCCTCTTGTGCTGCCGGCTCTCATACAGGAAGGGCATGATCACCGTCATTCTCCTCGCCTTCCCGCCCACGGCCGCGATGATCCGTTTCAGGTTCTGGAAATGGTCGTCGGGCGACATGTGGTTCACCCGCCCGCAGAGGGAATAGGTCAGGCTGTAATTGCAGACGTCCACCAGAAGGAACAGGTCGTCCCCCCGGACCGATTTATCGATCACGCCCTTGGCCTCTCCCGTCCCGAACCTGGGTACGTGGCTTTCAATGATATAACTGTCCTTCTCGTACTCGGAAAAGACGACCGACGTCTTGTGCTCGTTCTGACGCTCCCGCCTCCATTCTACCAGATAGGCGTCCACCTTCCTCCCCAGTTCCTGGCATCCGTCGATGGGGATCAGCCCCAGGGGCCCGACCGGTATCGTATTAAGCTCGTGCTCTTCCCGCATTCCTTCACTCCTCTCGCGATCATGCTCTCTCAAAGATTACCTTCTTCTTTCACGCTCTTCTTTCTTTCATTTTTTTCCTGATCCGGATGTCCTCCCCGAAGAGGGGGATGATCCGGTAGCTGCTGAAGATCCTGGAGGAGATCCTCTCCGAATAGTGGTCCCGGATCCCGTTCATGGACAGGTTTGTGGAAATGATCGTGGCGAGGCCCCTTAAGACCCGGCCGTTCAGGCAGTAAAACAGATCCGAATTTACCAGGCCGCTGCCGATCTCCGTCCCCAGATCGTCGATGATCAGAAGATCGCAGTTTAAGATCCCCTGATACCGTTCTTCCCGGTCCGCCGCTCCCCGGTCAAACCGCCTGTCCGAGAGGATCTGGAACAGATCCGGCGCCGTCAGGTAGATCACCGCCTCCGCGTCGTTCAAAAGCTCCCTGGCGATACAGTTGGTGAGGAAGGTCTTCCCCGTGCCCGGCTTTCCGGAAAACAGGATGTTCCCGCCTTTTTGCCGGAAGCTCTCCGCGTAGGCCCGGCATTCCTTCAGGACGGCCTTCATATAATCATACTGGCTGACGCCGCTTTTTTCATTGACGATCAGCTCCCTGTCATAGTATTCGCAGGTGGCCGTGTCAAAATTCTCCCTGGCCAGCACATGCTCCAGGTTGGACTGGCCGTAAAGGACGCCGATCTCCGCCTGTCTGAGGCACCGGCATTTCTTCCCGTCCGCGTATCCCGTATCCCGGCATTCTCTGCAGGTATAGGCCGGCTCCATGTGGTCCGGCGCAAAGCCGCCGGCCGCGAGCAGCCCTTCCTTCTTTTTTTTGAGCTCCCCGATCCGCGCCTTAAGCTCTGTGAGCGCCTCCGCCTCCCCGTCCAGAAGCCTCCTCGCATGGTCGAGGGAGATCCTGCCCAGTTCCCCGTCCAGCCGCTCGATCTCCGGAATCTTTTCATAGACCTCCCGGATCCTGGCCTCCTGCCTGTGCCTGTTTTCGGTCTGGCGCCTCTGGTAATCCCGCATCAGCGCATCATACTGAGAATTATTTAACACCTGCCTCCGCCTCCGTGCCTCTTAAAATCCGTTTATGGTCTTTACCAGCTCGTCGCAGTCGTAATCCCGCTGGGAAAAATCGCCGAAGCCCTGCTTCCCGGATCCCTGCCGCTTCCCGTTCCGCCCGCTCTCCGGCTTTTCGTCCAGTCTCGCAATATCCCCCACGGCCCGGACGCCCTTATCCTTCCATTCCTTCAGGATCTTGTCCGCATATTCAAAGCTGGGCTGGTGGATAGTCTTCATGGTCCTGTCACAGGCCTCCAGCACGATATCCACCGGGAAGCTGTAATCCCGGAACCACCGGTCGATCATGGACCGCTCCACGGCCGCCGGGTTCCGGCCTCCCAGGCCGAAGGCCTTCAGGACCGCATAGACATTTTTCCCGCCGTTTACCGCTTCCTCCCTGGCCTGCTCTACAGTCTCGATCCCCCGTTCATGCCAGTTTAAGGCCACGGTCTCTATGTAACGGATGCTCTTGTGCCCGCCGGACACACAGTACTCCACCAGATATTCCAGAAGCTCCGCCGACATACCCACCTCACCGTAAAGATGGGCCAGCACCTCGCAGTCCCTGGCCGTCAGGATCTTTCCCAGATAGCAGCCGACCAGATCCAAAAGCTGCCCGAAATCCTCATCCTCCGAGAGATCCGAAAGGCCGGCTCCCTCTTTTTTCTCCTCCTCCGGCGCTTCCGGATACCCGGTCTGCTCCGGATACCCGGGTTCCTCCGGATACTCCCGATACCGGGTCTCCTCCTCTTCCGTACAGGCTGTCTCTCCCGCCGGCTCCGGCAGAAGCTCCAGTCCCGAAAGCTCGGTGCCTTTTCCGTATTCCAGCCTCAAAAGCCCTGCCTTTTCCCAGTATTTTAATGCCCGCAGCACATCCTTTTCCGTATTGTTCAGCGTATCGGCCATATAAGAGACCGAAAGCCCGCCCCCTCCGGAGATCCGCCGCAGCAGGAGCAGATAAACCTTCACAAACTCTCCGCCGGCATCCGGAAGGAATTCGTCGATAAACCGGTTCGACACCGGCGTGACGCTCTCCCTGCGCCGGTCCGTCACTGATAATCCCGCCATACTCTCACCTCTCATCCTCCCACCCATTATAGCACAAGAACCCGGAAATGAGAACCTGTTTTCCCGGGAGGCTTTTCCCCCGCAGAAGATGACGGCCGCCGGAGCCATAAAAAATCCACGGAGTTATCCACAAAATTTTGTGGATAACTCCGTGGGCTTTGTGGATAACTATTGTCCCAACAGCTTTTCTCCAATCTTTACCACGTCTCCGGCCCCCATAGTTATCAACAGTTCTCCGGGGATAAGTTCCGTCAGCAGAAACCGTTCGATCTCATCAAAGGATTCAAAATAGTGAACTTTTTTCCCCAGGGCCGTGAGCTTCCCCGCCAGGTCCGCCGAGCTGATCCCCAGGGTATCCGTCTCCCTGGCAGGATAGATCTTTGCCAGCACCACCTCGTCCGCCAGGGAAAGGGCCTCCGCGAACTCGTCCATGAGCGCCTTCGTCCTGGTGTAGGTGTGGGGCTGGAACACGCACCACAGCTTTTTTTTATGAAGCCTCCTGGCCGTCTTGAGGGTGGCCCGGATCTCGTCGGGATGGTGGGCATAATCATCCACGACGGTGACGCCGGAAAGCTCGCCTTTTACTTCAAACCGACGCTCCGTCCCCCGATAACCGTCCAGTCCTTTCTCAATGGCGCCCCGCTCCGCCCCCAGAGCCTCGGCCACGGCCACGGCCGCCAGGGCATTGGCCACGTTGTGCTCTCCCGGCACGCCAAGCGCCAGGTGCGCTGCAGTCTCTCCCCGCCGCACCACATCGAAGGACGCATGCCCTTCTTCATTATAAGTGACACCCTCTGCCCGGTAGTCCGCCTCCGCCCCCTCCGGGGAAAAGGTCACCATCCGGCAGCGGATATCCCCCATCAGCTCCCGATATCCCGGAATATCCGCATTGATGATCAAAAGCCCGCCTTCCGGCAGAAGCTTCGCGAAGGTATGAAAGGATTCCCGGATATCATCCAGGTCCCTAAAGAAATCCAGGTGATCCGGCCGGATGTTGAGGATCACAGAGATGGTCGGAAAAAAGGAATGATAGCTGTTGGTATATTCGCACGCCTCCGTCACAAAGCAGCCCGAATGGCCGATGCGGACATTGCCCCCGATGCTGTGGAGGATGCCCCCCACGGAAATGGTCGGATCCGTCCCGGCCGCCAGGAGGATCTCCGTCACCATGGAGGTAGTCGTGGTCTTCCCGTGAGTCCCCGCAATGGCCACCGCATCCGGGTAATTTTTCATGATCTGCCCGAGAAGCTCCGCGCGGGTCAGGAGGGGAAGCTTTTTCCTGACCGCCTCGGCAAACTCCGGATTGTCCGGATGGACGGCCGCCGTATAGACCACCACATCCACATCGTCCGAAAGGTTGGAGGCCCTCTGTCCCTCGAAGATCCTTACTCCCGCCTCTTTTAAGTGATCTGTCAGCGGGGACACCGCCGAATCGGAGCCGCTGACCGTAAAGCCCTTTGACAAAAGTATCTCCGCCAGCCCGCTCATACTGATGCCGCCGATCCCGATGAAATGCACGGCCGCGGGCTTCTTAAAATCTATCTGATACATGGTGATTCCCTCTTTTCGCTTTTCATTTTAACCAGTATAACACAAAAGACAGTATCTTCCAATACTGTCTTTCGTATGCTCCGTTCCCGCATTTTTTGTTTGGGGACTACTCGGAAGCCGGGCGGATCCTTCTATTATCTTACCCGCGGGCAAAGATCAGACCGCGGTAGCGCTCCAGAAGGAGCAGCAGGCTGTTTCCCAGGACGGCGACGGCCAGGACCTCTCCGATCCCCACCGTGACCATCATCCACCAGATGGCGTCCGGAGCACCGTAGGCCACCCGGAGCACCCAGGGGATGATCAGGACATTGGAGATGATCGGCGGCACGCACACCAAAAATTTATGTTTCCGGACAAGGTACGAGCAGACGGCCCCGATCAGGGTCGCCAGGCTCCCGAACACGATGTCCAGCACCACGCCGCTCCCCAGAAGGTTGGAGATCAGGCAGCCCACAAACACGCCCGGCACCGCCGCCGGAGTGAAATACGGCAGGATCACGAGGGCCTCGGAGATCCGAAACTGGATGGGCCCGAAGGAAACCGGCGCCAAGGGCACGGTGAGCGCCACGTAGATGGCCGCGATCAATGCCGCCTGCACGGTAAATAACACTGCTTTGGATGCTGCTTCTCTTTTTTTCATATTCAATTGTCTCCTTTAGTTTTGTTTTACGAGTGGAAGGTCTCGAACACTCGGCACATTTTACGGCGGTGACCGCCGGAAAGCCCTGCAGACCTTGGTTTTTATGGGCTTTGCAACATGTTTTAAGGAAGCGCTGATTTGATCAGCGTTTCCTTAGGATACCACGGAGAGGAAGGATTGTCAAGGAAAATCCGGGAAACGTCCAACTTCGAATGCGTGTATGTCTGTCGGTGCTATGCGCAAATATCCTGTGTGCACTTTATCGGCATTATACACTTGACTTTTGTGTATATTTCACGATATAATGTGTATGATGGGAAAGGAAACGTTTTATCATGTCCATAAAATATAAAACAAACGTTCTTGAATTATTGAAAAATAAAGGTTATACCACTTACAGATTACGCAAAGAAAAAATTTTAGGAGAATCAACCCTGCAGAAGATGAGAACAAACACACTTTTGTCATGGGCAGAATTAAACACGGTCTGCAGTTTACTCAACTGCCAGCCCGGGGACCTCTTGGAGTATATTCCCGATACGGAAGATCTCCAAACCTCCGAAACTCCATAACCATCCCCCCAGAAAGGAGAATCCGATGTCTGAAGCATCAGCCCACACAAACATTTACACCGAAGAGGATTATTACAGTCTTCCGGAGCATGTCCGGGAAGAGCTGATCGACGGCCGGTTCTATCTCCAGGCCGCCCCCGGCAGGATGCATCAAAAAATCTTGTCCTTCCTTCATGTCCAGACCGCAAACTACATTAATTCCAAAGACGGCCCCTGTGAGGTCTACCCGGCCCCCTTCGCCGTCAAATTGTTCGAGGAAAGTGACAGGACCGTCGTGGAGCCGAACATCAGCGTGATCTGCGATCTGGACAAGCTGACGGACAGAGGGTGCACCGGCGCTCCGGACTGGATCATCGAGATCGGCTCCCCCGGCAATCCCGGCCACGACTATGTCCGCATGGATCTGCGGACCGGCCGCGAAAATTCTTAGGAAACACTTTCGTCAGCGTTTCCCTTAAACTGCAGACACCATCATTATCATACATTCAAAACAGGAGGATATCATTATGAGCACAAAAAAACTTGGTTTCGGGCTGATGAGGCTTCCCTCTCTCGACCCCAACGACCCCGCGAAGATCGACCTGGAGCAGACAAAGAACATGGTAGATGCCTTTCTGGAAAGAGGCTTCACCTATTTTGACACCGCCTGGATGTACTGCGGCTTCCAGAGCGAAAACGCCGCCGGCGAGGCTCTGGTGAGCCGCCATCCCAGGGACAGCTTTACCCTGGCCGACAAGCTTCCCGCCCCCTTCTTAAAGACAAAGGAAGACCGGGACCGCATTTTCCATGAGCAGATGAAAAAGACCAGGGTGGACTATTTCGATTACTATCTGCTCCACGACATCGGCGCGGATCATTACGAGATCTTTAACCGGCTGGACTGCTTTACCTGGCTGAAAGAGAAAAAGGCCCAGGGACTTGTGAAAAAGATCGGCTTTTCCTTCCACGACAGCCCTGAGCTTTTGGACGAGGTCCTCACCGACCACCCGGAAATGGAATTCGTCCAGCTCCAGATCAACTACCTGGACTGGGACAGCGAGGGCGTCCAGTCCAGGAAATGCTACGAGGTGGCCGTAAAGCACGGGAAGCCGGTCATCGTCATGGAGCCGGTCAAGGGCGGGACCCTGGCCCGGATCCCCGACGAGGCCGAAGCGCTCTTTAAGGAGCACCACCCGGACATGTCCGTTCCCTCCTGGGCCGTCCGTTTTGCCGCCAGCCTGGACGGCGTCATGATGGTCCTAAGCGGCATGAGCGACATGGAGCAGCTCCTGGACAACACCGGATACATGAGCAATCCGGTTCCCGTGGGCAAAGCAGAAAAAGAGATCATCAAAAAAGCGGTGGCCATCATCAACCGGAACATTGCCGTTCCCTGCACCGGCTGTTCTTACTGCACCGACGGCTGCCCCAGGAACATCGCCATTCCCAAATATTTTTCCTTATATAATACGGATAAGCAGGAGCTTAAGACAAAACGATGGACTCCCCAGGGCGAATATTACTCCCGCCTGACCACGGTATTCGGAAAGGCCGGCGACTGCGTGGAATGCGGCCAGTGCGAGGGCGTCTGCCCCCAGCACCTTCCCATCATCAGGCATTTAAAAGAAGTGGCCGAATATTTTGAAAAATAATTCCTTATTTGTGCTATACTTTATTTAAGAGCGTTTATTTGCATGAAGGAGGTTTTGCATTGATGAAAATCCTGATCATCGGCGGCGTCGCCGCCGGAACAAAGACGGCCGCCAAGCTGAAACGGGAAAACCGGGACGCCCAGGTTACCGTCATCACCAAAGGCGCCGACATTTCCTATGCCGGATGCGGCCTTCCCTACTACGTGGGCGGGCTGATCGAGGAGCGGGATGAGCTGATCGTCAACACGCCCGCAAAATATTCCGCCCTTACGGGCGTTGCCGTCCTGACAGAAAAAGAGGCCGTCGGCGTAAATGCCGATGAAAGGACCGTGGACGTCAGGGATCTGAAAACCGGGGCTTCCGAATCTTATTCTTATGATAAGCTGGTCATTGCCACCGGAGCCTCTCCCGCCGTGCCTCCCCTTCCGGGCATCGATCTGCCCGGCGTCTTCACCATGCGCACCCCGGACGACGCCATCGCCCTGCGCTCCTACGTGGAAGAAAAGGCCGTCAAAAAGGCAGTCGTGGTGGGCGCCGGCTTTATCGGCCTGGAAATCGCAGAGAACCTGAAACAGAAGGGAGTCGCCGTTACGGTGGTGGACTTTGCCTCCCAGATCCTTCCCAACATCCTGGATGAGGAGATGGCCGCCTACGGGAAAAAGCACCTGTTAAAACAGGGGATCCGGGTCATCACCAGCGTGAAGGGTGAGGAGATCACCGGAGAAGACCATGTCACGGGCATCAAGACCACCGCCGGTCTTCTCTCCTGCGGCGTGGTGGTCATGGCCGCCGGCATCCGTCCCAATACGCAGTTTCTGGAGGGAAGCGGCATCGAGATGAACCGGGGCACCATCGTGGTGGATAAGACCATGAAGACAAATCTGCCGGACATTTATGCCGCCGGGGACTGCGTCCAGGTCACAAACCGGATCACCGGAGCACCCCAGTGGTCCCCCATGGGCTCCTCCGCCAATATGGAGGGCCGTACCCTGGCCCAGGTCCTGGCCGGAAAAGATCATTCCCATCCCGGTGTCCTCGGCACGGGCGTCATCAAGCTCCCCGGCCTCAACTGCGGCCGCACCGGGCTGACCGAGGCACAGGCGAAGGCCGCAGGCTACGACACGGCGACAGCCCTTATGGTGACCGACGACAAAGCCCACTACTATCCCGACGCCTCCTTCTTTGCCACCAAGCTGATCGCAGACAGGAAGAGCCATAAGCTTCTCGGCATGCAGGTCTTCGGTCCCGGAGCCGTGGACAAGATGGTGGACATCGCCGTTATGGGCATCACCCTGGGAGCAAAGCTTGAGGACTTCGAGAATGCGGATTTCGCTTATGCGCCTCCCTTCTCCACGGCCATCCATCCGCTGGTGCAGGCAGTCTATGTACTGCTCAACAAGCTGAACGGAGAATTCACAAGCATGACCCCCGCCCAGTACGCCGCCGGAAAAGCGAAGGATTACCAGGTGCTGGACGTGGCTCCCTCTCCCTTTATTACAGGCGCCCGCTACATCAAGCTGGCCGACGTAAACGGGCCTCTGGAGGGAATCGACAAGGATGCAAAATTACTCCTTGTCTGCGCCAAAGGCAAACGGGGCTACTTCCTGCAAAACCGCCTGCGCCATTTCGGCTATACGAACACGGTGGTACTGGAGGGCGGCGGCTTCTTCAACGACGTGAAGGTAAAGACCGCCGGGAACGCCGTTCCCAGGGCGGAGGAGACCAGGGTCAAAGCCCTCGGCTTCCTGAAAGACAAGCGGACGCCGGATAAATTCAACGGCCGGGTGATCACCAGGAACGGAAAGATCACGGGAGAAGAGGCAAGGACCATCGCCGATGCGGCGGAAATGTTCGGAAGCGGCGAGGTGACCATGACCTCCCGCCTGACCATGGAGATCCAGGGCGTTCCCTTTGACAACATCGAGCCCCTCCGGGAATACCTGATGGAACGGGGCCTGGAGACCGGCGGAACTGGCTCCAAGGTAAGGCCTGTGGTCTCCTGCAAGGGAACCACCTGCCAGTACGGCCTGATCGACACCTTCGCCCTGTCGGAAGAAATCCATGAGCGGTTCTTCCACGGCTACGCAAACGTGAAGCTTCCCCACAAGTTCAAGATCGCCGTGGGCGGCTGTCCCAACAACTGCGTAAAGCCCGATTTAAACGACCTGGGGATTATCGGCCAGAGGGTGCCCCTTGTCAATCTGGAGAAATGTAAAAACTGCAAGAACTGCCAGGTGGAGAAAAACTGTCCCATCCACGTGGCTGGCATGACAGACGGAAGGATCACCATCGACGAAAGCGCCTGCAACCACTGCGGACGCTGCCATGGCTTCTGTCCCTTCGGCGCCTTCGAGGACTACACCGACGGCTACCGGGTCTACATCGGCGGACGATGGGGCAAAAAGACGGCTCAGGGCCGTTTCCTGGACAAAATATTCACCGACAAGGACGAGGTTCTGGCCGTGGTGGAAAAGGCCATCCTTCTCTTCCGCGAACAGGGAATCACCGGCGAGCGGTTCGCCGACACAGTGGAACGCCTCGGCTTTGAAAACGTGCAGGAGCAGCTTCTCGCCGACGATCTTCTGGACCGGAAGGCAGAAAACATCGCCGCCCAAAAGCATCTGAAGGGCGGGGCCACCTGCTGACCGGCACTCCGCCTGAATAAGCTCAAAAAGGAAAAACTTCCCGCCTCCTAAAAAACGTGGGAAGTTTTTTCCTTTTATATACACATATGAAATTAAGAAACGATTGAATCAAGGGGAAATACCGAATATAATTAGACTTAAGGAATCCCGAAAAGGAGACACATACATAGTTATTATTAACTTACATAATCTAAGGAGGAACCCCTATGTTTTGTCCACACTGCGGCGCAAATGTGCCGGACCACGCAAAATTCTGCGCAGGCTGCGGCCGACCCATACCGACGGCTGACGTCCCTCAAAATGACGCTCCCGCACTCCCCAAAAAGAAAACGGGCCTGATCATCGGCCTCTCCGTATTTGCAGCCGTCCTTTTGATCGCTGTCATCGCTATCCTCATCCTTCGTCCCGGAAAAGAAAAGGCCGGAGGACGGAACGCAGACAGCGGGCAAAATACACAGGCCGGACAGAGTACACAGGTTTCCGGAGAGGAACAGGACCTTCCGGCAGACGAAAAAACCGTGATCCCCCTCCTCACGTCGATCACCCCCGCAGACGGGAGCAGTGAAGGAAGCAGCATCACCCTGACCCACCGGGCCGATGGATTTCACCTGAGTTCCTATAGCTATGCGGACGGCTCCCTGTATCAGACCACGGAAAACGACTACGACTCTTCCGGCCGCGTCGTCCATTCCCTGCAGGAGATCACCGGCCATGGTATCACCATCGAACGGGATTACCAGTACGACGAAAACGGCAATCTGTCCCATTACGCCTTGCGGCAGACCCTGGAAGAAATGCCGGAAAGTCCGGTGGTGGAGGATATCACCTACACCTGCGATCCTGACGGACGGGTGACGCAGATGTCCGCCCCCTCCGACTCAAACCGTATCTATGAGCTGGAGTTTAATTCCGACGGAACCGTCAAGGCCATGAAAGCCGGGTTCACGGACGCTACGGCTTTCGCCCGCACGGAATACCAATATGAAGACGGCTATATCGTATCCTCCTGTTATACCCTCACCGACTCGGACGGCGCCGTCAGCTACGAGCAGGAATTTACCTATGATAAGAGCAGCCGCTCCATTGCCGACTGTGGAAACGTCCTGACGGAGACCACCCGTTCCAACGGTTCCGAATCCATACAGAACTATGAGTATACGGAAGCATTTCTGACAGAAGACGGGATCCTCCTGACAGAAACAGAAAAGCCGAAGAAGAGCCTGTATCAGAAAAAGGAATACTGGCAGGACAATCTCTCCATGGAATTTACCTATGATGAGGAAGAACGCCTGATCCGGGAAATGGAATACGATGATTTTGGAAATGAATACAAATATACCGATTATCAATATGACGAGAGCGGCCGGGAGTGCCTGGCGGAGCACCATACTTACGGAACAGACGACCTGCTCCATTCCTACGGGGATTATCAGTACGACGAAAACGGAAATGTGATCTCCAGGACATGGTACGACACCCACACCGGGGAACGGACTCCGTTATACGTTTATCAGTATACCTACGATGCGGATTCCAGGCTCCTGAACCGCAGCGAGGTCGCCATGGACCCCGTCTATGTCAGCCATTATTTCGAATATGAGTACGACGAGCAGGGAAACAAGACCGCCAGCCATGAATATGCCCTCCGGGAAGCCAATGTGACGGCGGATGCCGTCAAGGCAGACGGTGAATACAGCTATTACACCTATGACAATGAATACGACGGCCAGGGGCGTCTCACTTCCAGCCTCCTGTGGTACCGCATCATTGACGGCGAGGAAAAGAATCCTTCCGCTTATACCACGAAAACCGTCTATGAGTACGACTCCGACGGGAATCTGGTCAAAGAGTCCTCCTACGACAACAAGGACGGCTGTTACGCTTATACGGAATACGTCTACATCTACAAATAAATCTCAGCATCTACCAATCCGTCTTAAACGTCGGAATGCGGCCCAAAACCAGGGCGCAGAGGACGGCGGCCCACAAAAGGGCCAGCAGCGGAAATCCCAGGCGGAACTTCCAGTGTCTCGTCTTATGACGAAAGACATACATGCCGAGCGTTCCGCCGAAGGCTCCGCCCAGGGCCGCCGCCAGAAACAGGTGCTTCTCCGCAATGCGGTATTTCCCGCCTCTGGCCCGTCTTTTGTCTTCCCCCATCAGAAGAAAGCACAGGATATTTATAAGCAGTACGTAACACAGTATCATTCGCTCCATGAAGCCCTCACTTCCCTTGTTTATGGCCGGAAAAGCTCCGGCCTCCGGCCGTCTTTTACAGGGACAGTATATCATATTTTTATCCTGTTTTAACAGAAACCATCTTGTAATTTCCATCGGATTTCGCTAAAATAAGGATAAGGAAAAACAGCGCCCAGAAGAGCGCTTTTATAAAGCTGAGGTGAACGATATGTTAAACAGTATTTCAACCATGGATGCATATGCTTCCATGTACCGCTACGGTTCTGCTTCCGCCGTTTCCTCCATCCACAAGGCGCAAAAACAGCCCGCACAGGATGCGGGACGGATTTCTGCCCCCCAGGCAGAGAGGGCCGTTGCCGGAGCAGCTTCCGAAAATGCGTCCTCCATCTCCCGGCCGGCCCTTTTCTGGGGCAGCAGGCTGTTTCTGACAGCTCCGGCCACAGATTCCCAGGCCGCCGAAGGGACCCCCGCTTCCGGTTTCATGCAGATGGGCACTTCCCCGGAAGAGCTGGCGGTCCGCATGCGGATCCAGTATCCGGGCGAAACCTCCGACGACTCCGAAAAAATCGGCGAAGAGGAAAAATGCCAGACCTGTGAAAACCGGAAGTATCAGGACGGTTCCGACGACATGGGAGTCTCCTTCCAGACCCCTACCCGCGTGGCCCCGGAAGCCGCCGCTTCCGCCGTCCGCGGCCATGAGCAGGAGCACGTGGTCCGGGAACAGGCGAAGGCCGAGCGGGAGGGCCGCCGCGTGGTAAGCCAGGACGTCACTCTCCACACCGGCATCTGCCCGGAATGCGGCGAGGTCTATATTTCCGGCGGCACCACCAGGACGGTCACAGCGGCCGAGTCCCAACCGCAGACAGAGGGTTTTGCAGCAGACAGCTCCGGACAGACTGCCAGACAGCCCTTTCTGGCAGTCGCATAATCTGTTTCCGTAAAACAAATACCGCCGAAGGCCCTGATTTAAAGAGCCTCCGGCGGTCGCTCTTTAAGGTCATGGACCAGGTATAGTCATTGGCCTGACGGATGTCCTCGAATTGTCCTTCAAAGCTGCAGGTGTAGATGGTCGTCTGGTAGCCGTCACCGCTTTCCACAGAGATGCTTGTGTATTCCCCGCCAATGGAGCCGTCCTGGTTCAGAGCAAGGTTTGCCCCGGTTCCGCCTCCGGGATTAAACACAAACAGATCCGGCCCGATGTCTGTCGGAAGGGAGGCTTCGGCGGCAGGCGTCTCCGGTGACTCCGGTTCTGGTCAGCCGCCTGGATCCAGCCGCAGGTGCCGCGGATCCCTGCCATCATGTTGGAGGTGCGGATATTCATTGTCTCGTCTTCTTCGAGGGGTTCTGTCACATGGAAATACAGGCCGCCGGACCTGACGAGGATTTCCAGATGCTTATTGTCCTTTTGGATTCCGACATGGCTGTCAGTATCCATTTTGGCCAGCCGGCGGACGGAGGATGAAAGCCGTATAGTGATAATTCTGCTCCTTCGTAAAATACCTGGCAGAACAGATGATAAAAAATCGGAAAAATAAGAAACGGCAAGAAAGGAAGTCCTATGAAAAAATTATCGGAGGGTACAAGAGCGTATGTTTTGAACCATAACAATCGGCAGAGCTGCCTGAAGCTATTTTTTTCAACTCTGAAGCTCAGCGCCTGCACCTTCGGCGGCGGCTTTGTCATGATCCCGCTGATGCGTAGAAAATTTGTGGAAGAGCTCCGTTGGATCGAGGAACAGGAAATGATGGACCTGACGGCCATTGCCCAGTCTTCGCCCGGCGCCCTTGCCGTCAATGCCTCGATCCTGATCGGATACCGGGTGGCGGGCGTCCCCGGAGCGTTTCTGACCGTACTCGGCACCGTGCTTCCGCCCCTTTTCATCATCTCTGTGATCTCCCTTTTTTATCAGGCATTCCGAGACAACCCTTTTGTAAATGCGGCCATGGCCGGCATGCTCTGCGGAGTAGCCGCCGTGATCTTAAGCGTGGTCGTCGACCTGATAAAGGGAATCCTGAAGCAAAGACAGGCTCTCCCCATCCTGGTCATGGCCGCATCCTTTTTCGCCGTACGGTTCTTTGATGTAAACATTATGATCGTGATTCTGGCATGCGGCCTCGTCGGCGCAGCGGATGTCCTTTACTGGGAGCCGAAGCGAAAGAAAGGGGAATCCACATGATCCTTTTAGAATTGTTCTGGAGTTTTTTTCAGATTGGTCTTTTCAGTATTGGAGGCGGATACGCCGCCATGCCGCTCATTCAGGACCAGGTGGTAACCCTTCACCCCTGGCTGACCATGGCCCAGTTTGCGGATATCGTGACCATTGCGGAAATGACCCCCGGCCCCATCGCCGTCAACTCCGCCACCTTCGTGGGCATCCAGGTTGCCGGCATTCCCGGCGCTCTGGCCGCCACCTTCGGCTGCATCCTCCCGTCCTGCGTCATCGTCATGACCCTCGCCTTCCTGTATTACCGGTTCCGTAACCTGCACCTGGTACAGGGAGTGCTGGGCGGTCTCCGGCCCGCCGTGGCCGCCATGATCGCCTCCGCAGGAATCTCCCTGCTTTTCATGGCCCTTTACGGGACGCGGACACTGCCGGCCGATCCAAAAAGACTGGATTTTCCCGCCCTTTTGATCTTTGCCGCCGGATTTCTCATCCTCCGCAGGAGAAAAGTCAACCCCCTATGGGTCATGGCCGCCTCCGGCGCCCTGGGCCTGCTCCTGTACACCTTTTTCTGAGGAGGGCTGGCAGCGTTTTGACGCCTCCCTGCGGCCATCCATACGCTGCCAGGCAATTGCCCGTCAATTCGTCACATCCGGTCTCGACGCTTCGGACAAAGAAAGCACGGCATCGTTCTTTTTCATAAACAGCAGGCCAAACGAACCCGGTCCGCAGTTGCAGGCAATGGCGGAAGACGCCTTCTGCAGATAGACCCTTTCAAAGGGACAGTACTGCTGCACCAGGCGCTGAATGAGACGGATGCTTCTCTCCTCCAGCCCTGCATAGGTGATAAAAAGAACCCTTCTGTCGATGTTTCTCGGATTCGAAAGAACCTTCCGCACATAGCTTTTTATAATATGGACAAAACTGCCCATCTCCATGCCGGTGACCGCCATTCTGCTCTTTCTGAGAGAAATGACAGGATGAAGGAGCAGGGCGTCGCAGAGGGTCTGCACCCTTCTGGAAATATGTCCCGCCTGGCACATCATATGCGTACTGTCGATAATGAATGCGGAGGAAATGTAACGCCGCAGCCGTTTCACGGCCTTTACGATCTCCGCCCTCGGAATATGGTTCTCCGCCATAGAAGCTGCATAAAGCACCACCAGTCCCATGCTGCTGGAAAGATGCCCGGAATCCAGGACCGTAACATTCTCAAAGGACTTCGCCGCCTCAAGGGCATTGTAATATCCCTGGCTGGTATGCTTCGCCATGGTAATGTGGATCACGTTCTGGGCTTCCGTCAGCCTCTCTGCAAAAAACCGTTCATAGTCTTCCACGTCCGGCGGCATGGAATAGCCTTTTTCTCCTGCCACAATGTGCAACAGCAGCTCATCTGCCTTCAGCTCCTTCTCATCTAAAAACCGCCCCTGATCCGTACAGACATAATAAGGGCATACGGGAATGTCAAATTCCTTCAGCAGAGACTCCGGAAGGTCACATACGCTGTCCGTCGTCACCATGAGGGAACGCCTCTTCGCCTGCTCAAAGATCAGGACATCCTTCCCGATCTCCGACTGGCCGGCCTCCTCACTGAGCTTCACCAGCTCTCTCGGAAGAATGCTCAATACACCCGCTTCCAGCAAAGCGCCGCTTACCGGTTTCGCCAGATAACCGCTGAATCCCTCTTTCCGGTAAAGCAGCTGGTTATCACTTCCCGCATTGGCCGTCAGCGCAATCACCGGCGCATCCTGGCAAAGTCCCCCCGGCTGCGACCGCAGCGCATGAAGGCACTGGATCCCGTCCATTTCCGGCATCAGATGATCCATCAAAATGGCGTCATAATGCTGGATCTGCGTCAGCCTCAGGCATTCGGCGCCGCTTATCGCCGTATCAATATGAATTTTCGTGGCCGAAAGAAGCTTCCGGACCACCATCAGATTCATTTCGTTGTCATCCACCACAAGAATGTGCGCTCTCGGCGCTTCAAAGCTCTGCCGGTACTGCTCTCCTTCGCGGGCCTTCACGCGGGACTCCAGAGTAAAGACGCCCAGCTCCTTACTGTCCACGATATCCTGCTCCAGCATGACCAGAAAGGTCGACCCCTTGGTATAAACACTGTTGACGCTGATCTCGCCGCCCATAAGCCCTACCAGCTGATGGACGATGCTCAGACCCAGCCCGGTGCCTTCGATATGACGGTTCTTTTCCTCATTCACCCGTTTAAAGGCATTGAAGATATAAGGAATGTTTTCCTTCTTCACACCCTGGCCGGTATCCTCCACCGAATACCAGACCCGCACCCTGTTTAAATTCAAGCGCTCGCACCAGATAGAAAGGGTGACGGAGCCCTCGCTGGTATACTTCACCGCATTATTCAGCAGATTGATCAGGACCTGTTTGATCCGCACCTCATCGCCGCAGAGCATGCTGGGAATCGAAGCGTCTACCTGGAGCCGGAACTCCAGCCCCTTTTCCTTGGCCTTAACCCAGATCATATTGACGATCTCGGAAAAAAGCGCCCCCGTCTCATAAGAAACGTTTACGATCTCCATCTTTCCGGATTTGATCTTGGACAGATCCAGAATGTCGTTGATCAGCGTCAGCAGCATTTTACTGGCGCCCTGGATGTTCCTTGCGTTTTCGGCAACGTCCTCCGGAATGTCTCCCCTCAGGATGATTTCATTTAATCCGATAATCGTGTTGATGGGCGTACGGATCTCATGGCTCATGCTGGAAAAAAAATGGTTCTCCGCCTTGTTTAATTCCTCAATCTCCTTTTTCTGCTGCCTGGATATCTCATTTTCCCGCTCATAAAGCCTGTTCAGGAACAAAACCAGCACGCTGGTCAGCAGCCCCACCAGAATGACGGAAACTGCGGAGCAGAAGAAATAGTGGCTCTCTGAATTCCGTACGGCCGATTCCGGAAAATAAAAAACCGTATAATAGCATAGCAGCGTCTCTGCTGCACAGAGCAGGAAAAAAAACCTCTTCCGCCTCCCCTCCAAAGTGATGCTGATATAAATAAAGCAGAGCACAAACCATTCCGGAACGCCGCTGTAAAAGCCGCCCGCCGAAAAAAAACTTACCGGGAACAGCAGAAGAAGCAGTATTGTAATGACTGTGGCCCCCGCATTGATACATTCCTTCCGGATACTGATCTTCACGACCGCCGCCATAGAGACAAGACTCACCGCCAGAAACAGCAGATTTACCAGATTCCTTCCCATTAACAGTACGATCGCCAATGCGACCATGCTGATTCCAGTGACCACCCGGAACATACGCTCCCGAAGACTGATCCGATGGTCAAAAATTATTTCAAACCACTTTTTCAACACCCTGGTGCTTCCTCCTGTTTTTCAATTATAATCCGGCAATGGTCTCACAAACTTCATCGTACAGGCGCAGCAAAACCGGGTGCCCGTGCCGGATATATTCTGTATTCCCCTGTTTTCCGGCCTGCTCCAGAAGCTTCGCCTGGTCCGCAAGCGGCTCTGCCCCGATGGTCAGCGACGTGCTTTTCAGCGCATGGACCTTAACCGTATAATCGTTCCAGTTGCCGGTCTCATACAGAAAAACAATTTCCGCCCTTTTCTCTATAGCCTGATCACAGAACATCTGCAGCATTTCCAGATAAAAACCTTCCTCTCCGCAGCAGTAATCCAGCCCCAACGGTACATTGACGCCGATTTCCTTCAAAGGTTCAAACGACGGTGAATATCCATCCTCCGAAACAGCCTCGTCATCCGAATACTCCTCTTCAAAATCTTCCTCTTCATCCCAATCTTCTTCCGCAGCTTCTTCATCCGGGGCTTCTTCCTCCGGAACCTCTCCGTCCGGATAGTCTTCCCCGGAAAAATCCTCGTCCGAAGATTCTTTGTCCGAATCCGCTTCCCCGGAAAGCTCTTCATCCGAAAATTCCTCTTCCAAAGGCTCTTCTTGCGCAGCTTCTTCCTCTGGACGCTCTTCCGGCGCGGCCTCTTCCGTCATAATATCTTCCGAAACCGTTTCCTCCAGAGCATGCTCTTCTCTTTCATTCTTCGCCAAAGGAGACTCCTCTGCGCCGCTTTCTTCCTGAATACCGTGATCTGCAGCTGCCTCTTTCTGCACGGCCTTTTCCGGATCCTTCTTTTCCAAAACTCTTCTTTCGGACCCTCTCTCCTCCGAAAGCTCCGCATCGGAAGGTTTCTCGTCCAGCCGCTTCCCATCTGTCAGTTTCTCGTCTGCAGGCTTCTCGTCCGGGCGCTGCTGATCCAACTGCTTCTTTTTAGAGACTTTGGAGGACTTCTTTCTGGAAAGCTTTCTTTTGGAAGATTTCTTATCCGACATTCTGTCCTCTGCCTGTTCCTTAGCCGGCACATCTTCACTCACAGGTGCCGCCCCATACTGAACACATTCCTCCGGAAGCACCTTGTGCAGCACCCGCTCCAGGACAGTCCGCTCAATGGGCTTTGGTATAAATTCCGTAAACCCTTCATTCCGGAACATCTCCCTTGCACCGCTTATGGTATTGGCTGTCAGGGCGACCACCGGCAGATCCTGATACATCCCGTTGTTCATCTCCCGCAGCTGCTTCAGCGTCTCCACGCCGTCAAAGCCCGGCATCATGTGATCCAGGAAAACCATGTCATAAGAAGTAGAAGCACACCGCTCCAGCGCCTCCTTCCCGCTAAGGCAGGTATCCACCTGAATCCCATAGCTTCCCAGCACTCCTTTTGCCACCACCAGGTTCATTTCCTCGTCATCCACGGCCAGGACCCGGACCCCCTCACAGGAAAACGGTCTGCGGCCTGCGGCCTGCGCTTCTCCGAACCCGTTCGCCCCGGCCTCTCCGTTCAGCAGATTTACCACGGAAAGGGCAAAAAACGGTTTGTGGATCACCAGAAGCCGGCTGTCCCCGCTCAACATAAATTCCCGCTCCGCAATCACCACCACCTGAAGCGCAGCCGCCAGATCTTCATAATAAGCACTGTTCCCTTCGTATTCCGCCTGCGCAATGAACACATGGGTCAGCGCATGGCTCTCCTGAAGTTTAAGTAGTCCTTCAAAATTATGGGCCTGATATCCCTCGATGCCAAGTCCTTCCATCATGTGGAGGATCATATTGTCATAATACCTGCGGACCTCGTCGCTGGCATATTTTTCCGGCCGGAAATAACAGGCGATGCAGAGTCGTCCCGGATTAGTAAGAGCCATGGCCGGCATGTCGTTCTCCACACCCTGAGGAATCGTGATATGGGCCTGCATGCCCTGCTGCTCCTTACTTTCAAAAGAAATAAACCCGCCCATGGCATGAAGAAGGCCCCTGGCAATGGGCAGGCCAAGGCCCAGCCCGCCCGCAAAGCGGCTGCTGCCGGATTCCGCCTGATAGAAGTCATCACACATCTGCAAAAGCTGAGAATTCGTCATGCCGATTCCCGTATCACAGACATCTATGAGCAGGTTAATCCCATAGCTCTCCCGCCGGAATTCCAGACAGACGTTCAGTCCTCCCTCTTCCGTGAACTTAATGGCATTCTCCAGCAAAATCTTAAGGACATGGGAAATTTTTTCTACGTCCCCGATCAAAACCGCGGGCATCTTCGGATCAAGGTCGAACACCATCTCCAGATGCTGTTTGCCGCTCTGCATGGCCGTCATCGTAATGACGTCATTGAGCAGCGAAGTGATCATATAGGGCTCTCTCGCCGGAGTCAGCGTCCCCTCCACGATCTCCGTATAATCCAGCATATTGTTGATCTGGCTGGAAAGACGCTTGCCTGCCAGCTGAATGGACTCCACGTCCGCCCGGATTTCCGGTGAAATATCCTTCTCCAGGATGACTTCGCTGATCCCAAACACCATGTTGATGGGCGTACGAAGCTCATGGGACACATTCGATAAAAACTCCGCATTCTGCTTTCCCGATTTTTCCAGCTGTTTCAGCGTGGACTCGTGCTCCCGTCTTGTGATCCGCCTTCTGTTGATCCGGTATCTGGAAATCACCGCAGCTCCTGCCACCACAGTTGCGCCGAAGCCCATGCGTATGGCTTCTTCTACGCTCATGTCGTAACTGATGGTATGCAGAAGAAAGAAATGATACAAAAGTACCAGAACATACAAGGCGACTGTCATATACAACAGCCGCTTTCTGTCAAACATAGAAAAAACAAGCATCAACATACAGGCCACGGCAGGTATGTCAAGAAGAATGCTCTTATGTACCCCAAAGAAAAAAAATCCGATCATCAAAAGCCCGGAACATAAATTTTCATAAAACGCTTCTGAACCAACTCTTCCGATGTGAAGGCACCACACAAGCGTGTTTCCGATCAGGATGACCGGAACCATCCACGGCTCCCATGAAAAGGCAACCGTAATCAAAATCAACATTATGCCAAACATGGTGACAATGCCGGCCAGAAGCAGATGCATACTGGTCTGCTTTTTCGCTCTCATTTTCCCTCCAACCCCATTGCAACCCGTTTCAGCAGTTCCTTCGGAAAAAACGGCTTCTTCAGATAATTCACCGCCCCCAGGCTGATCGCATTCCGCACATCGTCCTCATATCCGGACGCCGTCAAAAAGATAACGGGAACATCCACAGATGAATCTTTCATCCGCCGGAATGTCTCCAGCCCGTCCATGATCGGCATCGCGATATCCAAAAGGATCAGGTCGACCCGCTCTGCCTTGAGCTTATTGAGAGCTTCCCTGCCCGATTCTGCCAGAAGCACCGTATACTCCTTCTCCAGGATCATCCTCGTCCTCTTCAGGTTCATCTCGTCATCATCAACTACTAAAATACGTTTTCGCATACTGCCCGCCTCCTTCATATTGCTTTCGGGATCTCTGAAACCCCCGCAAGGTATATTTTAAAGCAGGAACGCGATAAAATCAAGTACGAAGACACCCCTTTTCCAAAAGGCACTACCAATTTTTCCATCGGTTTGTACATCACGGATACTGTCTCATTGACCGGACGTCCTCCTTCTTCCTCTGCTCCGCCGCCTCGTCCAAAGCGATGATCTCTACGCCTTCTCCCAGGGACCCCCATCTATTATTCTATTATTATAGAAGGTAACCTGTGCGATAAAAATACCGCCTGTGATCATTCTATCAGCTCCGGATACGGCCAGTCCAAGATCCCGCCGAATTCCAGAACCTTTTTGTATCCCATATCGGCAAGCTTCTGCGCGGCCTGTCTGCTCCGTTTCCCGCTCCTGCAGTACACCAGTATCTTTTGCCCTTTGTCCGGCAGTATTTCAGGTTCTCCCAAAATAGCTTCATTCGGCAGGCATACCGCGTTTTTAATGTGCCCGGAATCATATTCCTCCCGAGTCCGCACATCCAGAAGGATCACATCACTTTCCCTGTCCATGCTCTCTTTTGCTTCCTGCGGGCTGATCTGTTCGTATGTCATTCTCGTTTCCTCCTGCATCTGGTCCGTATAAGCTTCTGTCATATCCGGCGCTCCCTACTGGAGCGGCTTCCACGGTCCTTCTGCCTTATTCTGCCCGAAAACAGCCGTATTACGCGACAATTTTGCAAGAAAAACAACCCGTCCGAAGACAGGCCGCCCAGCCTCGCTCTTTTTCATTTGCACCAGGCTGCATTCCGCAGTTCCCCCTTCTGCAGCTTCATGACCACGTCCGCCTGCTCTGCAAGGCTGCGGGAGTGGGTTGTTACGATCACACACCGGTCCATCTGATGGGCACATTCCTTCAAAATGTCCGTGATCTGAGCCGCCGTTTCCTCGTCCAGGTTTCCCGTCGGCTCGTCTGCCAGGATCACGTGGACCCATGTCAATACTTTGGACAAAAAAAGTCGAAAGATTATGCTGTTTTTTTAAGTTC
>CAMSZT010000027.1 GCA_947066815.1 uncultured Lachnotalea sp.
GCAGGGTATATATACACCGTTTAGAACGTGGGTGACGATGTCTACTTTTTTGATAATTGTTTCATTTGCACCCACCTGTAATCGGTAATACTTTTTATTTAAAGTGTCATCATAATGGATGATCTTAATAGCAGGAACATATCCTTTAGAATAATCTTGTAAATAAAATTGTATTTGAGAATCTACTTTAAAAACATTTGCAGTCACATCACCGATGAAAGAACCTTTCGCCCCATTCAGGTTGATCCCGCTGATGGTTCCAGTAGCGGTGATATTTTTGGAGAAGAGATTGGCGACGTTGATTTTGTCAGCCGTAATGGTGCCCGTTGCGATTTTGTCAGCCGTGATCGCTCCCGCTGCGATTTTAGCGGAAGTGACGGAATTTACGGCAAGCTTGTCAGCAGTAACATTGCCTGCTGCGATTTTAGCGGCAGTAACCGAGTTTGCGGCGAGCTTGTCGGCGGTGATGCTGCCTGCGGCAAGCTTAGCGGTGGTAATTGAGTTTGCTGCAAGTTCGTTTGCCGTGATCGCTCCGGCGGCAATCTTATCCGCCGTGATGGTATTCGTGGCGATCCATCCGCCCAGGATGAGAGTAGAGTCGCCGACATTGCCGTCTGTCCACTTGAGGACCATGCTTCTCAGAGCCTCCATATTTTTGCTGTTGGTGCTTGTCCACTTGAAGGCGGCGTTTCCGTCTTTGATCTGCTGCTGCACGGAGGCGTCAAACGCCTGGAAGGTGACCAGGCCCTTCAAGTTGATGTGGTCGGCGGTCAGCTCCGCCAGGCGGTCCGTGATCGTGAAGTCGGAGGCGGAGGTGCCGGAGTCCACCAGCCAGGAAAAGCGGTCGGCGTTCTGCACGGCCATGGAGCGGACGGCGTCCAGGGATTCGCCGGCGGCGAGGAATCGGGATTCGACTGTGGTCTTGAATCCGTCCGCGTTCTGCTCCAGCAGGGACAGCTTTGCGGCGAGGGTCCCGACCTCCTCCCCGAAGGAGCTTTCCATCTGGGAGACCCTGGAGGTGATGCCGGAGAGGGACACCGTGTGCTCCGAGAGCCGGTCCCGGAGGGTTTCCACCGTGTCCTCCCCGTAGACCGCATCGACGGCGGATTTGAAGTCGGAGAGGGAAACCTTCTGGGAGATCAGCCCGGCGTTTTCGTCCACCTTGAGAGCGATGGCCGAGACGGAGGAAACTGTGTCGTCCAGGGTTTTCCGGACGCCGGAATAGGAGACCTCGAAGCGGTCGTCTCCGTAATACAGCCTGGATACGTCGAAGATCTTGCTCCCGTCGGCGTCGGTCCACTCCCGGATGTTGGACTTGTCCAGCTTGTCCTCCGTGACGGCCTTATCCGCCAGCATGTCCGTCTTGATGAGCCCGTCCCCGATGGCGGACTCCCGGATCCCGTCGGCGTCCATGAGGATCCCGGAGCCGGTCCTGTCATAGATGACGAAGCGGAAGGCGCCCTGGCCGTCCTGCCCGATCTGGATGCGCACGTTTCCGTCGGAGTCATAGAACTGCTGGGTTCCGTCCCTGAAGGAGATCACCGGCTTTTCGTCCCTGGAGATCAGGATGATCTCCTCGCTGACGGCCGTCTGGGCGAGGAGGTCGCCCACGGAGATCTTTGCGGCGATCAGGTCTCGGATGACCGCCTCGTCGATGACCGTGTTGGCGGCGGTGAGGCGGACGGCCTGGAGCTCGCCGATCCCGGCGTTTCCGGCAAGGAGGGAGCGGATGTCGGCCGTGTCGCTCGCAAGTTTCTTTAGGGAAGCGTGTTCGCTGACGAGCCGTTCGATCTCCCCGTAGCCGCTCTGCAGGATGCCCGCGGTCAGCCGGCCGATGGAGGCCTCGTCCGCCTCCAGTGTTTTCGTGATCAGGAAATTTCCGTCCAGGGTGTTGAACCTGCCGCCGATCAGATCCGTCAGGCAGGCGATGTCCTGGGAGGAGAGGGACAGGCCCCCCTTCTCCTGGAGGGACAGGTTGAAAAGCTGGGAGCGGAGCTCCTCTTTGGTGACGTATTCCCCGGAATCCCCGCTCCCGGAACCGCCCGGGGAGGAACTGCGTCTGCCGGAGGAGCCGCCCGTGCGGCCGGAGTCATTGTCCAACAGGTAGGCCAGGTCGGACACGCCGTTCCGGCTCCTGATCCCGTTGCTGTACTCCACGGAAAGGCTGGAGATATTGTCAAAATCCAGGGTGACGGAGAGGAGGCGGAGGGGAATGTCCGCAAATTCCCGGAAGAGGACCGTGATCTTGTGGCCCAGGCTCATTTTTTCCAGCACCGGCTCGTAGGCCTTTAACTGGGCCAGGTTGGAGAGGGTGGTGGAAATGGAATACTGGGGCCTCGCCATCTCCGAGAGCCGATCGAGGGCATACTCCTTCAGCTCCCACTTCTTCTGCACAGTCTGCTCGTAGGTGAAGAGGGCCGTGGTCAGGAAGGTGTCGTTGCTGTAGGTCCCTTCCCGGAGGTAATGGGAGAGGAGCTTCCTCTGGTCCTCGTCAAAATTTTGCTCCCAGGAGACGAAAGCGGCGATCTCCTCCAGCTTCTGCTTTTCGGCTTCGGCGGTGTCCAGGAATGCCTGACGTCGGGCCTCCTTCGCGTTCTTTTCCGCCTGCAGGCCATCCCGCTTTTCCAGGAGCTTTCGGTATTCCGGGTAACGGCTGTGTTTCGGGTCGTCGAAGCCCATCTCCTGGTAATTGGAGATCGTGGCAGCCACATTTGTGAGCTTTGTCTCCAGGGCGGCGATGCCGTAGTCGGCGGGCCGTTCACTGGAGGTGTCCTCCGGAAGCAGGTTCCGGAGGGCGGCCGCATGGTCCGTGGCGTCGGTGTAGGCGAGGATCGCCTGCCGGTATTCCACCGTGCGCTCATTCTTACGGGCCAGCCACGCCTCCCAGGCTTGCCGCAGGCTCTTTGGCATCTTGTCATAATAGTAGGAGAGGTCGTAGAGTTCGTCGAAGCCGCAGTTGACCTCCCGGATGGAAAGGCCGTCGGCCCCCTCCACGAAGAGGGCCGTTACCATGGAGCTCTCGTCCACGGAGGAGCAGTCCAGCTCTTCCACCAGGGAGTCGTGGGAGAGGTAGACGTCGCAGGTCTCGCCGAAATGCTCCCAGGGCCAGGCGCTCACGGTGTGGTCCCTGATGTCAAAGAGGAAGAGGCAGGAGACGGCTCTGGCAAGGTCCTCGGTGAGGAAGCTGTAGACGTCCTGCTCGTCCACGGAGAATGCGCCGATGGCCTTCCGGTTTGCCAGAAGCGGATGGATATAGCCGACGGTCCAGTCCGGGAATTTTTCCAGGACCAGGTGGAGAGCGCTCAGGGAGGGATGCTCTGCGTCGCAGAAGGTCACGAAGCCGTCCTTCGCCGAGCCGATGCTTCCGGAATCATTGGTGTTCAGGTAAAAATGCCGGAGCATGCGCCCGGCAAGCTCGTACTCCTCCGAGTACATGGTGCAGCGTTTGGTCTCGGTCCTTCCGTCGGAAGACACATCAGGCTCCTCCAGGATGAACCAGCCAATGTCCTCGACGAGGATTTTCTGAAGCTTCGTGAGCCCGTCGTACATGGCCGCATTCTCCGCCGTCCGCTCCAGGGAGAAGGTGATCTCGCTGTAGGGGGTCAGCCGGAAGGTGCCGTGTTTTTCGGCCGGGTCCGGGAGGACGCCGAGAAGCGTCCTGTCCGGGTCGGCCAGATAAAATTTTTTGAGGTGCAGGTCTTTTAACTGCTGCATGTTGATGAGCATATCAGTATCCCACCTTTCTCGGAAGTGCCGCGGTGATCTCCAGGGAAGGAAATCCCGTGAAGGAGATGACGTTCTCGCCGGGGGCCAGGACAGGCCAGACCCGGTTGAAGCCGGAATAATAATTCCGCCCCGGAATGTCGGAGATCACGAGATAGCGGCGGGTGTCCACCGTGCAGGTCTCCCCTGCCAGCATGTCGTCCAGGCACAGCCGTTCTCCCGTCGTCTCGTTGAAGATCGCCGCCGGCCCGGAGGCCTCGCAGGTGAAGCGGAACCGGGGCCGCACCTGGTTTAACAGGTCATCCGTCTGCACGTTCACGGTCATGGGGGAGGTCCCCGTCACCGAAAGCTCCTCCCAGGCATAGGGGGCGTCGCAGGTGACCTCGAAGGCGATGCCGATGGGGAGCCCCTGGTTCTCGTAGAGGCGGATATTGGAAAACACGCAGTTGAAATAGGTGCCCTCGCAGAACTGGTTTGACACGTAGAGCCGTTCGTAGGAATCGGCCGTGAGCCAGCGGACCACCTCCCGGAAGGTTTCCATGGGGATGGGGGCGACCCCGTCCCGCATGAGGATCCCCTCGAAGACCAGGGGGCCCTCGTAGGAGACGCCGTAGAGCTCCGTGACCGGGCCGGATCCGGTCCTGGCCGTGTGGAGCGTCTTTTTGAGGCCGATCTCCTTTGGGGAAAGGCCTGAATCGTCAAAGGCGGCGTTCACCAGGCCGAAATCCGACATCCGTCTTCCGCGGAAGAGGAAATCGTCGCAAAATAATAAGGACATAGAAAGTCCCTCCTTTCAGTTTTATCGGTACAGGTTTACGGTTTTTCCAAGGAGCATGAGCTCCTTTTTCAGGTCCTGTTTGACGGCGGGGACCGCGCCGGCCACGATCTGGGACAGGCTGGGGATGGTGTCCTCGATCACGTCCCCGTTCACGGTGATGAGGCTGTCGTAGTGGAGGCTTACGGCGGGGCCGGGAGCGGGGGCTTGGACGTCTGTCGGCTTTAAGTATCGTCCCAGGAAGCGTTCCGGGGCGTTGGCGAAGCGGTAGAGCACGTCGGTGGCCCCGGCGTTAAAGACGGTTCCCGTGCCCACGAAGGGGGTGAGAAGCCCCTCTTTGGTCAGGATGGCCTCCAGCCCGGACTCGTTGGTGAGGTGCATCCCCCTCGGGACATGTCTGGAGCCGGAGGCGTACCGCCCGCCCGTCGCAAGGGCGTGCTGGATGGATTTCCAGACCTCGTCCTCCAGGAAGGAGTTTACGGAGCCGGCGGCGTTGCTGTAGTTGCTGGTGCCGAGGGACTGGCCGAAACCGGGCCGGTAGGCGGAGTTTCCGCTCACGTTTCCGATGCCGATCCCCATGGAATTTAAGATGACCAGATATTCCTTCATGGCGGAGGAGGCGCTTTGCCAGGGCAGGGCGAGGGCGTCTTTGAGCTCCATCCCGTAATTGGCCGTCATGCGGCGGATGTCGGAGAGGACTTCGCCGGAATGGGTCACCGCATCGGAGAGAAGCTCCGAGATGGCGGCATTCTGGGCGTTCAGGTCCGTCTTTAAAAGCTCCGCCTTTGCGTTCTGGGAGGTCTCAAAGGCCTCCGAATCCCGGTCCAGGTATTTGAGCTGTTCCTCGTAGGCGTGATCCTCCTGAAGCTCTTTTAACTCTGTCTTCGCATCGTCGATCTCCTTGAGGAGCTGTTCCCGCCTCGCCTGGGCGCTGCGGCCGCTCACGCCGACCAGCGACGCGTACTCCGCCTCCAGGTCGGAGACGGCGGAGGACTTTTCCGCCACCTGCTTTTTGTAGCTGTCCGCCTCCTTTTGGGTACTGAGAGCTTCTTTCCTGGCGTCGTTTAACTTCCGGTAGGCTTCCGTCTCCTTCTGGATCCCTTCGGAGATCAGGGAGACCAGCCGGTCCCGGTATTCCTTGACTTCTTTTGCGGCTCCCTGCTGCAGCTTGGCAAATTCGGATACCTGCTTGTTGTACTCCTTCTGGGAGAGGCTTCCGTTTGAGAGCTCCCGGCGCAGCTTCTTCATGGCTTCCGAATACTGGCCGGCCCTGACGGCGGCAAGCTCTGCCTGCTGGCCGTAGATGGCGGCGGCCGAGAGGCCGGAGGCGGTCATGGTCCCATCCTCCCTGAACAACATGGAATCCTCATAGAGGCCGGAGACGGCAGAGAGCTCCTCGTCCATGCGGGAGAGCATGTCGATCCCCCGCTCGAACTTTGCCCAGTCCAGCTCCCGGCTTTCCTTCTGAAGCTTTTCAATGGCGGTGTCCGTGTCGACGATGGCGGCCTCAAGCTCATAGATGGTCGACATCCAGGTATGCCATTCTCCGGAATATTTCTGGAGCACGCCCCGGTCCATCAGGGACTGGAATTCGGCTTTCAGGCTGGAGAGCTTGTCCTCCATCTTGCCTCTTGTGGTGACCTGCCGGTCGATCAGGTACCGGTACTGGGACTGGGTCTTGTCGATCCCGCCGGCGTCGGCCAGATCCATGTAGGCCTGCATCCGTTTTCCGAGGGCGTCCTGATAATCGATCCGGTAATCGGCCCAGTCGACCACGGCGTCCAGCTTTTGCAGCTGCAGCTTTTTGATCTCGCTGTTCAGGCTCCGGACCTTGTCGTAGCAGGAGACGGCCTTTTCATACCATTTGGTGTACTCGTCGATCTGCTTTTTCAGGGTTTCGTCGCCTATGGTCTGGATGTCCATGGCGCCCCGGTGGATGCGGTCCGCATATTCCGCGGACAGGCCCACGGACCTGGCGTACTGCATGTATCCGGCGGCGGCCTCGTTCAGTGTGCGGGCGTAGTCTGTCCCCGCCTGGATCGCGTCGTTCAGCTCGCCGATGGTCTGGGCGGCGGACAGGTTGTCGGCCGTGTCTTCAATGTCCTTTTTCAGCCACCCGAAGAGGGTGTCGATGCGGTCCAGCCGGACCTCGGCCCAGTTCATGGCGTCCTTAAAATCTTCGGCGGAGGCAGCGGCCTTCGCCATGTTCCCGGCGAGGGAGCCCGAGGAGAGGGAGGCGATCTCCGTCCTGGCGGCCCTGGCTTTCTCGGTGTTGTCCCTGGCGTCGGAAATGGAGATCCGGTCCGGAAGCAGCGTCCCGCCGGCCAGGGCCGTGCCCCGGCTGTTCACCCATCCCCGCTCCAGCAGGGCCTCCGACTGGGCGTGGTTGAACACAATCGCCCCCGCCGGAAGGTAGACGAACTCGGCCCCGTTGTCCCCCACCGTGTGCCATCTGCCTGTCCGGGAGTCCACGACGATCTCCCGGCCGAGTTCCCCGACCAGGGTCGTCTTCCCGCTCTTCGTCCCCAGAGTGCCGAGGGCACTTGCGGAGCCGGCGGCGGCTCTGCCGACCGCCAGGCCTGCAGAGATCAGGCCGGAGGATTGCCGGAGAAAGGTGGTGACGGGGATGGTGATCCGCTTTTGGCGCAGTTCATTTAACTGGGCCTCCAGCTGGGCTTTCTGCCTGTTCCACTCATCCGTATCCATTCCGACTTTGGGAGAGTTGTTTTCAAAATAATCCAGCTGCTCCTCCAGGTGTGCGATTTCGTTTTCGACAGAAGTGATGTCGTCGGCCAATTCAAAGTCTTTTCCGTATTCACTGAGCTCTCCGAAGATGGCCTGGACCAGAGGGATGGAAAGCCCCATGCCTTCGGCAAAGTCCTCCAGGCTTTTTTCGCCGGCTATGCGGTAATTTTCTCCGGTTTCGTCCAATTCCATCAGATTCAGGGACTCGGCAGTTTCCAGGAATTTATCAAAGTTCAAGCCAGTCTGATTCCCATTCTCGTCAAAGGTGAGATAGCTCTGGACATCCTCCATGTATTTCTGGATCGCCTCCTCCCCTTGTTCGGAAACTTCTTCCGGCACGAGGAATTCAACGGCAGCCTGATATTTTGCGGTGCCTGTTTTTTGGAATTCATCCGAATCCTCGTCGAAGACGTTCAGGATGTTGTCCATCGCCTTGAGGGCGTCGTCAAACATGTCCCCGGATTCCGGGGCATTCTGGGCGTCCTTCCAGGCCTGATAGCTGCCGACGGACTCCATCAGGGCGATGTTCATCAGATCCAGCTTGTCACAGGTGAGGACGATGGCGTCGTTTTCCTGTTCCAGAGCGGCGATCTGAGCTTCAATGCCGGAAGACGCTTCTGTAGAATTTCCTTTCAGATGCTGCAATTGTTCCGAGAGACGGTCGATCTCGGCGCAGTTTTTGTTATAGTCAGCCATGTTTAAGGCTCTGGCCTGGTCATTTGCCGCAACGGCCTCCTTTACATGCTCTCTGGTCAACTCCCGCAGCGTTTCCGCATTCAGCTGCATGCGTCCCCCGACAAATTCCAGGGCGTTTTCGTAATCGCCGCACTGACTGATCAGCGACTCGTAGGTATCCACGGACAGAGACTGGCCGGAAGCCTGACTCGCGATCAGGGAATTGACCGTCTGGATCTCGTCAGAGAGCGTGTGATAGGTCTCGCCTAACGAATCAATACTGAGCGCCTCCTTATCCATTTCCGTCTGGATCGCTTCTTTAAATCCGCTTAGATCGATACCGGAAAAGTCGTTGTCGGATTTTGTGGTCAGGTGATAAGCGACTTCCAGCTGCCCGCCGGTCAGCGTTCCCAGATCTTCCGTACCGATGCCGGTCTTTTTTGATATTTCCTTCAGCAGGGTATCCTGGGAATCAAGGACTTTTCCGTCTGGCGTTTCGATGGCGAATCCGAATTTTAATTTGAACTCCTGCTGCGCCTTTTCATCGCCGCCGGCAATGTCTTTGACAAACTGATTGATTTTCTCCTGATACTCTTTGGAGGTCATGTCGGAAGCATCCAGACTGAACAGACCCTGCCAGGCTTTCTTCTTGGCCGCGTCCAGGGACGGGTCGGAGAAGGTATAGACCAGATCGTTCATGAGGCTGTCTTTCAGTTCCTCCATGCTTTTGGAGGAACCGTTTTCGTTCAGGACCATATGGGAGTAATCGATCCTGCTGAGGATGGACCGTACCATGTCCTGCGAGTCACTTTCGAGGAGTGCGAAATCGTCGGTGGTGGTGACCCAGTCAAACATGGAGGCCGACAGGGAAGCGTACTGTTGTTTTTGCCGGAGCATCTCCACATAGACATGGTCGTTGGCTTCGCTGAGGCTGGATTGAGTTGCGTCTGATAATTCAGAAAATTGCGTTTTCAATTCCGCTTTGACTGCACTCACTCGTTCCGGATTCAGATTAAAGGCGGAGAAAGTATAGGAATCTCCAAAGGTGTTTCGGTAGCTTTCGAAATGTTCTCCATAAGTAAGTCCGGCATTTTTAAAGGCCTGTTCAAGACTGTTCATGTAATCGTCGGCATATTCAGAATCCCTGCTTATACTGAAAGAAGCGGTGTTTCCGGAAAACAGGGCATCGATACCGGAAGGATCGATCAGCGTTTTAAGATCATTCAGGTCACTGAGGTCTTTTTTATATTTGTCCAGATCCTTTTGGGACTGCTTTGTGGAAGTCATGACCCCTTTGTAGAGGTCATCCAGCGAGCCTTCGATCTCCAGATTGGTCAGCTTTCTCTGCTGTTCCGCCAGCTGCGCCACTTTCATAGAGGCGCTTTCCGCGTTGTTTCCCAAATTCAGGATCGCATTTCCGGAGGAGTCGTATCCGGACACCAGCTCCGGGCACAGCTCCGCCAACTGCCTGCTGACCTGCAGGAATTCCTCATACTCTTCCGTGCCGGGCCGAGCTTCTCCGCTTTTCGCCATGATGTCGGAAAGCCGGTCGTACTGAGCGGCCAGCTCACCGGCATTTCCGGTCTGGTTTCGGTAGGCGTCGCCCAGAGACTGGATGTTCTGCCGGGCCTGCTGTCCTTTTTCAATGGCCCGCTCCTCCGCGTGGATCAGGTCGTCAAAGAACGAGACGACGCCGGAGACCGCCATGGAGAGCAGGATGTTGGCGCCGAAGTTCGCGGCAGAAGAGAGCACCTGCATGCCGGCGGCGGCCAGATTGGCCGACCTCGCCGATCTCGCCAGATGCTCATTCAGATTTTCGATGTTGAGGTTCTCCCGGTCCGTGTTCCGGGCGAACCTCAGGACTTCGGCGTTGAGGTTTTGGTAATTTTGGGCAGCTGCGTCAACTTCTATCCCCCGTTCTCTGATTTCGTCTAGAAAATTTGAGATAGAAGCTTGGTCTGCCTCGGAAAACTGGTTAAAAGATGCCGGAACGGCGGTCTGTTTCTGGAAGTTCAGCGTGGGCCTTCCGGTGGAGCTGTTGTATTTAAAAACCTGGGCTATTTACAAAAATACGCTGTGGACGTATAATGATAAATAATATATAGAACAGGAGGAGGTTTTATGAAGGATCGGAGCGATCGGATTTTTTATGTCTGCCCCCGTTGTGGAATGTCAATTGTCAATGAGGAAGAATGTACCTTTTGCGGGAGTACGATGATCAAAACTCCATATACGGAGGATGACTATATTAAGGCAGGAAACAGTAAGAAATTTTTTAATAAGCTTCTCAATGAATATGTCTATGGAAATCCTCTCTACAGTGAATTCGAGTATCAGCGGAGAGAGGAGGAAAAGTACCGGAGGTATCGCGGCTCGTCCGTCCTGCGCTGTCCCAGCTGCGGGTCCACGGCCGTGACCACGGGCCAGAGGGGGTATTCGGCCGTCTACGGTTTTGCGGGGAGCGCCCGGACGGTCAACCGCTGCGGGAACTGCGGATATTCCTGGGAGCCGTGAAGCTCATTTTTATTACCTGCGGGAGCCACTGCGCCGGATTTTTGATCTCCGCTGCACTGGCTCTTTTTTTGCACCGTCCATGCATTCTCTCCGGTGCGGGAGAGCCACAGATGTACACCATATGCGGCATGAGCGCATACGGACAGACGGGGCGGTGTACGGCGCCCTGCCCATGACTATGCCTTTCTGAAACATGGGCCGTAAGGTGGCGGTTCCAGATTCCCATTATAGTCGATGAACGTTCCTCCCCAGGACAGGGAGGCTTCGCTGCAGATTTCCCTCGCCCCGGACTTTTTACGGTACGCAGTCCCTTTCAGGCTGCCCGCCATGAAATCGAAAAAAGCCGTCCTGCTCTTCCATGGTTTCGTATCCGGGGGAATGGGTTACCCTGTGCGCGCTGTCAGACGCAGCATGCTTCTTACGCATGCCAGTTTCGGTTGTTTTCTGTGCAGCCCCTCGCCTGTGCCCCCGTTTCGGCACAGGCTCGTTCCGTGTTGCCACCGGACTGCAGTGGGCGTTTCATCGTGATGACAGAGAGGGGCATTTTTAAAACCTCTCACCCACGTTTTGTAATGCGGTCAGCCGCTTGGCGACGATCCTGGCGGCGCTTTCCATGCTGTCAAAGCCGTCCATGGCTTTTGCGACATGCTCTTCGAAGTCTTTCAGCCGTTCGGAAAAGCCCGGCGTTGTCAGGTCATTCATGTGCGCCTCCTCCTTCCGCCCTTTCGGCTGTTCTTTCCCCGGCGGCCTGCCCCAGGGCTGTTGCGAAGGTCCTTGCGTCCTCGGGTGTCAGGGCCTTTGCCAGCCCGCAGAATGCCGCCGCCGTTTCGTTCAGGGAAGCGGCGATGGCGTTCACCTTCTGCAGGGTGTCCAGGGACAGTTCCAGCAGGGCCTTCTTCTGTTTTCTGTAACATAATGATTTTTGAAACATCAGCTTGTTTCCTCCTTCTTGTTTTTTTGAGTGGAAGCTTGCAGAAGCTTCCACCCGCGCAGCCGGAAGCTCACCGCACATACCTGGGCCAGACATATCCGGTCAGGCGGCCGTCCGTCACCTTGTACCAGACGTCCCCGTCCGGATCCTTTCCGGCGCCGAGGATCCTGAGGGATGCTCCGCCCTTCACCGTTCCGAGGACGGCGCCGTTTGGCGTCCGCCTCACGTTCAGGGAGGAGCAGCCGGTGACGACGGCGTTTCTGGTTTCTGCCTGGCCGGAGGAGGGGCCCGCGTTCCCGGCCTTTAAGCCGAATCTGTCGATGATCCCTTCCGCGATGGCCCGGGCGGTCTCCTTCTGTCTCTGCCGGTAGAGGGCCAGGTCGGCCGCGCTGTCGTAGAAACAGACCTCGATCAGGGCGTAGTCGATGCCGAGCCGCAGGGCCGTGTTCATGTTCAGCAGGTCGCTCCGGCGCACGATCCCGTTATCGCCCCGCTTTTTAAAGCCCAGGGCTGCCATGTTATCCGCGATGGCCTGCTCCACGGAGATGCCGCCCTTGTAGGCGCTGTGGAGCTGGACGCTGGTCCCCCGGCCGCCCCCGGCGTTGAAGTGGACCTCGAAGATGTAGCGGTAGTCCTTCAGGCTGACCTTCAGGCAGCCGTTTTTGTTGTCCTGATACATGTCCCTCTCATAAGGATATACGTCCACCTGTGCGTAGGGGGACAGGAGAGGCAGGAGGGACCGGACAAGCTCGACGTTGAGACTGCCCTCGTCCACCCCTGTCGCTTTGCATAAGTTGTGTCCCGGCCTGTGGCCGGAAACCAGTAAGATCTTCATTCTGTGTTCCCGCCTTTCTGTTCGTTTTCTTCTACCTTGTGTTTCAGCACGGCAATGTATCTTGCCAGCCACTCCGGCACCGGCGCGCCCATGCGGCCGGCGTTTTCCACGACAGAGAGCATCTCGTTGAGCAGATACCAGACGGTGACCATCAGGCCGAACACGGCTGTCTTCTGTACCGCAAAGCCCAGGGAGGCGGCGGTGTTCAAGATGATGTAATCGGCCGTCATGGCCACGGCGATCACGCAGAGGTATCCCACCTTTTTGATGATCCCCACGGCGCCTTTTCTGCTGTTCCATCCGTAGGACGGATCGTCAGGATGGTCTGCCGCTTCCACCTTTCCCGCCATCATGCCGGTGACGTAGTCCGCCGCCATCATGCCCATTAATAGGAGCAGGACGGGAAAGAGGATGCCCAGCCTCGCGCTGACGTAGGCCAGGACGCCGGAGAAAAATACCTGTACCATTTCGATGTGTTTCACGTTATCAATCCTTTCGTTTTTGTCTCTGTGGTCCGGTCGAGATCCCGGTTGACCGCCTCGACCGCCTCGGAGAGGCCGGAGGTTTCCAGGAGGACGGCGTATCTGCCCAGCTCTTTTCTTGTGCGGGCAAGAAGCGCTTCCCCGGGCCGGGTCCTCAGATCGGCAAGCTCCTCGGGGGTCAGGTCGGTGCGCTCCGGGAGAAGGTCCGGGGCCGCCCCGGCGTTCCGGGCGGCCAGTACCTCCTCGATATACAGCTCATAGTGCTCCCTGCAGCAGGCCAGGGATCTCCAGTTTCCCATGGCCGCGCAGTAGGAGCAGCTGTAATAGTGTTTCCGGCCGCCGTCTTTCCCAAGGCTGCATTTGGAATATTTGCAGATGGTATTTGCTTTCATGGCCGGTCATGCCGCCTTACAGGGCGACGGCATCCTCCTCGTCAAATACGATGAAGTCCCAGAGCCTCTTGGTGGCGGAAGCGCCGCAGCCGCCGGAGAGGGCCTCGAACTCCATGCCCTGGACGGAGGGGTCGTTGCCGAAGGCCAGGTCGAAGTTTCCGGCCGCCTTCGCCTTGGGGTAGACGATCTTCGCGTAGTAGCTCTTCTCCGTGCAGATGTCCTTGGCGAAGCAGTCGGCCACCAGCATTCCGGTGGCGGAGAACCGGTCTTCCCGGTTGCTGATCTTCTTGGCGTCCTTCACCTCGATATCGTAGAAGGTGTAGACCGTCTCCCCGGCGGCAAAGGCGCCGGTGGGAAGGGTGATCTTCTTCGCGGCCGGATCGTACTGGAAGGCCTCGTCGGAAGCCTCCGCGGCGATGGGGTAGGAGCGGCCGACCGTGCCGTCGGCGTTCCTCTTATAGATGTAGGGGATCTCGTTCCCCACTGCGCCTGCGGGCTTTACCGTCACGTCGGCGGTGGTCCCGTCGGCAGTGGTCAGCATGAAGAAATGCCTGGGAACGACAGTCGTCCCCTCCACGATCTCGGAGCCCACCTGCATGGCCATGACGCCGTCCACGATGGAGCCGTTGGTGGCGGTGATCCGGCTGGCCTTGTTCCGGTCGGCGGAGCCGATCTTCACGCCGTTCTTGCCGGTGGCATACACGGTCTCCTGCTCGTTGGTCATGGTCGCCTCCTGAAGGTCGTCCACCACGAACTGGCACACTCCGGTCTCCAGGTCAAAGAAGCTGATCCGCTCCATATTCTGTACGATATACTTATTGGAATTTACACTCATTGTTTTTCTCCTTTCGAAAAAGGACCTGCCTACTTGTGCAGGTCCGGAATCGGGTTCCATATCTGTTTGTTTTTCATTTTGCCGCTGTCGATGGTTCCGTGGTAAATGCCGGACAACACGTGGTCCCGCTCCCTGCCGTAGGTGATGAAATAGTAGGATTCATACAGAAGGCTTAAGGGAAGCTCCATGACGGAAGTATAGTCATATTTGAAGCCGGGGCTGTTGACGCAGTATTTGATCATGTCCGAGATGCCGGACCGGCTGAGGATCCTGCCGTTCTGGCATTCCCTGGCAAGCTTCTTCCGCTTCCGCCGCATGCGGTCGATGAGGAACCGCTTGGCGGCAGCGTTGCCCGCGTCGTACTCCACCTGCTCGCTGATAAAGTGGATGTAGCGCAGGTAGGAGACGATCTGCCGGTGGACGGCTTCGTCGATGACAAAGCCGGGATCCTCCCGGTGTACCAGGAGCTTCCGTCCGTCCTCCCCGCGGACGTATTTCCGGAAAGCCGTGAAATCCGTCCTCCCGAAGAGGATACAGGAAAGCTCCGGCGAGATCCGGGAGATGCCGTCAAAGAACAGGTCGTAATCCGTCAGCTCCTGGTAATCGATACCGTTGTCGTAAAGCTCCACGGCGATGTCATAGGGCTTTCTTGTGAACAGGTTCAGTACCTGGAAATAGAGCCCTTCCCCGAACTCCATGATCTCATAGAGCCGGGGGTTGTACACCGTCAGATACCGGTTGATCCGATAGCTTCTGCCTCCGATCACATGGGCGAGCTCATCCATGCCGCCCTCCTTTACAGCCGTCTGATCTCCCGAAAGCGGAAGGTCAGGGTGCGGACGGGGCGGCCGTCCGGAAGGACGCTCTCCAGATCGGAGACGTACTCCAGGGGGCTGGCCCCATAATTGGGATTTTGGCCGAAGATCCCGGTGAGGATGGAAGCGATGTGATCGGTCCGCGTCAGGAACGTATCAGAGGACAGCCGCATCTGTTCCGGCGGGACGATGACATGGAATGTGACCGTCACGTCTTTGAGGAGCGGATTTTTGGATTCTGTCTCCGGCATGTCGACAGCAAAGGTGAGGAGGCAGGGCGCCTCCGTCTGGATTTTTGACGGCCTTAAGTGCGGGAAAATGTTTTGATAGATCAGCCCGTCTCTGTTTTCGAGATAAGTGTTGTCGATGGCTGCGATAAGCGCGCGGCTCAAGGCGTCGTTTTCATTGTGGAGAAGGTCCGACAGGATCTTCTGTTTGTAAGCGGCAATGGCTGTTTCCTCTGCCATTGGAAGTCACCTCCCGGTTTGTTACAGAAATCCGTCTCCGTCCATTGCAATCCTCCGTTTGCTCCCGGATGCCGGCGTATCCGGGAGCGGACAGAGCGTCCGGACGAACGGATTCGAACTTCTGTTCATATAACGGATTTTGCATTATCTGGAAAAATCCAGCAAAATCAACGTGTTTTTCATAAAAACAGAACGTGCATTCCGCAATTTAAGGACGTTCCTGTGCGGAGGGGAGGAAGCTTTCCAAAAAGAATTCCCTGTTGGTCCGGTAGAGGAGGTTTAACATCTTCCTGGTATATTTGGTGGCGTCCCGATAGCGGCTGCGGCCGCCGGTATGTTTGTCCAGGCCCAGGGCGGTCTCGACGAGCCGGTTGACGGTGACCGGGTTTTTGATCTTGATCCTGCCGATCTCTTTTAAGAAGCGTTCCGTCTCCTCGGAGAAGGCGAGCATGCCCTCGTCCGTGTCAAAAAAGCAGCGGTTTTCCTTTACATACCGGTCGTACTCCTCCACGAGTCCCCGGATCTTTGTCATCTGGCGATCGTTGGCCCTGCCGGGAAGTTTGATGAAAAAGGCCTCCGTGTCCACGGTCTTTCCCCGCCTGGAACCGGGAATCCGGTCCAGGCATTCCTCCAGCCAGTTCATGGGGCAGACCAGATCCCGGTTGATGCGGCTTTTCAGCTTCTCCTTTTTCTTGCGGATCTCCGAGTCGGGGAGGGTAACGCCGTTCCTGGTGAGGGGGATCTCCTTGGTGTAGAGCATGAACTCCGGGAAATCCCGGCATCCCGCCTGTTCCGTATCGCCGGATGGCCCGGCGCCTGCGGGACTCATGGAATCCAGCCGTTTGATCCGCTCGATCTCCGCCGGGGCGTCGATCTCGTACTCCCGCTTGCAGCCGTCGATGATGACCTGTGCCAGCACCGACAGGATGATAAAATTGTCGTAGAGCTCCCTCGCCGGGGCTGTCCAGTAGTAGGTCATGGCGAGCTGGGCCAGGTTGCTGGATTCCCCGATGTAGCGCTGGGACCTTGCAAACCGGCTGTCCATGCGGGCATACTCCGCCGGCGTGTTCCGGTAAGTGACGCCGCTCTCCTTTAATCGGTTCACTATGGTGGGGAACTCCCGGTAACAGATCCCGGCGGCGGCCACGACGGACGGGTGGTCCGTCACGAAGAAGAAATCTGAGTCGAAGTCGAGGCCGTTCCCCCGGTCCTGGATATCGCTCCTGATGCAGTTGACCGCGATGATGCCCGGCCCGAAGGGGAAATAGTCCTGCATTTCCCGGCTGTAACGGTTGTGGAGGAGGATCAGGTTGTTGGGGCTGTTGTGGGGGGAGCGGAAGGCGGCCAGGTAAGCCCGGTCCTCAAAGCGCTCCGTGAAGCATTGGATGGCGCCTTCCTCGTGATTTAAGGTGGGATCTGCCGTGAAATCCTCCCCGACGCTGTAGAGGAGCAGGGCGAAGGGGTTTCCGCAGATGGTCAGGTTGTCCCCGGGGACGGTGATCTTCCCTTTTCGGAGCCGGAGCACGTAGCTGTTGATGATCTTGGTCTTTTCCGTCTTGAACCATCTGGAGGCGGCAAAGTCCGGGTTGTGCCGGTAGAGGTCGGCCAGCATCTCGTAGTGGTTGACGGCAGTGGCATTTTGACGCAGGTGCCGTTCAAATGCGTCGTTGTCGTTTTTTAGGGTCTCCACATAGCGGAGGCTGGTCCCGGCGATCGCCTCTACGTCCTCCTTCGCGCAGGGGAGGGTGTTGATCATCTGGTAGCTCATCTGCTGGACATCCCCCAGCTTGCTCTCGTGGTCGGTCTTCACGATGCCGAAGAGATTTCCGTCGGCCCGCACCCGGCCGCACCAGTAACGGTAGGCCGAGGGCAGGGAGCCGCCCATCAGGTCTGTGAATTTTAACCATTTGGCGGCATTGTCGGTGGTGATGACCTGGATGTCTTTGAGCTTATGGGCCATGCCGAACATGTCCGTGACCTCATATGTTTCAAAGTCCTGTCCGTTTGCCTCACACCAGTCCCGGAAAAAGTTCCGGATACGGGTCTTAAAGCCGCAGGCTTTGAAAAAATGGTTCCTGAGAAGCAGCATTCCCCCCGCCCAGTCCGGGAACAGCTCTGCCTCCACCAGGGCCATGCCGTCCCAGAGGGTGTTTTTTACCAGGGTCTCGCACCGCTCCACCAGGCATTTTTTTTCGGGTCCGGAATCGTCGGCCCGCACCACCTCCGCCACGGTGCGGAAAAAGCTGTCCTGGTCCCTGAGGATCAGGATGTGCTCCACGGGAATGTGCAGGGTGTCCACGATGGTGCTGGTCACCAGCGGGGCGTAGGCGGAAAGCTCGACGATCTTTGCATTTTCTTCCGGCATCCTGCCTCCCAGCCCCATGGTGAGCCAGTCGTAGGCCCTGGCGTAGAGGGAGGCCCGGATGAACATGGCCTGTCCCGCCTTGGCCTTGGAGGCGTTCCGGTACAGCATACGGTAGGAATCCTGTGTGCCGGCCGGGCTGTCTTCGGGTCCTGTTTCTCCTGGAGTATTTCTGTCGGGGATACGGACGCCCTGCTCGTAAAATTCTTTCCGGATCTCATCCTTTGCCTTTTTTTCATAGAGATCCCTCTGCCGGGCCGCATTGTCCATGAGGTTTCGGATCCTGCCGGCGGCCTCCTCGTCCGGGGCTTCCTTCAAAAGCTTCTTGAGCCGCGCCTCCTCTTCCTCATAGGAGGGGAAACCGAAGTCAAAGTCCAGGCAGACGATATCCCTGGTAAGATCCTTCCCAGCAAGCCGGAGCCCGTTTTTTAGCATATAAAGGCGGAACAGGCTCTGGTGGAACCTGGAATCAGAACATTCGTACCTGTCGCGGAGCCCGCGGGTATATCCGTACAGAGTGGCGGCTTTTATGGTTTTGATCTTTAAACCAGCTTCATCTTTCATCATGATCACCTCGTCATATTAAAAACGTTTGTTTTTGTTTATCTGTATATCGGCAGATTTAAAGTGTGAAGACCATTATACAGGAAAGAACAGATGTTTGTCAATACAAATTCTCAAAATATAGAAAAATAAAAAAGCCTCTTGACATTCTGCGCACGCAGCGCTACAATAGGGAAAACAAAGAACAAAAGTTCTTTTTCTTCCGAACCTTCTGCAGAAAGAAGCATGTGGAGATACGGGGCCCCCGGTTTTGTTGACGGATCTAGAATGAAAACGTATAATAAGAACCATATTAGTATGGAGCGCGGATATTATGTACAAGATTGAGAAGATGAACAAAAACCTGCTGGCCTTCCGGGTGGAGGAGGGGCTGATGAATTACATCCTCCAGGAGCCGGTCGGGATCGGGGAGAAGATCCCCAATGAGTTTGAGCTGGCAGAGCGGTTCGGCGTGGGCCGGAGCACCATCCGGGAGGCGGTGAAAAGCCTGGCCACGAAGGGGGTCCTGGAGGTGCGCAGGGGCTCCGGCACCTATGTGATCAGCAGGAATACCATCGGGGACGATCCCCTTGGCCTTGCCCGGTTTAAGGATAAATACAAGCTGGCCCTGGAGCTTTTTGAGGTGCGCCTGATGCTGGAGCCGGAGATCGCGGCGCTCGCATGCGATTATATCACGCCGGAGGAAAAGGAAGAGTTAAAAAAGCTCTGTGACGAGACGGAGGAGCTTTACCGGATCGGGAAAAACCATACCTGGAAGGATATGGAGTTCCACTCCTGTATCGCAAAGTGCAGCCGCAACCGGGTGGTGGAGCTTCTGCAGCCGATCATCCAGACGGCGGTGGCAACTTTTGTCAATCTGACCCACGGAAAACTGATGGAGGAGACCATACAGACACACCGGGCTATCACGGAGGCCATCTTAAAGGGCGACCCGGTAGGGGCGAGGTGCGCCATGATCATGCATCTGACCTATAATCGTCAGATGTTAATGAGGCTCATGGAGGAGAGGGCGGCCCGGGAACCGGAAGATCCGCAGGAAAGAGCGGAGGATGGAGACTGAAAAAGGATTACATCAGATGAAAACAAAGCGTATATCGTGATAATGCACAAAAGAGGATGGGATATTTCGAGGAATTCCATCCTTTTTTGTTCAAAAAAGAGAAAAGGGACAAAATACATCAGATGTATTGACGAAAAACAAGGGAGAAATTATAATAAAACCAACATATCATAAGACGTCAGATGTTTTGGCGAAAACGAGTATGAAGGAGGACTTGTAATGGATCCAAATGTAACTCTCGACCCGACCAGACTGGTCATCGCGGCCCTTGTGGGCCTGGCGCTTTTACTGGTGCTGATCATCAAATTCAAGATCCATGCCATGCTCTCGATCCTGATCGGGGCAGTGGTCATCGGCCTGATCGCCGGCATGCCGTTCGGCGACATTGTCACGGCGGTGGATGACGGGATCGGAAACACGTTAAAGGGGATCGCGCTTTTGGTGGGTCTCGGCTCCATGTTCGGCGCGATCCTGGAGGTATCCGGCGGTGCGCAGACCCTGGCCGTCACCATGGTCAATAAGTTCGGCGACCAGAAAGCCGCCTGGGCCCTGGGGATCACCGGACTGGTGATCGCGATGCCGGTATTTTTTGACGCCGGCCTGATCATCCTGATTCCGCTGGCTTTTTCCCTGGCCAAAAGGACAAAGCGCTCTTCTCTGTTTTATGTGATCCCGCTCCTGGCCGGACTGGCCGTCGGCCACGCCTTCATCCCGCCCACCCCCGGGCCGGTGCTGGTGGCGACCATGCTTGGGGTGGACCTGGGCTGGGTGATCCTGGTCGGCGTGTTCTGCGGCATTTTTGCCATGATCGTGGCGGGGCCTGTCTGGGGGAGCATCTGCGGAAAGAAATACGACGTGGCGATCCTGGAACACGTGGCGGGCCAGGAGGATTTTGACGAGTCAAAGCTCCCGAGCTTCGGGGCGGTGGTGGGCATTATCCTGATCCCTCTGGTCCTGATCGTGTTAAAATCCCTGGCCAGCGTGATCCCGGCTCTTTCCGGCGCGGAGCCGGTGCTGTCCTTCCTGGGCCAGCCTTTTGTGGCCCTTCTGATCGCGACTCTTGTCGCCATGTTCCTTCTCGGCACCAGGCACGGCTACAGTCTGGAGGAGCTGGAAAAGATCATGACGAAATCCCTGGAGCCCACAGGCCTGATCCTTCTGGTGACTGCCTGCGGCGGCGTGCTCCGCTATATGCTCCAGTATTCCGGCCTCGGCGATGTGATCGGCAATGCGGTTTCTTCCGCAAATCTTCCTCTGGTCGTGGTAGCCTTCCTGGTGGCGGCCCTTGTCCGGATCTGCGTGGGTTCCGCGACGGTGGCCATGACCATGGCGGCGGGCATCGTGGCTTCCATGCCCGGCCTCTCGGCCTATTCGCCCATGTACCTGGCATGCGTGACGGCAGCCGTTGCCGGCGGCGCGACCGTCTGCTCCCACTTCAATGACTCCGGCTTCTGGCTGGTGAAATCCCTGGTGGGACTGGATGAGAAGACGACCCTCAAGACCTGGACGATCATGGAGACCCTGGTCGGCGGTACCGGCTTTGTGGTGGCACTGATCATTTCTTTCTTTGTGTGACATTTGAAACAGAGGCGATGCGTTTCATGCTTGCATGGGGCGGCGCCGGGGAGGTATACTGATTTAAAGTCAGGTAATCGCGGGACTCAAAAACTTATCGGATATTCTCACAGATCCATGTTTCACAATTATCTATGATTTAAAGTAGGAAGGAGAATCTTATGGAACTTGTCAGTCAGAAAATGAGAAAGCTCGCGCCGGAGCTGGACCCGCTCCGGATCGGGACGGGCTGGAAACCGGAGGATCTGGGGAAGGTCCAGGTACTGATCGAGAGTACTTTCGGCGACAGCCATCCGGGCAGCGGCCATCTGGATATCCTTGTGGAGGAGGTGCGCAGGGGGATCGAGGCGGCCGGAGGCCGCGGGGCGAGATATTTTGCGACGGATATCTGCGACGGGGAGAGCCAGGGCACGGACGGGATCAATTACAGCCTGGCCAGCCGGGAGATGATCGCCAATATGATCGAGATCCACGCGAACGCCACGCCCTTTGACGCGGGGGTTTACCTTGCGAGCTGTGACAAGGGCATGCCTGCCAACCTGATGGGCCTTGCCAGGGTCAACATCCCTGCCGTGGTGGTGCCGGGCGGTACGATGAACGCGGGGCCGGAGATGCTCACGCTGGAGCAGCTTGGCATGTACAGCGCCAGATACCAGAGGGGCGAGATCGATGAGGAAAGATTAAACTGGGCGAAATGCAACGCCTGTCCCGGCTGCGGGGCCTGTTCGTTCATCGGGACGGCCTCCACCATGCAGATCATGGCGGAAGCGCTGGGGCTTGCCCTTCCGGGGAGCGCCTTGATGCCGGCAGCCAGCCCGGATCTTCTGGCCTATGCGAGGCAGGCGGGCGAGCAGGCGGTGCGGCTTGCCACTATGCCGAACATGCGGCCAGGCGACATTGTGACCATGGAGAGCTTTGAGAACGCAATCTTGGTCCACGCGGCGATCTCCGGAAGCACCAACTGCCTGCTGCACATTCCGGCGGTGGCCCACGAGTTTGGGATCGAGATCACGGGGGACACCTTTGACAGGCTCCACAGGGGCGCCCGCTATCTTCTGGATGTCCGCCCGGCGGGACGGTGGCCGGCGGAGGTCTTCTACTATGCGGGCGGCGTGCCGGCGGTCATGGAGGAGATCAAAGACCATCTGCATCTGGATGTGATGACGGTGACGGGAAAGACCCTGGGCGAAAATCTGGCAGAGTTAAAAGAAAACGGATTTTATGAGCGCTGTGAGAAATGGCTCCGGGATTTTGGCAGCCGTTACGGGGTCAGCATAACCCGGGAGGATGTCATCCGCCCCTATGACAAGGCCATCGGGACAGACGGGAGCATTGCCATCCTGAAGGGGAACCTGGCTCCGGAGGGGGCGGTCATCAAGCACACGGCCTGCCCGAAGGAAATGTTCCGGGCGGTCCTCCGGGCGAGACCCTTTGACAGTGAGGAGGAATGCCTGGACGCGGTGTTAAAGCATAAAGTCCAGAAGGGCGACGCGGTGTTCATCCGCTACGAGGGCCCCAAAGGCAGCGGCATGCCGGAGATGTTCTACACCTCCGAGGCGATCAGCAGCGACAAGGAGCTTGGAAAGAGCATCGCTCTCATCACGGACGGACGGTTTTCCGGCGCCTCCACCGGCCCGGTGATCGGGCACTGCAGCCCGGAGGCTGTAGACGGAGGCCCCATCGCCCTGGTGGAGGAGGGAGATCTGATCGAGATCGACGTGATAGAGAGGAAGCTCAATATCGTCGGCATCGCGGGGGAGAGGAAGTCCATGGAAGAGGTGGAGGCGGTCCTCTCGGAACGGCGGAAAAACTGGAAACCCCGCGCGCCGAAGTATCAGAAGGGTGTGCTGCGCCTGTTCAGCGAGCTGGCGGCCAGCCCCATGAAAGGCGCATACCTGGAATACGACAGATGACCCACAGACCGGATGGAGTATCAGGCAATTGCGAAACTGCAAAACCTGGGAAGGATTCTGACAATTGTATCCAGGAAAAGCCCTCTGCGCCATGGAAAGGAGACCATGGAAAACAGGAGGGCCTCTGCCCGACTGTTTTCTGCGCTTATGGGCTCCTTGGAATGTTTGGCGCTGCAGGCTTTGGATGGATCAATTGTCAGGATCCACTCGGCAATTCCACGTTTCGCAATTATCTGATGGAGTATTTTTGAAAGGAGAACGATATGAAGACAATGGAAGAACAGCTACAGGGATTCGGCGTGGTCCCCGTGGTGGTGTTAAATGAAGCGGAGGATGCCCTGCCTCTGGCGAAGGCCCTCACAGACGGGGGGCTTCCCTGCGCGGAGGTGACCTTCCGGACGGAGGCGGCCGAGGAATCCATCCGACGCATGAGCGGGGCCTATCCGGACATGCTGGTGGGGGCGGGGACCGTCCTGACCACAGAGCAGGCGGACCGGGCGGTGTCGGCCGGAGCAAAGTTTATCGTGAGTCCAGGCTTTGACCCGGAGGTGGTGGATCACTGCCTGGAGAAAAAGATCCCCGTCTTTCCGGGCTGCGTCACCCCGTCGGAGATCGCCCAGGCGGTGAAGCGGGGCCTTAAGGTCATAAAATTCTTCCCGGCGGAGCCCTTTGGGGGCGTGGGCACCATCAAATCCCTGGCGGCGCCCTATCCCATGGTGAAGTTCATGCCCACGGGCGGCGTCAGTGCAAAGAACCTGGAAGGCTATCTGGGCTGTGACAAGATCCTGGCCTGCGGCGGGAGCTGGATGGTGAAGGGGGATCTGATCAAAGGCGGAAAATTTGACGAGATCCGGGAACTGACCAGAGAAGCCGTGGCCCTGGTGAAGGCGGTCCGGGGCTGATAGCAGGATTCGGGTGTCAAACGCCGCCGGCCGCATTGCTTGTCGGCATTGATAAAACGAAAGGAGACAGACAGATGGATTTGAATTTAAGACCGAAGGAAACATGCCGGTTTGACGCGGTATCCCTGGGGGAGGTCATGCTCCGCCTGGATCCGGGCGAGGGCAGGATCCGCACCGCCCGCTCTTTCCGGGCGTGGGAAGGAGGCGGGGAATACAATGTGGTGCGGGGCCTCCGGCGCTGCTTTGGGCTTAAGACGGCAGTGATCACGGCCTTTGCGGACAACGAGGTCGGCATGCTTATGGAGGATCTCATATTACAGGGCGGCGTGGACACCTCCCTGATCAAATGGATGAAGACGGACGGGATCGGCCGGATCTGCCGCAACGGCCTGAACTTCACAGAGCGGGGCTTCGGCATCCGGGGCGCCGTGGGCTGCTCCGACCGTGCGAACACGGCCATCTCCAAGGCGGCGCCGGAGGATTTTGACTTCGAGTATATCTTCGGGGAGCTTGGGGTGCGCTGGCTCCACACGGGCGGTATCTACGCGGCCCTCTCGGAACAGTCCTGCGAGACGGTCCTGGCGGCCATCAAGACGGCGAAAAAGTACGGGACCGTGGTCTCCTACGACCTCAACTACCGTCCTTCCATGTGGAGCGCCATCGGCGGTCAGGCGAAGGCACAGGAGGTCAACCGGGAGGTTGCGGGATATGTGGACGTGATGATCGGAAATGAGGAGGACTTTACGGCATGCCTGGGATTCGAGATCGAGGGGAACGATGCGGATCTGAAGGAGCTGAATCTGGACGGCTACAGGAAGATGATCGGAGAGGCGGCGAAGGCCTACCCCAACTTCAAGGCGGTGGCTACGACCCTTCGGACCGTGAAGACGGCCACGGTCAACGACTGGAGCGCCATCTGTTTTGCCGACGGAAACGTCTACAAGGCAAAAGACTACAAGGGTCTGGAGATCATGGACCGGGTCGGCGGCGGAGATTCCTTCGCGTCGGGTCTGATCTACGGCCTGATGACCACCGGGGACGCCGAGACGGCGGTCAATTACGGGGCGGCCCACGGGGCCCTCGCCATGACCACGCCGGGAGACACCACCATGGCCAGCAAAAAAGAGGTGGAAGCCCTCATGGGCGGCGCCGGCGCAAGGGTGCAGAGATAGTGAGGGATGTCAGAGACAGGGCTGCCGGTGGCAGCCCTGTCAAAATTTCTTGCCAAAACAGGGAAGGTCTGTTATACTTATAGGCGAATCAGGAAAAGGGATTTTCAGTGCCGTGCAGATGGGGATTCATCTGCAGGTTAAAAGGGAATCAGGTGAAAAACCTGAGCGATCCGGTCACTGTAAGCAGGGAGTGAGACTATAGGAGAGCCATTGCGTCTGCGGGCGTGAGAAGGCATAGTCGGGCGATGATCTGCGAGCCAGGAAACCTGCTGAAAAGGTTGGTGGACAGCTTCCGAAGAAAGCATATCCCCTTTGACGCGGCCTGCCGTCCGGCAGAGACAAAAGTGTATGGGAGACGTTCGCTTTCTTTTAAGTAAGAAGGCGGGCTTTTTTCTTTTTTTGCACATGGGCATCCAAGGGAAGAGTGCCGGCAGGACCGATGCGGGCGGGGGAGACGATCCCTCTTTATGTCCGCTCGGAGAAGGGGAAACACCGACAGGAAGGGCCTCCTCCCGGTGGCCGCAGCGCAGAACAGATGGGAGTGAAGGAAATGAAACAGAGAGGGAACAGGACCCTGGCGCTTTTTCTGGCGTTTGCAGTGACGGCATCTTTCCTGTCCGGCATTCCGGCGGCCGCGGCAGACGCTGTGGGAGAGCCGGCGGCCGCGGCGGAAGCGGACGGGAGAGCCGGCGGACAGACAGGGGCGGAATCGGGAGCGGCAGATGAAAAAAGTGCGGATGCCGTGAAAAAGGCGGAGACGGGCCCCGTGGAAGAGGAAGCGGCGGGAGCGGATCCCGGGGCGAAAAAGCCGGAGGCGGAAGAAGCCCGGGAAGAGACAGGAGTCCCGAGAGAGACAGAAGCCCGGGAAGAGACAGGAGTCCCGAGAGAGACAGGAGCCGGGGAAGAGGCGGGAGTCCCGAAAGAGACAGGAGCCGGGGAAGAGACGGAAGCTCCAGGAGAGACGGAGGCCGCCGAAGAGCCGGAGGAAACAGAGGGGACAGAACCCCCGAGAGAGACAGAGATAGAAGAGACAGTGGAGACAGAAGAGACGGCGGAAACAAAAGCAGAGACAAATGCAGAGACGGAAGCCGAAAAGACAGAGCAGGGAACAAAAGTAGGACCGGAAACAGCGCCGGAATTGTCGGAACTGACGGCCGCGGATGCTTCCTTTGCGGAGACGGCCGCGGAACCGGAGCGGCTTTTGGCCGCGCAGCTTCCGGCGGAGCGGGCCGCCGCGGGAGTCCGGCTTCTGAAGGCGGACCGGACGGAGTTTGCCATGTTTGTGGTGAGCAGTTCCACAGCCGAGATCAAAGACGGGGAGATCGCGGTCACGATCTCCACAGAAAATACAGGCTACGACGCGCTCTACCTGGGAAACCGGGCCGACGAACCGAAAACTCCGCTTGTCCAGGGGACGGAGAAGGACGGCGGAGGCTGGGATTTTGCCTTTACGGTGCCTCTGGAAAAGAACGGCCAGGATATCCCGGTCTGCATAAGGAGCAGGAAGAGCGGCAGCTGGTATGCGAAGGCGGATCTGATCCTGACTATTCCCGAGCTGGAAACGGAGCCGGAGCCGGAACCGGGACCTGCGCCGGAGCCGGAGCCAAAACCGGAGCCTGCTCCTGACCCGGAACCTGTGCCGGAGCAGCCGGTCCCGGGCCAGGCTTCGGAGAATACCTACGATGTGGTCGAGGTGGAATCGGATGCCGCGATGTTTAAGGTGACGGACTGTGTGCTGACCGAAGAAAACGGAAAAACGAAAGCAGTGATCACCCTCAGTGGGACGGGCTACGATTACCTTTACCTGGGCTCTGCCGCGGATGCGGCCGGGGCGTCCGCTACAGAGTGGATCCCCTTTGCGGAGAATGGGGCGGGGGCCTATACCTACACGCTTCCGGCCGTGGAGCTTGACAGGCCGGTCGCGGTGGCGGCCCATTCCAAAAAGAAAGATCAGTGGTACGACAGGACCCTGACCTTCCGGTCGGAGACCCGGAAGCGGATCGCGAAGGAGGGGGATTACGGGACCGAGGTGGAATCAAGCGTCTCCATGTTCCGGGTGGTGAACTGTGTCCTGACGGCGAAGGACGGCGCCATGGATGCGGTGATCACCTTAAGCGGGATGGGCTATGACTATCTGTTTATGGGGACGGCCCAGGAGGCCGCGTCGGCGGACTCCTCGGAGTGGATCCCTTCCGCGGAAAACGGGGAGGGGGCTTATACCTATGAGATCCCGGTGTCTGCCCTGGACGCGCCCATTGCGGTGGCGGCCCACTCCAAAAAGAACGACAGATGGTATGACAGAAGCCTCACCTTTCGGTCCGGGGGAATGAGACGGACGGTAAAGGACGGAACTTATCAGGTGCCGGTGCAGTCAGACTCCTCCATGTTCCGGGTGACGGGCTGCGTCCTGACGGCAGAGGGCGGGAGGATGATTGCGGTGCTCACCCTTGGCGGGACCGGCTATGACCGGCTGTACCTGGGGACAGCAAAACAGGCCGCCGCGGATCCCTCCGGGTGGATCTCTTTTGCGGAGGGGGAGGGCGGTGCCTGCACTTACACCGTTTCGGTGCCTGCTCTGGATACGCCCGTCCAGGTGGCGGCCCATTCCAAAAAGAAGGATCAGTGGTATGACAGGACCCTGGTCTTTCAGACGAAGGGGATGGAGAGGCTTTCGGACGGGAACGGGAAGCCGGAAACTCCGGGGGGACAGGAGAAACCGGGGGGTAACGGCAGCCAGGAGAAGCCGCCTGTCACGGACAATACGGCGGACACAGAATCCTCCTATGAGTCGGATGTGAACGGCTCCACAAGCCGGGTGGACAGCTCGGTAGATCTTCCGGACGGCGTTTATAAGCCGGATAAATTTTCCTGGTCCGGCGGAACGGGGAGAGTCAGCATTTCCTGTCCGAAGATCACCGTGACCGGGGGAAAAGCCTATGCGACCCTGGTGTTTGGCAGCGATTCCTATACTTATATCAAGGCCAACGGCAATCGGTACAGCGGCTCCACAGGAGGGGGGACCTCCACCTTTGTGATCCCGGTAGAACTGAACAAGAATAATACGGTCATCGGCATGACGACAAAAATGTCAGCCTCCCATGAGATCGTATATTCCATTTATATTTATCTGGCGGCGGCAGAAAAAGGCGGGGAGCCGGGAGATGCGGACGGGCTTTCCGGGGAGACGCTGGATGAGGAGGCGCCGAAGATCATCGGACTCACTTACGAGTCGGAGACAAAGGTGGAATATGCCGAACAGTTTAAGATTTATCATTACAGCGGCGGGATCACGCTGTTGGAGATCGGCCTGAGGAGGGGAGAGAAGGACAAGGATGCGAGCGGGCTCTTCGATACGCCGGACGGAGAGGCGCCGGAGGTGATAAAAGCCTCCGAGGAGGCCGAAGGGGAGCGCGAAGACGAGGGAGAGAGCGGTCCCGAAGAAGCAGAAGCTTTGGAGGAGGACGGCGGGGCGGTCGTCACGGACGCGGAACTCACGGCAAAGCTTTATCAGGAAAAGGTCATAAAATATCTGCTGGTCCCGGGGGACGCAGAACTCCCGGTGGGCCTGGAGAAGGAAGCCGTCGTCATCCGTCTTCCCGCCGACAGGACCTATGTGGCTTCCTCCGAGGCCCTGGGAAAGCTGGAGCAGCTCGGGGCCCTGGACACCGTGACGGCCGTCGGTTTTGAAAAAGAGGAGTGTCCGGTGGAGAGCCTGGCAGAAGCCATGGAAGTGCAGACGGGAGAACAAGAACCCCAGGTGGCTTTCGGCGGTCTTTTCTCCGAGCCGGATCTTAAGACTCTTCTGAGCCGGAAATGCAGCCTGGCCCTGCTTCCAGGAGAGCTTCTCCCGAGGGCAGAGGAGGCAGGGGAAAAGACGGGGGACAGGGATGAAAACGCCTCCCCGGACAGAGAAGAGACAGGCGGTACGGAAAGCGGAGAGGAAGCGGGGGACGCGGCCTTAAGCCCCGAGGAGCAGAGAGAACGGTTCGGAAAGCTGACGGAACAGTTCTCCATGCTCTCGATCCCGGTGCTCCTGGACGGCTCTGCCGACGAGGAGACGGAGCTCGCCTCCTATGAGTGGATCAAGATCTACGGCGCTTTGTTTGACCGCGAGAAAGAGGCGGAGGAGCTTTTCCGGGCAGCGGTGGAAGCGGCCGGGAAGGCAGGAGAAGAAAAGGCAGGGACAGAGAACAAAGCAGAAACAAAGAACAAAACAGAAACAAAGAACAAAACAGAAACAGAGGGTAAAACAGGGACGGAAGAAGAGAAGGAGGAGACGGCAGGATGAGAAAAGGACGGATTGCCTGCAGCAGACGGTGTTTTGCCCTTCTGCTGGTGACGCTCCTGCTCGTCTCCGGCTGCGGCCAGGCCGGGGGCGGCCCGGCTGCGGACGCCGGGGCACAGGCCGGAAACGAGCAGGCGGAAGCGCCCGGAGAAGGTACGGAGGCGGTTTCGGGCGGGACGGCGGATGCAGCTTCCGGCACGGCCGCGGAGAAGACCGGGGCCGGGGAGGCCCCCGAAACGCTGCCGGACGGATGGGAGGCGGCGCCGGAGGACGCCCCGGAGCTTCCCGGGCTTGCCTGTGAAGCGAGGCTGAGCCTCACCTATGCGCAGGCCTTTGACGTGTACCGCTACACGGACGGCTATTCCCTGGTCGACGTTCACGACAGCGCCAGGTACCTGGTGGTGCCGGAGGGGAAGGCAGCGCCGGAGGGGCTTTCGGAGGAGATCGTGATCCTGCAGCAGCCCTTTGAGCGCATTTACCTGGCGGCCACCTCGGCCATGTCCCTGTTTGACGCGCTTGGAAGTCTGGACAGGATCCGCATGACGGGCACCAGGGAGTCGGGCTGGTATATTGACAACGCGGTGAAGGCCATGGAGAGCGGCGACATGATCTTTGCCGGAAAGTACAGTGAGCCGGATTATGAGCTTCTGATCGATGAGGGCTGCGACCTGGCGATCGAATCTACCATGATCTTCCATACGCCGAAGGTGAAGGAGATGATCGAGGAGCTGGGGATCCCGGTGTTCATCGACCGGTCCACTTATGAGAAGCATCCCCTGGGACGGACGGAGTGGATCAAGGCTTACGGCGCCCTGGCGGGGAAGGAGGCGGAGGCCAAAGCCTTTTTTGAGGAGCAGGCTAAGATCATAAGCGAGCTTGAAGATTTCCCGAACACGGGAAAAACGGTGGTCTACTTCTATATGAATACCAACGGCGCTGCCGTGGTGCGCCGGGCGGATGATTACATTCCCGGCATGATCGAGCTGGCCGGAGGAAAATACGCCTTCCCGGATCTTCTGGGGGAGGAGTACAAAAGCGCCTCTGTGTCCCTCAGCATGGAGGAGTTTTATGCCACGGCCGTCGACGCGGACTATCTGGTCTACAACGCGGCCATCGACGCCCCTGTCGGAAGCCTTGACGAGCTTCTGGCGAAGAGTGAGCTGTTTGCGGATTTTAAGGCGGTGAAGGAGGGAAATGTCTGGACCACGGGCAAGTCCCTCTACCAGGCGACGGATATCGTCGGGGAGATGATCCGGGATCTGAATCTGATGCTGACAGACGGGAACGAAGAGGATATGACCTTTTTGACCAGGGTGGAATGATACGGAAGGATGGGACATGGGAGGAAACGGAGGAACTTCGGAGGACAGAAAGGAAAAAGGCAGGAATGCCCTTGGCAGGGAGGATCTCAGGCGGCGTTCCCGGTATACGCTGGTGTTTGCCGTACTGCTCGCGGCCTTTTTTGCGATCACGGTTTTGAACATCAACACGGGAAATGTCCATATTTCCGTGCCGGATATCCTGCGGATCCTGTTTGGAGGTTCCGGGGAGGCCACGGAGGTGAACATCATCTGGAAGATCCGCCTTCCCAGGATCCTGATGGCGGCGATCCTGGGAGGGGCCCTGTCCCTGTCGGGATTCCTTTTACAGACCTTTTTTGAGAACCCCATCGCCGGGCCTTTCGTGCTGGGGATCTCCTCGGGGGCGAAGATGGTCGTGGCCCTGACCATGATCTATTTTATGGGAAGGTTCCATGCGGTTTCCTCCTACACGCTGATCGCGGCGGCCTTTATCGGCTCTCTGGTGTCCATTGGGTTCATCCTGCTGTTTTCCAGGCGGATCCGCCATATGGCGACCCTTCTGGTGGCGGGGATCATGATCGGCTACATCTGTTCCGCCGTCACGGATTTCGTGGTGACCTTTGCGGAGGATTCGGACATCGTGAACCTTCACGGCTGGTCTCTGGGCAGCTTTTCCGGCATGAGCTGGAGCAACGTGGCCGTCTCGGCCGCGGTCGTCGGCGTGACCTTCCTGTTCACCTTCCTGCTGTCCAAGCCCATAGGGGCTTATCAGCTGGGGGAGGCCTACGCCCAGAGCATGGGGGTCAACATCAGGGCTTTCCGGGTCACGCTGATCCTGCTCTCCAGCATCCTCTCGGCCTGCGTGACGGCCTTTGCGGGTCCGATCTCCTTTGTGGGCATTGCGGTCCCCTTCCTGGTGAAGCGGTGCTTAAACACCGCAAAGCCGCTGGTGGTGATCCCGGGGACCTTTCTCGGCGGCGCCGTGTTCTGTATGCTCTGCGATCTGATCGCCCGGATGGCGTTTGCCCCCACGGAGCTTAACATCAGCACGGTCACGTCGATCTTCGGGGCTCCCGTGGTGATCTTTATGATGCTGCGCCGGCAGAAAGGGAGGTAGGCCATGGCAGACTATTATCTGAAGCTTGAAGACCTGTCTGTCGGCTACGGCGGAAAACCGCTGCTCGCCGACATCAATATCGAGATCGACAGGGGGGAGATCGTGACCCTGATCGGCCCCAACGGGGCCGGGAAATCCACCATTTTGAAGAGCATTTCCAGGCAGCTTAAGGTCCTCGGGGGAAAGGTGTTCCTGATGGAGGAGAGCGTCCAGGACCTTTCCTGGCGGGCACTCTCCAAAAAGATGGCCGTGGTTCTGACGGAGCGGTTGCGGCCGGAGCTTATGACCTGCCGGGACGTGGTGGCGACGGGCCGTTATCCCTACACGGGGCGGCTGGGAATCCTCTCGGCGGCGGATGAGCGGAAGGTGGAGGAGGCCATGGAGGCGGTCCACGCCGAAAACCTGGGCGGCCGGGACTTTCAGGCCATCAGCGACGGGCAGCGGCAGCGGGTGCTTCTGGCCCGGGCCATCTGCCAGGAGCCGGAGATCATTCTTCTGGACGAGCCCACCTCCTTTCTGGACATCCGCCACAAGCTGGAGCTTCTGGCGATCCTCAGGCGGATGGCCAAGGAGAAGGGTATCACCGTGGTCATGTCCCTCCACGAGATTGACCTGGCGGAAAAGATCTCCGACCGAATCCTGTGCGTGAACGGGGAGGCCATCTCCCATTATGGCAGGCCGGAGGAGATTTTCAAAGAGGAGGTCATCCGGGAACTCTACGGCATTGATAACGGGTTTTTCGACCCCTGCTTCGGGAGCATCGAGCTTCCAAGGCCCGAGGGGGAGCCGGAGGTCTTCGTGCTCTCCTCCTGCGGGACGGGGATCCCCGTTTACAGACAGCTTCAGAAGGAAAACATTCCTTTTGCGGCGGGGATCCTCTACACCAACGACGTAGACTACCGGCTGGCGAGGCTTCTGGCCTCGGAGGTCATCGCGGAGGAGCCCTTCCGGGAGATCCGGCAGGAAACCCTGGAACGCGCTCTTGCGGTCATGAAGCGATGCAGGCGGGTGATCAATGCGGGAGTCACGGTGGGGGCATGCAACCGGAGGATGGGGGAGCTTGTGAGGGCGGCGGATCTTCCGGAGCAAAGGTGATGGGTACAATGAGTACTGATAGGGCATAAATGACAAAGTTGGAGACAAACGCTTGACACCAAATAGTTTGACATGATACTATCTTTAATAAGACGTGATACACAATGGTGAGCAGTATATTTGACACAGAAAGGGCTGGTTGACAGTGAAGAGACAAAAAAACAAGAAATGTTCTCTGAGTTCAGGAGAAACGCTGGTCATGAAAGCTATTTGGGATACCGGTAAGGAACTTGGCAGGGACATCACGGTTTCAGAGTTGAGTGAAGCGCTTTTGCGGGATTATGGGAAGGACTACACCAGGACGGCTGTCGTTTCCTTTTTGGATAAACTGGCCGACAAGGGTTTTGTTGAGAGGTATCGGGAAGGCCGGTCATCTTATATCCGCCCTTTGCAGGAAGAGGAAGAGTACAAAAGAAAAATGATCCTGGAGAATACCAATTTTTGGTTTCGGGGCAAGGTTTCAAGCCTGGTGGCGGCGATCGACAGTGAGCAAAAGATCTCAAAAGAAGAGGCGGAAAAAATAAGGAGAATCCTGGATGGCGTGGACCATTAAGCTGGCCTTTGCGGTTCTTCTTACTTCTTTGACAGGCAGCATTGTTTTGCTTGTATGGCATTTCATCGGCAAAGGGCTGGAATGGCTGGGATACCCGGACATCCGGTATTCCCTGTTAAAACTGGTGCTCGTATTTTTTGTACTTCCGATCTGTTATTTAATCTTTACGGGGATTGCACAGGTCTGGCCGGAATGGGATGGCGGAGTACTCTTTTTACAGACACCGGTCCTTTTGAGAGGATGCAGTATTTTTTGTGCTGTGTGGTTTGCCGGGATCGGGATACTTGGGAGTTGGTATCTGTTGCTGCTTGCAATGCTCCGAAAACGATATCAGGGAAAAACCATGGAGTGCAGTGAAGAGGAAATCAAGGAATTCCTCTCTGTCCGTGAAATGCTGGGGATCCCGCCCGGTCAGGTGGAGGTATGGCGCAGCTATGGGATCGTGGTGTCGGGGTTTACGGGCATCATGCATCCAACGGTCATGCTTCCCGTCGAGAAATATTCAGGAGAAGACTTAAGGACGATTTTTGTCCATGAGCTGATCCATTACAAGCAGAGGGATATATGGATCAAGCATGCGGTTACGATCATTTTGATCTTTCACTTTTTCAATCCGGTCGTCTGGTGGCTGCATTTTTCAATCCGGCGCTGGAGCGAGCATGCCTGTGACAGGAAAGCCTGCGAGTATACGGGCGGGATGGATCCCTATTTTGACACGATTACGGAAATGGTGACCGATGTGGGCACGGTAAAGGCGTATTTTACCGTGCAGCAGGTGGAAGACGAACATCAATTATTAGAGAGGGTGGCACATATGAAAAAGTTTATCGGATTTCAGAAAAAGTCTCCTGTGGCGGCGGCAGTGGTCTGCGGGGTGCTTGCGGCAGTCAGCTCCGTTACCGTATGCGCTGCGTCCGCAGGAATGGCAGGGCAGTACAGGAATTTCTATCAGGTGTCAGTGGTGGAAGAAGCAGAGAACATGGACATCACGGAGTTGGAAGAGTTCGAGGAAGCTCCCGGAACCGGTGCCTCTATAGAAGAAGAGGGGGAGCTTCAGGAAACGGCCCGGTCAGGAGCTATGTTTACATGGACAGTGAGTGGGAACGTATTGAGAAAGACACCGGAGTTTGACGCAAAGGCGGGCGGGAGTATCAATGTTACTGTTGTGGGGCCGGCGGATAAATATGTGAATGTCGGTATCATAGAGCCGGATGGCACAAAGCGGTATGTCCGGGAAAAAGGCGATATATATCATAAGTTTGCATTGGATCAGACAGGGAAGTACCGAGTGTTTGTGGAGAATAAAAATGCAGGAGCGGTGGATGTGGAGGGGAGTTATATTGTGAGATAGTACGGGGAAAGGACTTCCTATTTGGGATCCATTTTGTACGGACAGTGCAAATATAAAGTGATTAAGCGGCGCTTAATATAAAATGGGATTGTGGCCACAATTCCGGAAAAATCAAATCCAAGGAGGAAAACAGATGAAGAAAAAGATGGGGAAAAGATGGGGAAAAGAATTATGGTAACGTTGATGGCGGTTATGCTGCTGATGGCAAGCAGTATGACAGCAATGGCGGCTTACAAAGCAGATCAAAACTCTACCTATTTTGGCAGTGTTTCGACAAGTGGAACCCAGGCGAGTGCCAATACGAAAAATAAGACGGGAGCGGGCCCTGTATATGTGTCGATCAGGGCACATTATAGAACCTCAAGCGGTGGTCAGTATTGGTCTGATAGAAAGTCGTCGTCGTCTGCATCAGATTATGTTAATCTCGTAAAAAGTTTTCCCGGAACAGTTATTGGGGCAGAGTCTGCTCACGGTCCAAATGCCCAGAATATTGCATTTATTATAACAGTGTGATCGGGAAACGAAGGGGCAGGCCATACGGCCTGCCCCGGATCGCTTATTAAATATTGATATATTTTTATGGGATGTAAGCAAGAAGCGGGGGATTGGCCAGATGAAAAAAAGAATGCAGATCTTATGGGTATTCCTGGGGATGATGGTTTTTCTCGGGGCCTGCGCGTCCGACAGGAAAAGTAAGGCGCAGGATACGGTTTTGGAGAATGGTACGGAAGCTTCTGCAGACAATACGGAAACTGTAAAACTGAGATGGGCGCTTTTTGACTGGGCAGGAGACCTTGAGAAATCCCAGGATAACGTGAACAGAGTTTTCGAGGAACAGGGGCTGCCCTTTGCGGTGGAGTTTGTAAACATATCTGCTGGCAGGGAGGCTGTTTATGATGGAGATTATGGGGCATATGTGAAGGCTTATGTCGATGCGGTAAAAAGTGGAGATTATGACCTTGCAGGCTGCGGAGGACGGATAGGAGGCTGCTATGACGCCTATGAGATCATGGCAGAGGAGGGACTTCTGCTGCCTCTGGAAGACTGGATGGAAACGGAGGAAGCCGGGCAGAAATTAAAGGACGCCTATCCGTCTGCGGCCTGGGAAGCGCTGTCCCGGAAAAGCCATATTTATGGCGTGGAGGTTCCGCTCACAGATCTGCGGTATTACGCAGTCTTTTGTGTAAATTATGCGGATAAATATGATATAGATGTGGATGCGGTCACGTTTCTGGAGATGGACCGTATCCTCCAACAGACAGCAAAGGGAGAATGGCAGGCAGGGAATCAGGATTTTATCGCGTCGACGGACTGGCCCGCATTCCTGTGGGGAGATTACGAGTGCAGCAGCTGTGAACTGATCTGCATTGATACGGCAGAGGATGTGCCGAAGGCCGGCAGCATTCTGGAAACAGAAGCATATCTGTCCCATCTGGAGCGGCTGGAGCGTTGGAGGGAAGAAGGGCTTTTGAAGCTTGTACCAGACCAGGCGCAGATGCAGAAGGGGAATTTTCTGGTGACCGGGCTATATTCTTACAGTGAGGAAGCGGCTGAAAATGTCTGCCGGAGCCTTTATGGGATACCGCCGGAGGTACGTCTGGAGGCGGTGGAACTGCCGGAATTTCGTATGGCTTATCTGGGCAGGGGCGAAAAGACGGGAGTTTTAGCGTCGGGAAGCCATAAAGAGGAAGCAAGAAAAGTACTGGCGGCTGTCTGTTCTGATGAGAAACTTTCCAATGCTCTGATATATGGCGCTGAGGGGCGGGATTATGAAATAAAAGATGGAAAAGTAATGTTATTGAACGAAAATGAGACAGGACTGTTTGTCAGACAGACCAGCTTTGGAAATCCCTTTCTGACAATCCCTGCGGCTTCGGACTCCGAAGCGAGGACGGAAGAGCTGTGGGAGGAGATGGAGGATCTGGAGCCATTGGCCGACATCCGGGTGGTCTACAGCAGTGAGATGAAAGAAACGATCCTGAAACTGAATTTATTATGGCAGGAATACCAGATATTGAGATTGGAAGGCGGAGCCGGAGATTGGGACCGGACTTTGGAAGAACTGAAAAAGGAAGCGGAGCTCCTTGGGATCCGGGAAATCGTGGATGAGATGAACTGCCAGTTTGAAGGCGTTGAGGAAAACGGAGGGCTGTGAATGAGCAAAAAGGGAACGGATAAGTACAGAAACAGGATGCTGCTGTTGTGGGCGGTGTTCTGCCTTATCCTGGCGGGATGCGGCGGAAAGGAGGGCGCGGAAACGAAGCAGGAGCAGTCTGGCGGGAACCGTTCTTCTTACTGGGAGGGAAACCTCTGTTTTTTTGAAGACGGTTTTTTGTATCACGATCCGAACTCGAAGGTGGAGAGATATTTTGATTATAAGACCAGGGAATATTTTCCTTTATGCGCAGTGCCTTCCTGCCGCCATGATACAATGGACTGTGCGGCGTTCGCCATCAATCAGAAAGCGATGGTAGTCGGACGCCTTGGTGACAAGTGGTATTATCTGACAATGGATGACATGGAAAGACATACCTTTCACCGCTGTGACCTGGACGGGAACAATGACCGCGAGATCGGGGAGTTCTCCCATGACTTGAGTCTTGGTGCGGTCTGCTCTTTTTATGATCATTTCTGCATTTTTACCAGTTGGGATGCGGAGTTTGACTGGGTCGGGGACCAGGAAGAACAGGTGGGCATGACCAGTGCGATCTACCGCTATGATCTGGATACAGGGACAGAAGAGGTCCTTTGTCCTGAAATCCGGTATGAAGGAAGCGGCGGCGGAGCCTATGAAGCATATGGGATCCATGAGGGAGGGCTGATCTACACGGAAAAAGGGGAAGACCAGGAAAGTATCTTAAAGAGGATGGATCTGGAAACAAAGGAGTCGGAAGAACTGCTCCGGGCGGATTTTATCCGAGTGGACGGCCTGGCAGACGGTCTGGCGGCTTTGGGAGTGAGGGATGGCGGCGTTTATAAATTAATGGAGCTTCATTTGGGATCGAAGACTCTGACAGAGGTCGCTGTGGTTGAAGACAGCGGGAGCATATCCCTCCTTCCCGGCTTGAAGGTTTATTCCCTTCATAATACGGTATATATGGGGGAGGAAGAGAACTTTCATTTTGAAACCTATCAGTATGGGGAAAAAGGCGATGATAAGCTTATCCGGGAGGGAGGCTGTGCCGGATATTTTGTGCCTGCCGTCATAAAGGGAGATATCCTGATCGGACATGCCGGTGAGGGGTATGTCCCGGCCTATATGGAGAATGAGGATTTCCTGGCCGGAAAGGACAATTGGACAAAGATCGGGGAATAAAAAGATTCTGAAATATAACAAAACGGAAATAGTGTGATCGGAGCTGTTCTTTAGCTGCTGTCATAAAAAAACTCCTTTTCGATAAGAATTGTCATATCTGGATTCTTACCCAAAAGGAGTTTTTAAGATCAGCTTTTCCGGATCCGTCGGGCATCTCGGTCATCCTCTTCCCCGTCGGAGGATCCGGCCGGCCCGCCTTCCGGTAGGCGTTCCGTCCAGGAGGGCAAGGGTCCCGTCCACGTAGACGGAGTGGATCCCCCGGTTTTCCTGAAAGGGATCCTGGTAATCGGCCCGGTCCCCGATGGTCTGCGGATCGAATAAGACCAGGTCCGCGTCCATGCCGTCCGCGATCAGGCCCTTTCCGGAGAGCCCGTAGCGTTTCGCCGGGAAGTAAGTCATCTTCCGGACAGCCTCCTCCAGGGTGAGGAGCTTCTGCTCCCGGACGAAACGGCCGAGGATCCGGGGAAAGGTCCCGACGGAGCGGGGGTGGGTCATGGGCATGTATCCCGGCACGTACAGGGAATCGGTGCCGAACATGCACAGGGGGTCTCCGACCAGGGTATTTACATCCTCCGGCGACATGGAGAAGCAGATATCGTTCACGGCCAGATGATTTTCGGACAGCAGCCGGCAGTAGGCGGAAAAGGGGGGGAGCCCCCAGGCTTCGGCACATTGGCGGAGGGTCTTTCCCGCGGCCTTCGGGGTCTTCGGGGCGCTTATGACCAAAATCCCGTCATACCCGCATTCCAGCAGGTCGTTGTCCCATTCTTCCGTGGGGGAGAATATCCGTTGTTCCAGATCTCTACGGAATCCGGGGTCTTTCAGGTCTTCCAGCAGCCGTTCTGGTCCGGCCTCCATGCAGGAGGGGGGAAGGGTCGCCGCCAGGGTGGTGGAGCTGGCCGTGTAGGGATAGACGTCGTGGGTCGCCGTGCCGGCTGCGTGGATCAGGGCCGTGCTTTCGGCCACCCGCCCCCAGTTGCTCCTGCCGACTGCCTTGTGGTGGGAGATGTTGGCGGTAAGGCCGCTCTCGGCGGCGACCTGCAGGGTTTCCTTCACGCTTTCGATCAGGCCGTTTCCCTGGTTCCGGATATGGGAGGTGTAGATTCCGCCGAAGGGGGCCGCTGCCAGGCAGAGTTCGGCCAGCTCTTCTTTGCCGGCAAAGGAGCCGGGGGCATACATCAGTCCGGAGGAGATCCCGAGGGCACCTGCCTCCATGGCTTCCCTGGCCATGGAGACCATGGCGTCCATCTGGGAGCGGTCCGGAGGTCCCGGCTCCATTCCCATGGCGGCCAGGCGCAGGGAGCCGTGGGCGGCGAAGAGGGCCAGATGGATGCCGGGGCGCAGGCCCTCCAGCGTGTCCATCAGGGCGCCGACGCAGGTGAAGGCTTCTGCCTCCGGATAGAGGGGCGCTCCCTGGTTTTTATAATAGTCCCGGTAGGCCGGAAAGCGGGACGCCGAGATGGGTGCGGGGGAGAGCCCGCACTGTCCGGCCAGTTCTGTGGTGATGCCCTGACAGAGCTTGGCGCTGCAGAGGGGCTCCAGGAAGGCGAAGAGGTCCGTGTGCCCGTGGACGTCGATGAAACCGGGAGCCAGGACGAGCCCGGAGGCGTCGATCACCTTGCGGGCGGAGGGTGTCCCGGCGGCGCCGGAAGGGGGGACCGCCAGCTTTTTTCCGAGGATCCCCACGTCCATGCGCCTGCGGGGAGCCCCCGTTCCGTCGACAACATCCGCATTTCGGATCAATACGTCCAGCATTATTTCACCCATCCTTTCTTATACATAAAGCGGGCCGAGAGGACACCGGCGAGGATCAGGAGCGGCAGCACGAGGGCGCTGTTGATCACGCCTGTCCCGAGGAGCAGGATGCCCAGGAGGAAGGGAACGAGGGCCAGACGGAAATTTTTTGCCAGCATTCCGATGCCCAGGGCGCCGAACAGGGCCGGGACAATGTTGTCAAAGGCCGGCTTCAGGACCGGGGTTGCGAGGACCGTGCTCAGGGGGGCGATCAGAAGGACGCCGAGAACGATGACCAGGATGCTGACGATGGCCGAGACGGCCATGGCGAGGGTGGAGATCACGTCGGATTCCTCGGTGTAGTTGGCCGGGTCCAGTCCGGCGGCTTCCATGGCGGCCAGGGAGGCCGGGATCTTCAGGTTGGTATAATTGCCGGTCAGCACCATGATGTACATGGCGGAGGAACCGATCATGGGGGCGATGCTCAGGAATTCGCTGAGGGAGACCGGGATCATCAGGAGCAGGATGGAGCCGGTACCGGATAAAATGGAGGCCCAGTCCGGCGGGACCCGGAAGACAAGGATCAAAAGCAGGGGGAAGATCAGGGTGGCGGCCATTCCCACACAGAGACTGAGCCTTCCGAAGCGGTGGGCTTTTTCGTCGTAGGACAGCGTTTGTTTCATAGGAAAGTTCCTCCTTTGGACAGACAGAGATCGGTTTACAGGGAGCAGAGGACGGAGGCCGTCATTCCCAGGACCATGCTGACGGAGAGGGAAAAATCGGAGAGCCACCGAAAGCCGCGGCCTTTTTTTATGAGAAGGTTTAACAGGAGCATGGAGACGGCGCTCACGGCCATGCTGAGAAGGGCCGTTCCGCCTTCGACGACGGGGGCCGCCAGGAATCTGGAATAGAGGGACACGATGAGGGCCGCCATCAGAACCTTTCCCCAGGTGCCTGTCCCGCTTTTTTTGATGGAGCGGTCCAGCCGGTTTTTGTACCACTTGAAGCCGAAGATCGTGAGGCTCAGGGTGACGAAGGATCCGACGGTCATGACGCAGACGGAGGTCAGGAACGATCCGGCGCCGTAGCCGGCGCCTCCCAGGGCGGCGCCGGAGGCGGCGGCCCCGATCTCGGCGGCCATCAGCTCATAGGACAGGGAACCGATGATGGACAGGCGGGCCCAGGAAAAGGGCAGTCCCAGCACCGGGGCCAGGGTCAGGAGCGCCACGACGATGGCGATGCTGGGAACGATGCTGGTGAGTGCGGCGACCCTCACGGCGTGCCTCAGCCGGTCTTTGGCTATGCCAAGCTCCCCGGCCCTTTTAAGGGCCCGGCGGATATAGACGGCCGACTGCCAGAGCACGATGCCGAGAAGGAGCGCCACGCCGAGGTACATGGCGGGATGGTTTGCAATTTCCAGATACTCTTTCATACAGATCCTCCTTTCGGGAAATCCCTCTTTGCTGCGGTTTTTTCTATTATACTTCTTGTGAAGTATCAGGTGTTAATATATAATAATGATATAGATCCATATGATTTTATGATAGATAAGATTATGACAGACAGGATATGGAGAGGAGGCGGAAGAGGATCATGCGCATGTCCCAGATCGAGCAGGCTGTCACCATTGCCGCGGAGGGCTCCATCAGCCGTGCGGCGAAGAAGCTGTATCTGTCCCAGCCCAATCTTTCCCAGTCTCTGAAGCTCTTGGAGGAGGAACTGGGGGAGGCTCTTTTTGAGCGCACCGGAAGGGGCGTGGTCTTGACCGCCTTCGGCAGAGAATTCCTCTCTCTTGCCCAGCCGGCGTACCGCCAGTTTCAGATGCTGGATACCTTCTGTGCCAGGATGGATGCGCCGGCGCCGGCGGTCTTTCAGGTGGCCAGCCAGTACTTCCGCTTTGCCAATACGGTGTTCACGGATTTTTGCCGGACGCATCAGGGCAGAGACTTTCATTTTTCGTTTTTGGAAGGGTCGTTCCAGGAGGTGGTGGAGCTGGTGCGGAGCCAGACGGTGGAGCTTGGCCTGATCATACTCTCTCCCATGCAGAGGAGGCTTGTGACGGCCATGTTCCAGCAGAGTAACCTGGAGTATGTGAAGATGGCGGAGGAAGAGGCGGCCGTCATTGTCCGGAAAGGACACCCGCTCTGTGAGAAGGGAAGGTCTGTGGTGTCGGCGGAGGAGCTTCGGGCGTATCCCTTCGCCCTTTACCGGGACGCTCAGTATGGCATGACTCCGGAGTGGGAGCTTCTGGGACTCCATGACATGCCGCAGAAGATCACCGTCGGGGACCGGGCCACCCTCTATGAGCTTCTCGGCAGCACGGATGCCTTTACGGTCGGTGTCCACAACCGGTCGGCCTACACCCACACGGAATATTATTCCGACAAGTGCGCCCTGCGTTTTTCCGGGGACCGCCCCATACCGCTGGAGATCGGCATGCTGACAAGCAAGAGCCGCCCGCTTTCTCCTCTGGCCGCCGGGTATCGGGACAGGATTAGGCAGATCGTGGGGAATGAGCCCGCCGAGGATCACGGGATCTGATCATCCGGACTCATATCCGAAGTTCTCTGTCGATGCCGTATTCCCGCAGGTCCTGGGAGACGTGACCGGTTTGAAGAGAAATGTGCTGCCGGAGGCCGCACCGGGATGCGGGAGAGGAAAATCTCCGGGATAAAACGGTGGAAAATCTCCGGATTTAGTGATATGATAGAAGGCATGTTGCACCGGGCGGCGGGGATATGCGGCCCGGAGGCTTAAGTTTGGGAGCGTGCGGGATGGAAGGATCGGGAATTCGTTTAAACAAATATCTCAGCGAGGCGGGAGTCTGCTCCCGCAGGGAGGCCGACCGGCTCGTCGAGGCGGGGCGTGTCACGGTGGACGGGCGGCCGGCGCTCATGGGCCAGCGGGTGAACCCGGGGCAGGCGGTGTGCCTGGATGGAAGGCCGGTGGGCGGGAAAGAGCGGCCGGTGCTCCTTCTGGTCAACAAGCCGGCCGGGATCGTCTGCACCACGGCGGAGTTCAAGGGAGAGAAAAACATCGTGGACCTGGTCCGCTATCCCATCCGCCTCTATCCGGTGGGGCGGCTGGACAAGGAGTCGGAGGGATTGATTTTGATGACCAACCAGGGGGAGCTGATGGATCAGATCCTGCGGCCGGGGAATGCCCATGAGAAAGAGTACCTGGTGGAGGTGAACCGTCCGGTGACGGCGGGCTTTCTGGAGGGACTCAGGCGGGGTGTTCCCATGCTGGGGACGGTGACGGCCCCCTGCCGGGTGGAGAAGACGGGGCCTAAGAGCTTTCGGATGATCCTGACCCAGGGGCTAAACCGCCAGATCCGGCGGATGTGTGAATATTTTGACTACCGGGTGACGCACCTGGTCCGGATCCGGGTCATGAACTTTACCCTGGACGGCATCGCCCCCGGCGGATACCGGGAGGCGACAAAGGAGGAGCTCTCAGAGCTTGGGCGGATCCTCTCCCGCCCGGCGCCAAGGAAACGCTGAATAAATCAGCGTTTCCCCAAAATCCCCACAGGTAATTGCGGGACGATAAAATTTGTCGTCTCGCAATTACCTGCGCAGCACCTTATTTTAGGGAAAGGAACGGCAAGAAATCGCATGGAACAGGAAAAAAAGCTTGCACGGATGAAGGAGCTGGTCTCTCTCCTCGGGGAGGCCGGAAAGGCGTACTATCAGGAGAGCCGGGAGCTCATGAGCAATCTGGAATATGACCGGCTCTACGACGAGCTTTTGGCGCTGGAGCGGGAGACGGGCATCGTCCTCGGGGGGAGCCCCACCGTCCGGGTGGGATATGAGATCTTAAGCGAGCTTCCCAAGGAGGCCCACGAGTCCCCCATGCTGTCTCTGGACAAGACCAAGGAGCCGGGGGCCCTGGCCCAGTGGCTGGGGGAGAAGGAGGGGCTTCTCTCCTGGAAGCTGGACGGCCTTACCATCGTGCTCACCTATAGAGCGGGGCGGCTTTACAAGGCGGTCACCAGGGGGAACGGCGAGGTCGGCGAGGTCATTACGAACAATGCGAGGGTCTTTGTCAACGTGCCCGGCGCCATTCCCTATGGGGGGGAGCTGGTGCTTCGGGGCGAGGCCGTCATCCGGTATTCGGATTTTTATAAGATCAACGAGGAAATCGGGGACGCCGACGCAAAATACAAGAATCCCAGGAACCTGTGCAGCGGTTCCGTGCGCCAGCTGAACAACGAGATCACGGCGAAGCGGAGCGTGAGGTTTTTTGCTTTTGCGCTGGTGAAGGCGGAGGGCGTGGATTTTGAAAATTCCAGGGAGCGGGAGCTTGCCTGGCTTTCGGGGCAGGGCTTTGACGTGGTGGAATTTAAGCGGGTGAACCGGGAGACGGTGGCGGCGGCTGTGGAAGAATTTGCAAAGGCCGTACCGGACAATGACTTTCCCTCCGACGGGCTGGTGCTTTTGTTTGATGACATTGCTTACGGCCGTTCTCTGGGGCGGACGGCAAAATTCCCCAGAGATTCCATTGCCTTTAAATGGGCGGACGAGGTTCAGGCCACCCGCCTTTCCTATATTGAGTGGAGTGCTTCACGGACGGGGCTTATCAATCCGGTGGCGGTCTTTGAGCCGGTGGAGCTGGAGGGAACCACGGTGAGCCGGGCCAGCGTCCACAATGTGAGCATCGTGGAGGAGCTGGCGCTGGGCGAGGGGGACGAGATCACCGTCTACAAGGCCAACATGATCATTCCCCAGATCGCGGAGAATTTGACCAGGAGCGGTTCGGCGAGGATCCCCGAGGCCTGCCCGGTCTGCGGCGGACTTACGAAGATCCGGGAGGAAAACGAGGTGAAGACCCTGTACTGCACCAATCCGGAGTGTCCGGCGAAAAAGATCAAGGGCTTTTCCCTCTTCGTGAGCCGGGATGCCATGAACATCGACGGGCTCTCGGAGGCGACCCTGGAAAAATTCGTGGACGCCGGGTTCGTGCGGGAGTTTGCGGATCTTTTCCATCTGGAACGATACAGGGAGCAGATCCTTTCCATGGAGGGCTTCGGGGAAAAGTCTTATGAAAATCTGCTGGCATCTCTTAAGCGGGCGAGGGACACCACCATGGCCCGCCTCCTCTACGGTCTTGGGATTCCCGGGATTGGCCTGGCCAACGCAAAGGTTCTCTGTAAGGCCTTTGGCTACGATTTTGAGAGGCTTCGTCACGGGACGAGGGAGGAGTTTGAGGAGATCGAGGGGATCGGCCCGGTGATCGCCGACAGCCTTTTCACCTATTTTCAGTCGGAGAAGAACAATGCGGAGGTGGATCGAATGCTTGAGCTGGTGACGTTTCACGATGAGATGCCATCAGCGGACGAACAGGTTCTGGGCGGGAAGACCTTTGTCATCACCGGATCCGTGGAACACTTTGCAAACAGGAATGAGGCGAAGGCCCTCATTGAATCCCTGGGAGGCAGGGTGACCGGCTCCGTCACGGCCAGGACGGATTACCTCATTAACAATGATTCCATGTCGAATTCCTCGAAAAATAAAAAGGCGAAGGAGCTGGGGATCCCCATCCTCACGGAAGAGGAGTTTTTGGACATGATAAAACAGGAGTAGACAGTTATGCCGATTAAAGTACAGAACAACCTGCCCGCCAGGGCGATCCTTGAGAAAGAAAATATTTTCATGATGGATGAAAGCCGGGCTCTCTCCCAGGACATCCGTTCCCTTCAGATTGTGATCTTAAATCTGATGCCGGTGAAGGAGGAGACGGAGACGCAGCTTCTCAGGGCCCTGTCCAACACGCCGCTTCAGCTTGACGTCACATTCCTCCACATGAGGAGCCATGAGTCGACTCACACCTCCATGAGCCATCTGAATCAGTTTTACGTGACCTTTGACGCCATCCGGAAGAAGAAATTCGACGGGATGATCATCACCGGGGCGCCGGTGGAGCAGATGGAGTTCGAGGAGGTAGATTACTGGCCGGAACTCTCCGAGATCATGGCCTGGACGGACACCAACGTGACCTCCACGGTCCACATCTGCTGGGGCGCCCAGGCGGGGCTTTACTACCACTACGGCATCCCCAAGTACGAGATGGAGAAGAAGCTCTTCGGGATCTTTGAGCAGAAGGTCATGAACCGCACCATTCCCCTGGTCCGGGGCTTTGACGACACCTTCCGGGCCCCCCATTCCCGTTACACTTATGTGAAAAAGGAGGACATCGCGGCCTGCCCGGACCTTCTGATCCTGGCCGAGTCCGACGAGGCGGGGGTATTTTTGGTCCAGAGTGCCGGCGGAAAGCGGATCTTCGTCATGGGGCACCCGGAATATGACCGGGTCACCCTGGACGGCGAGTACCGGAGAGACCGGGGCAAGGGCATGGACACTGCCATCCCGAAAAATTATTATCCGGACGACGATCCCGAAAAGCGTCCCTGCCTTTCCTGGAGGATGCACGCCAACGCCCTCTACAACAACTGGATCAATTTCTACGTGTACCAGGTGACGCCCTATGAGCTGTAGAGAAGAGCTTTGAAAACCTTGGATTTACGAGGGCACTGGAAAACTCCCACTTTTTTGGCGGGAGTTTTCTTCTTTTATTATCATAAACAGCATATGGGTTAAACCAGATAGGGATAAAAATAGATATGTATCGGCAGGAGCATAGATT
>CAMSZT010000028.1 GCA_947066815.1 uncultured Lachnotalea sp.
TGTGGGAGATAGAAAACCCTAAAAAATCATAGTGTTAAAACCTAAAGACGGGCCTTCCTACCCCTTTGTGCCGGACGGAGAGGGCGTCCCATAAAAAATAGTAGTTTTTTGTGAAAGTAACGGTTGATTAATTTGAAAAAATGCCGTATGCTATATAAAGTGGAAATATCAGTTTGAAAGGTGTCTCTTTTCGGAACGACAGCTTGAGGGAGGATAAAGTTTTGTTAGAGATCAGGATGAATGAGTCTGAGAGTTCGGCGAAGATTATTGTGATCGGCGTAGGCGGTGCCGGCAATAATGCTGTGAACCGGATGATTGATGAGAATATCAGCGGTGTGGAGTTTATCGGTGTCAATACGGACAGGCAGGCCCTTCAGCTCTGCAAGGCTCCGGAGACGATCCAGATCGGGGAGAAGCTGACCAAGGGGCTGGGCGCCGGAGCCAAGCCGGAAGTGGGACAGAAGGCGGCGGAGGAAAGCTCCGAGGACATCGCTGCCGCCATCAAGGGCGCGGACATGGTCTTTGTCACCTGCGGCATGGGCGGCGGGACCGGTACGGGGGCGGCTCCCGTGGTGGCCGGCCTGGCCAAGGAGATGGGGATCCTGACGGTGGGCGTGGTGACCAAGCCTTTCAAATTTGAGGGGCGCGCCCGCATGACCAACGCGCTGAACGGGATCGAAAACCTGAAGGCAAGCGTGGATACCCTGATCGTCATTCCAAATGACCGGCTCTTAGAGATCGTGGACAGGAGGACCACCATGCCGGAGGCGCTCAGACGGGCCGACGAGGTGCTCCAGCAGGCAGTCCAGGGCATCACGGACCTGATCAATGTGCCAGCTCTCATCAATCTGGATTTCGCGGATATCCAGACCGTCATGATCGACAAGGGCATTGCCCATATCGGGATCGGCCACGGCAGGGGCGATGACAAGGCCATCGACGCCGTGAAGGAGGCGGTCTCCAGCCCGCTGTTGGAGACCAGCATCGAGGGAGCTTCCCACGTGATCATCAATATTTCCGGCGACATCGGACTGATGGAGGCCAACGAGGCCGCCAGCTATGTGCAGGATCTGGCCGGGGATAATGCCAATATCATTTTCGGCGCCATGTATGACGATACGGTGCAGGATGAGGCCAGCATCACCGTGATCGCCACGGGGCTGGAACCTTTTGAAGGCGGCAGTTCGGCTTCTCTGGGAGCAGCGGCGGCAGCTTCCGGTTTCGGAGGCTTTAAGGCTGCGCCGAAGACGGCGCCCTATCTGTCGCAGGCCCAGACGGGGAAGCCGCAGACGGCCCAGACGGTTACGAGGCCAGTAGCGCCCCGCGCAGTGATGCCGAATTTTAACAGCGGAGGGAGCACAGCCAAGACGGGCACGCCCTCCGGTTACCGGGTGCCTGAGAGCAAAGGCAACATCGAGATCCCGTCCTTCCTGCAGCAGAAGAGGCGGTAAGGATTACATAAAGGTCTTTGGCGGAGGATCCTGTAAACGGGTCCTCTCTTCTTTTTAGTGCGCAAGCCCGCACAGAGGAATATGCCTCAGGAGCGGCGTGCATCTGCGCTCTGCTTCGGTCGGTGCTAAACGTGTGCCACCGGCACACAGCACCTGCGTGGCGAGCAGGGGAAAAGAACCGCTCCCCTACTCGATTCGATGCACTGCAAAAAAAGTCGATAAAATCTGAAGTTTCCCTCTGTCCTTTTGACAGATTCTGCGGGAAGAATCCTCTATAATAAACTTTGTGAAAATGAATTTATACATAGACGTACTGTTTGCAGTCAATACCTGGATGAACATGGGGCTTCTGGCCCTAACCGGGAGCTGGTTAAAGTACAGGAGACGGGCCTTTGCCCTGTTTCTCGGAGCGGCGGCGGGCGGAAGCTTTTCCTGCCTTCTGGCGGCGTTTCCTGTTCTTCCGAGATGGGCCGAGCTTCTCGCGGTTTACGGGGCGGCAGGCCCCCTCATGTGCCGGATCGCTTTCGGAAGGCGGGGAGGGAAGGCTCTTTTTCGGGAGACTCTTTCCCTGGCGGCCGTCACCGTATTTGCCGGGGGTTTTCTGAGCCAGATCTATCTCCATACCGGGGCCGGATATGTGATGCGGGAATTGCTGACGGGAAGAAGCGCGGGGGGCGGAGGACTGCCGGTGCTCCTTTTGCTGGCGGCGGCTTCTTTTTTTGCGGGAAAAGAACTGATCTTCTTTTTCGGGACCGCGAAAAGAAACCGGGAGACACTTCTTCCGGTAGCTCTCATAAAAGGGGAACGCCGGATCGTCGTGACGGCTCTTCTGGACACGGGGAACCGCCTTTACGAGCCGGCCACGAAAAAACCGGTATCTGTCGGAGAGGAGGAGGCCCTGCGCCTTCTGTTTCAGGAGGAAGAGGAGGAGCGGGAAGGTTTTTTTCTGATCCCCTACCACTGCGTCGGGGGAGAGGGGCTTCTGAAGGGGAAGCTCCTTCCGGAAATGGCCGCCGTCTCGGAGGACGGGAGAGAGACGCCCTTTGCCGGGGGACCTTTCCTGATCGCCCTCAAAGAGGGCCGGCTGTCCAAGGACGGAAGCTACCAGTTGATCCTGCACGGCGATTTCGCCGGATATACAGCGTCTTTAAGGAAGAGGAGGAGACACCATGGTTATCAGAGTAGCAGTTCCCAGCAGGTTCCAGTTGAAGATCATTTCCAGCATGCGGGGGCTCCTGTTTTCGAAGAAGAACGAGGTCCATTATATCGGGGGGAGCGACGTGCTCCCGGCGCCACTTTCGCCGGAGACGGAGGCGGTGATGATCGGAAGGCTGGGCACGGAGGACGAAAAGGAGGCGAAGGCAGCCCTGATCGAGCACAACCTGCGTCTGGTCGTCTACATAGCAAAGAAGTTTGACAACACCGGAGTCGGCGTGGAGGATCTGATCTCCATCGGGACCATCGGCTTGATCAAGGCTATCAACACCTTCAACAGCGGGAAGAACATCAAGCTGGCGACTTATGCGTCCCGCTGTATCGAAAATGAGATCCTCATGTATTTAAGGAGGAACAGCAAGACCAGGCTGGAGATCTCCATCGACGAGCCTCTGAACGTGGACTGGGACGGAAACGAGCTCCTGCTCTCCGACATCCTGGGGACGGAGGAGGACGTGATCTCAAAGGAGATCGAGGATGAGGTGGAGAAATCCCTGTTGAAGCTGGCCATCGAGAAGCTTTCCGAGCGGGAGAGGAAGATCGTCTGCCTGCGCTTCGGCCTGGACCGGGAGGACGGAAATGAGATGACCCAGAAGGAGGTGGCGGATCTTCTCGGGATCTCCCAGTCCTACATTTCCAGATTGGAGAAGAAGATCATCCATCAGCTGAAAAAAGAAATTGTACGATTTGAATAAATGTGGTATACTGTCTGGGAAAAAAACCAGGAGGAAGCAGTTTATTATGAAGAGATCCGGCATATATAGACGGACGGCGGCAGCACTGGCAGCGGTATCCTGTATGGTAATGATCCTGGCCCTGGCGGGCTGCGGTTCCGGGGACGACAGTTCCGGAGGGACGGAGGCGTATCAGGAGTATGTGGTCGGCATCATGGATGCCAACTATCTGGGACAGTATGAGAAATATATGGAGATCACCGGCTCCGACCAGACGGAGGCGGAGAGGATCTACGAGGCCAATATCCAGAACTTTGCCCTGGATATGGAGGCGGCCCTCTCCGTGAAGACGGATGTGGTCACCAAGGGCGTGACGGAACAGTTCATAGTCCTGGCGAGGGATATTTACAGCCAGGTGAAGTACCGGGCGGTGGATGTGGTGAGAGAGGGGGATACCTACACGATCTCCCTGGAGGTGGAGCCCATCGATTTCCGGGAGACGGTGCGGGAACCTTTCCAGACGGCGGTGGACTCCTTCAATGAACAGGCGAGGAACGGGGATTTTGACGGATATACGGACCAGGAATATGAGGAGGCCTACGGGAAGGCGGTGGCTGCCGCGCTGGGAACCGGGGTGGAGGAGATGGTCTATAAAGAGAAGACTACGGTGAAGGTGGTCCTGGATTATGATAAAGAAAACAACGTTTATCTGATCAGTGACGAGCAGATGGAAGCCCTCGACGACAAAGTCGTGCATATCGCCCGTTAGTAGTTTTTTTCCTTTTTTTTACGGAAAACTCCCCGTATAAATCCATTTAAATCCGTGCATCATTTTATATAGAAGTATGAAAGCAAGCTTTCATATCTACCTTTATGGCAGGTGCAAGACCTGCCATGCAGAGGAAATGATGATGCGGAGGTAAGGGTATGGCTGTATACAAGGTGGAGATCTGCGGGGTAAACACGTCCAGGCTCCCGCTTCTTTCTGCGGAGGAAAAGGAGTCCCTGTGGGAGAAGATCAAGGCAGGGGACAAGGAAGCCAGGGAGCGTTACATCAAGGGAAACCTCCGTCTGGTCTTAAGCGTGATCCAGCGGTTTTCCGGCAATAATGAGAACAACGACGATCTGTTCCAGATCGGCTGCATCGGCCTGATGAAAGCCATTGACAACTTTAACCCGGACATGATGGTAAAGTTTTCTACCTACGCCGTGCCGATGATCGTCGGTGAGGTCCGCCGCTACCTGAGGGATTCCGGGAGCCCCATCCGGGTCAGCCGTTCCCTCCGCGATACGGCCTACAAGGCCATCTATGCCAAGGAATCCCTGATGAAGAGGAATTCCAAGGAGCCGACCATCATGGAGATCGCGGAGGAGGTGGGCATGACCAGGGAGGAGGTCGTCTATGCCCTGGATGCCATCCAGAGTCCGGTGAGCCTCTATGAGCCCATCTATACCGACGGCGGGGACACGCTGTATGTGATGGATCAGATCAGCGATAAGAAGAACAAAGAGGAGCGGTGGGTGGAGGAGATCTCCCTGAACGAGGCTCTGAAAAGGCTCCCGGAACGGGAGCGGCATATCATCAAGCTGCGGTTTTACGAGGGAAAGACCCAGATGGAGGTGGCAAAGGAGATCGCGATCTCCCAGGCCCAGGTGAGCCGTCTGGAGAAAAACGCCCTGCGCAGCATGCGGAATTACCTGAGCTCCTGAGACGCGGCTTTATCCGCACCAGCCTTTGGAGATCCCGCCTTCATGCGTCCGGGCAGGTATAAGCATTGCTGCAGCGGCAGGTATCATTGCATAGGAAGCCGGCCCTTTTGACGGAATATGTCAAGAGGGCCGGCTTCTGTCAGATTAAAGAGTTTCAAGAGTTTCGGGCCGGTCATCGGCCGTTGTCTGTGCAGGGGAGCCCGAGCTCCTTCAGATCGGTCACAGGCGCGAGGCAGCTCCCGTTTTCGCAGAGATAATATACCGGCCGGTCGGAGACTGGATAGGAGGCGGTAAAGGGCGCGACGGCCGAGAGGCGGGTTTCATTTTCGGCAGATTTAAAGAGCACAGTCAGGTCATGGGAGGGATAGTCCTTCAGGTAAGCGGCCAGATCCTCGGGGATCCCGGCCCCGGTGCATACAAGCTCTCTGTGGGGGTACAGGGACCTGGCCATGGCTGCCAGGGCGAAGCAGTGGGCGGCGGGATATTTTTGCGCCTCAGCCGCCAGAAAGCGGTCCTGCCTTTCGGCCGCTTCCAGGAAAAAGGTCTCTCCGGTCAGGAAGGAAAGCTCCGTCAGGACCATGGCGGCGGCCGAATTGCCGGAGGGGACGGCCCCGTCATAGGTTTCTTTTGGCCGGAAGATCAGTTCTTCCGCATCCTTGGCTGTCATAAAAAAGCCGCCGTTTTCCCGGTCTTCAAAGAGCCCGACCATCTGCCTGGCCAGACGGGCGGCCTCCTCCAGGAAGGATACGTCGAAGGTGGAGCGGTAGAGCGTGGTCAGAGCCAGCGCATAGACGGCATAGTCGTCCAGCTGTCCGGGGTAAGCGGCTTCCCCGCCGCAGAAGCGCAGGTACAGGCGGCCCTCGGGATCCGTCATGTTTTTCTGCAGAAACCGATGCGTGTTTACGGCGGCTTCCAGACAGCGCCGGCTGTCAAAGACCTGCGCGGCCGCCGCAAAGGCCAGGATGGCCCAGCCGTTCCAGGATAACAGGATCTTGTTGTCAAGGAGGAGCTGCATCCTTGCCTTTCGGTACTGGGAGAGCGCTTTCAGGCGGGAATCGCCGTTCCTCCAGCCTCCCTCCGCCTGCCCGATCCGGTTCGGGATGTTTTTTTCTTCAAAATTTCCAGTCTCCGTGATGCCGTACAGGCGGCAGAATTCCGGTCCGTCCTCCCGGCCCAGGAGACGGATCACCTCTTCCTTGGTAAAAAGATAATAGCTCCCTTCCGCTCCGCCGCTGTCCGCGTCCTGTCCGCAGAAAAATCCTCCCTCCGGGGCGGCAAGCTCTGTGAGCAGGTAATCGGCGGTTCGGCCGGCAATGTCCCGGTATAAGGGGTCTTTGGTGATCCGGAAAGCTTCCGAATAAGCGGCGAGCAGCAGGACATTGTCATAGAGCATTTTCTCAAAGTGGGGGACCAGCCAGGTCTCGTCCGTGGAATAGCGGGAAAATCCTCCTCCGATCTGGTCGAAGATCCCTCCGACCGCCATGGCTTTTAAGGTGGTCTCTGCCATGGAAAGGGCATCCGGGAGCTGCTCTTTCTGATACAGTTCCATGAGGAACAGAAGATTGTGAGGCGTGGGAAATTTGGGCGCCGTGCCAAAGCCGCCGAAGGTTCGGTCAAAGCTCTGGGATAGCAGCCGGTATCCGCGCAGCAGAAGCTTTCGCTCCGGCTGTCCGAAAGAAGCTTTTTCCGGCTGCCGCAGCCGGGCGGTGATCTGGCTCCCGGCTTCCAGAAGCCTTTTCCGGTCTGTGTGCCACAGAAGGCTGATCTGCTTTACCAGTTCCATGAATCCGGTCTGTCCATAGCGGCTGGTCTTCGGGAAATAGGTTCCCGCAAAAAACGGTTTCCGGTCCGGGGTCAAAAAGACAGACAGGGGCCAGCCGCCGGAGCCGGTCATGGACTGGCAGACGGCCATATAGACGGCGTCCACCTCCGGGTGCTCCTCCCGGTCCACTTTGATACAGACAAAATCCTCGAGGAGCCTGGCCGCCTCCGGATCCTCGAAGGACTCGTGGGCCATCACGTGGCACCAGTGGCAGGTGGAGTAACCGATGCTCAAAAAAACCGGTTTTTCCTCGGAAGCGGCCTTCTCAAAAGCCTCCTCCCCCCAGGGAAACCAGTCCACCGGATTGTCCCTGTGCTGCAAAAGATAAGGAGATTTTTCCTGCTGAAGATGATTCGACATTTTTTCGCTACCTTTCCTCTCTTAAGATTCGATCTGGAACAGCCATGCTCCCCTTCCGCGCGGAAAAGAAAGCCTGCTTTCAGTATGCCCCCGGACCGGGGATTTTACTAAGGAAATGAGGGCCCTTCTGGCTGCAGGCATTTCCTCAAAAGCACCTGCTTTCTTCCGTATTTCCACAAATATCGAAATCCGGAAACTTGCGGTTGTAAATTCCCCGGCGCAGTGCTACAATCAAAACGGATTTTACGCATAGGAGATGACAAAAGAAAGGAAAAAGGACATGTTATTTTCAAACCGTGATCTGAGGAGGCTTTTGATACCGTTGATCGTCGAGCAGTTCCTTTCCGTGCTGGTGGGGATGATCGACGTTGTGATGGTGGCGGAGGTGGGGGAGGCGGCCGTTTCCGGCGTGTCTCTGGTGGACGCCATCAACCTGCTCCTGATCCAGCTCCTGGCGGCCATGGCCACCGGCGGGGCCGTGGTGGCCGGACAGCTTCTCGGATGCAAAAATGAGGAGCGGGCCTGCCATGCGGCGAACCAGCTCCTTCTCGTGACGACGGTGTTTTCCCTGGCGGTCATGGCCCTGTCACTTCTCGGCAACCGGGTGATCTTGAGCGTCCTTTTCGGAAGGATCGAGGCGGACGTCATGTCAAACGCAAGGCTGTATTTTTATATCACGGCTCTTTCGTTTCCTTTCCTCGCCGTCTATAATTCCTGTGCCGCCCTCTACCGGGTCATGGGGAACTCCAGGGTGTCCATGAAGACCTCCCTGGTCATGAACGGGTTAAATATCGGGGGAAATGCCGTCGGCGTCTACCTGCTCCAGGCGGGGGTGGCCGGGGTGGCGGTGCCCACCCTGATCTCCCGCATGGTCGCTGCGGGCATCATGCTTTTTATCATCCGGAATGAGAAAAACCCGGTCCATGTGGACCGCCGGCTGCGTCTGGGGTATGAACCGGCCATGATCCGGCAGATCCTTAGGATCGGGATCCCCAGCGGTATGGAGAACGGCATGTTCCAGCTGGGAAAGATCATGGTGCAGAGCCTGGTCTCCACTTTGGGGACCACGGCCATCGCCGGCTTTGCCGTGGCGGGAAACATGGCTACGCTGGAATATCTTCCCGGCATGGCCCTGGGGATGGGGATGGTGACGGTGGTGTCCCAGTGTGTCGGTGCGAAGGAGTTCGGACAGGTGAAGCAGTATGTGAAAAAGCTGCTGATGTTAAACTATGCCATCCTGATCGCCATCATCCTGGTGATCGATCTGCTTTGCATGCCCATCCTGGGGATCTACAACCTGACGCCGGAGTCGGCGTCGGTGGCGGCCGGGCTGATCCTCTTCCACGGGTTCGCCATGCTGGTGTGGCCCCCGGCCTTCCTCATCCCTCATGCTCTGCGGGCCGCCTCCGACGTGACATTTACCATGATCGTCGCGGTATCTTCCATGTGGGTCTTCCGCATCGGCCTGGCCTATCTGCTGGTAAAGGGATTCCATACGCCGGTGATCGGAGTCTGGATCGCCATGAGCGCAGATTGGATCTTCCGGGCCGTCCTCTTTGTCTGGCGGATGTTAGGCGGGAGATGGATGCGCCACGGCTCCGACGAGGAGCTTAAGAAAAAAGAGAGAGGAGCCTGATATGGGGGAGATATCTCCATGGATGAGAAAACGTTTCTTTTCGTTCTCTCACAAACAAGAAAGGAAATATTGTAAAAAGTGCACAAAATTAAGCGATAAAATTGAGCATATTTACAAAGATACAAAAAATAGTTGACAAAACATGAGACAATCATATATATTATTCACATAGGGTTGCGCCTGTTGAGAAAACGTTTTCTCATAAAAACACAGCGAACAGATCTATCAAAAGGAGGAAGTAAGATGAAAAAGGTTTTAAGTGTAATGTTGGCGATGGCGATGATGCTCACGCTCTTTGCAGGCTGCGGCGGGGAGAAGGACAAGCCCGCAGACGGCGAGACAAAGAAGGTGGAAGCAGGAGAGAGCAAGGACTCCGGAGACGACGGAGAAAAAGCGGATTCTTCTGATGGCGGCGAGATCACCCTGGCATTTGTAGGTCCCCAGACCGGCGACAATGCCGAGTACGGCAAGTCCATGAAGGCAGCCATCCATATCGCCATTGACGAGTGGAATGAGAAAGGCGGCGTGAACGGCCAGCAGATCAAGCTGGTGGACTATGACGATGCCAATACCTCCGAGCAGGCGGCTTCCGTTGCTCAGAAGATCGTGGGCGACGAGTCCGTCAGTGCCGTGATCGGACATTTCTCCAGCGGCGTAGCCATGACGGCCAGCGAGGTGTATGAAGAGTCCGGCATTGCCTACATAAGCGGATCCGCGGCCCATGTGGACCTGACCAAGATCGGCGACTGCATTTACAGGAACAACGCCGTGTATGCGACGGATGCCAACACTATGCTCCAGATCGTGCAGTACCTGGGCCTCAAGAAGATCGGCATCCTGAATCCCAACAGCGATGCGGGCGTAGCCGTTACCACCGAGATCCAGAATATGATGGAAGCTTACGGCGACAAGTATGACGCGGAACTGGTCCTGGCAGAGCTCTACGAAGACGGCACCGTGGACTTCTCCGCAACGGTCTCTAAGTTCGAGGAGGCAGGCGTGGAGTGCGTGTACTCTTCCGGCGCCTATGCCCAGACGGCTCCCTTCATCAAGCAGTACAGAGAGAAAAATAAGGACGTGCAGTTCATCATGTCTGCGGCATGTTTCTCCCAGGAGTTCTTGGAGCTTGCAGGTGCGGACGCCGAGGGCGTGGTCCTTGGTACCAGCTTCTTCTATGAGAGTTCCGATGAGGCGGTGAAGGCATTCTCCGAGAAATTCAACGAGGTTTACGGCTCTAACCCCTCCACTTTCTGCGGACAGGTTTATGATGCGACCTATGCGATCCTTTACGCCATCGAGAAGGGCGGTTCCGCAGACCGTGCGGCTATCCTGGAGAACCTTCCTTCCACCGATTTCCAGGGCGTGACTGGAAAGATCACCTTTGACGAGGAGGGAAACTGCCCGAAACAGCAGGTACTTCTGAAAGTGGAAGGCGGCAAGTATGTAGAGATCCCGAACGTGCTTAAGAGCCAGACGGATTACGAGAAGGAGCTTGGCGTTCAGTAAGAAAATGCATATGGAAAGCATTTGAGGTGACGATATGATTTTAGAGCAGGTTTTAAACGGAGTCATGCTTGGCATGGTCTACGCGCTGATCGCAGTGGGATATTCGCTGGTGTTTGGTATCCTGAAGCTTCTGAACATGGCCCACGGTTCCATCTATGCCTTCGGGGCCCACATGGCGCTGTTCATCGTATCCATGCATTTCGGACTTCTTCCGGCCTTCCTCTTTGCCATTTTGACGACGGGGATCATCTCGGTCCTTATGGACCGGATCATCCTGGCGCCGCTTAGGGCAAAGAACGCGCCGAATATTACGGCTTTAATCTCCGTCATGGGTGTTTCCTATATTATCCAGAACATGATGATGATCATTTTCGACAGCACGAAGAAGACGTTTCCGAAGCTTTTTGACTTCGGAAACGTGACCTTCCTCGGTGTCACTCTTACAAGCACGCAGATCGCGATGTTCCTCATCGCCCTGGCTTTCCTGGTGCTGCTCACCGTGGTGGTAAACTATACCAAAGTGGGCCTGGCCATGCGGGCCTCCAGGGAAAATGCCAAGGCGGCCAACATGATGGGCATCGACGTGCGGCGGATCGTGACTTTCACATTCTTCATCAGCGGCATGTGCGCGGCAGTGGCCGGCGTGCTGGTTTCCGGATATTATCAGATGGTATACAGCACCATGGGGACAGAAGCGGGCTTAAAGGGCTTTTCCGCGGCAGTGCTCGGGGGGATCGGCGTCCTCCACGGCTCCGTGGTGGGAGGCATCATCATTGGTGTGGCCGAGGCCCTGGCGGTGACTTACCTGGGAGGAAGCTTCCGGAGCGCCACTGCGTATATTGTGTTGTTTATTGTACTTCTCATCAGGCCTTCGGGACTGTTCGGCAAGGACAATATTGTGAAGGTGTAAAGGAGACTGACCATGGGAAAATTAAGTTCTGTTTATGATTCGTTCGTGGATTTCATCCTTAAGCATAAAAAGATTGTCCTCCCGGTCTTCCTGGTCCTTTTGGCGGTTGTCCCCCTGGTGATCAAGAGCCAGTATGTGATCCGGGTGTTCTGCCTGATCGGCATTTATTGTATCCTGACCCTGAGCCTGAACCTGATCGCCGGCTATATGGGACAGTCTTCCATGGGGCATGCGGCCCTCTATATGATGGGAGCTTACTTTTCAGGACTCTTAGGGGCAAAGCTCGGCTGGCCCTTTTGGATCACGCTGGTGTTCGGGATCCTGGGCGGGGCTCTGGGCGGCCTGATCTTAGGGTTTGCCACCATGAAGCTTTCGGCCGGATATCTCTCGGTCATCACCCTGGCCTTCGGCGAGGTGGTGGAGATGGTGGTGTTAAACTGGAATTCCGTGACCAATGGGCCTTTGGGCGTTCGGGGCATCCCCCGTCCCAATCTGTTTGGCTGGGAACTGACCCCCACCAACGGCGGGTTTTACTGGCTGATGTTAGTGCTGGTCATCGTGGCGGTGTTAGTGAGCATGTGCGTAGTCAATTCCAAATTCGGAAGGGCCGTGCGGGCCATCAAGGAGGATGAGCTGGCGGCGAAACTGATGGGGGTCCACACGGCGGCCTACAAGGTGCAGACCATCGTGCTCTCCGGGGCCATGGCGGGGATGGCGGGAGCCTTCTACGCTTCCATGAACCGCTATATCGACGCGGCCACCTTCAGCTTTGACATCTCCATGACGATCCTCTGTATCGTGATCTTCGGCGGGATGGGCTCCATCCCCGGTATGATCGTGGGATCTGCCCTGCTGATCTCCTTCCCGGAGGTGCTTAGGTCTCTGGCGGATTACCGGTTCGTGGTCTACGGGCTGCTTTTGATCCTGATGATGCGGTTCCGTCCCCAGGGCCTTTTGGGGGGCCTTAGCAGGCGGCCTTATAAGCTGCCGGCGGGAGTTTCGAGGCCGGGAAAGCCGGAGGACGGCGGCGGTACAGAAGAAGGGAAGAAGGTGAGTTAGATGGCGCTTTTGGAAGTGAAAGGGATCACGAAGGTGTTCGGCGGCTTAAAGGCGGTCGAGAACGTGGAATTCAAGGTGGATCAGGGAGAGATCATCAGCATCATCGGCCCCAACGGCGCCGGAAAAACTACCATATATAATATGCTGACCGGGGTGTACAAGGTGGACGGCGGCGCTATCACTTTTGAGGGGAAGGACATCCACAACCGTCCGCCCAGGGAGATTGTAAAGGCGGGCATTGCGAGGACGTTCCAGAACATCCGTCTGTTCCCCACCATGCGGGTCATTGAAAACGTGCTTCTGGGAGAGCATATCAACGTGAAGTATCATTTCTGGGATCTGTTATTCAAGACGCCCAAATACAGGCGGGAGGAAAAGGAGGCCCACCAGAGGGCCATCGACCTTCTGGAGTCTCTGGACTTGGCCGACGAGATCGACAATTACGCGAAAAACCTTCCTTATGGCATGCAGAGGAAGCTGGAGATCGCCAGGGCCCTGGCCACCAACGCGAAGCTGATCATCCTGGATGAGCCGGCGGCCGGCATGAATCCCCAGGAGTCGGAGGAGCTGATGGAGTTCATCCGGTCCTTACGGGAGCGGGGGGAGACGATCCTCCTGATCGAGCATGATATGAACGTGGTCATGAACATTTCCGACCGGATCTACGTCATCGACCACGGGAGGAAAATTGCGGAGGGCCTTCCGAAGGAGATCGCGAAGAATCCTGAGGTGATCAAGGCTTATCTGGGAAGTGGAGGTGCGGCTGGTGCAAAAGAAAATGCTTGAGGTGATCGACCTCCATACGAATTATGGAAGCATTGAGGCCTTAAAGGGCATCAACCTGGAGGTTTACGAGGATGAGATCGTGACCCTGATCGGGAGCAATGGCGCAGGTAAGAGCACGACGCTCAGCAGTATCACCGGGATCGTGCCTTCTGCCAGCGGACAGATCCTGTTTGAGGGCACGGACATCACGAAGATGAAGGCTTCCGACATTACGAAGTTGGGCATCGGCGTGTCCCCGGAGGGCCGGGAGGTGTTCGGGGGCTTGAGCGTCCAGGAAAACCTGAAGATCGGAGCCTATACCAGAAAGGACAAGAAGGAGATCGCGGAGTCTTTTGAGATGGTGTATGACCTCTTTCCCCGCCTGGCGGAGCGGAAGAAGCAGTCGGCGGGGACCCTCTCCGGCGGCGAACAGCAGATGCTTGCCATCGGGCGGGCGCTCATGAGCAAGCCGAAGCTTTTGCTTCTGGACGAACCGTCCATGGGCCTGGCCCCCAACCTGGTGGACCTGATCTTTGAACTGATCGTCCGCATCAACAAGGCCGGCACGACCATCCTGCTCATCGAGCAGAATGCCAACATGGCCCTCCAGATCGCAGACCGGGGCTATGTGCTGGAGACGGGGAAGGTGACCCTCTCCGATGACGCGAAGGTGCTGCAGGCCAACGACGATGTGCGGAAGGCTTACCTGGGCTCTGCAGAATAAAAGAGACTGATGATGACGAGAAAAAGCAAGAAAGTTTTTCTGATCTGTGATATCATTTCTTCAGGGATGAAGACGAGCCTGTTTTCCGAAGGGGGAGAGCGGCTTGCCGAGGCGTACCGCCCGCTTCCCATCTTTCTTTCGGGAAACCGGGCGGAACAGCCGCCGGAGGCCTGGAGGACCTGCCTGAAGGAGACGGCGGCCGAGGTCCTCGGGAAATATCCGGGCTGTGTCCCCTCTGCCGTGTCCTTTTCTGCCATGAGTCAGGTGTGTCTTCCGGTAGATGAGGCCGGAAAACCTCTGGGACCGGCTTTTACCTGGTCGGATTCCAGGGCGGAGGAGATCCCCGATCCCCTGGCCGGCCGGTTTTCGCCGGAATACCTCCACAGGCTGACGGGATTTCCGGATACGGCAAATTCCAGTATCCGGAAGCTGTTCTGGCTGAAGGAGCAGAGTCCGGAGATTTACGGGCGGACGGCCTGCATGCTCCAGTGTAAGGATTATCTGGCCTGGTGTCTGACCGGGGTCTTTGCGACGGACTATACGGACGCAGCCACCACCGGGGCTCTGGACCTGAGGGAAAAGACCTGGTCGGGAGAGGTCACGGAGGGGCTGGGGATCGACCGGAGGAAGCTCCCGAAGCTCCTGCCCTCCCACGGGATCGTGGGGAGGGTGACCAAAGAGGCCCAGGAGGAGTTCGGGATCCGGGCGGGCACGCCGGTGGTCATGGGGGCGGGGGACAATGTCTGTTCCGCCGTCGGGGCCGGATGCGTATGTCCGGGGGATGTGTACATGAGCCTGGGTTCTTCTTCCTGGGTCGCGGCCTGTACGGAGGAACCGGTTTTGGACGAAGGCCTTCTGTTTTCTGTCTTTCCCCATGCAGTGCCGGGACGGTACCTTTCCTTTGTCAATTACCAGACGGCGGGCGTGGTGTTCAAATGGCTGAAAAACGCCGTGTTCCAGTATGACCCGGAGGGATGCAGGGAAGTTCTTCCCTATAAAAATGTCTATCCTTATACGGGGATGGAGGCCCTGGTGGAAGCGGCAGATCCCGGAGCCGGCGGCCTGATCTTCCTCCCGCACCTGCTTTCCGGCGATTCCAGCCACAGGGAATCCTTTGCCAGAGGCGCATACCTGGGGCTTTCCTGGGAACACACCAGGGCGGACATGGTCCGGGCGGCCCTGGAGGGAGTGACCTTTGAGCTTCGGTTTTTTCTGGAAGCGGTTATGGGAGGGAGACGGCCGGAGCGGCTTGTGGTGACGGGAGTGGCTTCCCATGAACGGTGCTGGCTGCAGATGCTGGCCGATGTGCTGGGGATCCCGGTCTGCAACACAGAGCTCCACGATACGCCGGATTCCGTCGGGGCGGCGGTCCTGGCAGGATACGGGATCGGTATTTATGAAAACATGGATCAGGCGGACCGGTTCCGGAAATGGGAAGAGACTTTTGTTCCGGACAGCAGACGCCGCCTGGACTACGAAGCCCTGAACGGGATCTACCGGAAGGCGTTCGGAGCGGTATCAGGCATTTTCCGGGAGCTGGAAAACTGGAGAGAAGGAAGGGGAAAAGCATGAAAACATGGTATATTCCGGATGCGTATTATCCGAGCAGCAAAAACGGCGAGTATGTGAGCCATGAGGCCATCTGCTTTCTCAATACGGGGAAAGCGGACGCGGCGGTGTCCATGACGCTCTACTTTGAGGACAGGGAGAAACTGGGGGGATTCTCGGTGACAGTGCCGGCGGAGCGGACCGTCCACTGCCGCATGGATCAGATCAGGAACCGGGACGGGGTGCCGGTCCCCACGGACACGCCCTATGCGGTGAAGGTGGAGAGTGAGGCAGAACTCACGGTCCAGTACACGAGGGTGGACACGACCCAGGCACAGCTCGCCATCGCGACGACTATTGTATAGACGATTGCCTGAACATTGTACAGGTAATTGCGAAACCGCAAAACCTGGAAAGGATTCTGACGATTGCATCCAGGAAAAGCCCTCCACGGCGCTGCAGGCTTTGGACGGACATATTGGCAGAATATCCTCGACATTTCACGTTTCGCAATTATCTGTGACTATGATATCCTGAAAGGAGGAACTATGAGCGTAGAGAGTAATTACCAGGTAGCCAAAGAACTGTATGCGAAGTACGGGGTCGACACGGATGCGGCATTAAAGAAAATGGAGGAGATCCCGGTTTCCGTCCACTGCTGGCAGATCGACGACCTGACGGGCTTTGAGGATTTTAACGCGAAGCTTTCCGGCGGCCTGGCGGCCACGGGGAACGCGGGCGGGAAGCCGAAGAGCGTGCCGGAGTATTTCGAACATCTGGAGAAGGCCTTAAAGCTGGTCCCCGGGAAAAAGAAAGTTGCGGCCCACGCGGTCTATCTGGACAACGGCGGCGTCAACAACATTGAGCGGGATCAGATCGAGCCGGAGCATTTCACCCACTGGGTGGAGTTTGCGAAGAAGATGGGCATCGGCCTGGATTTTAATCCCACCTATTTTAACCATGCGAAGGCGGAGGACGGGTTTACCCTCTCCAGCTACGACGAGGGGATCCGCCAGTTCTGGGTGGAGCACGGGAAACGCTGCCGGAAGATCGGCGAGTATTTCGGGAAAGAGATGGGACAGGTCTGCTATACCAACCACTGGATCCCCGACGGCTACAAGGACATCACCGTGGATAAGCTGGCTCCCAGGGAGCTTCTGGCAAGATCTCTGGACGAGATCTTCGCGGAGAAGATCGATCCGGCCTACAATGTGGATTCCGTGGAGAGCAAGCTCTTCGGCCTGGGGAGCGAGGCTTACGTGACCGGCTCCCACGAATTCTACAGCAATTATGTGGCGAACCGGAAGAACTGCATCATCTGTCTGGACGCGGGGCATTTCCATCCCACCGAGGTGATCTCGGCGAAGCTAAGCTCCTATCTGGTGTTCGGACAGGAGATCATGCTTCACGTGAGCCGTCCTATGAGATGGGACAGCGATCATGTGACCATCCTGGACGACGAGACGAAGGCCATCATGGAGGAGATCGCCCGCTGCGACGCCTTTGACAAGGTACATATCGGCCTGGATTTCTTTGATGCCAGCATCGACCGGATCGCGGCCACGGCCATCGGCGGACGCACGGCCAAGAAGGCGATCCTGATGGCACTCCTGCAGCCGGAAGCGGAGCTTAAGGAGGCGGAGCGTGCAGGAAACTTCACGAAGCGCCTGGCTCTTCTGGAGGAGGTCAAGGGCCTGCCCTTCGGCCTGGTGTGGGCGAAGTACTGCGAGATGTGCGGATGTGAGCAGGATGACTGGATCCGCAAGTATTAATATGGAGGATATGCCATGAAAACAGTGAAAATTCCGGATACGGACCTGACTCTTTCCGGGATCGGCCTCGGAACGGCGCTGGCCGGGATCAAATGGTCCGGGGAAGAGGGAGACCGCCTTCTGGAAACTTATCTGGAGGCGGGAGGCAACATCATCGATACGGCCCATGTCTATTCGGACTGGATCCCGGGGGAGATCGCCCGCTCGGAGCGGACCATCGGAGACTGGATCCGCAGAAGAGGGGGAAAACGGGATGATTTCATCCTGATGACCAAGGGCGCCCATCCCCGGTTTGAGTCCATGACCACCGGGCGGCTCTCGAAGGAGGAAGTGACCTCCGACCTGGATTCCAGCCTGGAAAAGCTGGGCGTGGACTATGTGGACGTGTATTTCTATCACCGGGACGATGAGGCACGGACGGTAGAGGAGCTTGTCGAGACCATGGAGGACTTTAAGCGGGCCGGGAAGATCCGCTACTATGCCTGCTCCAACTGGTCTACGGCCAGGATGAAGGAGGCGGACGCCTACTGTGAGAAGAAGGGTTACCGGGGCTTTGTGGCCAATCAGGCCATGTATAACGCCGGCGTGAAGTACATGGGGACTTATCCCGACGAGACCATGGTGATCTGTGACGAGGAAATGCTGGATTACCACAGGAATTCCAGAAACCTCCTGATCCCCTACATGGGCATCTGCGGCGGCTTCTTCCACGCGCTGGAGAAGAAGGGGAAGGAGGCCGTGAAGGACAATTGCTTCTGCACCGAGGGAAATCTCAAGGTGGCAGAGGGGCTCTCGAAGCTTTGTAAAGAGAAGGGCTGGAGTATGACCCAGGCGCTCCTGGGCTTCATCGCCTCCAGGGATTTCGCCATGGTGCCTCTGGCGGCGGCCAGCAACGAGAAGCAGATGGAGGACCTGACGGCCACGCTGCAGACAGATTTTACGGCAAAAGACTATGATTTTTTTGACGCTTTGTGATACAATAAAAAAATAGATCAGGAGGATGACTATGTTAAAAACAGAAAAAAAAGAAGAGCGGGCAATGTATGCAAAAAAGGATACCTACACCTACGAGGAGGTGCGCCCCCTCATCGAGGCGGCCATCGAGGACCGGGCCAGATATCTGGGATTCTTTTATAAAGTAATGCCGAAGGACCTTTTTGATAAATATGCCAAGAAAGCCCTCTATGCCTACGGTGAATACAAGGCTCTGGGTCTTGGGTTCGGAAAGGGCAACGAGGGGAATCCTGAGGGGCTGGCGGATTTCCTGGTGGGAGCCAACGGAGTCGCCAATACGCTGGCGGTGGGCAATCAGGTCCTTGAGAGGGACGAGGAGAGCGTGACGGTGCGCATGGAGGGCAAGTGTGCCCTGGTGCAGGGATGGGAGAAAATGGGATTTTCCCCGGAAGAGGTTTCTTATCTCTGTGACATCGCCAGCTACGGCGATTACGGCCATGCCAACGCGCTGGATCTCCAGGGAACCTGGATTTGCACCAGTGCACAGCCCGGCTGTGATTATTGTGATTTCAAGGTTGAGAAGCTGAAGGAAAAGACCGTCGTATAAGGTATGTCCCGTTTCCGGGGCATTGTCTGAAGAGGTTTTGTCAATATGAGGAAAAACGTGGCCAATATCAAGGATGTGGCGGCGGCGGCCGGCGTCAGCATTTCCACGGTCTCCCGGGTGTTAAACCACTCGGGGAACGTGGATGACGGGCTGCAGGCGAGGGTGAAGCGGGCGGTCCGGGACACGGGCTACAGTGCCAATCCCCTCGCCAGCAGCTTAAAGAGCGCGAGGCGCAACCAGATCGCCATCGTGATCCCCACCTTAAGGAGAAATTATTACACGGATATCATCAAGGGGGTCAGTGAGTTCTTTTATGAGAAGGAGATCATTCCGGTGATCCTGGAGAGCGACGGGGTCTTTGAGAAGGAGCGGGAGCTGATCGCCAGCCTGGAGAAGCAGTGGGTGGACGGCATCATCCTGATCCCGGGGCAGTATGAGGCGGGGGAGGAATATGAGCGGTATGCCGATTCTTTGAGCGGGCTTACAAAAAGCGGGACCGGCATTCCGGTGGTCCTCGTGGAGGCGCCCCGGATGAATCCGAAGCTGGATGTGGTGCGGGCGGATCACGAGACGGCCTTCTATGCCATGGCGGAACATCTTCTGGAGATCGGCAGGCGCCGGATCGCCTATCTGGGCAATGCCAAGGACGCGCCTCTCTATCCCTTTGCGACGCGGGGGGTGGAACAGGCTTTTGCGGCTTACGGCCTGACTCTGGAACAAAGATATGTGAAGAACAACAATTATACGGTGCTCGAGGGATACCGTTCCATGAAGGAGCTGCTTGACGAGGGGCTCTCGGTGGACGGCGTCCTCTGCGTCAACGACCAGGTGGCGGCGGGAGCTTTGAGCGCCTGCCTGGAGCATGGGATCTCGGTGCCTCAGGAGACGGCCGTCGTGGGCTTTGAGGGGACGGCTCTCTCGATCGTCACGTCTCCTTCCATCACGACGATGATCGTGCCCCGCTTTGAGATCGGGGAGGCGGCGGCGAAGCTCCTTCACCAGAGGATGGAGGGGGAGGAAAGCGGGCCGAAGGAGATCCTTCTCAGGGTCCACCTGGCGATCCGGGCTTCCACGATGAATTCGGCCGGAAAGGCCCTGGACGTGATGTTTTCAGAATGAACAGCTGTGAGGGCGCAGGATGGATTCCCCGTTTGCAGGACGGGGAATTTTCTGTAAATATAAAAATATGAAGGAGGTAGCATCATGGCAACAGACAAGGCGTTGATCCGAAAGACGTTTGACGAAGGGAAGGGCGTGTTCCGCCTGTATCCGACCTTTGTGCCGAGGCGGTTCGGCAAGGCAGGGCACCGGTTAAAACTCCATCCCGACGATTATTATGCGCTGGGCATCGAGCGGGGCTCCATCAAGGAGCGGTGGTTTTCTTCGACCATCGCCGCCAACAACGGCCCCCTGGCGGCTCCCGACGAGGGCATGAGCTATGTGGCGGTCTCACCGGACTCGGACGAGAAATTCACCCTGAAGGAAGCCATCGACACGCTGGGTGCGGAGATCGTCGGTGAGGAGCTGATGGAGAAATACGGCGGCTGGCCCATGTATTCCAAGTTTTTTGATTTTGAGAATCCCCTGTTCCACCATGTCCACCTGACCTTCGAGGCGGCGGCCCGGGTCGGGAAGCTGGGAAAGCCGGAATCCTACTATTTCCCCAGACAGTTAAACAATTATTCCGGGGAATGCAACGCCACTTATTTCGGCTTTGACCCGGACACGGACCCGGAGGACGTGAAGGAGCGGCTGCGCCATTACAACGAAGGGGACACCAGGATCACGGAGCTTTCCAGGGCCTACCGGGCGGAGCTTGGGACCGGCTGGTACACGCCGGCGGGGGTCATCCATGCGCCGGCCTCCTGGCTGACCTATGAGCCCCAGTGGAATTCGGACGTGAATTCCGTCCAGGAGAATGTGGTCTCCGGGGAGATCTATCCCAGGGACATGCTGGTGGAGGAGTGCCCGGAGGACAAGAAGGACGACATCGACTATATCTTCGGCCTTCTGGACTGGGAGAAGAACGTGGACCCTCATTATAAGAAGACTTATTTTCGCCCGCCTGTCGTCCATAAAGAGACGGAGCAGTACGTGGAAAAGTGGGTCTCCTACGCCAACGGCTATGTGTGTGCCAAGGAGCTGACGGTCTATCCCGGCCAGACGGTGACCGTGAAGGATCCGGCGGCCTACGGCTGTATCTTTGTCCAGGGTCATGGGAGGTTCGGTGTCTTTGACGCGGAGACGGCCACCATGCTCCGGTTCGGGCAGCAGAGCGGCGACGAGTATTTCGTCTCGGAGAAGGCGGCGAAGGAGGGCATCGTCATCGAAAACCACAGCAGGTACGAGCCCATTGTGGTCCTGAAACATTTCGGTCCCAACAACCCGGAGGAGCCGAAGAGCGTGGAGTAGAAAGCCCTGGCTCGGGAACGGACGGGCCGATGGAAAGAATGGAGAATAGCGATGAAATATTTCTTGGGAATCGATAACGGGGGAACCTTTGTCAAGGCGGGCCTGGTGGACGAGAACGGAACGTTCGCGGCGGTGGCAAGGGAACCCATTGAGAATCAGACGCCGAAGCCCGGCTTCACGGAGCGGGACATGGACGCCCTCTGGGAGCAGAATGCGAAGGTGGTGAAGGCAGCGCTTAAGACGGGCGGCATCCGGCCGGAGGACATTGCCGGGGTCTCCTTTTCCGGCCACGGAAAAGGACTCTACCTGGTGGGGGAGGACGGGCGTCCTTCCTATCCGGGGATCCTCTCCACCGACACCAGGGCCTGGAGCTATGTGAAGCAGTGGAAGGAGGACGGCACGGCGAAGAAGGTCTATGAGAAGACCTTCCAGGACATCCTGGCCTGCCAGCCGGTGAGCCTTCTGGCCTGGCTCAGGGATCATGAGGAGGGCGTGCTGGAGCGGACAAAATATGTCTTTTCGGTCAACGACTACATCCGCTTCTGCCTGACCGGGACGGCCAACGGGGAGTATACGAATTTTTCCGGGGCCAACCTGGTGAACCTTCAGACGGCGGCCTATGATCGGGAACTTCTGGAGTATTTCGGGCTGGGCATGGTCTATGACAAGCTGCCGCCCTTAAAATATTCGGCCGATATCTGCGGTGCGGTGACGGAGGCGGCGGCGGAGAAGACGGGGCTTAAGGCCGGCACTCCGGTCATGGCCGGCATGTTTGACGTGGACGCCTGTGGCATCGCCTCCGGTATTTTCGACGAGACGCCCATGTGCATGATCGCAGGCACCTGGAGCATCAACGAGTACATTACGAAGGCCCCCATCACCAACGGGACGGTTTCTTTAAATTCTATGTTCTGCATCCCCGGCTATTTCCTGATCGAGGAGAGCAGCCCCACCTCCGCGGGAAACATGCAGTGGTTCATCGACGAGCTTCTGGCGGAGAAGAAGGAGGCCCTTAAGGTGGAGGGGAAGAGCATTTACGACTTTACCAACGAGGCGGTGGCTTCTGTGGAGCCGAGGGACAGCAACGTGATCTTCCTTCCTTTTTTGAACGGTTCCAACGAGGACGCTCTGGCGAGGGGGAGCTTCGTCGGGCTGACGGATTTCCATGGCAGGGCCCACATGCTCCGGGCCGTCTATGAGGGGATCGCATTTTCCCACCTGACCCACGTGAAGCGGCTCCTCGCCAACAGGGAGGCGCCGGAGGCCATCCGCCTGGCAGGCGGGGCCGCCAATTCGGAGGTCTGGGTGCAGATCTTCGCCGACGTGCTCCAGATCCCCATTGAGACGGTGTCCTGCGACGAGCAGGGGATCATGGGGGCGGCCATGGCGGCCGGGATCGGGGCCGGCGTCTTCGAAAGCTACGAGGCGGCGGCCGGGAAACTGGTGCACGTGTCGAAGAAGGTCCTGCCCCGCCCCGAGTATGCGGAGGTTTATGAGCGCAAGTACCGGATGTACCGGAAGGTCATCGGCGCCCTGTCCGGCGTGTGGGAGGACCTGAACCAGTAAGCCAAGTGACAGAATCATAGAGGAGTGTGCGATGTACAGTTTACATAAAACGCCCATGGGCATTTATGAGAAGGCCCTTCCGGGTAGCTTTACCTGGAGGGAGAAGATGCTGGCGGCGAAGGAGGCCGGGTTCGACTTTATTGAAATCTCCGTGGACGAGTCGGATGAGCGTCTGGCCCGCCTGGACTGGGATCTGGAGATCATAAGAGAACTCAGAAACCTGATGGATGAGACGGGCATTACCTTTCCCAGCATGTGCCTGAGCGCCCACCGGCGTTTCCCCTTCGGGAGCAAGAACCCGGAGACGAGGAAGAGGGCCTACGAGGTCATGGAAAAGGGGATCCTTCTTGCCAGGGCGCTGGGGGTGGGCTGCATCCAGCTTGCCACCTACGACGTGTATTACGAGGATTCGGACGAGGAGACGAAGGCTCTGTTTTTGCAGGGCATGAAGGATTCCGTGGCCATGGCGGCGAAGGCCGGGGTCATCCTGGCCATGGAGATCATGGACACGCCCTTCGTGGGCACCATCCTCCGGGCAGCCCATTATCTGCGGGAGATCCCTTCCCCTTATTTTAAGATCTATCCGGATATGGGAAACCTGACGCAGTTTTCCGGCGACCCGGAGAGCGAGCTGGAGCTCGGCCTTCCGGAGATCGCGGCCATTCATGTGAAGGAGACGAAGCCGGGAGTCTTCAAGTGCGTGCCCTTCGGGACGGGGACGGTCCGGTTCGCGGATCTTTTCCGAAAACTCCATGACCTGGGCTATGCCGGGCGGTTCATGGTGGAGATGTGGGCCGACACGAAGCGGACCTACACCATGGAGGAAGCCGTGGCGGAAATCCGGGAGGCCAGGGAGTTCGTCCTGGACAAGATGGCGAAGGGCGGATATTGATCCCGCAGACAGTCCGAAACAGGGGCGGATGTGGCTCGTAGGAGCCATATCTGCCCCTGAAGTTTTTTTATTCAAAAGAAGTAAGGGCGGAGATCGCAGAAAGCGTCTATGTTTCAGCCGGGGTCTGAAAATTTTGGGAGAAAGCGAAATATGTGTAGACCATATGGGACGGTATCCGGTCATCAACCTGACGCTCAAATCGGCGAAACAGCCGGCCTTTGAATCGGCATACAGAAAGATGAGGGATGAGATCGCAGAAGAATGGTTTTGGACGGGTTAGATCTATCCAATGAGGATGTCAGGCTGTTTGCAGTTGACAGAGACAAAAATGGATATGCGCAGATCAGGAGGATAAAGATTTCACAGGAATTGATCGATGAGGGACAGCCCTTGTCGAGACTTTGGATCAATGGAAGGCTTGGAGGTGTACCGGATCTCATATGAGAAATATAGGAATTATCTGTGAGGGACCAACGGATCATATTATTTTGAAAGAGATCGTAGACAGGATAACAGGTGAAAACAATTACTACATACTGTTACAGCCGGAACCGGATCTGGCGGGTGAATATGGGAATGGCTGGAAAGGAGTATGGAAATGGTGCGCAGATCATGCGGCGATCAAAGAAAAATTTATGAAGGGTATTGAATCAATTCACCGAATTTATGAAGGACGACTGGGACAAGATCGTCTCCGTGAATCTGGAAGGCGTGTTTCACGGCACTCAGACCGCCGCGAACTATATGAAACAGACCGGCGGAGGGGTGATCCTGAACGCTTCCAGCTTTGCTTCCCTGATCCCTCATGCCAACGGTGTGATCTACGCGGCGACGAAAGCGGCCGTATCCGGCATGACCAGGAGCACGGCGGCTGCCCTGGCACCTTGGGGGATCCGCGTGGTCGGTTACATCCCCGGCATGATCCAGACGGAGATCAGCGCTGATTTTATCGATGCCTACCGGGAGAAATTTACAAAAGATATCTCCCTTGGAAGGATCGGGGTCCCGGAGGATCTCGCCAAACCGATCGTGTTCCTTTCTTCTGAATGCGCGGGATATATTTCCGGATGCGACATTCAGATCAGCGGGGGGGGGGATTCGCGGCGCAGGATTGTTCCATGAGCTGGCGCATGAAGGCGGGTACGGAAACCTATCGAAAGGAGGGGGAGACGCCATGAAAAAGATCCTTGTCTCGGCTTCTCATTTTGACACTCTGTGCCGGGAAGCGTGGAACTATCTGGAAGAGAATGGCTATGAGATCATTTTTGATTCAAAGAAGGAGTTCCCGGGCTGTACGACGGAAGAACTGCGGACACGGAACGACCTCGGCGAGATTGTCGGAGCCCTGATCGGGCTTGACGATTATCACGATGAGGAAAAATTCAGATTGCTGCCGGGCCTCAGGGTCATCGCGAAATTTGGCGTCGGAGTTGACAATATCGATCTTGGCCTGTGCACGAAGTACGGGATAAAAGCCGTCAATGCGCCCGGACAGAATTCCAACGCGGTTGCGGAGCTTACCATAGGCATGATCGTCGATCTCCTCCGCCAGGTCACGTTTCTCCACAAGGCCATGACGGAAGGCAGGTGGCCTCGTCTGATCGGAAGTGAGATCAAAGGGAAGACGGTGGGCCTTCTTGGTTTCGGCGCGATCGCGAGACTGGTCGCAAAGATGCTGACAGGGTTTGACTGTCAGGTCACTGCTTATGACCTGTATCCGGATGCGGAAGCGGCGAGGGAGCTTGGCGTTACGCTTACGACCTGGGAGGAGGTGGTCACGGCCAGCGATATCGTCAGTATCCACATCCCGGCGACTGCTGAGACTTATCATATGTTTAATGGGGAGACGATCGTTTCCATGAAAGACGGAGCCTGCCTCATCAACTGCGCGAGGGGAGCGCTGATCGATCTGGACGCGCTGGCCGATGCCCTGCTTTCCGGAAATCCGGTCTGTCTGCACCTGTGCGGTGGAAATATTTTATTCTGTCTTCGTCAGGAAACAGCCATTTGAAGCAGACGGATGGAAACCTTCAAACGTACAGGTGTTTTTTACTATATATAGGAAGAAACGGAGACCGATATACAGAATATGGGGCTCCGTTTTTTTGGCTGCGAAAACCTGAAATCTGTTCCTTCTGTTCGATTGACAAACGTTCCCTCAGATAGTACAATTTACATACTCACTTGTTTTTGAGGGGATTGTTTTACTAAATTTTACCGGCTCTGTGACGGATTTTCATCTGTGCCGGAAGAATAAAACAGGAGGATGGAAGGTATGAAGCGGGTTTTGGCATGTCTGCTTTCCCTGGTTCTCATGGCCCTGCCCTGTGTGCAGGCTTATGGGGCGGGGGCCGGGCTGGAAAGCTCCCGGGAAACGGCGGAGAGTTCTGCGCCGGAGACGAAAGGGACGGAGAGTGTTCCGCCGGAGACGGATGAGACAGAGGAAACGGAGACGGAGAGTGCTTCGCCGGAGACGGGGGAGAGCGGGACGGAGACTGTTTCGCCGGAGACGGGCGAAGCGGAGACGGAGGAGCTTCCTTCGGAAACGCGGGAGCCGGAGTCGGAAGCCGCTTTAGACGGCGGGGAACAGAGAGCGGTCCCGTATGACCCGAAGGAGAGCGGCCAGGTCCGCGTGGACATCTGCGAGGGTCTGATCTTGTGGGGGGAGACGGCGTTTGCGGTCTCTCTGACGGGAGCGGACGGACAGACCAGGACGAAGACGGCGGTGCTCCCGGCATCTTTGGGGGACGGCCGTCCGCAGGAGGTTTCGGCAGTGTTCGAGGGGCTTTCGGAGGGGAGTTATGCGCTCCGGATCGAAGCCCCCGGTTTTGCTGTCCATGAACAGGAGATTGCCGTCAGGGGCTGGGCTTCGGTGCTGGAGTTTTCTACCGGTTATCGAAACGGCTATGATTACGGGACGAAGTTCCATCCCGGGGTCCTGCTTGCCGGGGACGTGGACGGAGACGGGCTGGTCGGCAAAAAGGATCGGGAGGCCCTCGTGGACGCACTGGATGCGCTCAGATCCGGGGGAAGCGTGCCGGACGGCCTGGTCACGGACTTAAACCGGGACGGTCAGACCGATCTGACGGACCTGGAGGTGTTTGCGAAATGTTATCTGCCGGAGGGCGGAACGGACAGCTATGGGGACACCATGCTGGTCCCGGCTTCGGCCATCACGGCGAGATGCAAGGCGGGGACGAAGCTCACGGGGAATCTCTCTGCCCTGCTCACGGGGGAGGAGTCCGTGACTCTGGCGGGGGGAGGTCCGATCTCTGCGGGCAGCCCCGTCTCCCTGGAGTTTGAGTTTTCCGAGAAGGGCGAGTTTCCCGTGGAGGGGATCCTGATCGGCGGTGCGGCGGAGAATCCCATCAGCCAGATGGAGGTCGCCGTGGACTATGAGGCGGAGGACGGGTCAGAGCAGAGTTTTTCCGTGCCTGTGGCGGAGGGGGTGGACTTCCTCCTTGCCAGGGAGAGCGTGCAGGTGAGCCGGGACGGAAGCGGGACCATCTGCATCAACCTGGGTTCCCAGATCGCGGTGAAGCGGGTGACCATCACCATCACGGGGATGAAGAATAACAACAACCTGGCGGAGATCTCCAAGGTGGAATTTGTAAACGACATGGAAAAGCGGATCCCGGAGCCTAAGATGGACGTTCCGGAAAATCTTTCCGCAAAGGCGGGAAATAAATCCTTCACGGCTTCCTGGAGCCCCTGTGTCAACGTGACGGGCTATGAGGTCCTGGTGGAGAGCGAGGGCATGGCGGAAAGCCGGTTCGTGCAGGGGAACAGCCTGGCGGTCTCTTCCCTGAAGGAGGAAAAGCTGGTCAACGGCCAGGAATACACGGTGAGGGTCCGGGCCACGAACGGCTCCTGGAGGAGCGGCTACGGCTCTCCGGTGACGGTGGTCCCGAAGCCGGGAGGAAAGCCGGACGCCCCGGACGGGGTGAGCGCCTTGGGGAAATACAAGAGCATCGACGTGTCCTGGAAGGACATGGAGGACACGGATTCCTACAATCTCTATTACCGGGTTTCCGGCACGGATGCTTATGAGACGGTCAAAGAGATCGAGGGGAACCGGACGACGATCTCCGATTTGGAGAACAAGACGAAGTATGAGCTTTACGTGACCGGCGTCAATGAGTTCGGGGAGAGCGGACCCTCTCTCACGGCCTCTGCGACGACGGAGGACCCGGACCCGGCCGTCATGCCGAAGTTCGGTCTGTTAAATACCGGGAAGGAGGGGGAGGCCGGCGCCCACGTCGCAACCGCTTCCATCAAACAGGGGAGCATGCAGGAGAGCCCTCTGGACACGGTTTCCGGCACGGCCTGGGGCACGGTGGATAAGGATCCCGGTTCCTATTATTCCTGCGGGACCTGGGATACCGGCGGCTATAACGCCATGGGTGGAAACCACGGCCTGTTCTATGAGTTTGACCAGGAGTACAAGATCCAGTATTTCGCATTCCAGGAGCCGGCGGTCCAGGGGACGGGCTACGGTTATGCGAGAGTCCGCTGGTGGGACGGGAACGGGACGGCTTCGGAGGCGAGCTGCCAGGTCCAGAGGAAGACGGACGCCGGGGGACGGGTCTATTACCGGGTCAGGATCCCGCAGGCGATCACGGCAAAGCGGATCCAGATCGGCCTTGCCAGATATGTGGCCAGCGGTACCGTCACGGTCTCGGAGATCTATTTCTACCATTATAATTCCCTGGAGGACGACATTTTCGCCCTCTACACGGACGATCTGCACACGGTCCTCAGGGACGACGTGACCCAGGGGACCATCGACGACCTCCGGGCGAGGATCAACACGCCGGATCCGGACTGCGGGGAATATCATCCTGACCGGGAAGCCCTGGAGCGGGAGTTAAAGACGGCGGAGGACATTTTAAATTCCAGGCTGACGGTGCCTGTCGAGGTACATAGCCAGATCACGACCAACGATGCGAATCTCGGCTTCGGGGGCTTAAATGCGTGGCAGCCGCTTGGCGTGACGGCGGCGGCCGGGGAGGAGATCACGGTCTACGTGGGGCATCCCTCCAAGAGGACGGGGGATTCCACCAACGTGCAGCTGGTGGCGACCCAGTACCATGCGGAGTCCGGCTCCATGTTCCGGCAGGTGGCGAACCTGAAGATCGGCAGGAACGACGTTACCGTTCCGAAGCTCTGGTCCGTGGATGCGGAGTCCGGCGGCGCCCTGTACGTCCAGTACACGGGGAGCAATGCCGACGACCGGTATGCGGTGCGGGTGAGCGGCGGAGCGGCGGTGCCGGTCCTTGACCTGTACCAGGTGGAAGACGGCGCAGAGCGGCAGAAGCGGGCGGAAGCCTATGTGAAGGCCCTGGATTCCTATGTGGCAGATATGGAGGCCTCCCACGGGACGCTTCATAAGAACTCCGACAACAAAACGGTCCAGTATGACTATCAGCCTGCAAACTGCATTTTGGGCGCTTCCGACATCCTGTCGGACACCATGCTGTTCTCCCTTCCGACGCCCCAGATCCTTACCGGGCTTGGGAGCGGGACCGTTTCCGACCGGGCCGCAAAGCTTCTGACCTCCGTGGGCGCCATGGAGTCGATGATGGATCTGTTCTATCAGCACAAGGGGCTCAACGAGGCGGCCACAGTCACCCTGTCGGACGGCAAGGTCGTAAAGGATACCAAAAACAGTTATCCGTCCAGGCACTTGAACATCCGGTACCAGCGGATGTTTGCGGGGGCCTTCATGTACGCCTCCGGCAACCACATCGGCATCGAGTGGAATGAGACGAAGGGCATGGTAAACTGTGGTTCCCTCCAGGCGGACGGGGACGGAAAATACAAGAGCGGCAACTATTTCGGATGGGGCATCGCCCACGAGATCGGCCACTGCATCAATCAGGGGACTTACGCCATTGCGGAGGTCACCAACAACTACTTTGCGGTGCTGGCTCAGGCGAAGGATACCAACAACAGCGTCCGCTTTAAATACGAGGAAGTTTACAAGAAGGTGACTTCGGAGACGAAGGGCCGGGCCGCCAACGTGTTTACGGCCCTTGGCATGTACTGGCAGCTCCATCTGGCCTACGATCAGGGCTACAACTTTAAAACCTATGCGGATCCGGCAAAACAGTTTGACAATCTGTTCTTTGCCAGAGTGGATTCCTACGCCAGGGGCGGAAAGACGGCTCCTGCGCCGAAAGGCGTGGCCTTCAAACTGTCGGGGGATCGGGATCAGGATCTGATGCGGCTTTCCTGTGCGGCGGCCGGGAAGGACCTGCTGGAATTTTTCGAGCGGTGGGGCATGACGCCGAACGACGACACCATCGCCTATGCGGGGCAGTTTGAGAAGGAGACCAGGGCCATCTACTATGGGAATGACGAGGCCCGCGTCTACCGGCTCCAGGGAGGAACGAGCAGTCTGGATCCTTCCGGTAAAACCCAGGCGGTGGGGGAAGGAACGACGGCGGTGATCGACAAGACGAGGGCCAACCAGGTGAATCTGACGCTGGCGGCGGCATCCTCCATTCCGGCCGCCGACGTGCTGGGCTACGAGATCGTGCGGTGCGTGACCTCCGGCGGAAAGACGGAGAAATCCCTGGTGGGCTTTGCCACGGACGGGACTTTTGAGGATTCCATTACCACCATGAACAACCGGGTGGTGACCTACGAGGTGACGCTGGTCGACAAGTACCTGAACCGGTCGGCGGTGAGGACGCTGGATCCCCTGAAGATCGAACACAGGGGAAATATCGCGAAGGACGGCTGGACGCTCACCACAAACGGACTGACCGCCACAAATGTGGAAGCGTCGGCTCCGGCGGATGAAGAGGATCAAGAAGATACCTGCGGCCCCGTGGCAGAAGCGCCGATCATGAAAGCGGCGGATAACGATCCGGCCACGGTTTACACGGGAAAGGTCGGGGCCGGCGCAGAGGTCGCCGTGGACTTCCATAAGACCCTGACGGTGGCCGGCATCCAGTATACCGCGGGCGCGGGAACGGCCATTGCGGATTACAGCGTGTCGGTGCTGGGGACGGACGGCCAGTGGAAAGAGGCGGCGTCCGGAACCTTCGGAAGCGGCAATGGGGAGACGGTCTACTTTGCAAGAGAGGGGAATGTGGCGTATCATGACGCTTCGGCCCTGAAGCTTTCCATCCGGGGCCAGAGTGGAATGGAGATTTCCATCGGCGAGCTCGACGTGCTGGGTGTCACCGGGGACAACGTGGATTTCTACCGGACAGAGGACGGCATGCCGGCGGTCGGGAAGCTCACGGCGGATTATCCATACGGAGACCGGGCGGAGGACGTGATCCCGGCGGGTTCCGTGATCTTTACCGGGACTTACAAGGGAAATCCCGCCTACAACGTGGTGCTTCTCTATGACCAGGACGGAAACATCCTCGGCGGCACGGATGCGGACGGGAGCCTGAAGGCGTATCAGACCATCCTGGCGCCTGAGACAGATCAGGACCAGCTTGAGGACGTGTCGGACGGAACCTGGATCTACTGGGTGGAACCGGAAGACTTGGACGGACTCTCCGGCGTCACGAAGGTGCGGGCGGAGCTCTACCGGGTGGACAATGCTTTGACCAACGAGGGCCAGAGGATGGTCAGCGATTCCTTCTTTGAGACTTATCCGGGGGTGGAAAACCTGCCGGACATCACCCTTGGCGGTGGAGCGGCCGGCGGAAACTAAGGCGGCAAAGGAGTAAGAGATGAAAGGTTATTTACGGATATTGCGTGAGATCAGGGGGCGGGCGGTGAAAACCGCCGCCGTCCTCCTGGCGGTGCTTGTATGCGCCCAGGCCCTGCCGCTTGTCAGCCTTGCGGCAAAGGGGGCGGTGGAATTTGAAGAGGGGCAGGGAAAGGCCCTGGTGTCCATTGTTCTGGAGGGAGACGAGGGGGCGAAGAAGGGCGCCACCTCCCTGGAGCTCGGGCTAAAGGTCACCTCGGGGGAGATGGCGGAGCTTGCGGTCTCCTTTGCCTTTGACGAGGGCTTGAGCGGAGGGCGGGTGGCGGAATTCCGCTATCATCCGGACACGGGGATCCTGAATCTGTACGTGGCCGGGGAGACTCCGCTCTTTGCGGAGGATTCGGCAGCCCTGACCCTTGGAACTGCGACGGTGGAGGGCGCCGTGGCCGGCATCAACGTGGTGGAAAACTCCCTGAAGCTTTCCGGAAGCGGCATGGCGATCGAGAATGTTACCATTCAGGCCCTGGCACAGGACGTGCCGCTGATCGATCAGCCCGCAGACGGGACGGTGGACCGCTCCAGGCTTGAGGAGATCCTTAGGAAGGCGGCGGAATACAGGGAAGCCGATTATACGCCGGAGAGCTATGCCATCCTGGCAGAAGCCATAAAAGCGGCGGAAGCGGTCCTCGGCAGGGCAGATGCGACCCAGGAGGAGATCGACGAGGCGGTCCTTCTGGTGGAAAACGCCATCGGCTCCCTGGTGGAGAAGGCTTCGGCGAGTGGAGGGAATCAGCCGTCACCTGGCGAAAACCAGGTCCCTTCCGGCGGGAAGGGCGGAGGAACCGGGACCACGTTAAAAAAGACGGATGACACGGACACCGGCGACAAGACCAACGTGCTTCCCTATGTGCTGGCGGCAATCGCGAGTGTCGCCGTGCTGGGAGGGATCGCATTCTCCCAGAGGAAGAAGTTTGGAAAAAAACGAAAATCAGAAAAGTAGCGGGGAACGGAGAACTTTGAAATCTTACGCCGGGGGACACGGGGTCTCGGCTGATCAAGCTGGAAACGCCGGTGCCTTCCGGGCGTTTTGTCAGAAATTAGTCTCATTTAGTTGAATTCAGACCTTTTTTGTGATAAATTAGGTTATATTCAAAGGGTATTCTTTAACGCATGCGCTTTGGGCTGTAAAAACAAGGTATAATATATTTCCATAATATGGAAATTCGGTCTATGTAGGTGAATTCAAATGAGACGAGAGTATTTGGAACAGGACGTGTACGAGGCCCTGCAGGAGCGGCTGAAATTTATTTTTGAGGAGTTTGAGAACATTTATCTCTCCTTTTCCGGGGGAAAGGACAGCGGATTGCTTTTGAACCTGGTTTTGGATTTTCAGAAGAAGCATTACCCGGAGAAAAGGATCGGAGTTTTCCATCAGGATTTCGAGGCCCAGTACACGGTGACGACGGAGTACGTGGAACGGACTTTCGAGCGGATCAAGGACGAGGTGGAGCCCTACTGGGTATGTCTGCCCATGGCCACCAGGACGGCCCTCAGCAGCTATGAGATGTACTGGTATCCCTGGGATGACACGAAGCAGGAGATCTGGGTCAGGCCCATGCCGGACAGGGACTACGTGATCAATCTGGAAAACAATCCCATGACGACCTACCGCTACCGGATGCACCAGGAGGATCTGGCCAAACAGTTTGGCCGGTGGTACGGCGAAGCGCACGGAAACGGGAGGACCGTCTGCCTGCTTGGAATGCGGGCGGACGAATCCCTGCAGCGTTACAGCGGCTTTCTCAATAAAAAGTACGGCTATAAGGGGGAGTGCTGGATCAGCCGGCAGTTTAAGGGGCTGTGGTGTGCTTCTCCCATGTTCGACTGGTCTGCGGAGGACGTCTGGCACGCAAACTATCTGTTCGGATACGATTATAATCACTTGTACGATCTGTACTACATGGCGGGGCTCAAGGTTTCCCAGATGCGGGTGGCCTCCCCCTTCAACGACTATTCCAAGGACGCATTGAATCTTTACCGGGTCATCGACCCGGAGATATGGGTGAAGCTGGTGGGCCGGGTTCAGGGGGCCAATTTCGCCTGTATTTACGGAAGGACCAAGGCCATGGGCTACCGGAACGTGACCCTGCCGGAGGGCCATACCTGGAAATCCTATACCATGTTCCTGCTGGCGACACTTCCGAAACGCTTGCGGGAAAATTATACGAAGAAGTTCAACTCTTCCATTGAGTTTTGGTATAAGACGGGGGGCGGACTGGACGAGGAGACCATTCAGGAGCTTCTGGACCACGGTTACAAGATCCGCAGGAACGGAGTTTCCAATTATACTCTGAATAAAAAATCCAGAATCGTGTTTCGTCAGAGGATACCGGACGATACCGACGACATCCGTTCCACCAAGGACATCCCAAGCTGGAAGCGGATGTGTTATTGCATTTTGAAAAATGATCATATCTGCCGTTTTATGGGATTTGGCATGACGAGACAGCAGCAGAAGCGGATCGACATGATCAGGCGGAAGTACAAGAGTGTGGAGGAGATGGATTATGGAGTATAAGAGTCCCGCATATCATGTGATTCCGGTTCCCATCGAACAGATCCGGCCCAATACCTACAATCCGAACACGGTGGCGCCGCCGGAGATGAAACTGCTCTACGACAGCATCAGGGCGGACGGCTACACCATGCCCATTGTCTGCTACTACAGCCAGATGGCGGAGTCCTACATCATTGTGGACGGGTTCCACCGCTACCGGGTCATGCTGGAGCATCCGGACATCTACGAGAGGGAGCACGGCATGCTGCCGGTGTCCGTGATCGACAAGCCCATCGATCAGAGGATGGCGAGCACCATCCGCCATAACCGGGCAAGGGGCAATCACGACGTGGACCTGATGAGCAACATTGTGAAGGAGCTTCACGAGCTGGGCCGTTCCGACGCCTGGATTTCCAGGCACCTGGGCATGGACAGGGACGAGATCCTCCGGTTAAAGCAGATCACCGGACTTGCGGCGCTGTTCAGGGACGTGAAATTTGGGAAGGCCTGGAGACCGGTGGGGACGGAAGAGATGGACGACGATGATGAATAAGACCAGTAACAAAAAACCGGATACGGATGCGTGTCCGGTTTTTTGCATACGTTGACGCAGGGGTTTGTTTATGGCATTCTGCATAATGTATTTTTTTGCAGATTGTGCAAAATGACGGGTACAGGCGAAATTTATTTTTTTTATAAAATAGTATTGACAAAAAAACGCTCCTATATTATCATAACAATATAGAACGATATAGAACAAGCAAAGACAACAGGAAACAATTAAAATTCACCATATAAGGAGGAACAACATGTTCAATTTCAATGTACCCAGGTATGAGAAGGTAGTCAGTGACGCGATTGCGCTCCGCCCCCAGATTGAGGCAGCGGTGGACAAGATCTGTGAAGAGGGATATTCCAATATCTTCTTCATCGGCTGCGGCGGAACCTACGCCCATTCTCTGCCGATCATGTACTGGCTGGACACGGAATCTGCGAAGGTCGAGGCCCATTCCGTGATTGCGGCAGAGTTCATGGCCATGGGGCACAAGGCATTCTCCAAGGATTCCGTATGCGTGTTCTCCACCCGCTCCGGCAACACGAAGGAGATCGTGGCCGCTGCGAAGTTCTGCAAGGAGGCGGGCGCGCGGACCCTGGTCTATGTCTCCAATGACAACACTCCCGTATGTGAATACGCAGATTACAAATTCTTCAGCTTTGCGGAGGACGACTGCCTGTGCGAGGCGATCTACACCTACATGTACACCGTGGTCGGCAGGTTCCTCAAGAACGCTGGGGAGTTTGAGGATTACGAGGCCTTCATGGGCGAGTATGCGAAAATCGTGCCTTACCTGTTAAAGGGCAAGGAGCTCTACGAGGACCGGTGCGCAAAGATTGCCGCAGATTTAAAGGACGTGGATTACCACATGGTGGTCGGCTCCGGCATGCTCTGGGGCGAGGCCTACGACTATGCGATGTGCATCCTGGAGGAGATGCAGTGGATCAAGACCAAGTCCATCCATGCGGCAGAGTTCTTCCACGGGACCATCGAGCTGTGCGAGGAGGACACCTCCATCTTCCTGTTCTACGGCGAGGATGAGACCAGGCCGCTCATGGACCGGGTGGACAATTTCGTGACCAAGGTCTCCAAGGTGATCAACAAGTTCGACACGAAGGAAGTGGAGCTTCCCTTCAGCAAGGCGCTGTACCGGAAGATCGTGTCCCCCATGGTCATGTACGCAATCACCGAGAGGCTTTCCTGCCACATTGAGAAGGAGCGCAACCATCCGCTGACGACCAGAAGATACTATCGCCAGATGGAATATTAATTTTAGATCAAGCGGGGTGACATATGGCAAGGCTAGTTGGAATCGGCGACAATGTCGTGGACCTGAATTATACCACCGGGATCGCATATCCGGGAGGAAACTGTGTGAACGTGGCGGTCTTTGGAAGGATGCTTTCCCACGAGACCGCCTACGTGGGGAAGATTGCGAAGGACCGCTGGGGAGAAGTGATTCTCCATGCGGTGCGGGAAATGGGAGTCGACGTCTCCCGGTGCGAGATCGAGGAGGGGGAGACCGGGCGCTGCGGCATCCACCTGACGGAGGGCGACCGGAAGATCGTGGAGGAAAACGATGCGGGGCTGGTGAAGGAAAGGCCCCTTCGGGTCACGGAAGACCTCCTTACATACATCCGGACCTTCGACATCGCCCATTCCAGCTGCTACAGCCATATCGAAGGTGAGTTAAAAAAGATAAAGGATGCGGGAATTCCCCTGCTCTACGATTTCTCCGACGAGTGGACGGCGAAGACCCTGAGGGAGATCTGCCCGGACATCACGGTTGCGTTCTTCTCCGGCAAAGAACTCCTGGAGGAGGAGCTCAAGGGGTATCTTTCGCAGTGCGTGGACGAGTACGGCTGCGAGCTGGCGGTCACGACCATCGGCGGACGGGGAGCCATCGTCTATAACGGGAGACGTTTCTACACGAAGAGACCCTACAATTACGGCGGGTCCGTGGTGGACACGACCGGGGCGGGGGATTCCTGGATCACGGCGTTTATCTGTACGTTTTTTGACAACAGAAATTATCTGGAGCTGCTTAGGGGTAACTCGGAAGAGCATTTTGTGAGGGAAGAGGACATTCACGACATGGAGGATTGCCTGATTGAGCACTGTATGTGCCAGGGGAATCTTCTGGCCAGGAAGAACTGCATGGTGAAGGGCTCTTTTGGATACGGGGTGACATTTGCAGAACCGGAAATGTAAGAGGGTGGTGAAAGCATGGCAAATACGATTCTGAAAATGCAGGGGATTTCCAAGCAGTATGGCGGCATCCGGGCGCTGAGCGACGTTTCCATGGAGCTTCGGGAAGGAGAAATTCTCTGCCTTTTGGGAGAAAACGGCGCCGGCAAGTCGACGCTGATGAAGATTTTGTCCGGCGTGGTCGCACCAAGCGCCGGCGAGATTTTCCTGAATGACCAGAAGATTGACATCAAAAACCCGGAGGTCGCCCACGGCTATGGGATCTCGACCGTGTACCAGGAGCTGGTCCAGTTTCCGGACATGACGATCATGGAAAACATTTACGTGGGCCGTTATCCGAAGAAACACGGGCTGGTCGATTTTGAAGAGTTAAAAAAGCGGACCTTAAGGCTCATGGACGAACTGGACATCCATTTTGAACCGACGGAGTATATCCGGAATCTGAGCGTGGCCCAGAGGCAGCTGGTCGAGATTATGAAAGCCATTTCCTATGACTCCAAAATCATTATCTTCGACGAGCCCACCTCCTCGCTGACCAACGAGGAGACCGACATTCTGTTCCGCATCATCCGTGAGTTGAAGCAGAAACATATTTCTATGATTTACATCTCTCACCGTCTGACTGACATCTTTGCCATCGGAGACCGGGCGGCAGTCCTTCGGGACGGGAGGAATTCCGGCGAGGGGATGGTGAAGGACCTGAACGAGGATCAGATCATTGCCATGATGGTCGGACGGAATCTGGAGAATCAGTTCCCGAAAAAATCCGTTCCCATCGGGGAGGTGATTTTAAAGGCGGAGCATATCACCAATGAAAAAGTAAAAGACGCCTCCTTCGAGCTTCGCAGGGGGGAGGTCCTCGGCTTTGGCGGCCTGGTGGGTTCCGGGCGGACAGAGCTCATGAGGGCCGTCCTGGGTCTCGACAAATGTACCGGGACCGTGACCAAGGACGGGAAGGTAATCAACAACAAGAGCCCGCAGGACGCCATCAAAAACAAATTTGCGCTGGTACCGGAGGACCGGAAGGACCAGGGGCTCGTCCTGATCCGCACCCTTCTCCAGAACATTGAGATGAGCTCCTTAAAAACGGTGAGCCGTGCCGGCTTCCTGAACGCCAAAAAGGAAAAGGAATGTGCGGACAAATACATGAAGCAGCTCAACGTGAAGGCTCCCTCCTACAACGTGAATGCGGGGGACTTGAGCGGCGGGAACCAGCAGAAGGTGGTCATCGCCAAGGGGCTTGCCACCAACCCGGACATCCTGATTCTGGATGAGCCGACCAGGGGCATCGACGTCGGTTCCAAGGCGGAGATCTATGAGATCATGAACGACTTGGTGGAGAAAGGCGTTTCAATCATTATGATCTCTTCCGAGCTCCCGGAGCTCATGAACATGAGCGACCGCATCGTCATCATGAGAGAGGGCCGCATCACCGGGGTCGTGAGTGCGGAAGAGATGGGAAGCGTGACGGAAGAGCAGATCATGAGTTTTGCGACGAAGGAGATTTGAGATGGGGACAAGTGAAAACAAAAAAGACAATCCAATCAAAAGGCTTTTGAATAACCCGAATTTTAGGTCTTATTCGGGAATCATCCTGGTGATCATCGTGGTCTGCGTTTTTATGAGCTTCAGAAGCGCAAACTTCATGACCCTGAACAACATTAAAAATATTTTGCGTCAGATTTCCGTGTACGGCATCCTGGCCTGCGGCATGGCCTTCGCCATGATGACGGGCGGAATTGACCTGACGGTCGGCTCCACGGCCGGCGTTTCCGGTGCCATCGTCGCCAAATTTGTCACGGAGATGGGCGTTCCGCTGGCGGCAGCCATTCTGGTCGCCATCGTTGTCGGCGGCCTCATCGGGCTGATAGACGGAACGGTGATCGCCTACACCGGAATCCCGCCCTTCATCATGTCCCTCGGCGTCCAGATCATGCTCCGCGGCGTCTGCTACCTGATCACGGCCGGCAAGCCCATCGGGAACCTGCCGGAGAGCTTCCAGTTCCTGGGGCTGGGCAACATCTTAGGGGTTCCCACGCCCATCTATTTCATGGTCATCACCTTTGTCATCGTGGCGGTCATCCTGGCGAAGACGTCCTTCGGACGTTCCGTGTATGCGGTCGGCGGCAACTACGAGGCGGCCCATCATTCCGGTATCAATGCGAAGCGGGTCCTGATGTATTCCTATATGATCAGCGGTCTCTGTGCGGCCCTGGCCGGCGTGATTCTGGCGGCGAGAAATGCTTCCGCACAGCCCACCGGCGGCAATACCTTCGAGACGGAAGCCATTGCGGCCTGCGCCATGGGCGGCGTATCTTTCAGCGGCGGCAAGGGGGCCGTGCCCGGCATTTTCTTCGGCGCCCTCCTGATGGGCATCATCAACAATGCCATGAACCTGATGTACATCGACTCTTACTGGCAGCAGGTGGTGAAGGGCATCATCATCGTGGGTTCCGTCCTCTACTCCATCTACAACGGACGGAAAAAATAACCTGGTTTCACGGCGCCAAGGCGCCATCACAAATAAAAAGGAGGATTTTTGTATGAAGAAAAGGATTTTGTGTGGACTGACGGCGATGGCCATGGCGGCCGCCTTACTGGCAGGCTGCGGCGGCTCCGACGACAAGAAGACGGAAGCCCCAGAGGCGAAGACGGAGGCCCAGAGCGAGGCGTCCCAGGCGGGAGCCGACGCGGTGACGGAGGCGGTCACCAAGGCTGACGAGGCGGGCGGCGACGGGGATTACACCATCGCCATGATCACCTACTCCCTGGCAGAGGAATTTGGCGTGGACGTCATTGACGGCGCCCAGGCAAAGGCAGACGAGCTGGGCGTGGAGCTGGTTTACATGGATCCCGCAGGCGACATGCAGAAAGACATTTCCATCATGGAAGACCTGATCAGCCAGGGCGTGGATGCCATCTGCATCGCTCCCGTGGATGCGGATGCCATTGAGCCTTATATCGACCAGGCAAGAGCAGCTGGTATCGTGGTGGTCAACTGGGATATTGAGACCCAGGCTGAAGTGGACGCTAAGGTGCTTGACAATAATGCGGGCGGCGGCGCTATGGATGCGGATTACCTGGTGGAGAAGATGGGCAAGGAAGGCAAAGTCCTGATCGTGTCCGACCTGGAATCCGTGACTTCCACTTGGGAAAGGATCCTTGGCTTTGAAGACAGGCTGAAAGAGATCGCCCCCGATATTGAGATTATCGAGCAGCTTTCCAGCGGTACCCGTGACACCCACCGCACCACTGTGGAGAACATGCTTCAGGCGCACACGGACATTACTGGCATCTTCTGCCCCGACGGCGACCGCACCCTGGGCGCTTACGTGGCCTGCGAGGCCAACGAAAGACAGGACGTCCTGATCGTGGGCTATGACGCCACCCCGGAGCAGAAGGAGATCATGAAGAAGGACGGCGCAGACTGCAACATGATCGCAGTGGTAGACCTTCATCCCAAGACCCTCGGTTCTGTGTCCCTGGAAACTGCCTACAAGATCCTGCAGGGAGAGACCGTGGAAGCCGTACAGCAGTCTGAGATTTCCCTGATGACGGCGGAGGCAGTGGTAAACGGCACCTATGAATAAGCTTCGGAGGAATTGAATGAGATGAAGTTTTCTTTCCTGACGTATCAGTTTGCAAGGTATCCCCTGGAATACTGCTTTCAGATGGCGAAGGAATATGGCTTCGACGGCGTGGAGGTCTGGGGAGCCAGGCCCCACGCCTATGCCTGGGACATGAACCAGGCGGCCATCGAAAAGGTGCTGGGCTGGAAGAAGAGGTACGGCGTGGAAATTTCCATGTTCACGCCGGAGATTCTGGCCTACCCCTACAGCCTGACCTCCGCCAGCAAAAAGGAGCGGGAGGAGACGGCGGCCTACTTAAAGCGCAGCGTGGAGACGGCGGCGGCCCTGGGGACGGACAAGATGCAGATCACGGCCAAGCATCCCGGATACGGAAGAGACCGGGAGGAGGTCTGGGAAATCCTTACGGAGGGCGTCGGAGCGCTCTGCAAGCGGGCGGAGGAGGTGGGGGTGGACATCATCTTGGAGTCCTTGTCTCCCTCGGAGGGCAACACCATCACCTGTGCGGACGACATTGCGAGGCTGCAGAGGCTGGTGGGAAGCAGGGCGCTCTGTACCATGATCGACGTGGTTCCCCCCTTTATTGCCAACGAGCCCTATTCCGAATACTTTGACAAATTAAACGGGACGATGAAATACGTCCATATCTGCAACAGCGACGGGGCCACGGAGTTCCATTCCCAGTTGGACGATGCGGCCGGAGTCCTCCCCTTGGTGGATTTCATGAGGATTTTAAAGAGGAACCATTATGACGGCTGGTGCTCCACGGAGCTTCTGGCCCCCTATTTCAGAGACCCGGAGCTCTACCTGTCCCAGTCCATGCGGGCCATCGACAGGATCTGTGAGGAGGCCGGGATTGACAGAGAAACCTTTGCATAATTACGCAGTTTCCGCTGCGCAAATTTGAATTATGCATGTAGGAGGTATCTATGAAGAAGTTAACAGCAGAAACCTTTGCACATATGGTTGACGGCGCATGCATTGCGGCTACCATGTCTTTTTCTTCCCAGAGGGATCTGGCGGAGGCGGCGAAGAAGTACGGGTTCGCCCAGGTGTACGGATTCGCTTCCTACTATGACTATCTGCTGAAAGAGCTTGCCGGGACGTCTACCGGCGTCGGCGGCGGGGTCGGCTCCTCCCTGGGGGCGGGGACGGAGCGGACCGAGGTCAAGGTGTTCGAGGCGAAGACCTACATGGATCTCGGCTGTGACGAGATTGACATGTGGATGAACATTGCGGCCCTCAAGAACAGCGAGTTCGACTACGTGCTGAAAGACATCCAGGCGGTACGGGCTGCGGTGCCTGCGGGACACAACCTGAAAGTCATCATCGAGCCTGCGACCCTGACGGCGGAGCAGATTGAGACGGCCGTGAAGCTGGTGGCAGAGGGCGGCGCGGACTTCGTGAAGGCCGGAACGGGCTTTGTGGGTCCCTGCACCCTGGAGCATGCGAGGCTGATGCTTCGGGCGGCGGACGGAAAGCTCAAGGTGAAGGTCTCCGGCGGGATCCGGGAGCTCTCCGTGGTCAAGGAGATGTACGACATGGGCGTGGACCGCTTTGGCATGGGCGTGGCCTCCTCGGAGAATATCATCCGCCTTTTGAAGGAGGAGGAGTAAGAAACCGTTATGATACCATGCATTCTTGCCCATGATCTTGGAACCTCCGGCAACAAGGCTTCTCTGTTCGGGACGGACGGAAAGCTCCTTGACAGTGCGGTCGTGCCGTATTCCCCGCTTTACCCGAAGCCGGGCTGGGCGGAGGAAGACCCGTGGCAGTGGTGGCATGCGGTCTGCGAGGCGGCAAGGACGGTTCTTGAGCGGAATCCGGGGGTTCTTGTGGAAGTGGTGGCAGTGTCGGGACAGATGATGGGCTGTCTGGCCCTCGACAAGGACGGTGTCCCTCTGGGGAACAGCCTGATCTGGTCTGACGCCAGAGCGGAGGCGGAATGTGAACGGATTACAGGGCGGCTGACCAGGGAGCGGTATAACCGAATCACCGGGCAGCCGCCCAGTGCGTCCTACAGCCTGCCGAAAATCCTGTGGCAGAAGGAGCATGTGCCGGAGCTCTATGGGAAGGCTTACAAATATATCCAGGCCAAGGATTTTATCAATTTTATGCTGACGGGAAGGCTCGTCACGGATCCGACGGACGCCGCCTACACCATCGCCTACGACATCAGCAGGCAGGACTGGTCCGACGAGGTCCTGGAGTGTGCAGAAATCCCCAGGTTCTTGTTCCCGGAGGTGGTCCCCTGCGAGACTATGATCGGAAAAGTGACAAAGAAGGCTTCCCTCTCGTGCGGGGTCCCGGAGGGGACGCCCGTGGTGGCCGGGGCCGGGGACGGTTCGGCCGCCCACCTGGGGGCGGCCTGCACGGAACCCGGGGACAGTTACCTCTGCCTGGGAAGCTCCACCTGGCTGGTGACGGAGACGGAGCGGCTGATTTTGGACCGGGAGGGGCGGATGCAGTCGGAACCCCACGTGATACCGGGCCGGTACGTGTATCTGGGAACCATGCAGACGGGAGGCCTGGCCCATTCCTGGGCGAGGAGCCGGATGTCCCTGCCGCCGCTCTCCTACGGGGCGATCGAGGAGCTGGTCCTTGAAAGCCGGCCGGGAGCGGGGGGAATGCTCTTTCTTCCTTACTTGATGGGGGAGCGTTCCCCCTGGTATGACCTGCGGGCAAGGGGAGCCTTTCTCGGCCTGCGCCAGGAGACGGCCCAGGGGGATTTTTACCGGGCAGTCATGGAAGGGGTCGCATTCAACCTGAAACTCCTGCTGAACGTGATCGAGCAGGATACGAAGGTGGAAGAAATCGTCCTGATCGGCGGAGGCGGAAAGAGCCATGCCTGGCGGCAGATCCTTGCGGACGTGTTCCAGAAGACGATCTGCATTCCGTCCAACGTGGAGGAGGGAACCAGCATCGGAGGTGCCCTGATCGCAGGAGTCGGGGTGGGAATTTTTCCGGATTACTCGGTGGCGAAAGACTTCTTGCAGATTGCAGAAGCGGTGGAACCGAACCTGGAGGCGGCCGCCCGCTATGAGGCCATGTGCCGCATTTTTGAGGATGCCTACGGCTCCCTGCGGGAAATCTCCCACAGGCTTTCGGCCCTCTCCGGGGAGGAGTGAGGAATTTCCCCACGTTGCCTTATAGCCGAACTATAGCCGAACTGATCTATTCTGACAGAAAACCAGGAAGAAAAGCCGGGGATTTCGCACTATTTTTGCGGTGCGAGGCCCCGGCTTTTTGGCGTTTAAAAATAGAATTTCATGTTCTGCGTGTTGTAGAGCTGGCTGGAGAGGAAGGAGGGGGAGCCGTCCAGGGCGGCGTGGGAGTCCCGGAACAGAAGCAGCGGCGTGCCGGATTTGATGTTCAAAAGCTGGCACTCGTGGGTGCTGGGGAAACAGGTCTCCAGAGTCCGTTCCGTCACCGTGAACTGGAAGTTGTGTTTCTTTAAGATGGCAAAGAGGGAGCCGTTGAGGTCCTCCTCGAACAAATAGGCGAAACCGGGCGGATAATGGTTGGTCTCGATCATGGTTGGATTTCCGTCAACGCTGCGGAGCCGCCTGGAACGGATGAGCTTTGTCTGGGGGTCGATTCGGAAATAATGCACCTGCTTGTCAGTGGGAAAAACCCATTCGATGGATAAGAGCTGGGTAAAAGGGGTTTTCCCCGCAAGGATGCAGGAGCGGTTGAAGCCGATGGCGTCGTTGGCGGGCTGGGAGATCGAGGGCTGTGCGACGAAGGTGCCCTTCCCCTGAGAGCGCACCAGGAGCCCGTCGTCCACCATCTCCGCAATCGCCGTCCGGACGGTGATGCGGCTGACACCGAATTCGTGCATCAGAGCGAGTTCCGAGGGAAGGCGGTCGCCCTCCTGGAACTTTCCACTGGTAATCTGTTCCTTTAAAATAGCCAATACCTGTTTGTACATGGGTATATTGCTGTTTGGATTGATGAGAGCTGCATTGTTACCGGCCATGATTCTATTCCTTTCTATTGCCCTAAAGAGGTATCATTATCCATATTGTATCATCTTAGAACATTCTATTCAAGCGGAGGATTCTCTTAAGCTTCCGCATTTTGCGAGAATACAGGAAGGAAATCGACGAAACCCGTCTTTAGGTTTTAACACTATGATTTTTTAGGGTTTTCTATCTCCCACACTC
>CAMSZT010000029.1 GCA_947066815.1 uncultured Lachnotalea sp.
TAGGGCGTAATTATGTGGAATCCGGCAATTATCTGGAAAAAATATTTCCCTTTCTTAATGTTCGGTTCATTGCTGTGAATGATCATTATGACAGCGCTTCTTTAACTTCGGGAGAAGAGCTGGGCGCCTCTTTGAAAAACGTAGTAAATGATATTTATGCCAAAGACATTTCACGAAAGGTCAGCTCGACCATGAAGGCCAAACGGTTGCGGGGGGAATATATCGGAAATTATGCACCATACGGATACCTGAAAGATCCTAAAAACAGGAATCATCTGATCATTGACCCTGAGATTGCGCCATTTGTTGTTGAGATTTTTGAAATGAGGGCGGAGGGCCTCGGGATTACTGCGATTGCAAGGAGGCTGAATGAGAGAGATGTTCCTTCGCCCGGCCGGCTGCGGTATGAGCGGGGGATTCTGACCAATAACAATAAGGCCGGCTCCGGGCTTTTATGGAACCGGCATGTACTTACAGATCTGCTGAAAAATGTGGCTTACATCGGGAATCTGGAACAGGGGAGAAGTACCAGCTGTCTGTATAAAGGCGTTGCCTTTCACTGGACAGAAAAATCGGAATGGGATCTGGCAGTAGGAACTCACGAACCTGTTATCACCTGCGAGCTTTGGGAAAGGGTCCAGACAGTCAATGAAAAAAAAGCACGGGAAGCGAAAAACACTTACGGAAAATATGCCGGCCTGCCCAAAAGGGAAAATCCATATGGTTCTCTGCTTCGCTGTGCAGACTGCGGACGGGTGATCAAGCAGGTACATTCATACAGTACTTCTAAAAAAAGCGGAACCAGTATCTACTATAATTATAAGTGTCCGGAGAACATTGAACTTGGAGAAACGGCCTGCCCTAAAAAAAATATCAGGGCGGCAGAACTGGATGAAGCAGTATTACGTACCATTCAAAAACAGATGGAGGTGTTTTTAGACACGCAGAAGGTATTGAAACAGTTGATTGCCATGGAAAAAGAAAAGTCAAAGAGGACAGCTCCACTTGCCCGCATTCAGGAAATTCAGTCCGGGATAAACAAATATAAAGATCTATGTACTTCGCTTTATGTGGATTTAAAAGAAGGACTCCTTTCTCAGGACGAATATGTGTATGCGAAACAGAAGTATGCGGTGGAATTGGAATGTCTTGAGCAGGAACTGACTGAGCTTAAACGGATTCGCACAAAAACAGAGAGAACCGGAGAGGGAGAAAAGAAGTGGGAACAGCTTATTGCAAAGTATTATCACACAAAAAAACTGACGCCTGTGATGGTTCAGGCCATGGTGGAAGAAATCAGGCTTTATGCGGATAAAAGCATTGATATTTCCTTTAAATATATGAATGAGTTTGAAGCTCTGATGCAGGAATGCGAGAGAATACGGGAGGAGGTTGCATAATGTGGCACTTGCAGTGTATCTGAGATTGTCGCAGGATGACCTGGATCTTGGGACAAATGGATTAAAGAATGAAAGTGACAGTATTCAGAATCAACGTTTGCTGATAAAACGGTATATCAGCGGCCATGCGGATTTGGAACGGCTCCAGACCTTGGAATTTGTCGACGACGGGTATACGGGGACGAATTTTAACAGGCCCGGATTTCAGAAAATGATGAAGCTGGTCCGTTCCGGCAAGATCACATGTATTATTGCAAAGGACTTGTCCCGATTCGGGAGAAATTATCTGGAAGTCGGGGATTACTTAGAGCATATTTTTCCGTTTCTGGGAGTCCGGTTTATTGCCGTGAATGATTCTTATGACAGTAATGGATATATTGGGACTACCGGTGGAATTGACGTGGCATTTCGTAACTTAATTTATCAGAGATACAGTCAGGATCTTTCTGAGAAGGTAAAGTCGGCGATGCATCTGAAAATGGAAAAAGGACGGTATGTAACGAATTGTCCATATGGATATATGAAAAAAGAAGGTGTAAAACATGAGATGATCCCGGATCCGGTCACGGCGCCCGTTGTCCAGGAGATATTCAAAGCGGCAATATCCGGCAGGAAAACGACGGAAATCGCTGCAATGCTCAATGCCAGAAAAATTCTGACACCAATGGAATATAAGAAGCTTTCCAGGTCGAATCAATACAGTGACGTCATGTGGAGCCATCAGGCGGTACTCCGTATTATAAAAGATTATAAGTATACGGGGGCAATGGTTAATTTCAAATGTGAAAACAGGACGATACGGGCAACCACACAGCATAGGAGGAAGCCGGAAGAATGGGTGATTGTGGAAGGAAGCCATCCGCCTATCGTAACCCATGAAGAATATGAGGCCGCAAATGCTTCCCTGCGGAAAGTGAAATATTATCTGCCCGAACATAAAGACTGCCGGGACCGGGTTTATTACTGCGGCCATTGTGGAAGACGCCTGAGAAAAACCTTCGGTACAGACGAGTATTATTCCTGCGCAACAAAATTATATCGAAAGGATGCTGTATGCAGAGAAATCAGTTGGAGCAGGACAGAGATTGAAGGGATCCTTTTAACAGCATACAAAGCCCAGCTGCAGCTGATGGATGAAGAATACCGGAAGATACCCGGGACTTACAAAGAGCGGCCGCTTCAGTCCTGCAGGCGGAAACAAAAGGCGGCTGCTTCAGAGCTTGCGGCGATCAAGGACAAAAATCTGCAATTTTATGAAAAGTTCCGGGAAGGGACTTTGACGAAGAATCAGTTTCTTCAGGAAAAGGAAAAGCTTCTCAAACGTAAAGAAGAATTGCAAAAGAAACTGGAGGTGCTGCAGGAAGAGGAAGACGATTTGAGGGAAGAGCAGGAACGGGCATCGGAGCGCATCGGCCAGCTTGCGGCTTCCGGAGGCCTGTTGGATTTATCAGATGATGAACTGCGGAAACGAATGTATGACGAGGTAGAGCGGGTGACGGTATACAGCTCCAGGGAAATCGAAATTGCATGGAAATTGGGAAATGTTTTTGAAACAGTGGTTTGAGAGGAGAACCTTCTCCAATATGAAGATAAATCATTCCTGATTGACAGGATTCGCAAAATCGAATATCGTATATTACGAAAAAAGGTGCAGTAGCACCTGAATCCGTAATGGAGGGATTCTATGGAAATTCGTGGAAGATAACATTAAGGCCAGAAGAAATGAAGAAGGCATTATTACCATGGGGCTTCGCAATTTCCTGCTTGATGAAAACAGTTTAAAGATATAAGGTGAATTTTGGCCATTCAAGGATAAAATCTTGAGAAATTCGAAGTTTGTCCTAAAATATCACAAGGGGTAAGCGATTTTGGGCCAAAATCGGAGTAGCGCCGGTTGACGAGAAAAGTCGAAAAAGCCAGTAATTATGCGGCTTCGCAGATTTAGAAAAAATTTTCTTGTGAGGACTTGACACAAGCAGACGACCTTGGCCGGGTGGTGATCCCTAAGGAGATCCGCAGGACCCTGCGGCTCAGAGAGGGGACGCCGCTGGAAATTTTTACCGACAGGCAGGGCGAGATCATCCTGAAAAAATATTCTCCCATGGCGGAACTCGGGAATTTCGCGAAGCAGTATGCGGACGCACTGGCTCAGTCTACGGGGCTTGCGGTCTGCGTCACCGACAGGGATCAGGTCATTGCGGTAGCCGGAGGGGCGAAGAAGGAGCTTCTGCAGAAGAGCATCAGCAAGGCGCTGGAGCAGTCCATCCTGAACCGGAATAATGTGCTGGCAGAGAAGGATGACGGACAGTTCATTCCTGTGACGGACGAGGATGCGGAGGAATATTCCGGAGAAGTGACGGCGGTCATTCTATGCGAGGGGGATGCCATCGGTTCCGTCCTCTTACTTTCTAAAGATCCCAAGTACAGGATGGGGACGCTGGAACAGAAGCTGGCCCTGACGGCGGCGGGATTTTTGGGAAGACAGATGGAAAGCTGACAACCCTCCGGGGACCCCGCTATTGCCAGGGTCTGCCCCAGCGTAAGCGAGGGCATTCGGCGAAAAATAAGGTATCCCCTCCGGGGACCCCGCTATTGCCATTCGGCAAAAAATAAGGTATGCTTATCCGAGGAGGATAAAGACATGGAGACAAAAGAGCGATACAGCTTTGAGGAATTGAAGGAGATCATAGCCACACTCCGCTCGGAGCACGGCTGCCCCTGGGACAGGGCTCAGACCCACGGGTCCATGAAGAAATGCCTGCGGGATGAATGTGACGAGGTCCTGGAGGCCATTGATAAAGAGGATATGGAAAATCTCTGCGAGGAATTGGGGGATGTCCTTCTGCAGGTCATGCTCCACAGCAGGATCGCCGAGGAGTCTGGGGAGTTCACCGTGGAGGAGGTCATCTCCGTGCTGTGCCGGAAGCTGATCCGGCGCCATCCCCATGTGTTCGGCGGGGAAAGCTACGGGACTGCCGAGGAGAGCAGGGCCCGGTGGGACGAGATCAAACGTCAGGAGAAAGAGGCCAGAAAGCGGGGAATCAGGCTGTAAAACAGGCGGGGATGACGGAAACGGCAAAAACGGTAAAAACTGCGGGAACGGAGGATTTTCCTTGACAAAACGCGCTTATCAGTTTATAAATAATGGAGAGCAATATTGATTTCTATGAACAACCCTAGGAGGAACAGCTATTATGAACAAAACTGAATTGATCGCAGCAGTGGCCGAGCAGGCAGAGCTGTCCAAAAAAGATGCCGAAAAGGCAGTAGCCGCATTGGTCGATGTTATCAGCGAGGAGCTGGTAAAGGGAGAGCGGGTGCAGTTAGTCGGCTTTGGTACCTTTGAAGTGTCTGAGAGGCCGGAGAGGGACGGAAGGAATCCCAGGACCGGCGAGGCCATGAAGATCGCGGCCTCCAGGATGCCCAGATTCAAGGTGGGCAAGGCACTCAAGGACAAGGTGAACAGTTAGATCCCCCAGTCAGGACCAAAACTGCCGCAGGCATCTGCGGCAGTTTGTTTTTTGCACACGCCGATGCAGAGGATGATATGCCGCAGGAGCGGCGCATCGGTGGTCTACGCTCCGCTTCGGTCGGTGCTAAACGCGTGCCACCGGCACACAGCACCGCGGCGAGCAGGGGGAAGAAAGCGTAAAGGAGAGGAATATGAGACTGGATAAATATTTAAAGGTTTCGCGGATCATTAAGCGGAGGACGGTGGCAAACGAGGCCTGTGACAGCGGCCGGGTGTTTGTCAACGGGAAGCAGGCCAGAGCCTCTTTAAATGTCAAAGAGGGCGACGTGATCGAGGTGCAGTTTGGGAACCGTTCTGTGAAGGCAGAAGTCCTGAAGGTGCAGGAGAGCACCAAAAAGGAGGATGCGGGAGAGATGTTCCGTTATCTTTGAGCATCCGTCATAGGCCGGCCCATTTCCGCATAGGATTCAGATAGGGAGATGCCCCGACAGAGGGGGATCTGGAAGGGAGAGAGCGGGAATGGAAGAGCAGAGGCAGAGGACAAAACCTCACAGGATATCGCTGGATAAGCGTTCCTACGCGGTCATAAGCGGCGTAGACGACGTGATATCCTTTGATGAAAAAGAGGTGATCCTGGAGACGACCCTTGGCCGTCTGACGGTGAAGGGGGAGGATATGAAGGTGAGCCGCCTGACGGTGGAACAGGGCGAGGTGGAGATCGGGGGCCGCGTGGACAGCCTGGTCTATTCGGAGAGCCGGGGCAGGAAGGCCCAGGGGGAATCCTTCCTGGGCCGTCTGTTTAAATGATGAGCGGCATGATCCGCCAGGAGGCGGAATTTCTTCTGGTATCCCTGCTGTGGGGAGCAGCCCTGACGGCAGTTTACGATGTGTTTCGCATCCTGAGGACGGCCGTGAGACATGCTTCTGCCGTGGTAGCGGCAGAGGATTTCCTGTACTGGATCTTCGCGGCGTTTGCTCTGTTTGTGCTGCTATTTTCCATGAATGACGGAAATCTCAGGTGGTATGCCCTGGCGGGGGCCGGGGCAGGCATGTGGCTGTACCATATCACCCTGAGCCGTTTTTTCGTGAAATGGCTGGGAGCCGCCCTCGGATTCGCCATAAAAGGACTTGCCGCGCCCCTAAAAATCTTGGGACGGCTATTGAAAAAGCGGGCGGGATGGCTTACAATAAAAATCAGGGAGAAACAGCGTGCCGTGAGATCCGGGCTGGAGATAAAACGGGCGCAGAAAAAAGAGAGTAAACGGGAAGGTTCGGAGGAAAACTGTGGCAGGAAACAGAGAAAGAAAAAGATACAGGAAGCAGAGCAAGACCGTCATCATGGGGATCCTGCTGGTGACATTCCTGTTCTGCGGCATTCTTTTTTACAAGACGAAGGCGCTGCAGGTCAGGGACAGCCGGTACGGGACCAGGGAGACCGAACTGCAGGAGGAGATCGAGCAGGAAAAAAAGAGATCGCAGGAACTGGAAGAGCGGGAGGCCTACGTACAGACAAAAAAATACATAGAAGAGATCGCAAAGACAAAGCTGGGTCTGGTAAATCCCGGCGAGACACTCTTAAGGCCGAATGAGGAAGAATAATGATCAATGCGGGGGCGGCGTGTTCCGGAGGGAACGCGGCCGCTCTTTTTGTCATATAAGAAACTTCGTTCCCTGCATGACAAAAAGATGTCGAAAACTTTTTTCATGCGGCTCTCCCCTTTCGACAGCCTTCCCGGGACAGGACTGTTATAATAGTCTCTCAGGGAGGATTCGTTATGAAAAAGGAGACATTTATCAGAGCGGTCCTGGCGATGTCCGGAGGATTTATGCTGGCGGCATTTCTGGCGCAGGGGCGGGCCTTTGCCTCGGTCCTGCGGGCCGGGCTGTATTTCAGCGTACTGTTTACCGGCTATAAATATGGGGCGGGGATCGGGGCTGTGGCCGGGACCGGCTGCGGGATCCTGGAAACGGTCCTGCAGGAGGATATTTCTTCCATGGGGATGCTGTGCCTGGCCGGAGTCCTGGCCGGTCTGTTTAGGAGCCTCGGGAAAACCGGGAGCGCCATGGGCTTTCTCGCCGGCGCGGCGATCCTGGGGATCCTTTATGTCCCCCAGGAGGCGCAGCCGGGGATCGGCGGCTTTTTTTCTGCGGCAGCGGCTTTTTTTCTGGTACCGGAGGATCTGTGCACCAGGGAAGAGATCCGAAGGGAGCCGGTGCGGACGTTTTCTTTTTATATGCCGGGGAAGGAGCGGACGGCGGCAGAACGGGTGAAGGCTGTCTCCGATTCCATGGAACGGCTGGCAAAAACCTTTCGGCCTCCTGAGGAGGCGCCTGAGGAGGCGGATGAGAATGTGGTGGCGGAGGGGATCCCGGTGGTTCCCGGGGATACGGCCGCCCTTTCCCTGGAGGGACTTATCTGGAAGGGCAGGTATGAGGAGTGCCGGGAGGCGGTGGCGGAAAGTTTCCGGGAAATGGAGCGGATCCTCTCGGAGCTATCCGTGGATATCGAGGCCACCGGGGACATTTCCGGGGAATACAGGGACAGGCTTTCCAGGGAGCTTAAGTTTCGGCGGGTCCGGCTCCTCGATCTGACGATCCTGGAAAAGGGCGGTGAAAAGAAGGAAATCTGTCTCCGGCTCAAAGCGGCGGGCAACCGGTGCATGACGGCCAGGGAGCTTTCCGAGGAAGTAAGCCGGATCCTGGGGGAACCGTTTGTCCCGGCCATAGACAGCAGGAGGATCGTGACCAGGGAGGCCTGCAGCCTGCGGCTGGTGAAAGCTCCGGAATATATGATGCTCCACGGGATCTCCAGGGCTTCGAGGACGGAAAAGGAGCCCTCCGGCGACAATTTTACCTTCTGCAAACTTCCTGACGGCCGGATGCTTTTCGGGGTGGCCGACGGAATGGGTTCCGGCAGCAGGGCCTTTAAGGACAGCGAGGCGGTCATGGAGATGGCGGAACAGCTGCTTTCCAGCGGCTTTGGGCTGGAGCAGGCTCTTAAGCTCATGAATGCGGTGTTGCTCTTAAAAGAGCAGGAGCAGAGGCCCATCACCGTAGATCTGGCCGTGGCCGATCTTTACAGCGGAAGGTGCCGCTTTGTGAAAGCGGGGGGCGTGACCACTTTTGTCAAGAGGAAACGGAATATCGAGGTGATAAAAGCCGAGGGGCTGCCGGCGGGGATCTTAAGCGGCATACGGCCGGAATATCTGGAACGGAAGCTGGAGGACGGCGATAAGATCGTCATGGTGACGGACGGTGTCCTGGATGCGCTGGCCGGAGAGGACAAGGAGGAGACCATGCGGGAGATCCTCTCCTGCATTTCCGGGGAAAACCTGCAGGATGTGACCGACGAGATCCTGCGGTATGCGAAGCTTTCCGGAAAGGAATGCAGGGATGATATGACGGCATTGGCGGTGGGGATATGGAAGGCCTGAGTCCGGTCCTTCCCATATCCCTGTTTGATTGGCGCTGCCAGGCTTTGGACGGACATATTGGCAGAATATTCCCGCAATTGCCTATCCTTGTTTGACTTTACGCGGGATATCAAGTATAGTAGGAACTATCAGACCTGAACGGAGGCAGTACATGCTTCGGAGAATACGGGAAACCATTGAAAGAGAGGGACTCATAAAGGCAGATGAGCTGGTCGTGGCCGGAGTATCCGGCGGGGCAGATTCCATCTGCCTGCTCTCTGTACTTTTGGAGCTTGCGGGACGGCTCGGGATCCGGACGGCGGCTGTCCATGTCCACCACAGGATAAGGGGGGCGGAGGCGGACAGGGACGAGGCTTTTGTGAGAAAGTTCTGCGCGGGAAGGGGGGTGCCTCTCCTGGTCTATCACCGGAATGTCCCGGAGCTTGCGAAAGAGAGGGGGATCTCTCTGGAGGAGGCCGGTCGGGAGGTCCGGTACGCCTGTTTCGAGGAGGCGCTCAGGGAGCTTTCCGGCGACCGGCTGGCGGTGGCCCACAACCGGGACGACAATGCGGAGACGGTACTGTTCCGCCTGTTCCGGGGCAGCGGCCTTCGGGGGCTCTCCGGGATGGACTTTAAGGCGCCTCTCCCCTGTCTGGAGAAAACGGCCTTTGGGGCGGGGAGCTCTTTGGAAGGCGGCGGAAGCTCCGTTTTGATCCGGCCGCTCCTGGAGATCTCGAGAAAAGAGATCGAGGCGTATCTCCTGGAACGGGAGATCCCCTTCTGCCGGGACAGCACAAACGCCTCGGAGGAGTACGGCAGGAACCGGATCCGTCTGAGGATCCTGCCGGAGGCCGGAAAGATCAATGAGGAGGCGGCCGCGAACATCGTCCGGGCGGCGGGGATGTTAAAAGAGGCGGGGCGGTGGATGGAACGGGAGGCCGCGGCCTGGCTCGACGGGCAGGCCGCCTTTGAGGAGGAGGGGCCGGTCGTCCGCCTGCCGGGGGGCGCGCTGGCAGCCCTGGAACCGGCAATGTCCGGGTTGGTCCTCCGGAGCGCCCTGGAGCGGCTCACAGGGGGCCTTAAGGACGTCACGAAGCAGCATACGGACAGTATCCTGGAATTGACAAAAAAGGGGACGGGGCGGAGGATTTCCCTCCCGGGGGGAGTGACCGCGCGGAACGAGTACGGGACCCTGATCCTTTCCGGAGGGCAGGCGGGGCAGTTTCCGGAACCGGAGGACAGGATGGAGGAGCGCTTTCTTTTCCCGGAGGAAATATGGAAGGAGGAGGAGCTTTTCGGGAAAAGGTTCCGTTACCGGCGGGTCCGGAGGAAACCGGGACAAAAAATTCCGGAAAACAGGTATACGAAATGGTTTGCGTGTGATAAAATAAAAGGTAATCTTTCTTTGCGGGGAAGACGTCCGGGAGACTGGTTTCAGGCATTTGCGGCCGGAGGGCGTCAGACTGTGAAGGCGTATATGGTCAATGAGAAGATCCCGCCGGATGTGCGGGGGCGGATCCCTCTTCTCGCGGAGGGGAGCCATGTGCTCTGGATCGCGGGCCGGAGGGCCAGCGAGGCTTACAGGGTAACGGAGGAATGCGGCTGGGTCCTGGAGGTTACGGTCTCCGGGATGCAGGAGTAGGAAGATCAAAAGAAAAGGGGACGGTTATTTATGGAAGACAAAATCAGGATCCTGCTTCCGGAGGATGACGTGGATGCCAGGGTGGAGGAGATCGGGAAGCAGATCAGTGCGGATTATGCGGGGAAGGCCGTGCATCTGATCTGTATCTTAAAGGGCGGCGTATTTTTTACCTGTGAGCTGGCAAAGCGGATCACCGTACCGGTGTCTCTGGACTTTATGTGTGTGTCCAGCTACGGCGCAGGGACAAAGTCCAGCGGGATCGTGAAGATCGTCAAGGATCTCGACGAGCCCCTCGAGGGGAAGCATGTCCTGATCGTGGAGGATATCATCGATTCCGGAAGGACCTTAAGCTACCTGACGGAGGTCTTAAAGCAGCGGGGACCTGCGGATATCAAGATCTGTACCCTCCTTGACAAGCCCTCCAGGCGGGTCAAGAAGGAAGTGAAGGTGGATTATACATGTTTCAGCATCCCCGATGAGTTTGTGGTGGGGTACGGGCTGGACTATGATCAGAAATACAGAAATCTGCCGTATATCGGAGTGGTAGAGGTATAATTAGGAGGTTTTTCAAATTGGAGCAGAGACACAGCAGCGGGCTGGGCTTTTACCTGTTTATCATCGTGGTGGCAGCCGTGGCCTTTATGTGGATCCGGAAGGATATGAACGAGACCAGTGCGAGGCCTTGGCAGGAATTTGTGGCCGAGGTGGAGCGGGATAATGTGGAGAAGGCGGAGATCCGGCCCAACAAGGAGGTCCCGACCGGGCAGGTCAAGCTGTATTTTAAAAACAGCTCCACCCCGTTCAGCTGGAGTGTGGAGGATGTGGCGGCGGCAAAGGAATATCTCCTGGAGAAGGAGATCACCGTGGTCATGATGGATGTGCCGGAGGAGGATACGTTCTTTACCATCGTGCTGCCGATCCTTGTGGGGATGCTGGTGGTGATCCTGGTGGTCATGAGCATGTTCACCCGTTCCATGAACGCCATGGGCGGCGGGGGCGGCGGCTCCCGGATGGCCAATTTCGGAAAGAGCCGGGCGAAGGTCTCCAGGGACGGCCACGGGATCAATTTTAAAAAGGTGGCCGGGCTGGAGGAGGAGAAGGAAGATCTGGCGGAGGTCGTGGATTTCCTCAAGAATCCCGGCAGATATATGAAGGTGGGAGCCAGGATCCCCAAGGGAGTCCTTCTGGTGGGCCCTCCCGGAACCGGCAAGACCCTCCTGGGAAAGGCCGTGGCAGGAGAGGCCGGCGTCCCCTTTTTCAGCATTTCCGGTTCGGACTTTGTGGAGATGTTTGTGGGCGTCGGCGCTTCCCGTGTCCGGGACTTGTTTGAGGATGCGAAGCGGAACGCGCCCTGTATCATATTCATTGACGAGATCGATGCGGTGGGCAGGCGCCGGGGCACCGGCCTTGGCGGCGGCCACGACGAGAGGGAGCAGACCTTAAACCAGCTTCTGGTGGAGATGGACGGCTTCGGGGTCAACGAGGGGATCATCGTGATGGCGGCCACCAACCGGGTGGATATCCTGGATCCTGCGCTCCTGCGCCCCGGCCGTTTTGACCGGAAGGTGGCGGTGGGCCGTCCCGACGTGAAAGGGCGGGAGGAGATCCTGCAGGTCCACGCCAAAGAAAAACCCCTGGCGGAGGATGTGGATCTGAAGAGGGTGGCGCAGACCACGGCGGGCTTCACCGGGGCCGACCTGGAAAACCTGATGAACGAGGCGGCCATCCTGGCGGCCAAGGAGAACCGGGCTTTTTTGAAGCAGGAAGATATTGAGCGGTCCTTTGTGAAGGTTGGGATCGGTATGGAGAAAAAGAGCAGGCTGATCTCCGAGAAGGATAAGCGTATCACGGCGTATCACGAGAGCGGCCATGCGATCCTTTTCCATCTGCTCCCGGATGTGGGGCCGGTCCACACGGTCTCCATCATCCCCACAGGGATCGGGGCGGCAGGCTATACCATGCCGGTGCCGGAAAAGGACGAGATGTTCAGCACGAGGGGCAGGATGCTCCAGGAGATCACAGTCAGCCTGGGCGGCCGTATTGCCGAAGAGATGATCTTTGACGACATTACCACGGGGGCGTCCCAGGATATCAAGCAGGCCACGGAGACGGCCAGGAACATGGTCACCAGGTACGGCATGTCCGACCAGATTGGCATGATCTGTTACGGGGATGACGACGATCAAGTGTTTATCGGAAGAGATCTGGCCCACGCCAAGTCCTACGGCGAGCGGGTGGCCTCCACCATTGACGAAGAGGTGAAGCGGATCATTGACAGCTGCTACGGACGGGCAAAGGAGCTTCTGGCGGAGAACCGGGAGATTCTCCACAAGAGCGCGGCACTCCTCATGGAAAGGGAAAAGATAAGCGGCGAGGAGTTTGAAGCCTTGTTTGAAGTTAGAGAGACTGTTTAAAAGAACAGATAAAATGAAACAGAGAAGAATGAGAACGCCATGCAGAACAGTGACATTTTGCATGGCGTTTTGTGATTCCCGGTAAGGATTCCGTCAGACTTAAGGAACGATAGAATGGTTCAGCGGGAAGTGTCGACAACAACAATGTCGGAATCCCCCTGCCTTGCCTGTTCCAGAACGGCTTCTGCCAGCTTTTGGAAGGAGCCGTGGGAGGTAGAGGCGCCGCTTAAAGCGTCGATACTGTCGGCGTTCTGATCGTCCAGGAGCTGTCCGGCATAATTACGGGTGTACTCGTTGGGATAGGTCCCGGCGGAATGGAGCATGTTCTGCATGTAAGCGTTATCCCAGCTTTTGATAAATCCGCTGGGATTTTCCGCGTTGTACTCCACAGAGACGATGCTCCCTCCTTTGACGATGATCGTGACATATTCTTTCCAGCCGTGGCTGAACTGGGCGGCCTGGGCCGTGTAGTAACCGTCCTTCAGATCCGTTTTGCTTTTGCAGGCGGCAAGAAGCAGGGCCGGAAGCAGCAGGAGCAAGATGCTTTTGAGGATTCGTTTCATTATCTGTGTTCCTCCTTTAAAATAAATTTTTCTGCCTGGGATCGGAGGCTTTCGGCCTCGTCGGCCAGAAGCCCGCTGGACTGTTCCGTCCCACCGGCATTTTGGAGATTCCTGTCGGCAATGTCGGAGATGGATCCAATCCGTTCTTCCATAATGCCGAGGGCGCTTTCCTGGCTCCGGACCGCTGCGACCAGATGGTCGGAAATGGCGTTGATCTGATCAGAAACGCCGGAAATGGCCTGAAGGGAATCTGCCGTGTTCGCAGTCAGATCCACGCCGGTCTGGATGATGGCTCGGGTGTTGGTGACCATATTGGTTGCGCTCTGGGCAGCCTCGGCGCTTTTGGAAGCCAGCTGGCGAACCTCGTCCGCGACCACGGCGAACCCTTTTCCGGCAGCGCCGGCACGGGCGGCTTCTATGGAAGCGTTGATGGCCAGGATATTGGTCTGGAAGGCGATATCCTCGATATCCATGGCGATCTTCGTGATCTCTCCGGTATTGGCCCGGATGTCGTCCATGGCCCTGGAAAGAGAAGACATCTGGTCGTTGGCATCCTGGATGCGCCCGGCGATCTCTTCCGTCTTGGCGCGGGTTTGGAGACTGTTTTCGTTAACGTCGGCCAGCCGTTCCTTCACGTGGGAGACCTCCTGGACCAGGGCTTCCGCAGACTGATTCTGCTCCAGAGAAGCCTGGTGGAGCTGGCCGGACTGGCCGCTCAGTTCTTCGGACATGCTGGCGAGTTTGGCGGAGGCGGCCCGGAAGCCGGAGATGGTCCCGTTCATGGATTCACAGATGGCCGTCAGGCTGCTCTGGATCAGGGAAAAGTCTCCCTGGTAATCCACCTGGGGGGCGACGTCCAGATTGCCGTCGGCAATCTGAGTCAATACCTGCCGGATGTCCGATATGTAACGGTTCAGGCGTTCCACGGTGGCATTCAGTGTCCGGGTCAGTATCTCCAGTTCGTCTCCCGAATCCACGGAAGGAGTCTCTGTATGAAGGTCGCCGTCGGCCAGAGAAACCATCCGCTCCGTCACGGCCTTGACCGGACGGGAGATTGACCGGGACAGGCGCAGGACCACCAGGATGGAAACCGTCAGCACTGCCGCAGTGACCAGTACGGCCACCAGCAGTGCCTGACTGATCAGTTGGTCGTAATCTGATTTCGGGACCTGGATGATCAGGGCCCACTGGGTGCCCCGGACAGGAGAGAAGGCTGCCAGCATGGCTTTGCCGTCTGCTGTAAATTCCTCTGCCCCGGTTTCCCCGATGGCGGCATGGGCAAGGTCATCCCCGTCATAAAGCTGCGACAGGGTGCTTTTGCTGAGAACCAGGGATTGGTCCGGATGGCCTACAATGTCGCTTTCCCGGTTGATCAGGCAGGCCATGCCGTTTTTCCCCAGGTTGATGCTGCCGATCACGTCATTGAGGGCGTCATATTTGTAGACGCCGACCACGTACATGCAGGTTTCGCCGTCCTGTTTTACCGGTATGCCCATGGTGATGCCCAGCCGCTCTTTAAAAATAGTGGAGGGGTGGATCGTCAGATTATCGGTCTCCTTTAAAAGAGGGAAGAATTCGCCGTCGAGGCTTTCCGGTGCGTCTCCGACTCCCTGCATCAGTGTTCCTTCCATACTATAGAGGGCGATGGCGTGAAACTCGTAAATTTCCGCAGCTTCCGTAAGGACGGCTTCCCGGTTCCGCCGGAGCCCTTCTTCCTCCGGGAACGATTCTTCTCCGGAAGGTTTGGCGGCGGTGTTCATCCGGGAATCTGCCGCAATGGCCATCATCCGGTCTGCCAGCATGTGGATGTTGGCCTCTACGGTCTTGGCGGACTGTCTGGCCATGGGCTTTAAGCTGTCTAACAGGATGCTTCCGGCCAGCGAATACATGGAAAGAGCCATGATCACGCAGCATACGATCACCAATACCAGAATATTAAGGACCGTGTTTTTCAGGATCTTTCCGCTTAAGCTCCGCTTTTTTTTTCTGCCGGAATGGGATTGTGTTTTCACGTTTCAGTTTCTCCTTTTCAGATCATTCTTTAAAAGACATAAGAAAAGCCCCTCAATGTCTGGACGGATGTCCGGTTTCCCATCCGTTTGACCGATGAATGACTTTGCCGTTAGTATACCATAAAATGCCGGTATCGGAAAGTGCTTTCTTCAAAGTAAATGAAGCGTTTTGTGAAAAATTAATAGGAGGAGTTCTGAGCAAGGAGGAGAAGGGCTGTTAAAAATACTAAAAATATTTTTGTATTTCCGAAAAGTTTGTGCACACTTAAGAGGCGCGGAATGCTATAATAATGAACGTACCCCCCCAATACATTTTATATAGTTTTGCTACACCCCATAAGAAAGAAATACCTTCTCCTAAAAAGGACAGCGATCGACAGGCTGTCCTTTTTACTTGCCGCATCTGCCGGGCGGGATCCTTTTTGCATAGGCAGACAGGGAAACGGACCGCCGCGGCCGTAAAGCAGGATTCTGTCTTGTATTTGGGCGGGTTTTGGTATAAAATGTTAAAAGACAACATAGCGAGGAGTGTTTGTATGCACCGGACAGATGGAATCAACAGACGAGCTCTTTTCAGTGACGAGACAGCAGATTACCGATGTCCCATGGAGCCGGATGCGGGCGATACGGTCAGGATCAGGTTCCGGGCAGCAAAACAGGATCTGGACAGCGTATATCTGGTGGATGACGGAGGCGGGCAGCAGGAGATGCGGCCGGTTTCCGGAGAAGGACAGCCGGCATTCACATTTTATGAAACAGAGATCCTTCTTTCTGAGGATCCATACCGTTATTGTTTCCGGCTTGAAAAGGGCGGGGAGACCTGCTGGTACAGCAAGATCGGGGTTTCGGAACACCCGGAATGGGGGTATCCGTTCCGGATCACGCCGGGTTTCCATACGCCGGACTGGGCGAAGGGCGCCGTGATCTATCAGATCTTTGTGGACCGTTTCCGGAACGGATGCCCGGACAACGATGTGAGGGACGGGGAATATCTGTATGTGGACGGCCGGCCGGTCCGCAGGGTCAGGGACTGGGGGCAGCCGCCCGAGCCTCTGGATGTCAATAATTTTTACGGCGGGGACCTGCAGGGAGTCCTGGAGAAGCTGGATTATCTGAAGGATCTTGGCGTGGAAGTGATCTATTTTAATCCGATCTTCGTCTCCCCGTCAAACCATAAATATGACATCCAGGATTATGATTATATCGATCCCCATTACGGGAAGATTATCAATGATGTTTCCCGGCCGGTAGAGCCCGGCGAGACGAACCGGGAGGCGCTGGGATACATCACGAGGGTGACGGACAAGGTAAACCTGGAGGCCAGCAACGCTTTTTTTGCCGAAGTGGTGGAGGAGGCCCACAGGCGGGGCATGCGGGTAATCCTGGACGGCGTTTTCAACCACTGCGGTTCTTTCAACAAATGGATGGACCGGGAGCGGATCTACGAGGAGCAGGAGGGCTACGAGAAGGGGGCCTATGTCTCGGAGGAGAGTCCTTATCGGGATTTTTTTCGGTTTACGGGGGGGCACTGGTCTTATAATGTCCATTATGACGGCTGGTGGGGCCACGATACGTTGCCCAAATTAAACTATGAGAAGTCCCAGGAGCTTTATGATTACATTATGAGGATCGGGCAGAAATGGGTGTCGGAGCCTTACAATGTGGACGGCTGGAGGCTGGATGTGGCGGCGGACCTGGGCCACAGTGAGGAGTTTAACCATAAATTCTGGCGGGATTTCAGAAAGAGTGTCAAGGCGGCGAAGCCGGATGCGCTGATCCTGGCGGAGCATTATGGGAATCCGGAGAGCTGGCTTGTCGGGGATCAGTGGGATACCGTCATGAATTACGACGCCTTCATGGAACCGCTCACCTGGTTTCTGACGGGGATGGAAAAGCACAGCGATGAGCGCCGGGACGATTTTTACGCGGACGGCGGGCTGTTTTTCCGGACCATGCGCCATGAGATGAGCCGGTTTCATGTGCAGTCCCTCCAGGTGGCCATGAACGAGCTTTCCAATCACGACCATTCCCGTTTTCTGACCAGGACCAACCGGACGGTGGGACGGACCGGCTCCATGGGAGCGGAGGCGGCGGATGAGGGTGTGAAAAAGAGGGTTCTGCACATGGCTGTGACGGTGCAGATGACCTGGCCGGGAGCGCCGACCATCTATTACGGGGACGAGGCGGGGCTGTGCGGATGGACCGATCCGGACAACCGGCGCACCTATCCCTGGGGGAACGAGGATCAGGCACTGATCCGGTTCCACAAATGCATGACCAGGATCCATAAGGCTTATTCTGCCTTGAAGACCGGTTCTTTAAAGCCGCTGGCGGAGGGATGGCATTTGATCGCCTACGGAAGGTTTGACAAAAAGGACAGGCTGGCGGTGGCCCTGAACAGCAGCGAGTCTCCCATGTGGGTGGAGATCCCCGTGTGGGAGATCGGGGTCCGGCCGGACGGCCTCATGAGACGGCTGATGCTGACGGCAGGGGATTCCTACGAGGAAAGGGAGGTCCTTGCCACCATACAGGACGGGATCCTGGCTATGGAGCTGCCGCCGGAGAGTTCGGTGATCTTTATAGAATGTGAAAAAGAGGATTGACGCAGTCCTCTTTTTTCATTTAAGAAATTATTTTCTGCCTTTGGCGCATACTAAGTCCGAGGTGATAAAATATGAATTCTCTTTGGACGGAAACCATATCCATCCCGGAGCGGGAGGCCCTGCCCGGGGACATGAAGACAGAGGCGGCAGTAATCGGAGGCGGGCTGGCGGGGATCCTGACGGCCAGGCTCCTCTCGGAGAGCGGCGTCAGGACGGTGGTCCTGGAGGCAGACCGGATCGGGGGCGGCCAGACGAAAAATACCACGGCAAAGATCACTTCCCAGCACGGACTGATCTACGACAGGCTGGCGGAGCAGTTCGGCATGGAGGCGGCGGAGCAGTATGCTTCGGCAGGAGAAAAGGCCATCGGCGAATACCGGCGCGTCATAAAAGAATACGGGATCGACTGCCATTTTACGGAGAGCAGCGCCTGCCTCTATTCCTGCAGAAAGGGGAAGGCACAGGAGGCGCTCATGCGGGAGGCAGAGACAGCGCAGGCCCTGGGGATCCCCGCGGGCTTTACCACGAAGACGGAGCTTCCCTTTCCGGTGACAGGGGCGGTCTGTTTTCACGGGCAGGCCCATTTCCATCCGCTGGAATTTTTAAAGGGGGCGGCGGAGGGGCTTACGGTCTACGAAAATACCCTGGTACTCTCGGTGGAGGGCAGCCAGGTCCGGACGGGACGGGGGACCGTGAGCGCGGAACACGTGGTGTTCGCATGCCATTATCCTTTTGTCAATGTACCAGGCTATTACTTTATGCGGATGTACCAGGAGCGCAGCTATGTGCTGGCGTTGGATATGGAGGGGCCGGGGAGAAGGGGGGCTTTTCTGCCTGAGGGAATGTATTACGGAGTGGATCGGGACGGCCTTTCCCTTCGGAGCGCCGCCGGCCTTTTGCTCCTCGGCGGGGAAGGGCACCGGACCGGGGAAAACCGGGAGGGAGGCAGATACGGGAAGCTCCTGGAACGGGCGAAGGCACTCTGGCCGGACTGCAGAGAAAGGTTCCGCTGGTCGGCCCAGGACTGCATGACCCTGGACGGCCTGCCCTATATCGGCCGGTTTTCCGCGAAAACGCCGAACTGGTATGTGGCGACCGGTTTTCAGAAATGGGGGATGACAAACTCCATGGCGGCGGCAATGGTCATCCGGGACGCCATCATCGGAAAGGAAAATCCGGATGCGGCAGTGTTTTCGCCGGAACGGTTCACACCGGCGGCCTCCGCGAAAAATTTTGTGTCAGGCGGCCTTCACTCGGTCCGGGACCTGGCCAGGGAGGTCTTTATGCCGCCCCGGGCCATGACGGAGGAGCTTCCCTGCGGCCACGGCGGAGTGGTGGAGTTTGAGGGAAAGAAGGCCGGCGTCTACAAGGAGGAGAACGGGGAACTCCATGTGGTCTCCGTCCGTTGCCCCCACATGGGCTGCCAGCTGGAGTGGAATCCGGACGAGAAGAGCTGGGACTGTCCCTGTCACGGTTCCCGCTTTGACTATACGGGAAAGCGGATCGACAACCCGGCTCAGGAGGGGATAAAATAGAAAAGCGTTCTTTATCTCATCTCCTCCGGGAGCATCTCTAAGATCCGTTCCCTTGTGTATGCTCCCAGGAATTTTTTCTGCTGTCTGTCCAGGGCGGCAACGTCGATGGGTTCGCCGAAGGTGACGGTCACATGGGAACGCTTCACCCGGGGAAGGTGTTTTTCAAAGATCTCGGCGGTTCCTGTCATGGCTACGGGGATGATGGGGCAGCCGCTCTTCTCGGCGATCTTCATGCTGCCCTCCTTGAAATCCATCAGGCCGGAGCCGGGATTGCGGGTGCCTTCCGGAAAGATCCAGATGCTGACGCCGTTTTTCACGTGATCGATCCCGGTCAGGATCGTCTTAAGCCCTTCTTTTAGATTTTCCCGGTCCAGGAACAGGCAGTGGAGGTTGGTCATCCACCGCCTTAAGAAAAAGATCTTCTGCATTTCCTTTTTTGCCACGAAACCGGCTTCCCCTTTGATCAGTCGGTAGCCGATGACGATGTCGAAGTAACTCCGATGGTTGCCCACGTAGAGTACCGGGCGGTCGTCGGGAATATTTTCTCGGCCCGTCACCTCGATTTTTGTTCCGGCCAGGAACAGGATAACGCCGAAAGCCCTCTGGACCAGCCAGAGGGAACTTTTTGATTTGGCTTCGGGGTTAAATTTCCCGATGATCCATTCCACCAGAAGGGCGGGGCAGAGAAGGACCAGGAAAAAGAAAAGAAAAAGTCCGATGAGGATCAGTCGTATCATAAAGGTCTCCCGTTCGTCGTTTTTAGGGCGTTTTCCGAAGCTCCTGCCCTAATCTGTCTGATGGTGGGTCATATTGTCGACGGACTCCAGCAGGTCGTTCTTCATGGCGTGGAGCCTGGCCGACAGGTCGATATGGGCCCGGTGGGGATTGATCAGGCGTTTTGCCTCGTCCCAGAGGGTGTCCAGCTCTCGTTTGCAGTAATCCCGGATCTCCATGACGGAATCCGACTGATAGACACATTCCCCGTTCTTAAATATCTGCACGGGGAGCTCTCTGATGGTGTAGGTCCTGGGCGCCAGGTGGGTCTTCTTCCAGGTGTCGATAGGATCGAACAGGAGGAGCGGCTGGTCGGAGGAATATTCCTCGTCGACAAGGGCGATCAGGTCGGCGATCATCTTTCCGGTCTCGGCGCCGTAGATGCGGTAGACCGTCTTGTTGCCGGGGTTGGTGACCTTCTCTGTGTTTTCCGAGAGTTTGATCTTGGGAATGAACTCTCCTGTCTTCTTATCCTTCAAGGCTACCAGCTTGTAGACGCCGCCGAAGGCGGGCCAGTCGCTGCTGGTGATCATATTGGTGCCGACGCCCCAGGAATTGATGGCGGCTCCCTGGGTCTTTAAGCTGTTGATCAGATGCTCGTCCAGATCGCTGGAGGCGGAGATGACGGCGTCGCCGAAGCCGGCCTCCGTGAGCATCTTCTTGGCTTCCTTGGAGAGGTAGGCCAGGTCGCCGCTGTCTAAGCGGATGCCGTAGCCCTTCAGGGGAATGCCCTCCGCCTTCATCTCGTTAAAGACTTTGATGGCGTTGGGAACGCCGGAGCGGAGCGTGTCGTAGGTGTCCACCAGCAGGATGCAGGCGGTGGGGTAAAGCCTCGCATAGGTGCGGAAGGCCGTCAGCTCGTCGGGGAAGCTCATGATCCAGCTGTGGGCGTGGGTGCCCTTCACCGGGACGTCAAACATCTGCCCGGCCAGCACGTTGGAGGTGCCGATGCAGCCGCCGATCATGGCGGCCCTTGCGCCGTAAATGCCGGCATCCGGTCCCTGGGCGCGCCTCAGGCCAAACTCCATGATGCCGTCGCCCCTCGCCGCATGGACCACCCGGGCAGTTTTGGTGGCGATCAGGCATTGGTGGTTGATGATATTGAGGATCGCCGTCTCCACAAGCTGGGCTTCCATGATCGGCGCGATCACCTTGACCAGGGGCTCCCTGGGAAAGACCACGGTTCCCTCGGGAATAGCGAAAATATCGCCGGAAAATCTAAAATTCCGCAGATAATCCAGGAAATCTTCCTCGAACAGCCCGGTGCTTCTCAGATAATCCACTTCTTCCCCGCCGAAGTGCAGATCCTTCACATAGTCGATGACCTGCTCCAATCCGGCCATGATGGCAAATCCGTTTCCGCTGGGATTGGTCCGGTAGAAAACGTCAAAGACTGCCGTCTGGTTTGCGTTCTCTTTAAAATATCCCTGCATCATGGTAAGCTCATACAGGTCGGTCATCAGTGTCAGGTTTCTGGTGTCCATAATATCTCCTTTCGGCCTGCCGCATTCCGCCGGCCGGTCCGGTTTCTTCTTTGTTTTATTATAGCATGATTTCGGTTTAAAACAAGTATTACATTGACGCTTATGGGTGACAAGACAAGAAGGTATAATTTCCGATCATTCCGAAAATCCATTCCATAACAGAATGTTATATCAGAAATTCCAGTTTTGTATGGACGGATTGCTGGAAAATCCCGTGTACGGCTTGAAAAACAACAAAAAATAAGATACTATAAAGGGTAATCGAAGAAAGAAGGAGAGAGAAGCCTTATGGATTATCAGATTGCGGTGATTCCCGGTGACGGTATCGGGCCGGAAATTGTTACGGAGGCCATGAAGGTGCTTGACCGGGTCGGTGCCGTTTATGGCCACACATTTACATATAAAAAGCTTTTGATGGGCGGGGCGTCCATCGACGTCCATGGAGTGCCCCTGACGGAAGAAACTCTTGCGGAGGCGAAGGCCAGCGACTCGGTCCTTCTGGGGGCCGTGGGCGGAAACGTGGGCAATTCCCGCTGGTACGACGGGCCGCCGGCCACAAGGCCGGAAGCCGGGCTCCTCGGCATTCGCAAAGGGCTGGAACTTTTTGCCAACATCCGGCCGGCCTGGCTCTATCAGGAGCTGGCGGATGCCTGCCCTCTGAAGAAGGAGATCATCGGCGACGGCTTTGACATGGTGATCATGCGGGAGCTGACCGGGGGGCTTTACTTCGGGGAGCGAAAGACCGTGACGGAGAACGGCGTGAGGAAGGCCGTGGACACCTTGGTCTACGACGAGAACGAGATCCGGCGCATCGCCGTCAAGGCCTTTGAGATCGCCGGGAAGCGGTCAAAAAAGCTGATCAGCGTGGACAAGGCCAACGTGCTTGATTCCTCCAGGCTCTGGAGGGCCGTGGTGGACGAGACGGCGAAGGATTATCCGGACATTGAGGTGAGCCACATGCTGGTGGACAATGCGGCCATGCAGCTTGTGATGGATCCGGGCCAGTTCGACGTGGTGCTGACGGAGAACATGTTCGGGGACATTCTCTCCGACGAGGCCAGCGAGATCACGGGCTCCATCGGCATGCTGCCCTCGGCGAGCCTTGGAGAGACGAAGCTGGGGCTCTATGAACCCAGCCACGGTTCCGCGCCGGACATTGCGGGGAAGGACATCGCGAACCCTCTGGCGACGATCCTGTCGGCGGCCATGATGCTCCGGTATTCCTTTGATCTGGATAAAGAGGCGGACGCCGTGGAGGCGGCGGTGCAGCAGGTGCTCACGGACGGATACCGGACGGGAGATATCTTCTCGGAGGGATGTAAAAAGGTCGGCACGAAGGAAATGGGAAGCTTAGTAGCGGAAAGGATCAGGTGAAGATAGATGAGAAGTGACGCAGTAAAGAAGGGGATGCAGCAGGCGCCCCACAGATCGCTGTTTAATGCCCTCGGTTATACGGAGGAGGAGCTTAACCGGCCGCTTATTGGCATTGTGAGCTCCTACAACGAGATCGTGCCGGGACACATGAATCTGGACAAGATCGTGGCGGCCGTGAAGCAGGGAGTCGCCATGGCGGGCGGGACGCCCATCGTGTTTCCGGCCATCGCCGTGTGTGACGGCATTGCCATGGGCCACATGGGGATGAAGTATTCCCTGGTGACCAGGGACTTGATCGCCGATTCCACGGAGTGCATGGCCCTGGCCCATCAGTTCGACGCCTTGGTCATGGTCCCCAACTGCGACAAGAACGTGCCGGGACTTTTGATGGCGGCGGCCAGGCTGAACATCCCGACCATCTTTGTCAGCGGCGGCCCCATGCTGGCGGGCCGCGTGAAGGGGCAGAAGAGAAGCCTTTCCAGCATGTTCGAGGCGGTGGGCTCCTACAGCGCCGGCACCATGAGCGAGGAGGATGTGAGGGAGTTTGAGAACAAGGTATGTCCCACCTGCGGCTCCTGCTCCGGCATGTACACGGCCAACAGCATGAACTGCTTGACGGAGGCCCTCGGCATGGGGCTCCCCGGAAACGGAACCATTCCCGCCGTCTATTCGGAGCGGATCAAGCTGGCGAAGCGGGCGGGCATGCAGATCATGGAGCTCTTGAAAAAGGACATCAAGCCCCGCGACATTATGAATGAGAAAGCGTTCATGAACGCGCTGACCGTGGACATGGCCCTCGGGTGCAGCACCAACAGCATGCTCCATCTCCCGGCCATCGCCCATGAGGCGGGCGTGGAACTGAATGTGGACATCGCCAACGAGGTGAGCGCCAGGACGCCCAACCTCTGCCATCTGGCTCCGGCGGGCCCCACGTACATGGAGGACCTGAACGAGGCGGGCGGCGTCTACGCGGTCATGAACGAACTGTCGAAGAAGGATTTATTATATACGGATCTGATCACGGCCACCGGGAAGACGGTGGGGGAGAACATCGCGGGCTGCGAGATCCGGGACAAAGAGGTGATCCGCCCTCTGGATGATCCCTACAGTGAAACCGGCGGCCTTGCCATCCTGAAGGGGAATATCGCCCCCGACTCCGGCGTGGTGAAGCGCTCGGCGGTGGTGCCGGAGATGATGAAGCACGAGGGTCCGGCCAGGGTCTTTGACTGCGAGGAGGACGCCATCGAGGCCATCAAGGGCGGAAAGATCGTGGCGGGCGACGTGGTGGTCATCCGCTATGAGGGCCCCAAGGGCGGTCCCGGCATGAGGGAGATGTTAAATCCTACCTCGGCCATTGCGGGCATGGGTCTCGGCTCCAGCGTGGCCCTGATCACCGACGGACGGTTTTCCGGCGCCTCCAGGGGAGCTTCCATCGGCCACGTGTCCCCGGAAGCGGCGGTCGGCGGCCCCATCGCCCTGATCGAGGAGGGCGACATCATTGCCATCGACATCGACGCCTGCAGCCTGAACGTGAAGGTGTCGGACGAGGAGCTTGCCGCAAGGCGGGCGAAATGGCAGCCCAGGGAGCCGAAGATCACCACGGGATACCTGGCCCGCTATGCGAACCTGGTGACGTCCGGAAACACAGGGGCGATCCTGCAGGATAAATAAGGAGGAGAACAACCATGAAATTAACAGGTGCGGAGATCGTGGTGGAGTGCCTGAAGGAGCAGGGTGTGGATACCGTGTTCGGCTATCCCGGCGGCACGATCTTAAATATTTATGACGCATTGTATAAGCATTCCAATGAGATCAACCATATTTTGACATCCCACGAGCAGGGAGCGTCCCACGCGGCCGACGGCTATGCCAGGGCCACGGGAAAGGTGGGGGTCTGCCTGGCCACCTCCGGCCCCGGGGCCACCAACCTGGTGACGGGGATCGCCACGGCCCAGATGGATTCCGTCCCCATGGTGGCGATCACGGCCAACGTGGCGGTGAACCTTCTGGGGCGGGATACCTTCCAGGAGGTGGATATTGCCGGGGTGGTGATGCCCATCACCAAGCACAGCTTTATCGTCAAGGATGTGACGAAGCTGGCGGACACCATCCGCAGGGCATTCCGCATCGCGGCGGAGGGACGGCCCGGTCCGGTGCTGGTGGACGTGACCAAGGACGTGACGGCGGCGGAGACAGAATACACGCCGGCGAAGCCCTCCCCGGTCCTTCCCAAGGTGAATACGATCAAGGAGGACGCCGTTTCGAGGGCAGTGGAACTGATCGAGAGATCAAAACGCCCCTACATTTTCGTGGGCGGCGGCGTGAGCATTGCGGGGGCCTCCGAGGAGCTTATGGAGTTCGTGGAGAAGGTGGACGCCCCGGTGGCGGACACCCTGATGGGCAAGGGCGCCTTCCCCGGGGAGCATGAGCGCTACACCGGCATGGTGGGTATGCACGGGACGAAGACCTCCAACCTGGGGATCACGAAGAGCGACCTCCTGATCGCCGTCGGCACCAGGTTCAGCGACCGGGTGACGGGCAATACCAAGCGGTTTGCCAGGGACGCGAAGGTGCTCCACATCGACGTGGACGCGGCGGAGATCAACAAGAATATTTCCAGCGACGTCTCCGTGGTGGGCGATGCGAAGGCAGTCCTTAAGATTTTAAATGAGCGCCTGAATAAACAGGATCATCATGAGTGGGTGGCCGAGATCGAGGCCATGAAGGAGCGGCATCCCCTGACTTATCCTCAGGACGCGCTGACCGGTCCCTACGTGGTGGAGACTTTATATAAGGTGACAAACGGCGACGCCATCATCACCACGGACGTGGGACAGCACCAGATGTGGGCGGCTCAGTTCTATAAATATAAGGAGCCCCGGACCTTCATCACCTCCGGCGGCCTCGGGACCATGGGCTACGGCCTGGGGGCGGCCATGGGCGCGAAGATGGGACGTCCGGACAAGGCAGTGTTCAACATTGCCGGGGACGGCTGTTTCCGCATGAACATGAACGAGGTGGCGACGGCGGTCCGCTCCAATATCCCGGTGGTCGAGATCGTCATCAACAACCACGTGCTGGGCATGGTGCGGCAGTGGCAGACCTTGTTCTACGGAAAGCGCTATTCTTCCACCATCCTCCGGGACAAGACGGACTTTGTGAAGGTGGCCGAGGCCATGGGCGCGAAGGGGATCCGGGTTACGAAGAAGGAAGAGGTGGAGCCGGCCATTAGAGAGGCCATGGCGGCGGGAGGACCCGTGGTCATCGACGTGCAGATCGACAGCGACGACAAGGTATTTCCCATGGTAGCGCCGGGCGGAGCCATCGAGGAGGCTTTCAATCAGGAGGATCTGGACGCGAAAAATGCCTGAAATCTGCGGATCAGGACAAAAGGGTCAGGATGATTTTGACCGGGCGGCTTTGCGGCTGCCCGGTCCGTCTTCATTATACAGAAAAATCCTCAGGATTTCTTGATCATACAAAGGAGGGGTACATAGAAGCATGCAGGAACAGTGGCGCGTATACGGAAAAAAAGCAGATTTTAAAGGCATTTCAGAACAATTTGATATCGATCAGGTGACGGCCAGGATCATCCGGAACCGGGAGATCAAGGAACCGGAGGATATCAGGCTGTATCTTCGTGGAACCCTGGCCGACTGTGACCCGCCGTTTCTCATGAAGGGCATGGAGGAGACCGTGGAGATCCTGGGGAGGAAGATCAGCGGCAGGAAAGCCATCCGGGTTGTCGGGGATTATGATGTGGACGGGATATGCGCCACCTATATCCTGCTGCAGGCCCTTGGGCGGCTGGGGGCCGACGTGGACTGTGATATTCCTGACAGGATCCGGGACGGTTACGGGATCAATGTGCGGCTGATCGATCAGGCTGCGGCCGACGGCATCGACACCCTGCTGACCTGTGACAACGGGATCGCGGCGAAAAGCCAGATCGCCCATGCCAAGGACCTGGGCATGACGGTGCTGGTGACGGATCACCACGAAGTGCCTTTCGAGGAGGAAGGCGCAGGGGAAAAGCGGGAAGTCCTTCCTCCGGCGGATGTGGTGGTAAATCCTCACCGTTCCGGCTGCAAATATCCCTTTAAGCTGCTCTGCGGGGCGGCCATTGCCTACAAACTGGCCCAGGCCCTTTACGAGACCTGGGGGATCCCGAAGGAAGAGCTCTCCCCGTTTGTGGAGACGGCGGCGCTGGCGACGGTCTGCGATGTGATGCTGCTGCGGGGGGAAAACAGGATCCTGGTGAAGGAGGGATTGAAACGGATGGCCGATTCCCAGATCCTGGGACTGCGGACCCTGATCGAGGCCAACGGGCTGAACGCCGAGGCCCTCGGCTGTTATCACCTTGGATTCATACTGGGACCCTGCCTTAATGCGGGGGGGCGGCTGGATACGGCAAAAAAATCTCTGGCCCTGCTCCTCTCCGAAAAAAAATCTGAGGCGGAAAAGCTGGCCTGGGAGTTAAAGGAGCTAAATGACAAGCGAAAGGATATGACGGCGGAGAGTGTGAAAGCTGCCATATATAATATAGAAGAAACGGGGATCAAAAAAGACGATGTCTATGTGGTCTTCCTGCCGGAATGCCATGAGAGCCTGGCCGGGATCGTGGCCGGGAAGATCCGGGAAAAATACAATCATCCGGTCTTTGTGATCACCAGGGCGGCGTCGGGGCTGAAGGGATCCGGGAGGAGTATCGGGCCTTATTCCATGTATGAGCATCTGGTCCGCTGTCAGGAGTATCTGACAGCCTTTGGCGGCCATCCCATGGCGGCGGGGCTTTCCCTGCCGGAGGAGAATCTGGAAGCCTTTCGGAAGGCTCTGAACCGGGACAGCGGGCTTTCGGAGGAGGATTTTGTCAGGCAGGTGTGGATCGATGTGCCCATGCCCTTTGCCTATGTGACGGAGGAGCTGCTCTCGGAATTTCGGCTGCTGGAGCCCTTCGGAAACGGGAACGAAAAACCGCTGTTTGCCCAGAAGGGCCTGCTGGTCCGGCAGAAAAGCATTGTCGGAAAAAATAAAAATGTGCTGAAGTTTCTCCTGTCCGACGGGGCGGGACTCAACATGGAGGGGATCATGTTCCAGAATGTACAGGAGACAGACCGGCTTGTCCGGGAGGGGGACCGGATCTCCGTCACCTACTACCCGGAGATTCATGAATATATGGGCAGGAGGACTTTGCAGGTGCAGATCTTAAGCTGCCAGCTGGGAAACCGATTGGAGGCGGAAAGGAGAGCACTCGAGGGCAGGATGGCGATCGAGGGGAGGCCGGTGATCGAGGAGAGAAAATAGGATTTCCGGTTGCCAAGGGAATCCGGGCAGATTATAATAGGAAGAGAGGCGGAAGGAAAGCCGCAGAAACGGAGGGCAAGACGATGAAGAAGATAGAAGAATACGTGAGGAGTATCCCGGATTTTCCGGAGAAGGGGATCATTTTCCGGGATGTTACCTCGATCCTGCAGGATGCGGATGGCCTTCACCTGGCCATCGACCTTTTGCAGGAGACATTAAAGGGGCTTGATTTTGACGTGGTGGTGGGACCGGAGTCCAGGGGATTTATCTTCGGCGTGCCGATCGCCTACAACCTTCACAAAGCGTTTGTGCCGGTGCGGAAGAAGGGAAAGCTCCCCCGCGAGACGGTGGAAATGGAATACGAGCTGGAGTATGGCAGCGCCGTCATCGAGATGCACAAGGATTCCATCAAGCCGGGCCAGAAGGTGGTCATCATCGACGACCTGATCGCGACAGGCGGGACTATTGAAGCCATCACGAGGCTGGTGGAGGGCCTGGGCGGCGAGGTGGTGAAGATCAGCTTCGTTATGGAGCTGGCGGGCCTCAAAGGCAGGGAGAAGCTGAAGGGATACGATGTTTCCAGCGTGATCTGCTATGAAGGGAAGTAGGCGGCGGTAAAGATATGGAAGAAAAAAGAACTTTCCCGAAACGAAAACGGGGACTCAGCACCACCAGGATCATCGCACTGGGTTTTGCGGCGGCGATCCTGGTGGGCGCCTTCTTTTTGATGCTTCCCGTCTCTTCGGCGGACGGCGCCTGGACGAATCCTGTCGACGCCCTGTTTACGGCCACGACCAGTATCTGCGTGACCGGTCTGGTGACGGTGACGACGGCGGTCCACTGGAGCCTGTTCGGCCAGATCGTGATCCTCATCCTGGCGCAGTTGGGCGGCCTCGGAGTCATCACGGCGGCCATGTGTGTCCTGATCCTGGTGGGGAGAAGGATCACCCTGAAGGACCGGATGTTGATCCAGGAGACCTACAACATGGACACCCTCTCCGGCCTGGTACGGCTGGTGGTGAGGATCGTAAAAGGGACCTTCCTTCTGGAAGGGATCGGGGCCGTATGTTACGCTGCAGTGTTCATACCGGAGTTCGGGTTCTTTCCGGGGCTCTGGAAGTCCATATTCAATGCGGTCTCCGCCTTCTGCAACGCGGGGATGGATGTGGTTGGGGAGACCAGCCTGCGGGCTTACGCGGGAAACCCGGTCATCAATGTCACGACCATGGTCCTGATCGTCTTAAGCGGTCTCGGCTTCATGGTCTGGTGGAACCTGATCGATTCCTGGAAAAAGCGGAAGGAACACAAACGAGGATTCGCAGCCGGGCTGACCCTCCACACAAAGCTGGTGCTCATTATGACGGCGGCTCTCGTGCTGGGAGGGGCCCTGTTCTTTTTCCTCTTTGAATACCGGAATCCGGCGACCATCGGCGACATGGGGACAGGGGATAAGATCATGGCCTCGTTTTTCCAGTCGGTGACGACAAGGACGGCGGGATTCGAGACCATTCCCCAGGCAGAGCTGACGGACGGCTCCACGCTGCTGACCATGATCCTGATGCTGATCGGCGGATCTCCGGCAGGGACAGCCGGGGGGATCAAGACCACCACGGTGGGGATCCTGTTTCTGATCATCCTGTCCACGGTCCGGGGAAAACGGGAGACCGAGTTTATGAAGCGGCGGATCTCCGCCGACGCGGGCCGGACGGCCCTGACGGTGACGGGTCTGGCGGTCATGGTGGTGTTCGGTGCGTCGATCCTCCTTTTTGCCACGGATGGCCTTGGGTTTAAGGATACGATCTACGAGGTCGTGTCGGCGATGGGGACGGTGGGTCTGACCAGGGGGATCACCTCCGGCCTGAGCACTGCCGGCAAGCTGATCCTCATCCTGGTCATGTATATCGGCCGGATCGGCCCGGTGACCCTGGCTCTGGCTTTGGCCATGAAACGGAGGGGAAAGGAGCAGAATGTTTCCCTGCCGGAGGAGCGGATCCTGATCGGATGAGTGTCTTTGGCTGGATGCGGGATATCAAAGTCGAAAATGAGGAATGAGAAACAAAACAGGACAAAAAGAAACAAAAAAATTTCATAATGATCTGCGGTCAGACAAGATATGACATTATGGCAGATCGTGGGCGGATTTGTCAGGAAAGGCGGGCAAAATGGCGAAAAAGGAATTTGCGGTTTTCGGACTGGGAGAATTTGGAAGCAGCATTGCGGTCACCCTGGAGGAGAGCGGCTGTCAGGTGCTGGCGGTGGACAGCAGGGAGGACCGGGTACAGAATATTTCGGAATATGTCACCCACGCGGCCTGCGCCAATGTGGCGGACCAGGCGGTGGTGCGGTCTTTCGGGGTACAGAATATGGACGGTGTGATCGTGGGGATCGGGGAAAACCTGGAGTCCAGCATCATGGCGACCATCTGCGCCAAGGAGTGCGGCGTGCCCTATGTGCTGGCCAAAGCCAACAGCGATATGCACGCGGCGGTGTTAAAAAAGGTGGGGGCCGACCAGGTGATCTTTCCGGAGAAGGCTACGGGGATCCGGCTGGGGCGGAACCTGGCTTCCGGCAATTTCCTCGATACCATCGAGCTTTCCAAGAAATTCAGCATGGTGGAGATCGAGGTCCCTTCCAAATGGATCGGAAAGAGCATCCGGGAGCTGAACCTCCGGAAGAAAGGCATCAACATCATTGCCAGGAAGGGCGATCTGGAGGATATCGTCCTCATCGTGGATCCGGACCGGATCATCGAGGGCCAGGAGACCTTTATCATCATCGGGAGCAACAAGGATCTGGAGCGGGAGCTTTTATGAGGATCGACAGCGCAAAGAGCAGTCAGGTAAAACAGGTGGCGGCCCTTCAGAAAAAGCCGGGATGCCGGAGAGAGCAGGGCGCCTTTGTGGTGGAGGGGATCAAAATGGTGCGGGAGGCGCCGAGAGGGAGGCTGCTTTCAGTCTACGCTTCCGATTCCTTCCTGGAGCAGGGAGGGGCGGAAAAGCTTGGCGGCATTCCCTTCACGGAGATGTCCGACCACGCCTTCAAAGCCATGGCGGATACACAGACGCCGCAGGGGGTCCTGGCGGTGGTGAAGGCCATGAACTGGAAGAAGGAGGATTTTTCCGGAAAGGGCAGGGCGCTTCTCCTGTTTTTGGAAAATATCCAGGATCCCGGAAATCTGGGGACCATATTCCGGGCCGGAGAGGGGGCCGGGGTGACCGGGATCCTCATGAGCCGGGAGACTGTGGATGTCTACAATCCCAAGGTGGTCCGTGCAACCATGGGTTCCATTTACCGGGTGCCGTTCGCGGTCTGCGACAATCTGCAGGAGACACTGGACAAATGTCACAAAGTGGGGATTGCGTCCTATGCGGCCCATCTGGAGGGAAAGAAAAACTACGAAGAGGCAGATTATGGAAAACCGTCGGCTTTCCTCATCGGCAATGAGGCGGCGGGGCTCTCGGAAAAATTTTCTTCTGCCGCCGATCATCTGATAAAAATTCCCATGAAAGGGCAGGTGGAGTCCCTGAATGCGGGGGTGGCGGCTTCCGTACTCCTGTATGAGGCAGCGCGGCAGAGGCGGCATGGATAAGGCAGGGAAAGGATGCGGGACAGAAATCGGGGCGTTCCGTTCAGGGCACAGATAGTTGTGTTTTGGGCGGAACGCCTTTCTATATATGGTGTATTTTCAAGGCTTTTTGGGGTCTGATGTACAATCTTTTTCCATAAAAGGGGGAAAAATCAGAAACGGAGGCAAAGTGGTGGCGAAAAGTCGAAAAAGGGCGCAAAAAAAGAGCAAAGTGGGAAATGGTTGACAAATCGAAAAGTTGGTGATATGATGGCGGTGTAACAAAGTTGTAACAATTGACCCAGAGGTTTAATATTTTATACAGATGGGAGTCAGAATTGTTACAACAGGTCACAAGGAGGTATACAATGTTAACCAGAAAGAAAAGCCTCATTTTGTGCTTTATCATCGGTGCATTGCTTTGTACTCTGATTTCCTGCGGAGACCCGGACAGCGCGCCTGCGGAGGATGCCGGAAAGACGGCGTCTGCCAAGGAGCCGCCTGAGTCGGAAAAGGAGATCCAAGACATCAGGAAAACCTCACTGGAAGAACATACGAGAGAAATTGTAAAAGCTACCATAAAGAGTACAGAAAGCGACAATCTGCAGAGTGGAGAGGTATCCGGGGACCAGGAGGGGGCTCAGGGGCAGGAAGCTTTGCAGAACCAGGATGCCATGGCGGCGAGGATTGCCGGGGCGTCGGTGAAGAGCGGCGCCGCAGATTATGGAACGACAGCACAAAACGGGCAGGCCGTACAGACGGACGCTGCGCAGCCGGAGGAGGCAGCCGCAGGACCGGCAGAGACGGAGGCGGCAAATGTCATTGCCCCCGAGCTGGAGAACAAGGTCGTCACTACGGTGGTAGATACGTACCTGAATATCCGCCTGGAGCCCTCTGAGGACAGTGAGATCGTCGGACGGCTGTATGAAGGCAGCGCCGGCGAGGTGCTGGAGACGGCGGAGGGATGGACAAAGATCTCTTCCGGCGGTGTGGAGGGCTGGGTCCACAATGAATATGTGGTATCCGGTGAAGCGGCACAGAGCTTTGCGGAGGAATCTCTGAGGCAGGTTGCCACGGTCAAAGAGGAGGGTGTCCGGGTAAGAGCCGGCGCATCCCTGGATTCTCCGTGGGTCGGGATGGTGGATCTGAATGAAACCTACCGGGTCGTACCGGAGGAGCCTTCCGAGGCCGAGCCGGCCGAACCGGAAACGGAGCCTCAGCCGGAGAGCGTGGAAGCCCCTGCGCCGCAGGAAATTTCTGTGGAGCCGGAGACGCCGGTGCAGCCCGAGGAGACGGGATCCGTACCGGAAACAGAAGCGCCGGCCGGATCGGAAATGCCCATGGCGCTGGACGCGCCGGTAGGGGCGGAGGCCTTGATCATTCCCGAGACGAGCGGGGAGTCTGCCGGCCAGCCGGCAGAAGCGCAGCCGGAGGAGAATCCGGCGGCAGAAAGCCAGCCGGCGGAGACACAGCCGGCCGGGACATCTGAGCAGCCGGCCGAACTGAAATGGATTCGGATCGTTTATGACGGTGACCAGGAGGGCTATGTCTGTGCGGATTATGTGACGACATCCTTTGTACTTGGGAAAGCCAAGTCCATGGAGGAGATCCGCGCGGAGGAGGAGGCTGCCGCGAGGGCGGAGGCCGAGAGAGAGGCAGCCAGAAAAGCAGAACGGGCCAGGGCAGCGGCGGAGGATACCTCTGCGGGCTCCGGATGGGTGTCCCTCGGGGAATTCAAGATCACGGCTTACTGCGGCGGCGCATGCTGCAACGGCCAGTGGGCGGGCACGACCTCGTCAGGAGCGGCTCCTACGGAAGGGCGTACTATTGCCGTGGCTCCCGGCCTGATCCCTTACGGGACGCATGTCAAGATCGCCGGCGTGGACGGCGTATTCGTAGCCGAGGACACCGGAGGCTTTGCCAACAGCAATCCCAGACAGATCGATATCTATTATGCAGATCACGGCCGTGCTACCAGCAGGGGCGTGTCCTACAGGGAGATCTGGGTGCAGAGATAAGACAGTGAAGAAGCAGAAAAGGACGATCGGGCAGGGGCGTATGTTCCCCGGCCCGGTCGTTTTTCATCCTGCAAAAAAGTACTCTGGGAGACCGCATTTTACCTTCGCGCCATCACAGTGATTTAATCTCACACCATTGCTTTGTTCCTATAATTCTTACCATTACATATACTAATGATACTGATAATAAGTATATGGGGTGATGATGATGAAAGAAAGGAAAGAGCGAAAGGAGATCAATGTCTTTGTGGGGAATCAGATCCGGATCGCAAGAGAACGGGCCGGGCTCACCCAGGAGCAATTCGGGGCCCTGGTATCTCTCGGGCCGAAGAACGTATCGGATATTGAGCGGGGCCTTGTCGGGATTTCCGTTTCTACGTTAAAGCGTATCTGCGAAAAGATGTCCATTTCCGGCGACTGGATCCTGTTCGGAGACCGGGAGATGAACGAGCCGGAGTATCTCACGGAACGGCTAAGGCGCCTTCCCTCCGAGGAGTTCACAGTGGCGGAGGCATTTTTGAACCAGACCTTCCATTTGTTCGGGACTTTGCGGGAATAAAGGATTCGCGACTTTGCCAGGATAAAATATCATATCCTCGTATTGTTTCTATAATAGCCACTATTACTTATACTAATGGTGTTGATAAACAGTATGTGGGGTGTAATAATGAGAGAGAGGAAAGAGATCAATATCCGGATGGGCGATCAGATTCGCATGGTCAGGGAGCAGGCCGGGCTTACGCAGGAACAGTTTGGGGCGCTGGTATCACTGGGACCAAAGAATGTTTCCGATATCGAGCGCGGTATCGCGGGGATTTCCGTTTCCACGTTGAAGCGGATCTGCGAAAGGATGTATGTTTCCAGCGACAGAATCCTTTTCGGGGAGCGGGAGTTCAATGAGACCGATCATCTGGTGGAGCGGCTGGACCGTCTTTCCGGCTGGGATTATGTGCTGTTGGAATCGTTTTTGAACCAGGTATTTTATCTCTTTGGGATGTTGAGAAAGTAGGCTGCTGTCCGCGCGCGTCTGCAGCAATGAAAGAGGCCGTACCACATCAGAAACTCCTTGATTGCCATCTTGTAATAACTGTCAAATTAGGGTATACTAGTTACAAGCGGGCGGAGGAGTTTTTTTATGCACAGGCCCGTGCAGCGGGCAGGAAGAAGGTTTTTTCCTGTCTGGTCCGGAAAGGAGGGAACGCCGTGACTGCAGTATACTGGCTTGGGGGGATCATCGTGCTTCTGATCATCGAGGCGCTGACCCTGGGATTGACGACGATCTGGTTCGCAGGGGGAGCGCTGGCGGCCTTTATCGCATGTGTGGCAGGGGCTGACCTGGCGGTTCAGATCGTTTTGTTTGTCGTTGTGTCCCTGGGACTTCTGTTTTTTACCAGGCCTTTTGCAAAACGATATATCAACAGAGGAACGGAGAAGACCAACGTGGAGGGGGTCATCGGCCGGGAGGCCCGTGTGACGGAACAGATCGACAACCGGATGGAAACCGGAGAGGCGGTACTTGCCGGACAGTACTGGTCGGCCCGCGCTGCCGGAGCCGACGAAGTGATCGGCAAGGGTGAACGGGTGATCGTCGAGGCGGTGGAAGGTGTGAAGCTGATCGTCCGGAAGATCCGGTGATCTCTGCAGGATGGTGCGGGATGATCGTGCTATAGATTTTCCCGAGCGGCTTCTGTGGTTCTGGGCCTGCAGGGACCTTTGGCGCTGTAGGCTTTGGACGGACATATTGCCGGGATATTCTTAAAATTGCGTGATGGATCTGGTTATAAATGAGGAGGAAATGAATTATGAACGGAAGGTTTTTGATCATGGCATCCGGCAGCATCTGGATGCTGGCGGCGGTCGTCGTCCTGGCAGTGGTCATACTGATGATCGTTGTGTCCTGTATCAAGATTGTGCCCCAGGCGAAGGCGGTGGTCCTTGAGCGGCTGGGCGGCTACCGGACGACCTGGTCCGTGGGGCTCCATGTGAAGGCGCCCTTTATCGACCGGGTGGCAAAGCGGGTGAATCTGAAAGAGCAGGTCATCGATTTCAAGCCCCAGCCGGTGATCACCAAGGATAACGTCACCATGCAGATCGACACGGTGGTGTTTTTCCAGATCACGGACCCTAAGCTCTATGCTTACGGCGTGGAGAATCCGCTGATGGCCATTGAAAATCTGACGGCCACCACCCTCAGGAACATCATCGGCGACCTGGAGCTGGACCAGACCCTGACATCCAGAGAGCTGATCAATACGAAGATGCGCACCCAGCTCGACGTGGCGACGGATCCCTGGGGGATCAAGGTCAACCGGGTGGAATTAAAGAATATCATCCCGCCCAGGGAGATCCAGGATTCCATGGAGAAGCAGATGAAGGCGGAGCGTGAGCGCCGGGAAAAGATCCTCCAGGCGGAGGGCGAAAAGAAGTCCACGATCCTGGTGGCAGAGGGCAAGAAGGAATCGGCGATCCTGGACGCGGAGGCCGAAAAGCAGGCGGCGATCCTGCGGGCGGAGGCGAAGAAGGAAGCGACTATCCGCGAGGCGGAAGGCCAGGCACAGGCGATCCTTAAGGTACAGGAGGCCAATGCGGAGGGCATCCGTCTGATCAAAGAGGCCGGTGCCGACGAGGCGGTGCTGCGGCTCAAGAGCCTGGAGGCATTTGCAAAAGCGGCCGACGGCCAGGCGACGAAGATCATCATCCCTTCGGAGATCCAGGGGATCGCAGGCGGGATCAAAAGCCTGGTAGAGGTGGCGAAGGACTGAAAAAGAGACGGAGGATAAGACGGCGATGGAGATCATGAAGAGCCTGAAAGGGCGGAGCTTTCTGACATTAAAGGATTTTACACCGGAGGAGATCCAGAATTTTCTCGATCTGGCGGCGGATTTAAAGGCAAAGAAAAAACAGGGGATCACAGGAGACAGCCTGAAGGGGAAAAACCTGGCGCTGATCTTTGAGAAGCCCTCCACCAGGACTCGCTGTGCCTTTACGGTGGCCGGGAACGACGAGGGTGCCTTCCCCACTTATCTCGGAAAGGGCGAGATCCAGCTGGGCAAGAAAGAGAGCGTGGAGGATACGGCCAGGGTGCTGGGGCGTATGTTTGACGGGATCGAATTCCGCGGCTTCCTTCATTCCCACGTGGAGGCTCTGGCAAAATATTCGGGCGTGGTGGTCTGGAACGGTCTGACCGACGACTATCATCCGACCCAGATCCTGGCGGATTTTCTGACCATGCAGGAGAATTTCGGTCATCTTAAGGGACTCAATTTCGTGTTTATCGGCGACGGCCGCAACAATATGTCCAACAGCCTGATGGTGGGCTGCGGAAAGATGGGCGTTAACTGTACCGTCATCGCGCCCAAGGCGCTCTGGCCGGAGGAAGAGCTTGTGGAAACCTGCAGGGGATATGCCGGGGAGGCGGGAAGCACGCTGACCATTACGGACGATCCGGCAGCGGTAAAGGGGGCGGACGTGATCTACACGGACGTATGGTGTTCCATGGGCGAGGAGGGCAAGGCAGCCGAGCGCATGGCGCTCCTAAAGCCTTACCAGGTGAACCGGACTCTCATGGAGGCGACGGGGAAGAGGACTACCGTTTTTATGCACTGCCTGCCCGCCGTGAAGGGTAACGAGGTGACGGAGGAGGTCTTTGAATCGGAGCAGTCCGTGGTATTTGACGAGGCGGAAAACCGGATGCACACCATCAAAGCGGTGATGGTAGCGACTTTGGGTGAGTGAACCTTGTCCGATACGGGAGATTGAATTTTCATGTATGTAAACAGAACGAAAAAAAATCCATATACAAAACAGATGGTATTTGACGTGCTGTCTGCGGTGGTGGGGCTGGCAGTCATTGTGGTGGGGATTGTTTCCTTTATCGACCCGGAGGAAAATGCGTGGATGTTCCCGATCGTTTTTCTGCTGGCGGCGGTTTTCCAGTGCCTGCTGGGCATCCCGCGGATGACGGGAGGCTATGGGAGAGGGAGCGGGAGAAGAAAGGCGCTTGGCATCGGCCTGTTCTTTATCGCCGGAGTCCTGCTGATCCTCAGTGTAGTCGGCGCCCTCTGCCTTTGGAGGTAATTCAGTTGAAAGCGGAGATTTTGAGGCTTCTCAGGGAAGAAGAGGGGTATCTGTCAGGCCAGGAGATCTGTGGGAAGCTTTCGGTTTCCCGGACGGCTGTGTGGAAGGCGGTCAGACAGCTGAGGGAAGAGGGTTATAACATCGAGGCGGTACAGAACAGAGGTTACCGCCTTTCGGACGGACCGGATCTGGTGACAAGGGAGGAGATCATTTCCCGGCTGGATACCAGATGGGCCGGCCATCCGACGGTGTTCCTTCCGGAAACGGATTCCACCAACAATGAGGCAAAGCGCCGGGCGGAGGCCGGAGCCGCCCATGGGACGCTGGTGGTGGCAGAATTCCAGGAGGCAGGAAAGGGCCGCAGAGGCCGGAACTGGACTTCCCAGAGCGGGACAGGGATCTGGATGACGATCCTGTTAAAACCGGACTTTCCGCCCTCTCAGGCTGCCATGCTGACCCTGGTGGCTGCCATGGCCGTAGCGGACGGGATCCGGGAGGTGACGGGGCTTCATGCCGGGATCAAATGGCCCAATGATATCGTGCTCTCAGGGAAAAAGGTCTGCGGGATCCTGACGGAAATGAGCGCGGAACCGGATTACATCAATCACGTGGTGGTGGGGATCGGTATCAATGCCAATATCCGGGAATTTCCGGAGGAACTCCGGGAGAAGGCCGTTTCTCTGTTCCTGGAGCAGGGGAAGCCTGTAAGCCGTGCCGCGGTCATCGCCGCGGTCTGGAAGGCTTTTGAGGGGTATTATGATCGATTTGTGGAAACGGCAGATCTGTCTCTTTTGAAAGCGGGATACGAGGCGAGGCTTCTCAATAAAAACGAAGAAGTATGTGTGCTCGACCCGGGCGGAAGCTGGACGGGAACCGCCAGAGGGATCGATGAAAACGGCCGTCTCCTGGTAGAAACAGGAGCGCAGGTCAGGGCTGTGGACTCCGGCGAGGTGTCGGTCAGGGGGGTATACGGATATGTATGACATGGATGGAAACAGAGTTTTGTGCGGAGCAAACGTTTATACGCAGAAATACTATTTTAATGAAAAATTTTCCATGCTGCCGGAGGATGTCCGGGATGAACTGCAGGCGCTCTGCGTCCTCTATGTGGAGGATGTGGGCGGGATCATGCTGCTGGAATTTGACGCGGAGGGCAACCTGCTGATCCGGGTGGAGAGTGAGGAGGGCGATCTTTCCTTTGACGAGATCGGAAGCGCGCTGAAGATCAGGCAGATCCAGCGGGACAGAAAACCGCTCTTGGAGTCGCTGGAATTATTCTACCGGACCTTTTATCTGGAGAAGGATGCATGAGTGCGGGAGAGAGGAAGTCAGAAAAAAAGCTGGCGGTCGGCAGTGTGATCTTGGACACTCCGGTGGTGCTGGCGCCGATGGCAGGTGTGACAGACCTGCCTTTTCGCATGCTCTGCCGGGAAATGGGCTGCGGTCTGGTATGCACGGAGATGATCAGCGCCAAGGCCGTCTACTATGCCCGCAGATCCGCCCGCGGGGAAAAAAACAGAAGCGGCCGGTTTTTGCTGGCAGTGGACGAGACAGAGCGGCCGGTCTCCCTGCAGCTTTTCGGTTCGGAGCCGGAGCTTCTCGGAGAGATCGCGGCATTCCTGGAACCTGGGCCTTATGATATCATCGACTTTAATATGGGCTGTCCGGTTCCCAAGGTGGTGAACAATCGTGAGGGTTCCGCTCTTATGAAGGAACCGGAGCTGGCGGGAGAAATCCTCCGGGCCATGGTGAAGGCAGTAAAGAAGCCGGTCACGGTCAAGATCCGAAAGGGCTTTGACGAGGCGCATGTCAATGCGGTCGAGATCGCAAAGATCGCCGAGGATGCCGGAGTTTCGGCTATTGCCGTCCATGGGAGGACCAGAGAGCAGTATTATTCCGGAACGGCAGACTGGGATATCATCCGCCGGGTGAAGGAGGCGGTGTCCATACCGGTCATCGGAAACGGAGATATTTTTACGGCGGCGGATGCCGTGCGGATGATGGAGGAGACCGGCTGCGACGGGGTCATGGCGGCCAGGGGAGCCCGGGGGAACCCCTGGATCTTCCGGGAAACAAGGGAATTCCTGAAAACGGGCCAGATACCGTCCAGGCCGGATACCGGAGAGATCCGCAGGATGATCCTGCGCCATGGCCGGATGCTCTCGGAGTTCAAGGGAGAGGGCCTGGCCATGCGGGAGATGCGAAAGCACGTGGCCTGGTATACGGCCGGCTGTCCCCATTCTGCGTCGCTCAGAGAGGCTGTGAACCGGGTGGAGACTATGGCGGAGCTGACGGCGCTCCTGGAAGAAAGACTGGCGTGAAGCCGGATCGGAAATTTTTGATCCGGCCCCGGAAAAGAGCCGGAACAGCCGACGTGAAAACGTTGACAATCTCAGCCCTTTGGGATATAATACCTTGACGGACGGCAGTTCGCCTGCCCGCAGGGCATGCATTCACGAGTGCCCTTTGGGTATACCTTGACGGACGGCAGTCCGCC
>CAMSZT010000030.1 GCA_947066815.1 uncultured Lachnotalea sp.
TACAATTTGTGCAAAAGCGCATGAGCAGGAAAATATGTATCAGATCAATCACAAAAATGGCAGTATAAGCCAGCATCCGTAAATTCACCTCTTTCTGTAAAGCTCCGTCAGACAGGCCTTCATAAGCTTTCTGTATTTTGGGCTTATGGGAAGGATCGTGCCGTCTGTCATTTGAACTGTGTCATATTGGTAAATGGAGACATAGGAGGAATTTACAATGTAGGATTTATGGATTATCCAAACCCCTTTTCCATTTACCTGCTCTGCCACTTCCCGCATGGTTCCGTAAAAGGTTGTCACGCCCATGTCGCTATATATGTCTATTCTCTTTCCGTTGCAGGCAAAATAAAAAATCTCGTCCAAATACAGCCGCTGTATGGATTTCCCTATAGGAAAGAAAAAATCATTTCTTATTCTTTCGTTTCCAAGCTGTTCCCGGATCTGCTTTCCCACCTGAACACCGTCAAGCTCTAATAGCTGAATATCGAGGAACACCCGATCATAGTTATCTTTGTTCTCTATCGCCTGAAACAAGGTCTCTCCTGAATAAAATACTTCTGTATCTATCTTCAACGCTTGCCGTCTTGCATAATTTAGAACTATATTTTCAATGTCGGAGCAAGTACCAATTTCATCGTCACATATTGCTACTCGTATCAATGTATTCCCTCCGTTTCCTGAGCCTTTCCTGCCGCGGGCTTTTCAGGGTCTATTTGGTATCAGCCGCAGACGTAGAGGGGCCCAGCAGAAGCCGGTCCGCACGCGGACAGCACTCTGTGCGCTTTCTCACGAAACTCATGCGTCGCAATGCTCGCATTCGCTAAGTGTTCAATGCGTCGCAGAATGTCCGCTGATAAATAGAAGGACTCTCCCTTCTGCAAGCAAGCTTGCTTCAGGGAGAGTCCTTCTATTTATCTACGTCCGCTCTGACTCAAAGTTTTCGCGGTATCTATGTCCGCTCTAACTCGAAGTTCCGGCGGTTTGACCGCACTCCGAGGTGATCAGTCCTCAACACCGTACAGCTTGACCAGCTTCTGGAGATGCTCGTACTTGGCTTTGGACTGGGCCTCTGCCGCATCGAAGAGCTCGGCAGCTCTCTCCGGGTTCGCACGTACAAGAGAGTTGTAACGCACTTCACCGTTCAGGAACGCCTTGTAGTCTCCGGTCGGAGCCTTGCTGTCCAGGCTGAATGCGGCCTTGCCCTCTGCAGCCAGCTCAGGGTTGTAGCGGAAGTTGAACCAGTAGCCTGCCTCAACGGCCGCCTTCTCCTCAAGCTGAGCCTTGGCCATGCCGGCCTTGATGCCGTGGTTGATACAAGGAGCGTATGCGATGACCAGGGAAGGTCCGGGATAAGCTTCCGCCTCCGCCAGAGCCTTCACGCACTGATTCATGTCAGCGCCCATGGCAATCTGGGCAACGTACACATAGCCGTAGCTCATGGCGATGGCCGCCAGGTCTTTCTTCTTCACGTCCTTGCCACCCGCCGCAAACTTTGCGATGGCGCCGGTGGGGGTCGCCTTGGAGGACTGTCCGCCGGTGTTGGAGTAAACCTCGGTATCGAATACCATGATGTTCACGTCTCTGCCGCTGGCCAGCACGTGGTCCACGCCGCCGAAGCCGATGTCATAGGCCCAGCCGTCGCCGCCGAAGATCCACTGGGACTTCTTGGCCAGGAAATCTTTGTCCTTCAGGATGTCCTTCGCCCTGTCACAGCCGCAGGCTTCCAGAGCCGCCACCAGCTTGTCAGTGGCTACACCGTTTAATGCGCCGACACTGAAGGTATCCAGCCATTCCTTTGCCGCAGCCTTCACGTCTTCATTGTCGCCGTTGGCCAGGACGTCCTCGATCTTGGACTTTAAGGTCTCTCTCATGGCGTTCTGAGCCAGGCTCATGCCGTAACCGAACTCGGCCGCATCCTCGAACAGGGAGTTGGACCATGCCGGGCCTTTGCCCTCGGGAGTCACGGTGTAAGGCGTGCTCGGGGAGGAGTTGCCCCAGATGGAGGAGCAGCCCGTCGCATTGGCGATATACATCCTGTCGCCGAAGAGCTGGGTGATCAGCTTCGCATAAGGAGTCTCGCCGCAGCCCGCGCAGGCGCCGGAGAACTCAAGGAGGGGCTGTCTGAACTGGCTGCCCTTCACGGTGCTCTCCTTGAATTTCTCAAGGACCGCTTCCTTCTTAGGCAGCGTCAGGCCGTAATCGAAGCCCTTCTGACAGTCGATATTTGCTTCCATGGGCTCCATGGTGAGAGCCTTTGCGCCCTTCTTTCCGGGGCAGACCGTCGCACAGGAACCGCAGCCCAGGCAGTCCAGAGCGTCCACCGTCACGGAGAAGAACATTCCCGGCATGCCGGTCATGGGGATCTTCTTCATCTCGGCGGGAGCCGCAGCCGCCTCTTCCTCGGTCATGGCCGCAGGACGGATGGTGGCATGAGGACATACATAGGAGCAGAAGTTACACTGGATACAATTCTCAGGATTCCAAACAGGAATGCTCACCGCAACGCCCCGCTTCTCGAAAGCAGCTGCGCCGGAAGGAGTGGAGCCGTCCACATAATCCACGAAAGCGGATACGGGCAGCTTGTTGCCTTCCTGTGCGGAAACGCTCTGCTGAACCGTCTTGACAAACTTCACGACGTCTTCTCTGTCGCCGGAAGGAACTGCCGCAGACAGATCCTCGTACTCGGCGTTCTTCCAGCTCTCGGGAACCTCGATCTGGTGAACCTGCTTTGCGCCTTCCTCGATGGCAGCCCAGTTCTTCTGGACCACGTCGTCACCCTTGCGCCCGTAGGTCGCCTTGGCGGCCGCCTTCATCAGGTCGATGGCCTCTGCCTCGGGAATGATGGCAGCCAGCTTGAAGAATGCGGACTGGAGGATGGTGTTGATACGGGTTGCGCCCATACCGGTCTCGATACCGATCTTCACGCCGTCGATGACGTACATCTTGATGTTGTGGTCGGCAATGTATTTCTTCGCCTGTCCGGGAAGATGCTCTTCCAGACCGGCCATATCCCATGCACAGTTGAGCAGGAAGGTGCCGCCGTCCTTCAGATCCTGTACCATGTTGTACTTCCTCAGGTAAGCAGGATTGTGGCAGGCAACAAAATCTGCCTTGCTGATCAGGTAGGTGGAACGGATGGGATCCTTACCAAATCTCAGATGGGAGATGGTAACGCCGCCGGACTTCTTGGAATCATAGTCAAAGTAAGCCTGTGCGTACATATCCGTGTTGTCGCCGATGATCTTGATGGAGTTCTTGTTTGCGCCCACCGTGCCGTCTGCGCCAAGGCCCCAGAACTTACAGCTGATGGTCCCCTCCGGTGTGGCGGAGAATTCCTCGCCCACGGGCAGGGACAGGTTGGTCACGTCGTCCACGATACCGATGGTGAACACCTTCTTCTCGGTGTTGTTGTAGACGGCAACGATCTGTGCGGGGGTCGTGTCCTTGGAGCCAAGGCCGTAGCGTCCGCTGTAGATCGGAACATTGTGGAACTTGGTGTCACGGAGAGCCGCAACCACATCCAGGTAGAGAGGCTCGCCCTGAGCGCCGGGCTCCTTGGTCCTGTCAAGGACGGAAATCTTCTTGACCGTATCCGGGATCGCCGCAATCAGCTTGTCCGCCACGAAAGGACGGTACAGACGGACGATCACCAGACCGACCTTCTTACCCTGGGCGTTCATAAAGTCAACGGTCTCCTCGATGGTCTCACAGACAGAGCCCATGGCGATGATCACCTGCTCTGCGTCGGGAGCGCCGTAGTAGTTGAATAGCTGGTAATCCGTACCTAACTTCTGGTTTACCATGGCCATCTTCTCTTCTACGATGGCGGGAAGCGCATTGTAGTAGGAGTTGCAGGCCTCTCTTGCCTGGAAGAAGATGTCGGGGTTCTGAGCGGAACCTCTCTGGCAGGGATGCTCCGGATTCAGAGCGTGACGCCGGAATGCGTCGATGGCATCCATATCCACCATATCTTTCAGATCCTCGTCGTCCCACACCTCGATCTTCTGGTACTCATGAGAGGTACGGAAGCCGTCGAAGAAATTGATGAAGGGAACACGGCCCTTGATGGCTGCGCAGTGGGCAACGGGAGTCAGGTCCATGACCTCCTGCACGCTGCCTTCACAGAGCATGGCGACGCCGGTCTGGCGGCATGCGTAAACGTCAGAATGATCTCCGAAGATCGAAAGGGCATGGCTTGCCAGCGCACGTGCGGAGACGTTGAATACGCCGGGAAGCAGTTCGCCCGCCACCTTGTAAAGGTTCGGGATCATGAGTAACAGACCCTGAGACGCCGTGTAGGTGGTCGTCAGTGCGCCTGCGGACAGAGAGCCGTGCACAGCGCCGGCTGCACCGGCCTCGGACTGCATCTCCGCCATCTTGACCGTCTGGCCGAAGATGTTCTTCTTTCCCTGAGTCGCCCACTCGTCCGTGGCTTCCGCCATGGGGGACGAAGGGGTGATCGGGTAGATGGCAGCCACGTCGGTGTACGCATAAGAAGCATATGCGGCCGCATGGTTACCATCCATGGTTTTCATTTTTCTTCCCATAGGTTTGATCCTCCTCTAAAATATATCGATGAGAGATGAATAATTTTAAACAAATCATCGTTCTTATTATACAATCGGCCTGACCGGATTGTCAAATGAGTATCACAAAAAATACATCGTTTCTACTTATTTTACAAAAGCCTTCACCTTCTCGGCAATGCTGCCCGCATCCAGGCCGTATTTCTTGATCAGATCCTTGGCCGGGCCGGACTCGCCGTAGGTGTCGTTGATGCCGATCTTCATGACCTTCGTGGGAGCCTTGGCCGAGAGCACGTCGCAGACAGCGCTTCCCAGACCGCCGATGATCGAATGCTCCTCCACGGTCACCACCTTGCCGGTCTCTGTGGCCGCCTTCACCACCAGCTCCTCGTCGATGGGCTTGATGGTATGGATGTTGACTACCTTTGCCTCAATGCCCTCCGCCGCCAGCTTCTCTGCCGCCTCTAAGCATTCGCTCACGCAAAGTCCTGTCGCAAAAATGGTGACATCCTTGCCCTCTCTCTCCACGACGCCTTTGCCGATCTCAAACTTGTAGGAAGCCTCGTCATGGATCACCGGAACGGCCAGACGCCCGAACCGCAGGTACACGGGACCGTCATGCTCGATGGCCGCACGCACGGCCGCCTTCGCCTCCACGTCATCGGCCGGGTTAAGCACCACCATGCCGGGAATGGTCCGCATCAGGGCGATGTCCTCGTTGCACTGATGGGTGGCACCGTCCTCACCCACGGAGATGCCCGCATGGGTGGCGCCGATCTTCACGTTGAGATGGGGATAGCCCACGGAGTTTCTCACCTGCTCGAAGGCCCTGCCCGCCGCAAACATGGCAAAGGAGCTGGCAAAGGGAATCTTCCCCGCCGCCGCCAGGCCTGCCGCCACGCCGATCATGTTTCCCTCTGCGATGCCGCAGTCGATATGACGGTCCGGAAATGCCTTCTTGAAGGTTGCCGTCTTGGTGGCGCCCGCCAGGTCGGCATCCAAAACCACCAGATTCTCATATTTCGCACCGCATTCTGCCAGTGCGTTCCCGTAGCTCTCTCTCGTCGCAATCTTCTTTACTTCTGACATAATGCTTCACCTACTTTCTCCAAATCTGCCATTGCAACCGCAAACTGCTCGTCGTTGGGCGCAGTTCCGTGCCAGGACGCCTGGTTCTCCATAAAGGAAACGCCTTTGCCCTTGACGGTCTTCGCAATGATGGCCGTGGGTCTGCCCTTCACGGTCTTCGCCTCCGCAAAGGCCGCCCGGATCTGGTCAAAATCATGTCCGTCGATGTTGATCACGTGGAAATTGAATGCTTCGAATTTTTTGTCGATCGGGTAAGGAGAGTTGACATCTGCCACGTTGCCGTCGATCTGAAGGCCGTTGTTGTCCACGATCACCACCAGGTTGTCTAACTTCCTGTGGGCCGCCAGCATGGAAGCCTCCCACACCTGTCCCTCCTGGAGCTCACCGTCCCCAAGGAGCGTGTAGACCCGGTAGCCGGCACCATCAAACTTGCCGGCAATGGCCATGCCCACCGCTGCGGAAATGCCCTGTCCCAGAGAACCGCTGGACATGTCCACGCCGGGCGTGTGTTGTTTGCAGGGATGTCCCTGTAAATGGGAGCCAATATGGCGCAGGGTCACCAGATCCTCCACCGGGAAAAATCCTCTTCTGGCCAGCGCCGCATAGTAACCGGGCGCCGTGTGTCCCTTGGACAGGACGAACCGGTCTCTGTCCGGCGCGTCCGGGTTCTTCGGATCAACCTTCATCTCTTCAAAATACAGATACGTGAAGATATCTGCCGCGGAAAGGGATCCGCCCGGATGGCCCGCCTTGGCGCTGTGGACGGAACGGATGATGTCCTCACGCACTACATTGGCCATTTTTTTGAGTTCCAACGTATTCATTGCACTTCCTCCTTGTAAAAATATCATACCTGCTAAAAGTATACCATTTACCGGATTTTATGTCCACCGGATTTTGACCCGTTTCTTTTGAATTTATCCCGGTTTTCCTTATTTCTTTTTAGGTCCCGGAGCTCAAAGATCTTCCATTCCCATGATGCCTGCGGACATGACATTTTGACCTCCGGTATGTTTTTACAGATTCTGACAAAAGAATCAGAACTTGCCAGTGTATTATTTTTTTGCATGCACATAATAAGCGTGTACCAAATAACAACCGAAAAGGAGGTGCTTCAGATGTCTACAAAAAATTCTGGAAGCAGCAATCAGGTAAACGTACCCGAGGCAAAAGAGGCTATGGACCGCTTCAAGATGGAGGTGGCCAATGAGCTGGGTGTGCCGCTTAAAAATGGTTACAACGGTGACCTCACTTCTTACCAGAACGGTTCCGTTGGCGGCTATATGGTCAAGAAGATGATCGAAGAGCAGGAAAGACAGATGGCAGGTAAGTAAACCTTCCGCTTTCCGGATCGGGAACTGAACACGAAGAATCCCTGCTGAAATCAAGGATCGACTAAGCCTTGATCTTCAGCAGGGATTTTTTGTTTATGTGGTATTGATTTTATAAACTTGATTTTTTTAAGTTTATGGTATCGTTTTTTAAAAAGGGGGCTCTCTCCATGCAAAAAAAGTTCTGCGAAAACGTAACCTCTACCTGAATCGGATCATCGCATTTCAGGACACCGAGATGATCAAAGTCATGACCGGTATCCGGCGCTGAGGAAAATCCAACTTGATGAAACTGACGGCGGAGCATCTGCGGGATACCGGAGTGACCGACGACCAGATCATCGAGATAAACTTTGAGTCCATGAGCATTCCGGATATGGATGCAAGAGGATTTTATGAATATGTCAAAGCGCGCCTCTGCGTAAAGTGCGGGACCGCTATGAAAAGCTTGTCATTGCCCTGGCGTGTGATCTCACCCGGACACAGGACGGCATCAAGATCATAAAAGCATTGGATTTTCTTTTAAATTAGAAGAAGGACCGGCTCATAGGAGCCGGTCCCAGCGCATTTTGTCGGATTTACGACGATCGTTTTGTTCAGATCTTTCCGTCGGAGCCGAGCACTTCCACGATCTTATGTTTCACGACATCCTTCACGTAAGCCCTTGCGGGAGACAGGTACTGTCTGGGATCGAAATGGTCCGGGTGGGCCATCATGTGCTCCCGGATGCCCGCGGTGAGAGCCAGGCGCAGGTCGGAGTCGATGTTGATCTTGCAGACCGCCATGCCGGCCGCCTTGCGCAGCTGATCCTCGGGAACGCCGATGGCATCCTTGAGGGCTCCGCCGTTGCTGTTGATGATCTTCACATACTCCTGCGGAACGGAGGAAGAACCGTGGAGAACGATGGGGAAGCCGGGCAGCCTCTTGGCCACTTCCTCAAGGATGTCAAAGCGGAGCTTGGGATCGGTGCCAGGCTTGAACTTGTAGGCGCCGTGGCTGGTCCCGATGGCGATCGCCAGGGAATCCACGCCGGTCTTGTCCACAAACTCCTCTACCTCCTCGGGTCTTGTGTAGGAGGAATCCTCCGCGCTGACCTTCACGTCATCCTCGATGCCGGCCAGGGTTCCAAGCTCTGCCTCGACCACCACGCCCTTGTCATGGGCATACTCGGCAACCTTCTTCGCCAGGGCGATGTTCTCCTCAAAGGGCTTGGAGGAGCCGTCGATCATGACGGAGGTGAAGCCGCCGTCGATGCAGGACTTGCAGATCTCGAAATCCGCACCGTGGTCCAGGTGCAGAGCAACGGGAAGCTCCGGATAAATGTCGAGAGCCGCCTCGACCAGGCGCTTCAGGTATGCGCCGTTGGCATACTTTCTCGCGCCCGCGGAAGCCTGCAGGATGATGGGGGACTTGGCCTCTGCAGCCGCCTCGGTGATGGCCTGGACGATCTCCATGTTGTTCACGTTGAACGCACCGATCGCATAGCCGCCGTCATATGCTTTCTTAAACATTTCAGTAGTTGTAACTAAGGGCATTGTTATCTCTTCCTTTCTGTGAGTTCTTTGCGCTTTTGCGCCCTGTCCCTATTATATCATAAACTCCATTTTTTAACAGTTCTTTTTTTACTAATTTTTTGTCCCCGACGCGAGCTTATGCTCCTTCATCTTCCGGTAAAAGGTTGCCCTGCTCATGCCGCACTGTTCCCGGATCTCTTCCATGGAGATCCTCCCGCTTTCCCACTGCCTGACGATCGCATCAAAGTCACCCGGAGCCGCAAGACTCGGCCTTCCGAACCGTATCCCCCTCTCCCTGGCAGCGGCGATCCCCTCCGCCTGCCGTTTCCTGATATTTTCCCGCTCATTCTGTGCCACAAATGACAGGATCTGCAAAGTCAGATCCGCGATAAAGGTCCCCATCAGATCCTTCCCTTTCGTGGTATCGAGAAGCGGCATGTCAAGGACACAGATATCGATGCCGATCTCCTTTGTGAGGATACGCCACTGCTCCTGGATCTCCTGGTAATTACGTCCCAGCCGGTCAATGCTCAGGACGTAGAGGATGTCTCCTGCCCGCAGCCGGTTCACCAGCCTCCTGTACTGAGGCCGGTTAAAATCTTTGCCGGACTGCCTGTCTATATAAATACGTTTCTTTTCGACTGCCTTTGCCCGCATGGCGAAAAGCTGCCGTTCCTCATTCTGATCCTTACCGGAAACACGGACATATCCGTACCTCATTCTGATCTCCTCCTTTGAATTCTGACAGAATACATCCAAACACGCTCTGCCAGATACATGATAAAATTCATTATAAGGAGTTTTTTGTCCGGAGTAAGCCCGCAAAACGGCAAAATATCTTCCAATGCCCTGTGTACAGCCGCATAACACCCTGACAAGGAAACAGAAAGGCCTGCCGCCGGAATTTACTCCAGTACCCTCTGCTTTCTGGCCACGACCACCAGACGGCCGTTTTCCGTATAATAATCGCAGGTCGACAGGGTCAGAAGCTCGTCGCCGTACTCTGCCGTGATCCCGGTATCATAGCGCTCCAGCGCCTTGCAGTTTTCCACGTAATCGTCAAATTCCTCCTTGCTCTCCGCATTGAAAAAGTGATAATATTTAAAGACATCGTCGTCCTGCCGGAAGATCTCGGAGCGGAACACCGCGATGATCTCATAGGTCTCTTCCTCATAAAGGGTCGTGTATCGGATCAGGGGATGCTCTTTGTAAAAGTCCTCCTCCTTGTAGCCAAGAAGCGCCCGGAACATGCTCCCGTTCTTCATATTGTGCCCGTGGATCAAAAGGTTTGTGCTCCTCGGCTCGATCTGACAGTGCTCGTCGATGAACAGACACCCCTGCTTTGCCGGATCCTCCTCCTTCTCGAAGGTCCGGAACAGGTAGTATTCCCCGTCCTGCGGCGTGTACATGACCGGGTAGTCGATGGCAGTCCCCTCGATCGTAAGCCAGCCTGCGATATCGCCGTTCCTCTCATACAGTTCCTTCATGGAGGGGAGCATCTCCGGCTCCGGCTCTGTCTCAGGCTCTGTCCGCGCCTCCGTCTCCGGTTCCGTGGCAAGGCCTAAGGTCTCCACCTCCGTCGGCTCCGTCTCCCGCTCCACCTTCGGCGCAGCGGGCTTCGGCTTAAGGAGCAGGACAGCCGCCAGAACAGCCGCCAGAACGGCGCAGACGAGCACCGCCGTCCAGATCCTCCTTGACCGTTTTCCTGCCTTCCTTCTCCCTTTTTTTCTCTTCTCTGCTTCCATATCCCATCCTCTTTATTTTATAGCCCGGCCGGCTGCCCCGATCACCGGCTGTGCTCCCGCACAGCGAGTCCGGCCGGATCTTTTTGTAACGTAGGCCGCCCGGGGCAGATTTCTCTTCCCCGGGCGGCATTTTAGTGTTTCATGGCACCTGTTTGTTTGTTAAATACTGTTTATTTCCTGTAAGACAGCTTCTTTCCGGCAACTACTGCAGCCGTCACGCCCATGCATGCGATCAGGATCAGAGGCCATACGCTTGCGGTGGCATCACCGGTGTTCGGAGCCTTGTCCAGAGTACCGGCGGAACCGGACTGGGTCGGGTTCGTGGGTTCCGCGGGATTGGTGGGCTCTGCGGGATTGGTGGGCTCTGCAGGGTTCGTGGGCTCCGCGGGGTTCGTGGGCTCATCCGGATTGGTGGGCTCATCGGGGTTCGTAGGCTCCGAGGGATTGGTGGGCTCCTCTTCCTCCGCGATGGCCACAGTTGTCGTTCTGTTGCCCTCGCCCGTAGCTGTGGGATCTGCAGTACCGGTCCCGCGTTTGATGTTGGTCAGTGTAAAGCTGGCAGTCGATCCGGCCTCTCCGGTCACCTTGCAGGTATAAACCGCATTGAAACCAGTGATCATCTGCACTCTGTCAGCCGTGCACAGGCTTAAGGGATCGCTGACACTTTCGATCTCCAGATTCTCTACCGCAACATCTGCGTCCAGAGAACCGTCCTCTCCGCTAAGTGCTACTGTAAAGGTCACCGTGTCACCCTTCTTTGCAGAACTGCTACTGGGTGTTACTACATCTTCCGGTGCTGCAAATGCCGTCAGAGACATCATGGCAAGCGCCAGCACCATAGTCAATGAAAGTGCAAATTTTTTCATTTCCTGTCTTTCCTCCAAACTATTATGATTGTTTCATTTTGTATTTCTTGCGATATTTTTATGTGGCACGGGGAGTTTACTTAAGCAGTGCCGCCATACCGACAAGGTCGCCCAAGCCAATCGTTCCATCCCCGTTGATGTCGCCTGCCGCAAGGTAAGCTCCTGTCAACGGAGCTTTGCCGTTCACTGCCTGTGCAGCCGCAACGAGCTGGCCAAGGCCCATCACGCCGTCACCGCGCACATCGCCCTTGACGACTACGGTGATCTCCTCGACCTTGTTTCCGTCTTTATCTTTCAGGATGATCACACTGCCGGTCGCGATCTTCTCGCCGTCCTTCAGCTCTCTTCCGCCTGCCGTTTCGATCACGATGCTGCCGCCGTTTGCCGCATACATCTCTTTGACCTCAGCTACGGTCACAGCTTCCTTCTTGGCAGTCAGACCGGTCATCACACCGTTTTCTACTGCTACCGACGCCTCGGTCTTTAATACCGGTGCGTTGGAAATATCCACGATATTGACTTTCACTTCTTTAGACAGGCCTGCAACGCTGGTAGAAACGGTCACCTTGTCATCGCCCGCCTGTCCCTGGACCAGATCGACCCACACAAGGGCATGCGTGCCGCTCTTTCCGCCATAGTTCTCAACGGCAGCGTTCGCCGCCACTACCGACTTTCCGGCTTTTGTTGCGGTAAACAGCACAGGGATACGTTTCTCAGTAGCACTGCCGGCGCCGGCACCGTCTCCCAGAGCAACCGCAGCCCCCACATTGGCCCTGACAGTCAGGACACCATCCTTGAAATCAATGGACTGGACCTGGTCAAGGTTGTTCTTAGTTTCCAGGGCTTTAGGAGCATCGGCCTTCACCGCACTTTTCTGGACCGGTACGGCTTCGATCTCAAGTCCCTGCTCCAAAGTAACACCGCTCAGGTCATACGTATAGGTCTTAGAAGGCATCCCCTCTCCTTTTCCCTGAGGATATACCGTGACCGTGACTTGATCGCGGAGCAGCTTGCCGTCTGTGCCCGCGATCCTCTGAACAAGGTTAAGGACTCCATCATCGACCGTTATATCAGCGGTCTTGTCTGTGCCATCCTCATTTTTCCCTTTCTGCACGGTGACAACCGTATCTGCACACACATCGAGCTCCAGCTTCAGCGGCAGATAGTATCCGGATCTTTCCTCGGCCTTGCTTGAAAAACCAGTGTAATCCGTGATCAGATTTACGGTGTTCGAGCGGACATTGTAGAGAGCCGATGCCCTTTTTCCAAAGTAATCTGTGGCTGTCGAATCTACCTTCAGCTCTGCAGTCTTATATTTCGCCGAATCTGCCAGCTTGGCGCCGGAAAAATCATATTCCATGACATAGTCACACTGATCCTGTCCGCCGTCAACTCCGCCCATCCAGACTTCCACGGTGAGTTTTTCATTCTTAAGCACTCCGTCCATCCTGGCGATCTGGGTGGCAAGATTGATATAAGCATCCTCCGACGAAGGGTTTCCGTGAATATCATTATCTTTGGCATCAAACACATTGATTATCTTATCCTCTTTCGTAATGGCATCCCCTTCCGGGTTGCTGTGCCCATTGACGAGAACGATATCAGTATCCGCGGTCGCGCCGGGAACATAGACCACCAGAGGCAGATAATAACCAGATCTGTCCGCAGCCAGAGCCGTATTAAAGTCCGTATACCCCCTCACAAGCTTCACCTGTCCGGTCCGGTTGTCAATAAAATCACTTGCGATCTTGCCGCCGATGAAGATATTCGTATCACCCGGCTGGGCGCATTCGATCCTTCCTTCCTCCACAGCAGCCTTCTCAGCATGTACGGCGACATCTTCATTCGCCGCAAATGCCGTGACCGGAACCATGGTCAGCATCATGCAGCCAGCCAGAGTCGCAGAAAAAACTCTTTTTTTCATTGCTCTAAAACCTCCTTGTTCATAAACTCTTTGTTGCCGTTTAAAATCTTTGTTGCCCTTTGGAGCTGCCTGACAGCCCCGTCTCAAGAACTTTTTCCAGCGGTGCCTTTTAACACTCCCCTCCTTCCAAGTGGTAAGCCCGGAACCGCACTGATATAATCCTGTATCAGGTACGCTCTGCGGGGTGGGTATCCCGTCGTAGCCGGGGTGGGTGTCCCGTTATAACCGTGCGGCTATCTCATAAGGTATACCTTTTGAGAAAAAGGAAAATCATGGAAAAATTACAAAAAATTGGGGAAAATGGTTGCAATATCCAATATTTTGTGTTACACTCTCTTCAGAGTCCGGGTTCTCAAAAGGTATACTTTTTGAGAATCCTTTTTTATGCGCAAGCCCGCACAGAGGAATATACCGCAGGAGCAGCGTGCGGGCTGCGCGGCGAGTAGGGGGAGAAGGACCGCTCCCCTACTCGATTATGACGCACACAAAAAAGGCCGGCCGATGCATTTCCCACATCGGTCGGCCTTTTCTTGTTTTTCTCCCCGGCGGCACCAACCGGAGACTTCTGCATATGATAAAGCAACAGCATTTTCTGAAAGGATGGTTCCTTTGAACGAAGCCTCCTGTTACATCCGTTTTTTCCATGCCGCCGCCGATACGGAGGCCCTCCAGGTCTCTGTGGACGATGAGGCGCTTCTCACGGAGCTTCCTTACCGCACCGTCACTGGCTACGCGGAGTTAAAAACCGGGTTTTTGACCATCACTCTGGCCGGTACCCGCACGAGACGAGTCTATCTGCAGAAGACGCTCCCCTTCTTTCTTCCTATTAAATATACGCTCGCCATCATCCAGACCGACAACGGGCTGGACCTGAAACAGATCTTCGATTACATGTGCCCGCTGTTCCCGGCCGGTTTCGGATGCCTCCGGGCCGCCAACTTAGCCTACCAGAGCGGCCCGCTGGATGTGTTCCTCTACGGAAACAAGCTGGTCTTCGCCGACGTGACCTTCAAGGAAGTGACTCCCTTCAAACCCTTCCGCCCCGGGGAGTACGGCTTCTATCTGACCCCCGGCCAGGATGAGGAAAATCCCCTGTTGTCCGTTCTGACGGATGTGGAAGCCGGGACCATGTACACCATGTGCGTGATCAACGGGACCTGGCGTCCCGACGCCCTGGACGTGGTCATTCTGGACTACGACGACTCCATCCCCAAGATCGAGCCCCGATAAACCGGCCTGCGCTCCCGCACTATACGGCTGTCAGGAAGCCCCCCGCAATGTTCCCCGAAACCAAACGTGTCTCCCGAGGAACACTGCCGGGGGCTTTCCGTTCCTGCAAAAGGAAGCGCCGGCGGCAGACTCCCTATGCGGTCCTCTCAAACTGACTGTTGTAGAGCTCCGCATAAAATCCGTTTTTCTCAAGCAGCTCCCCGTGGGTACCCTGCTCGATGATATCGCCGTCCTTCATGACGAGGATCAGGTCCGCGTCCCGGATGGTGGAGAGGCGGTGGGCGATGACAAAGCTGGTCCGGCCTTTCATCAGGTTGTCCATGGCCTTCTGGATCCGTTCCTCGGTCCTGGTATCCACGGAGCTGGTGGCCTCATCCAGGATCAGGATCTTGTTGTCCGCCAGGATGGCCCTGGCGATGGTGAGGAGCTGTTTCTGGCCCTGGGACACATTCCCCGCCTCCTCATTGAGCTCCAGATCGTAGCCGTCCGGCAGGGTGGAGATAAAATGATGGGCGTGGGCCGCCTTGGCCGCGGCGATGACCTCCTCGTCGGTGGCGTCGAGCTTTCCGTAACGGATATTTTCCATGATAGAGCCCTTGAAGAGCCAGGTGTCCTGGAGGACCATGCCGAAAAGCTCCCTAAGCTCACTCCGGTTGAAGGAGCGGACGTCCCTTCCGTCGATGCGGATGGCTCCTCCGTTCACGTCGTAAAACCGCATCAGAAGCTTCACCAGCGTGGTCTTGCCCGCGCCGGTGGGGCCGACGATGGCAATCTTCTTCCCGGCCGAGATCTCGGCGCAAAAATCGTTAATGATGATCTTATCCGGCCGGTAGCCGAACTTCACATGGCCGAAGGACACATTCCCCTCGATCCCCGCAAGGGAGGCCGGGTCGGCCACCGTCTGGTCCTCCTCCGGCTCCTCCAGAAATTCAAAGACCCGCTCCGCGGCGGCAGCCGTGGACTGGAGCATGTTGGAGACCTGGGCCATCTGGGTGATGGGCTGGGTGAAATTCCGCACGTACTGGATGAAGGACTGGATATCCCCCACCTGGATCCGGCCGCGGATGGTGAGGAAACCTCCCACGATGGCCACGGCCACGTACCCCAGGTTTCCCACGAACTGCATCACCGGCTGCATCATGCCGGAGAAAAACTGAGACTTCCAGGCAGACTGGTACAGGATCTGGTTGGTCTCGTTAAATTCCCTGAGGACCTCCTCCTCCCGGTTGAACACCTTGATGACCGTGTGGCCTCCGTAACTCTCCTCCACCTGGCCGTTGACCTTCCCCAGGTATTCCTGCTGCTGTCTGAAAAACCGCTGGGAACGCTTGATAATGAAGGAGATCATCCCCATGGAGATCGGGAGGATCAAAAGTGCGATCACCGTCATCAGGGGGCTGATGGTGAGCATCATGATAAAGACTCCGATGATGGTGGTCACGGAGGTGATCATCTGGGTGATGCTCTGGTTCAGGCTCTGTCCCAGGGTATCCACGTCGTTGGTGATCCGGGAGAGCACTTCCCCGTGAGTCCTGGTATCGTAATAATCCATGGGCAGCCGGTTGATCTTCTCCGACATCTCTTTTCTCATGCGGAAGCTGACCTTTTGGGAGATGGTCGTCATGGTAAGCCCCTGGATGAAGCTGCACAGGGAACTGACGCCGTAGAGCACCAGCAGGATCAGGAGGATCCTCCCGATGGCAGGAAGATCAATGCCCGGTCCCCCGGAAAGCTTGCCGGTAAGGCCGGTGAAGATCTCCGTGGTCGCCTTTCCCAGGATCTTCGGGCCGATCACATTGAACACCGTGCTGGCCACCGCAAAGACGAGGACCGTCAGGATCCCCCACTTATACCGCCCCATATAAGCGGTCAGCTTTCTCATGGTCTTCCCGAAATTTTTTGCCTTCTCCCCGCTCCCGCCGGCGGGGCCGCCATGGCCTCCCATCCCGCCCCGCCTCATTCTGGGCACAGGTGCTTCTTTTCTCTGCTCCGGAGTCTTTTCTGTCTCATTACGCATGTCCAAACGCCTCCTTTTCCGTATGTCCCGCAGGCCCCTTCTCCTCTGCATTTCCGGCAGGTTCTGTCCGGCCGGCCGATCTCTTCTCTCCTCCGTTCCCGGCAAGCTCCTCCTCCGAGAGCTGGGAGCCTGCGATCTGCCGGTAGACCTCGCAGCTTTCAAGAAGCTCCTCGTGGGTCCCCTTTCCGGCGATCCGCCCCTCGTCCAGCACGACGATCTGTTCCGCATGGAGGATGGTGCTGACTCTCTGGGCCACCACCAGTTTCGTGCTGCCCGCTGCATATTCGTTAAGCGCCCTTCTCAGGGCCGCGTCCGTCTTAAAGTCCAGGGCGGAAAAGCTGTCGTCAAATACATAGATCCTGGGTTTTTTCGCCACCGCGCGGGCAATGGAGAGCCGCTGCTTCTGGCCGCCGGACACATTGGCGCCGCCCTGGGCAATGTGGCTTTCATACTGTTCCGGCTTCTCCTCCACAAAATCTGCCGCCTGGGCGACGGCCGCCGCTGCCCGGATCTCGTCCTCGTCCGCGTCCCGTCTGCCAAACCGCAGGTTCGAGGCGATGGTCCCGGAAAAGAGCACGCCTTTTTGCGGCACGAATCCGATCTGCTCTCTCAGTTCTTTTAAGGATAATTCCCGCACATCCACCCCGTCCACCGTGACGGAACCCTCCGTCACATCGTAAAGCCTGGGCAGGAGATTCACCAGCGTGGACTTTCCGCTCCCGGTGCTTCCGATGAAGGCCGTCGTCTCCCCGGGCCTTGCCGTGAAGGTAATGTCATGGAGCACGTCGTTTCCCGCGCCGGGATACCGGAATGAGACATGGTTAAATTCCACAACGCCTTTCGCATCCCCCGGAAGCTCTGCGGGAACTGTCTTTTCCTCAATGGAGAGCTCTGTCGTCAGCACCTCGTCGATGCGGTTCGCCGCCACCGCCGCCCTGGGGAGCATAATGGACACCATGGTGATCATCAGGAAGGCCATGACGATCTGCATGGTATACGTGATAAAGGCCATCATATCTCCTACCTGGAGATTCCCCGCTTCGATCCCGTGGGCCCCGGTCCAGATGATGAGCACCGTGATCCCGTTCATGATAAACATCATGGCGGGCATCATAAAGGACATGCACCGGTTGGTAAAGAGCATGGTCTTTGTCAGGTCCCGGTTGGCCGCGTCAAACCGTTTCTCCTCATGCCGTTCCCTGCTGAAAGCCCGGATCACGGGAAGGCCGGTCAGGATCTCCCTGGCCACCAGATTGACCCGGTCCACCAGTCTTTGCATCAGCTTAAACCTCGGCATGGCCACCACCATCAGCAAGACCACCAGCAGGCTGACCGCCAGCACCGCCACGCCGATGATCCAGGCCATGGAAGCGCCGGAGCGGACTACCTTCACCAGGCCGCCGATGCCGATGATGGGCGCATACAAGACCATCCGGAGAAGGAGCACCGTCACAAGCTGCACCTGCTGGATGTCGTTGGTGCTCCTGGTGATCAGGGACGAGGTGGAAAACCGGTCCATCTCCCCTCCGGAAAAGGAGATCACTTTCCGGAACACCCGGCCGCGCAGGCGCATGCCCACGGAGGCCGCCACCCGGGAAGCGATCAGGCAGACAAGCACGCTGGCCGCCATGGCGAGAAGGGCGATCCCCAGCATTTTAAGGCCGGAGAGAAAGAGATAATCCGTCTGCAGCTTGTCTAAATTTACGCCTATGGCCCCGTATTCTGCTCTCACGTAAGCCGTCCCCAGCTGACTCAGCATAGAATCCGAAAGGGCCTCCGCCTCCTCGGAAAGCTCCGCCATGATCCCTGCCGCCTCCTCCGGGGAAAAATCCGAAAGATCCGAATCCATCCGCGCAGCCATGACGGCCCCGGCTTCCGCCGGGCCCAAGATCCGATCCAGCTCCTCCAGGGCATCGTCGGAAAGATCCTTTCGGATCAAAAGCGGCGTATCCCCGGCTGCCGGGTACTGCTTTTCATAGCGGGCGATCTCGTCCCCGGAAAAATTCTCCTCCGAGAGGAGCAGATACGAACCTTCCACCGTCTGCCGCTCCCCGTCCGCAAGGAACAAAAACAGATTCTCCATCTCGGCCTGGCGGATGGCCTTTGGCGCGGCATGGCCGATCCCTCCCTGCTGGATCCCCACGTCCACAATGTCCGATGTATACTGAGGCAGGGACAGGTCACAGTACGCCTGCAGTCCCAGAAGGGCCAGGATCAGAAGCGCCCAGCCTGCCGATTGTCTGAGATATTTTAAAATCTTGATCATCCTTGTCGTTCTCCTTCATGTCTTCCTGATCTGTCTCGTTGTCCATCTCCCGCTTCAGCGCCGCAGGAATGCCTCCTTTGCACAGAGAATGAACTTTTCCGTCAATTCCAAAAGCCGTTCCATATCTTCACCTCCCATACGCTCCGTGATCCGGCGCACCGCCTCGTCCCTGTACCGCCGTTCCGCCTCCAGGTTCCTTCTTCCAAGCTCCGTCAGATTCACATAGACCACCCGCCTGTCCCGTCTGGAGGCCGTCCGCATGAGATAGCCTTTTTCCTCCAGAGTTCCGATCATCTTGGATGCGGCCGGCTTGCTGATATAGCCGTCCATGGTCAGCTCCGATGGCTTGACGCCGGGACTTTCCGGATGCTCCTCCAAAAAGCGCTCCACCTGCATAAGCATCATCATCTCCCCCGGATTCAGCCTGAGCGCCATATCCTGCATGCAGACCAGGCGGTGAAGCCTGCCGATCTGCTCAAAAAAACGGCCTCCTGCCGAATCTGTCTTCATCCCCATCACTCCTCCAAAAATGATTAACCAGGTAAATCATTAACACAAGAAATCATTATAATAGGATTCTGTGAAAAGTCAATGGATTTTATGCTTTGTTTAGAAAAAGTAACCGATTTTTCAGAAAATGCTTCCCGCCGCTGTCACCGTAGATGCCAGATCCCTCCGGTAATTGGGCGCCGTATGGTTCAGGCTGCTCACCACCACGCCGTCCTGCCCCATCCGTCCTGTGGCGTGGACATACTGGAGATAGCCGATGTAGAGGGCCATATGGCCCGGAAAATAGAGCAGGTCCCCCGGTTTTACACTGCAGACCGGGATTTCCCTCACCGGATAGCCCTCCCGGATCGACGCATCCCGGTAGATGTAGATCCCGTGGAGCAGATACACCATGGAACAGAGGCCGGAGCAGTCGATCCCCCAGGGCGTTTTCCCGCCCCACCGGTAGGGCGTATGCAGATAGGAAAGGGCGGTTCTCACCAGGCTCTCCCTGAGTTTCTCCTCCTGGTTCTGAACAGAGTAATGACGTTCTGAGAGGGGGGTAAGCTGCGCCCTCCGCAGATAGACCCCCCGGCCGTCGATGAGCCTGGCCTGCTGCCAGCCCGCCTGCCCCTCATCCGCCGCAGAAGCCACCAGACTCCCCCTCGGCAGCGTGAGCAGATAAGGGTTTTGATAGCCGGGCACCTCATAAACGTCCGCCGACGGGGATGTCACCACATATTTCGGGAGCTTCTGCCATTTTCGGATATTCCACTCACGGCATTCCAGCCCCTCCGCCCGCACATAGCCCTGATATCCGTAAGCCGTCTCCACCGACACCCATCCTCCTCCGGCCGTCTTCTCCCGGATGAGCACCTCCATGCCGTAGAGCGCCTCGTCCACCGTCTGGGAATCCGCCGACGGATGTTCCTTCAGCTGCAAAAACGGTTCCTTCACGATCCCACTGTTATTCCACATGATCCTTCCTCCCATGGCCTTGTCCTGATCTTCATCAAGACATCCTATGAGGCCGGCATGTAAGATATACCTTAATTATCCGTGCGGAGCGCATGCATTCGCCTTCCATTCTTCACAGATCTTCTCAAAATCTTCCGGGATCGGTTTTTTCGGCCTTCCAAACTGTACTCCTCTCTGCTTTGCCGCCTCGATTCCCTCCCGCTGCAGTTTTTTCACCATCTTCCGGTATTTCGGGCCGGTCAAAATCTTTTCCGGACTGTTTATCCATATAAATGTTTTTCTTCGGGATCCGTTCCCGGTGCATGGCCAGGAGCTGCCTGTCCTCATTCTGCTCCCTGGTACTGACGCGTATGTATCCGTATCTCCTTCCCATAGTTCCTCCTCTTCCCGCCTTCCTCATCTGTTTCCCGGCAGCAAACCGGCAAAAATCGAGAAAATCCCTCTTGCATTTTTTTGTTATTCTGTTATAATGCCAATAAGCCAATATGCAAAGGCTTTGACGAGAAGAAGTAAGCCGGATCTCCCGCTTTCCAGAGAGCATCCCTTTGGTGGAAGGATGCAGGCGGCCCCGGTCTGAATACATCTCCCAGCCGCCTGTCTGAACAGATCTCTGTCTTTACCTTAATTATAGAAGACAGGGGATCCCACTAGGGCCGGCCGGAAGCGCCCGTTACCGCGCAGGAGGATACGCTTACGGGATCTTCTGCGGATTTTGCCGCAGAGCCGTTTTTTGTAAGCGCTTCTCCGTGAGAGGAGGTCTGTGAGGGCTTCCTGAATAGAGGTGGTACCGCGGATTCCTGTTCGCCCTCTGTCCGAATGGACAGAGGGCTTTTTATGCGCAAGCCCGCACAGAGGAATATGCCGCAGGAGCGGCGTGCAGGCTGCGCGGCGAGTAGGGGAAAAGAACCGCTCCCCTACTCGATCGTACATGTGCGCATGCCGGTGCAAAGGGAATATGCCGCAGGAGCGGCGTGCGGGCTGCGCGGCGAGTAGGGGAAAAGAACCGCTCCCCTACTCGATCGTACATGTGCGCATGCCGGTGCAGAGGAAATATGCCACCGGAGTGGCGCATCGGCGGCGCGGCGAGTACGGGAAGATAACTCTTCCCTACTCGATCGTACACGGGGCGGTGAGGAAATAGGGCCGCGGGACAAGATCTTATTTTACATTTCAGAAAGGAACGTTTATTTATGAAGATTTACGAAGAACTGCAGGCCAGGGGGCTGATCGCCCAGGTGACGGACGAACCGGAGATCCGGGACCTCGTCAACAACGGCAACGCCCGGTTTTATATCGGCTTCGACCCCACCGCCGACTCCCTCCACGTGGGACATTTCATGGCGCTCTGCCTGATGAAGCGGCTCCAGATGGCGGGAAACAAGCCCATCGTCCTGATCGGCGGCGGTACCGGACATGTGGGGGATCCCTCCGGCCGGACCGACATGCGGTCCATGATGACCAAAGAGACCATCGACCACAACTGCGAATGCTTCAAAAAGCAGATGGAGCGTTTTATCGAGTTCGGCCCCGACAAGGCCATCATGGTGAACAATGCGGACTGGCTTTTAAAACTGAATTACGTGGATCTGCTGAGAGAGGTGGGCGGCTGCTTTTCCGTCAACAACATGCTCCGGGCCGAGTGCTACAAGCAGCGCATGGAGAAGGGCTTAAGCTTCCTGGAGTTTAACTACATGATCATGCAGGCCTATGATTTCTACTACCTGCATGAACATTACGACTGCAACATGCAGTTCGGCGGCAACGACCAGTGGTCCAACATGCTGGCCGGGACGGAACTGATCCGCAAAAAGACCACGGAGAATGAGGACGCCTACGCCATGACCATCACCCTCCTCATGAACTCCGAGGGCAAAAAGATGGGCAAGACCGCCAGGGGAGCCGTGTGGCTTGACCCGGAGAAGACTTCGCCTTTTGAATTTTATCAGTACTGGAGAAACACCGGGGATGCCGACGTGTTAAAATGCATCCGCATGCTGACCTTCCTCCCCCTGGAGGAGATCGATAAGATGGACAAGTGGGAGGGCAGCCAGCTCAACGAGGCCAAGGAGATCCTCGCCTGGGAGCTGACCGCTCTCGTCCATGGAAAAGACGAGGCCGACAAAGCAAAGCAGGCTTCCCACGCCCTGTTCGCAGGCGGCGGGGACGAGGAGGGGATGCCCTCCACGGAGCTTTCCGTGGAACAGCTCACGGACGGCGCCATCGGCATCCTGGATCTGATGATGGCCTGTAAGCTGGCCCCCTCAAAGAGCGAGGCCAGACGGCTGGTCACCCAGGGCGGCGTCACCGTGGACGGCGAAAAGGCCACCCTGGATACCAGGGTGACCGAGGCCGCACTTGTGAACGGCGTAAAGATCCGCAAGGGCAAGAAAGTATATCACAAGGCATTACTGAAAGCTTAATACTTGGAGTTCCTGTTTTTATTATATGGAAAATGACCACAGAAAGGAATGGCCGAATGAACGACCCGTATGTACCCATTTGGGAAAAATACACATTGACGATCGAGGAAGCTTCAAAATATTTCCGGATCGGAGAAAAGAAACTGCGGAAACTCGCAGAGGAAAATCTCTCATCAGGCTGGGTGCTCTTAAACGGAAACCGCATTCAGATCAAGCGCAGACAGTTTGAAAAGGTCATTGACACCCTGGATGTTATCTGACAGCCCGCCCGGCCGCGTATCTCAAGCTCAGGATCCCACGATCATCCGTAAATCAGACAAAACGCACCGCGGGGTGCTGTGTGCCGATGGCACACGTTTAGCACCGACCGAAGCGGAGCGGAGAACGCCGCCGCACCACTTCTGTAACATATTTCCACTGCGTCGGCGTGTACAACAAACGGGAAGAGGCCAAAAGCCTCTTCCCTCAATATCTGAACACATCCAGATCTTCACTGCTTTTTATTCCAACTCAAAGGCTCCCGTGTAAAGCTGATAATACTTCCCGTGTTCGGCGATCAGTTCCTCATGGTCTCCCCGCTCGATGACCTGGCCGTGCTCCAGCACCAGGATCGCGTTGGAATTCTTCACGGTGGACAGCCGGTGGGCGATGACGAAGACCGTCCGCCCTTTCATCAGGCCGTCCATCCCCCGCTGAACGATGAGCTCCGTCCTGGTGTCGATGCTGGAGGTCGCCTCGTCCAGGATCATCACCGGCGGGTCGGCCACGGCGGCCCTGGCGATGGAGAGGAGCTGCCTCTGGCCCTGGGAAAGGCTGGCGCCGTTTCCGGTCAGCATGGTGTCATACCCCTGGGGGAGCCGTCGGATAAAGTCGTCGGCGTTGGCCAGCTTCGCGGCGTGGATCACTTCCTCGTCGGTGGCGTCAAGACGCCCGTAACGGATATTATCCATGACCGTCCCCGTAAAGAGACAGGTGTCCTGGAGGACCATCCCCAGAGAACGTCTCAGGTCCGCCTTTTTGATCTTGTTGATATTGATGTTGTCATAGCGGATCTTTCCGTCGGCAATGTCGTAAAACCGGTTGATGAGATTGGTGATGGTGGTCTTCCCGGCCCCGGTGGCTCCCACGAAGGCCAGCTTCTGGCCCGGCTTCGCATAGAGAGTCACATTGTGAAGGACCGTCTTCTCCGGCTCATAGCCGAAATCCACGTCATAGAACCGCACATCGCCGGTCAGCTTCGTGTAAGTAAGAGTTCCCGTCTCATGGGGGTGCCTCCAGGCCCAGATGCCGTCCCGGTCCGTGGTTTCTTCCACAAGTTCTGCCGGAATCTGCTCCGGAAGCTCTCCCGTCCCGTCCTTCGGCCGGATCCTGGTCAGGGTCACGTAGCCGCCGTCCGCCTCTGGCTCCTCGTCGGTGAGGGCAAAGATCCGCTCCGCCCCCGCCAGCGCCATGATGATGGCATTTAACTGCATGGACATCTGGTTGATGGGCATGGTAAAGCTTCTGGATAGCTGCAGGAAGGAGGCGATGGTCCCCAGGGTGATGCCGCCGATCCCGTTTACGGCCAGAAGCCCGCCGAACACGGCCAGAAGGACGTACTGGAGATTCCCCAGGTTCATGGACACAGGGCCCAGGATATTGGCAAAGGTATTGGCGCTGGCCGCATTCCTGCAGAGCTCCTCGTTCTTTTCGTCAAACTCCCGCTTCGCCGCCTCCTCATGGCAGAAGACCTTGATGACCTTCTGGCCGTTTATCATCTCCTCGATATAGCCGTTGACGTCCCCCAGGGATCTCTGCTGGCGCACAAAGTAGGTGGCACTCCGTCCTCCGATCTTTTTGGAGACCGTCACCAGACAGGTGATCGTCACCAGGATGAACAGGGTCAGATACACACTGGTATAGAGCATGGCGCAAAGCACCAGCACGATGGTCATGCAGGAGGACAAAAGCTGGGGAAAGCTCTGGGACACCATCTGTCTCAGGGTGTCGATGTCGTTGGTGTAATGGCTCATCACGTCCCCGAAGGTGTGGGTGTCAAAATAGCGGACGGGAAGGCTCTGCATGTGGGCGAACATCTCGTCCCGGATCCGCTTCTGCACCCCCTGAGAGATCCCCGCCATGAGCCAGTTGTAGGTAAAGGTGCAGGAAACCCCCGCCAGATACACGCAGGCCATGGTGAGGATGGCACGGACGAGGCCGTCAAACACCGGATCTGCCGTGAGGAGCAGCGGCTCGATGTACCGGTCAATGAGGATGCGCAGGAACATGGAGCCTGCCACATTGGCCGCCGTACTCACCAGGATGCAGACGATCACCACCGCAAAGGCCGCCCTGTTCTGCCCGGCGATGTATCCGAACAGCCGCTTCGCCGTCTTCGGATCTAACTTCATCCCTTTGGCCGGCGGCATACCCCGCATCCCCATCCGGCCCGGCATCCGGACTGCCCGCACCGTCTGGGGCGCTGCCCCGCCGTTTCCCTGCGCCGTCGTTCTCTGTTCATTCGCCATCTGCCCTGCCTCCTTTCACCTGAGATCCATAGACCTCTCTGTAGATCTCATTCTGTTCCAGCAGCTCCTCGTGGGTGCCGAAGCCGCTCACCCGCCCCCCGTCCAGGACGATGATCTTGTCGGCGTCCTCCACCGAGGAGATCCGCTGGGCAATGATAAATTTCGTCGTCTCCGGGATCTCCTCCCGGAATGCCTTCCGGATCAGGGCGTCCGTCGCCGTATCCACGGCGCTGGTGGAATCGTCCAGGATCAGGATCTTCGGCTTTTTGAGGAGCGCCCTGGCAATGCAGAGCCTCTGCCTCTGGCCGCCGGACACATTGGCGCCGCCCTGCTCGATGTAGGTGTCGTAGCCGTCCGGAAATTCCCGGATAAAGCCGTCTGCCTGGGCAAGCCTGCAGGCCCGGACCAGTTCCTCGTCCGCCGCCTCCGGATCTCCCCACCGGAGATTTTCTTTGATGGTCCCGGAGAAAAGGACGTTTTTCTGGAGCACCATGGCCACCTGGTTTCGAAGGGTTTCGATATCGTATTCCCGCACGTCGAGGCCGCCCACCAAAAGCCGCCCCTCCGTGACATCGTAAAGCCTGGGGATGAGCTGGACCAGGGAGCTCTTGGAGGAGCCGGTCCCGCCGATGATTCCCACCGTCTCACCGGACTGTATCTCCAAGTCGATATCCATCAGGCAGAACTTATTTTTATCTCCCCTGTAGCTGAAGGACACGTTCTCAAAAACAACGGAGCCGTCCGCCACCTCCTTCGCCGGGACCGGCGGATTTTTTAAACTGCTCTCTTCATCGAGGATCTCCACGATCCGCTCCGCCGAGGCCCTGGAAATGATCAGCATAACAAAAATATTGGACAGCATCATCAGGCTCATGAGGATCTGCATAGTATAAGAAAACATGCTCATGAGCTGCCCGGTGGTCATCCCTCCCGCCGTGCCGTTCCCGCCCACGATCAGCCTCGCACCGATCCAGGACAAGAGCAGCATGCAAGTGTAGACGGAGATCTGCATCAGGGGCATGTTGAAGGCCACCGTCCGCTCCGCCTTCTTGAAATCCCGGTAAATGCTCTCCGATACCCGGCCGAATTTCTCCTTCTCGTGATCCTCCCTCACGAAGGACTTCACCACCCGGATCCCGTGGAGGTTTTCCTGCACCACCATGTTCAGCCGGTCATAGGTCTTGAAGACCCGCTCGAACAGAGGATGGGCCCTGCTCATGATCAGGAACAGCCCGATCCCCAGGACAGGGATCACGCAAAGATAAATCACCGCCAGCCTGGCGTTCACCAGAAACGACATGAACAGGGCGAAGGTCAGAAGGATCGGCGCCCGGACCGCCATGCGGATCAGCATCTGGAATGCATTCTGCACGTTGGTCACGTCCGTCGTCAGCCTGGTGACGATACTGGCTGTGGAAAACTTGTCAATATTGGAAAACGAGTATTCCTGCACCCGGTAATACATGTCATGGCGCAGATTCTTCGCAAAACCGGCAGAAGCCCTGGCCGCATGAGTTCCCGCCAAGATGCCGAAACCTAGAGAAACCAGACAGCAGACCGCCAAAAGAAGCCCGATCTGCCAGATGGCCGTCATGCTCCCCCGGTCGATGCCCTGGTCGATGAGCCTCGCCATCAGCATGGGGATCAGAACCTCCATGGCCCCCTCCCCCACGATGTATGCAGGTGCCAGAATGGAATCCCTCTTAAATTCCCTGATACACCCCGCAAGCCGTTTGATCATAAATGTCATCCTCCCTCCGTCACTGATCCATATCCCTGTCGATATTCTCCCGGATCCGGGTCAAAAAATCAGAAAGCGCCCTCAACTCCTCCTCCGAAAACCCGTGGGAAATCCGTTCCTCGATCAGCCCGATCTCCCGATGGATGGAAGCATTCAGCGCTTCTGCCTTCCCCGTGAGCCGAATCCGCTTCAGCCTGGCGTCATAGGGCACCTCTTCCCGATAAATCAGTCCGTTTTTCTCCATCAACTGCAAGATCCCCGTGGCCGAAGACCGATTGATCCCAAACCGTTTCTCGATGTCCTTCTGAAAAATCTCCACGCCCTCATGCTCCTGCAAAAACCTGAGGATCCAGGCGTGAGTGCCCGTCATTTGATCGGCATACCGCAGCGCCGCCGACCGGTCCATGTATTTCTTGATCAGCCTGGACGTCTGCTTGATCTCAAAACCGATGTGACGCGGATGAGTTTCATCCATGCAGATACCTCCCTCCCAGTTTCATCCGGACAAAAAGGCTGCCGCCCCATTTAGTTCCTGTCCGAACTGTTTTGTTCCGAACAATTTTACCACGAAACAACTGAGCTGTCAATCACTTTTTACACCCCCTTCAAAAAACCTCCGACCACCTCCGCCTGACCCGGTCCGCGACCTCCCTCCCCTTAAAACAATGCTCCCCCAGCCGCACGGCCGGCATGACCCCCATCAGGGAATTGGTGAGAAAACACTCATCAAACAGTCCAACGTCCCCGGCTGGAATCCTCTCTTCCGCAACGTCATACCACTCCAAAAGGACCTCCCGCACGATGCCGGGAAGCAGGCCGCAGCAGAGTTTCGGCGTGAAAAGCCTTCCCTCCCGGACAAAAAAAAGATTAGAAGCACAGCCCTCGCAGACCTCCCTCCGTCCGTTCAGAAAAACCGCCTCGTCAAAGCCACCCGCCACCGCCCGCCGCCTTTCCAGCATGCAGTCCGCATAGTTCAGCGTTTTGAGAAACGTGAGGGGCGAATACTCGTTGCGCCTTCCCTCCGCAAAAGTCAGAGAAAAGCCCCTCCGGTAATCCACATCTGTATAAGGGTTCTCCCTGGGAAGGAACAGCCGGTTTTTTTCCGATACGACGATCTTCAAAGCCCCCTCTGTGATCCCCTCGGATTCCAGATAGCGACACACCTCTTCTTCCGTCACCCGCCCGGAAATCCCCAGAAACGAAAGCGCCCTGTCAAGACGTCTCAAATGCCGCCCCAGCAGCCGGGGACGGCCGCCCTTGAGGGCAACCGTCTCAAAGGCCCCCAATCCAAACAAAAAACCCTCGTCCAGCAGGATCCGCCCATTCTGTTCCATCTTCGTCTTCCTTTCCCCCGGCCTTCTGTAATTCGTCCTTTTTATGGCTCCCGGATCGCTTCCAGCAGCGCCTTCGCCTTCTGGAGCGTCTCCTCGTATTCAAATTCCCGTTCCGACTCACAGGTGATCCCCCCGCCCACGCCCAGCGAATAGACGCCGTCCCGGTGCAGGGCGGTCCGGATAACAATGTTAAGATCACAGTCCCCGTCCAGGGTCAGGTAGCCCATGGAGCCGGTGTAAAGCCCCCGCCGCCCCTGCTCCAGCTCGTCGATGAGCTCCATGGCCCGAAGCTTCGGCGCCCCGGTGATGGAGCCTCCCGGAAAAGCCGCTTCGATCAGGTCCATGACCGTCCTTCCCGGCTCCAACTTCCCCTCCACCTCCGCCTCCAGATGGAACACAGTCGCATAAGTCTCCACCTCGAACAGTTTCGTCACCCGGACACTCCCCGGCACACACACCCGGTTCAGGTCATTCCGCTCCAGGTCCACGATCATGAGGAGCTCGCTCTGATCCTTCCCAGACCCAAGAAGCTCCCGTTTAAGTCTCTCATCCTCCGCTTCCGTCTCCCCCCGCCTCCTGGTCCCCTTGATGGGACGGGTCACCACATGGCCCCCTTTCATCCGAAGGAAACGCTCCGGCGACGCCGAGATCACCTGAAAATCCCCGTACTGGAAATAGCCCCCAAAGGGGGAGGGATTGTCCCGGCGAAGAGCCCGAAACACTTCATAGGGCGGTTTCTCACTATAGACCGCAAGCTGCTGCGTCATGTTCATGATATAAATGTCCCCCTCGACGATGTGGGAAACCACCTCGTCCACCGCCCCCAGATACGCTTCTTTCCCAAAATTCGCTTCCACCCGAAATCCGTCCGCCGCCCCGGTCCTCTCAGGGACTTCACGACCCGGCCCTTCGGACGGACCCGTCCCGGAAACCAGGCCCTCCTGGATTTCCTCAATTTCCTCGATTTCCCCGATCTGAGAAAGAAGCTCCTCCATCCTGATTCCGCTCTCCCCCGTCTTCCCGTTGACGATCAGATGCAGCATCCCGGTCCCGTGGTCCTCCACGAGAAACACGTCATAGAAGCACAGCACGCACTCCGGAATGGGGAGGTCCTCCTCATGGCGGCTCCCCACCCCCTCCTTCCTGCGCCCGTAATCATAAGAAAAATAGCCGATGGCACCGGAGACGATGGGAAGAGACGTGGGATTCGCCTCCCTGTGGCTTTTCAGATATTCCCTCACATAAGACTCAAAGCTCTGTCCGCACTCCCGGCCGTTCACCGTGAAGCGCTCCCCCTTCACCAGCGTCAGGTAAGGATACAGCCCCACGATGGAAAAACGGCCTAAGCGGTTTTGCAAAGAAGAATCCAGAAACACCGCCATGTCCTCCTCTGCATACCGGTCAAAAATCCGGAAAAGCGGCGGATGGGTTTCAAGCGTCCTGATGATTCTCATGGTCCCGCCTCCATTTCCTGCAAATTTTACTGAAATTATCCAAAAGCCCCAGGCCGCATTCCGTCAGCACCGCCTCCGGATGGAACTGCACGCCGTACACCGGATGCCGCCTGTGGGAAATCCCCATGATCACGCCGTCAGACACAGACACCGCATCCACCGAAAGCTCCGGCGGGAAGTCCGTCCCACTGACCATGAGCGAATGATACCTCGTGGCGGAAAACTCCTGCGCAAGGCCCGCAAAAAGCCCCCTTCCCCCGTGACGGATATCCGTCAGTTTCCCGTGCATGGGGCGTTCCCCCTTTTCCACACGGGCGCCAAAAAAATGGCCGATGGCCTGATGGCCCAGACACACGCCCAAAATCGGAATCTTCCCTTTCCATCGTTCCAGAATCTGCAGAGACATTTCTGCGTCCGACGGCTTACCCGGCCCCGGAGAAAGGACGATTCCCTCCGGCCCAAGCGCCTCAATCTCAGAAAGCGTGATCTCATTCTCACGCCTCACCAGAATATCCTGTCCCAGCTCCCGAAAATAAGCCGACAGGTTGTAGACAAATGAATCATAATTATCCAGCATAAAATACATGCTCTCTCCCCTCGCTTTCCAAATGTTCCGGCATAGTCGTTCTTGACACCGAAGCATCCCCGAAAGCGAAGCCTTGCACGGGGAGGGTCTGTCTCCGGGCCGCCATGGGCCCGGTCCGTATCCTTGCCTGTTTCATTTTCACAGTATACCGCAAAATCCGCAAAAATGCAAGAAGGCCGCCGTGCCGAGCGCCGTCAATGGATCAGGAAGCCATCCACACACTCGCCACGATTCCGGCAAAAGTGGCAAGAAGCGCCCCGGCCAGAGTATATCTGGTCCTTTTGATCTTCACGCTCATGAAATAGACACTCATGGTATAAAAGACAGTCTCCGTACAGCTTAGGATGATGGACACCATCCGCCCCGAAAGAGAGTCTGGACCGAATTCTTTGAAAATGTCCAGGGCCAGGCCAGTGGCCGCCGAGGAAGAAAACAGCTTTACCATAATGACGGGAAGCACCTGGGCCGGAAGAAGGACGGCCGGGATCAACTTCGACAGCCAGAAGGCCAGAAGGTCCAGGAAGCCGGAAGCCCTGAGGATCCCCGTCCCGATCATCAATCCCACCAGCGTCGGAAGGATCCCGCCCACGGTTTTCATTCCCTCCTTGGCCCCCCGGATGAAATCTTCAAAAATCGGGCGCTTTTCCAGCAGCCCGTACACGGCCACCAGACATACCAGAGCCGGAATCATCAGATTGGAAATATAAACCATAAAAAAACTCCCGCATACTGTTTATACATCGTATGCGGAAGCCACGGTTTTTCATGCATGATTCCCTCCGGCTACAGATTTGCAAACACGTCCATCTGCTTTCTCAGCTCCCCGACGATCTCCTGATTCGTATCCATGCGGGCGGCGATGCCGGCCATGTCCTCGGCCAGAACCCTGGTACTGCTTGCCGCACCGGTAACGTCAGGCAGCGCGCCTTCGATGGCCCCCGAGATGCCGGAGATCGAACCGGCAATTTCATCCATGGCGCCTTGCAGTCTGTCCGTCCGGCTGTTGAACGCCTCCATGGAACGTTCCACGTAAACCGCGTCTTCCCGGTACTGTCTGCCGGACCTGACCGAAGCCTCAAACTGCGTCAGAATGTTCTTACCCAGGTAATCCACCAGCTCCCTGGCACTTTCAGAAAGATAGTCCACCGCACCAGTAACGACACCGCCAACCTCCTGGATGTGTCCGGCAGTGGTGGCGCAGGAATCTGCCAGGCGGCGGATCTCCTGGGCCACCACCGCAAAACCCTCCCCCGCCTTTCCGGCCCTAGCCGCCTCGATCGAAGCGTTGACGGCGATCAAGTCCGTGGTCGATGAAATAGAGAGGATATCCTCCGTCAGCACATGGATCTGATCGACACTCCGGCTCTTTACAATGGCCTCCTGAAGCACGGACATGATCTCCTCCGTCTTGGCGCGGATCGCCTCCATGTTCTGCTTCGCCGCCCGCTCCATCTCCTCCGCCCGGCTCCGCATGTCCGCGGAATAGACCGTGATTGCGGCGCATTCCTCCGCCATGCTCTTCGTGTCTCCCTGTGTGCCGGAGGCATTGGCATTGATGGAAGCGGCATTTCCGGCAATCTCTTCAAAAGCGGCCGACAATTCATCCGTCAGTCCGGAAAGCTTTCGGACACTGTCATGGGACGTCTTGGTCCTTTCCCGCACTTCGGCCACCACGCCGCTGATCCGCTCCGAACTGCCCTGAAGCGTCCCCATGGCGTCCCGGATCGGGGCGATGACCGATTTCCGGATAATGCGGAAAGCCGCCAGTACCAGAAGGACCCCCACCGCCAGAGTGACCGCACTGGTGACCAGAGAGACCACGTACACCAGGAAAAGCTGGCCCCGCGCCCGCTCCGCCTGTGCGCTGACCGAAGCGTAAAGAGCGTCAATGCTTTCCTCGGCGGCATTGCTGTATGCGGCCACGTCCCCGTTGGCCACGGCATAAGCCTCCTGGGTTTTGCTGTCCGCACTGGCGCAGACCAGTTCTACCAGAGAATGCTTGAAGGAGTCATAGGACATAAGAAGCGTGTCATAGACTTCCCGGTCCCCCTTGGCAACATAAGCCTCGTACTCTGCCAGCTTTTCATCCAGCGCCGCTTCCTCCTCCTTGATCTCTCCCACCACCCGGATCATCGTGGCATGGTCTGCCGCCACGATATGGGAAAGCGCCAGACGGTGGATATTCAGCATCGAATGCCGGACACTTTCCAGCTTCGTCTCACTGACCATGTACTCGTCAACAATGACGCCGGCATTGCCGTTTACATTATTGATCCCAAACGCCGCCAGGACATTGGACAACAGCGTGATCACCCCCAGCAAAAGAATCGGCAGAAGCAGCCGTTTCTACAGCGTCAGTTTGCTTTTCATACCATATTTCCTCCCAAAACGATCTTAATCCACTACCCAGATACTCTTTATCAAAAAACCTGCCTCTTCTACCTGGCAGTCACTTCTTCCACCAATCGGTCCAACTGCTCCTGAAGAGATGCGCCGGAGGGATTTCCCTGCGCCATGCCGTTCGCAAAGGCAGTCACGGGATCCCAGAACTTTCCGCCCACCCGCTGAAGCTGGGAAAATTCTGACTGCTCCAAAAGCGCCGCAATTGCAGGCGACTCCTGCACCTCGGCCGAGCCGGCCGCCCGGACATTGGACGGGCCCTGTCCCCGCTTCTCAAAGCGAAGCGTCTGACCGTCCTCGCTGGTGATCCACTCCGCAAGCCTCGCTGACCACTCCGGATGCTGCGAATAGGCATTCACGCCGATCAGCTTGCAGCCGGAAAAAGAAGCCATCTGGATCTGCTCCCCCCCGCAGGTATAGGCCGGAAGTTTGGCGGCCCCCGTCTGGCTTCCCCAGGCCTCTTCGATCGCCACCTCGTTCCAGACACCGCTGACTCCGGCAATCACGGAGCCGTCCTTCACGCCGGCCAGAAATTCCTCGTCCGTACAGCTTCGAAAGCCGGGGCTGGCGGCGATGTCCAGCATGGCCTGAGCCACGTCCACCCCCTGGATCGGCCCGTCGGTGCCGTTCCAGGTACAAAAATTGGTCAGGCCGTCCTCATTGAGCCCCACCTCCAGACCCGTATTGCCAAAAAAGGAATAGACATACCAGGCAGAAGACCAATCCATGGTCACAAGCTTCCCACCCTTCGCCGCAATCTCCACCATCCGGTTCAGGCTCCGTATGTCCTCCTCAGAAAAAAACTCCTTGTTATAATAAAGAAAATAACCGTTATCCGCCGTCAGCGGATAGGCATAAAGTGTACCGTCCACAGAAGCCGCATCCACGGAGGCGGGAAGATTTTCCGCCCGAACCTCCTCCGCATGCTCAATGGGATCCAGTGCGCCCGCGGCGGCCAGGGCCGCCACCTGGTCATCTGCAAAAGCAAACACATCCGCGCCGTTCTCGAGGTCTCCCAAAAGAACATCCTTGCAATTGGACTCGCTCTGCGCCTGATAGGAGATCTGAAAATCCGCCTGGTCCTTGTAATACGATTCAAAAGAAGCAAACAGTTCCCGGAGAAGCTCCTCGTCATCCTCCCCGCCCCAGACCGTCAGTTCGATCACCTGGTCAGTGACCGCTTCCGTTTCCGCCATCGTCTCCTGTTTTCCGCAGGCATTCAGGCAGAGCAGACTCCCCACCGCCCAAAAAAGGCAGATCCATCTTCTTTTCATAACCTCAACCCTTTCCCTTTGTTTCGTTTTTCCGGAAGGCCCCCGTGAAAACCCTCTGCGAATAGGATTTTACCTCTTCCCAGCCAATTTCCCGATACCGTTCCGGAAACATGCTGTAGGCGATCACTGGGGCAAGGGCGCTGTAAAGCGCCGTCCGCCTTGCCATCCGCCCTCCCTCCGTCTCCAGGACCCCTTCCCGGAAACCAGACCGGACCAGGGCCTCCGTCACCTGCTCCGCCGTGTCCAGCCCCTCACGGTCCCCCCTTCCAGAATCATAAAGCTCCCTCTTTATGCCCTCCGGAAGCTTTCCCCCGTCCACGAACCGCATCAAGAACAGCGTGCGGCCCTGGGGAGAGCCGACCCACTCGAGGATCACGTCCAGCATGGCCGCGAAACCGGAAGCCTCCTCCATCTTTCGGTAGATCTCCTCCGCCTCTTTTTTCAAAGACCAGATGATGGTTCCGGCAAGCAGCTGATCCTTGCTGTGAAAATGCTCATAAATGGTCCCCTTGGGGATGCCGGAAGCCCGGGCAACCGCCTCCATGCGGATATTTCCCCAGTCCGTCCCCTCCATGTGTAGTCTCCAAACACTCTGAAACAACAATTCTTTTTTCGAAGCAGTCACCTTACTCATCCAATATCTCCAGCTCCTCTTCCCTGACCACGCGCATCTTCTTCCTGTGGAACAAATCATAAAGCACCGGCACCACGAACAGCGTCATAAGAGTCGCATACAGAAGGCCGCCGATGGTGACGATGGCCACCGGCTGCATCATTTCCGCCCCGGTTCCCACACCGATGGCCATGGTGGCAAGGCCCAGGATGGTGGTCAGGGCCGTCATGAGGATCGGCCGCATGCGGGTCGCACCCGCCTCCACGATGGCCTCCCGCTTTTCCACGCCGTCCCGCCTGAGCTGGTTCACGTAATCCACCAGAACGATGCCGTTGTTTACAATAATCCCAGCCAGCATGACAAAGCCGATCATGGCGATGACGCTGACCTCCTGCCCCGTGAGGAATAATCCCAGGAACCCTCCCGTGAAGGCCAGGGGGATCGTGAACATGACGATAAACGGCGACAGCAGGGACTGGAACTGGGCCACCATGATCAGATAGATGAAGGCCACCGCCACCAAAAGCATCTTCACAAGCTGTTCCATCGCCTCCACGATGGTCTCGTTTTCCCCGGCGAACTCCATGGCACATCCCTCCGGAAGCTCAAAATCCGCAAAAGCCGCCTCCACGTCATTGCTGACCAGGCCCACGTTGTAACCCTCCTCGATCTGGCCGCTGACCGTCAGGTAACGCCTCTGGCTCTCCCTTCTAATGGAAGAAAGGCTCTCCGTCTCCTCTATGGAAGCAATCTCCCTTAAAGCGATCACCTTCTCTTCCCCGTCCATTCCGGTCACGTGGAACTTGAAGTGCTCCAGATCCTCCCGGTCAAAATCCGCCAGGGACCCGTCGTCTACCACGACGGAAGACCCTTCCGCCCCCTCTGAAAGCTCCGTCGCCTCCTTCTCAGAGCGGAGGGCTCCCTGCAGATCCATGTAGGCCTGGGCAACTGTCACGCCCTTTGCCATGGCCTTTTCCTTGTCAATGACCACCCGAAGCTCCGGCGTGGGATCCTCGATGCCGTCCGTCACCTCGATGATTCCCTTCACTGTGGAAAGCCTCTCCGCCACGGCCTTCGCCGCCGACCGAAGCTCGTCTAAATCCCGTCCGCTCACGTTGATCGTCACCCCGGAACCGCCCAGAGCACTGATATCCATGGTGGAGCCGCTGGCGGAAACGCCACATTCCAGGTCTGCGCAGGCCTCTTCGATCTGAAGAGCGATCTCCTGACTGGAGGCCGACTTATCCTCCTTGAGAATCGCATAGACAGACACCGAATCAGAAGAGCCGCCGCCCATCATGGACATCATGCCGCCGCCGCCCATCATGGCGCCCACCGTCTCCACGTCCTCCACGGACATGATTCGCTCAATGGCTTGGTCGGCCAACTCCCGGACCTCCTCCGTGGTCACCTCCTCCGGCATCTCCAGAGAGACCGAAATCTGCGTGCCGTCCATCTCCGGCATATAGGCCGTCCCCCGGCTGGTGCTGGCGATGACGCTGAACACCAGCATACCCACCGCCGCAAGAATGGTGAAAACCCGGTGCCTCAGACAAAAGCGGACCGCCTTCTCGTATCCCCTGAGCATCCCGTCAAAAAGCCGGTGGGACCGCTCCTTCTGCTTCTTCTTAAGCATCCCGGAAGCCATGGCCGGAACCAGGGTCATGGCCACGATCAGGCTCGCCACCAGAGAATAGGTGATGGTCAGGGCCATGTCCGTAAACAATTGTCTCGTCATGCCGTGGATGAACACGATGGGGACAAACACGCTGACGGTGGTAAGGGTGGACGAGGTGATGGCTCCCGCCACCTGGACCGTACCGCTGACCGCCGCCTGAATGGCCGACACTCCCTTGTTTCTCAGCCGGTAGATATTCTCAATGACCACCACCGAGTTATCCACCAGCATGCCCACTCCCACGGCCAGACCTGACAGGGAGATCATGTTGAGAGTCACGCCGGAAAAATACATGAGCACGATGGCAAAGATCACGCTGATGGGGATGGAGCAGGCGATGATCACCGTCGGCCGCAGATCCTTGAGGAACAAAAGCAGGATGACGATGGCCAGGACAGCTCCGTAAAGGAGGTTGTTGAGCACCGAATCCACCACCAGGTGAATATAATCCCCCTGATTGGAGAGCATGGTAAAATGGAGCCCCGGATGTTTTTCCTCCAGCTCGTCAAATTTCTTCTGAATGCTCTCCGCCACGTCGGCCGTGGCATAAGTGGGCTGCTTTTCAAGGGAAAGCACCACGCCGTCGTTCCCGTTGATCTTCGCATAGATATCCGCACTGTTGTCGCTTTTATAAACCTCTGCCACGTCGGACAGGCGGACCGGCTCCGCATCCTCCGCGCCGGGGTCAAAGAGGATCAGGTTCTGAAGTTCTTCGATATCTTCTAATTTATTGCCCACCCGCACCAGATACTGGACTCCGTCCTCCGTCACATAGCCTGCGGGCATGGCGAAGTTCTGGGCCGTCAGGATCTGGGAGATCATCTCCACTGTCAGCTTGTCGGAGACGTCGGCCGCGTCGAGGGCAGTCTCCTTGGAGGAATCGAAGGTTTCCTTCTGGGTATTGAATTCTTTTTCCCCGTCCTCCAGCTGCCGTTTGGCCTCGTCCAGCTGGGCCTGTGCCTCATATTTGGTCATGCCCGCTTCCTGGGCTTTGGCGAGAAGGGTCTCCTTCCCGGAGGCAAGCTCCGCCCTGGCCGCCGCCATCTGGGCCTTACCTGCCCTAAGGGCCTCGATGCCGGAAAGCCCGGTCTCAAGCTGCGCCAGAGTCCCCTCGCTTTTGATCTTGTCAATCTGGGCGACGGCCGTCTCCGCCTCTGCCTTTTTCGCCTCAAGCTCTTCCTTCTGCGCCGTAAGGGCCGTCTTGTTCGCCGTAAGCTCCGCTTCCGTGGCCTCCAGTTGAGACAGGCCCTGACGGTAGGTGTCCATGGCCGCCTTAAGTCCGGCCGCCTGGGCCGCCAGCTGCTCATAGCCCGGACTTCCCGCCGGGATCAGCAGATTTCCTTCCTCGTCCATGACCCCCTGTTTTACCAGCTCATCAAAAGCCGTCCTCGCCGTCTGGAGCTCCTGATTGTTTTCCAGGGCCTCTTTCCCCTCCGCCACCTGGGAAAGGCCGTCCTCGATCTGAGAGAGGCCCTCGTCCATCTGGGAAAGGCCCGTCTCAAGCTGGGAAAGGCCGTCCCGGATCGTGCCCTCCTGGGCAAGGAGTCCGTTAAGCTGTTCCAGGGACGCTTTCAATCCGGCCTCCATCTCGTCCACACTGGAATAACCGGCCTGACTTAAGGCCTCGCTCTCCTTCGTTTTTAATTCTTCCTCCGCCCGGTCCAGGGCGATCTCCCCCTGGAGGATCTGCATCCTGGCCTCGGAGAGAGCCTGGTCCGCCTGGACCATCCCGCTCTGGAATTTGGCGGTCTGCTCCTCGAGCTCTGCCTTGCCGTCGGCAATCTTATCCTCGGCCTCCTTCAGGGCGTCCTCGGCCTCGCTCAGGGAATCCCGGACCGAATCTTTCAGAGTCTCATTGACATCCTCCACCAGTTCCTTTCGGATCACCACGTTGACCTGCTCCTCCAAAAGCCCGGAGGCCGACACGCTGGCCACGCCGCCCACTCCCTCCAAAGCCGGCTGCACGGTCTCCTCCACGTAGGCGGAGATCTCTTTCACGTCCATATCGTCGGCGTCCACCGAAGCCACCACGATGGGGAGCATATCCGGATTGATCTTCATGATCAGAGGGGAACCGACACCGTCGCTCCAGTATCCCGTGATCTGGTCCAGCTTTTCCCGGATGTCCACGGTCACTGAGTCCATATTGACCTCGTCGTTAAATTCCAGGATGACCATGGATACGTTCTCACTGGAGACGGACGTCACCTCGTTGATATCGTTGAGGGTCGCCATGGACTGCTCCACCGGCCTGGTTACGGTCGTCTCCACCTCCTCCGGGCTGGCCCCCGGATAGCTGGTCACCACCACCGCATAGGGCAGGTTGATGCTGGGCAGAAGATCCGGCGTCATCTCCGTAAAGGAAACCACGCCCAGGATCAACACCAACACCACCGCCACAAACACGGTCATCGGTTTTTTTACACTGAATTTTGCAAACATGCTGCGCCTCCCAGTCAGTAATCAGGTCCTTTGAACTGCGGGAAAGCGGCAGACTCCGCATTTTCTCCAACATTTCGGACCAGTTTATGTCAAAGAAAAAGCCGACCAGTTGGTCGGCTTCCGGTCTGTGCTTATTATATGACAAAGAAAATAAGATGTCAATTTTCAGTGTCTAAAGTTTTTATAAATTATAAAAATATTTTCAATCGGGGATTTCAGCAATCCATTCTCTATTCTCAATCTTAATAATCATGAATCGTCTTAGTATCTTTCCTTTTTAATGCCTGGGCAAGATCCGTTGTGTAAAAATCAGATTCAAAATGATCATTATCCTCCACAATAAGATGATTCGGCCGATTTTTCCATTTATAAATACCAGTATTTCCATTTTCCACTGTATCTTTGCCGTTTGTGGAATAATTTACAGATTCCATCTGTTTTGTTTCCGGTTCTTCTATTGTTTCACTCTTGGTTATTTCCTCCATTTTCGTTTCTTGTATTTCAGGAATCTAAAAATGCATTTTTACCAAATTCAGTATCATCATCCCAGACCATAACAGAGGTAAGTCCCGTACATCCGTCAAAAGCATGCGCTCCTACTGAAATGACATTATGCGGAAAATCTACTTCCTGAATACCGATACATCCTGCAAATGCATAATCACCAATAGATTCAGCACCCCAGATAATCAAAGAAGTTGCACGTCTACAGGATCATAAGATAAAACTGGATGAAAAAATAGAGTTTTACAG
>CAMSZT010000031.1 GCA_947066815.1 uncultured Lachnotalea sp.
TCTGCCAGATCGGCCAGGAATTCACCCGGGAGTTCCTGGAGAGGTATGACCAGATGTTGATGAGGGAACGTGATAAGGAGAAATACCGCCATAAAGGCACCCGCCAGACCACAGTAAAAACAGTATATGGGGAAGTGTCCTATGAACGGGTGGTCTATCAGGTAACAGAGGAAGATAGTTCAAGAAGGTTCGTCTACCTGCTGGATGAGACGCTGGAGTTAGGGGATGTGGGACTGGTTTCAACCAATCTGGCACAAAGCATCACTGCAGAGTATGGCGTGTCCAAAGCCAGCATCTCCAAGTGGTGCGGCGAGTTCCGCAATGAATGCCAGACAAGCCCTTAAGCAAAAGAAGATTACGACTCCATGAAGGAGAATCTCCGATTAAAACGTGAGAATGAAGAATTACGAAAGGAGATCGCATTCCTATGCCAGGGGCGGGCAGCGCCAAAAAAGCGGCGGCATTTTTTGCGAAGGAAATCGATTAGAGGCTTATCGGTTCATCGACCAACATCATGAAGAATTCGGCATTCACTGGCTGCTGCTGCGGCTGGGAATCTGCCCGAATGCCTATTATAACTACCGGAAACACCGGAAGGCGGATTATTATACCCAAAAAGAGAAGGTCAAGGAGAAGATTAAAGAAATCTACCACAACCACAACGGAGTAGATGGGTACCGCAGTATGACTGCCTATCTGGAGCGTGGGGGATGCAACTACAGCCAAACAACAATCCATAAATATATGAATATGGAACTGGGCCTGTATTCCATTGTCCGTCCAAAGAAACCAGGGACGAGACCCGGGAAGCCCCATAAAATATTTGACAATAAACTGAATCAGGATTTCCATGCGGACATGCCGAACCAGAAATGGTGCACGGATTTCACATATCTGTTCCTTAAGAATGGGGATGTCCGTTACAACTGCGCCATCATAGACCTCCATGACCGGAGTGTGGTCGCCAGCATAACGGATCGGCATATAACCAGTGACCTGGCGATCCGCACCCCACAGAAGGCATTGGCTGACCAGCATCCGACAAAGGACAGCCTGATCCTGCACAGCGACCAGGGGAGCCAGTATACATCAAAGGCATTCATAGAGTTCTGCGAATCGGTCCATGTTGCCCAGAGTATGAGCAAGGCCGGATACTCATATGACAATGCGCCGATGGAAAGGTATTTCAATACCCTGAAGATTTTTAGCGGGATGGCAGGCATGTATATCCTGAAAACAGAAAGCCGGGAAGAGGCGGAGGAACTTTGCAAAAGGGAGCCCCTGGTTGTTGGAGGTTATGCAAAATATAAGCTGGTTGGGCTGCAGGTCGCGAATAGGGAAAATAATTATCTGCTGTGACTGGGGAGCAGTAGTATCAATGGGCTTCGATCAGGAATGGCTGATGCTTTTTCAGGTGGCTGAAAGTGCTGGCGGAGTTTAAAAAGAGAGAGGATCAGGATGGAGTATTTTGATATGAAGACGCGGGAGATGATGGAGGAGGAGATATTGTGCTTGAAAAGATACCATCTCGATCAATTATGACTGACTTACTTGGACAATCCTTGTATGACGTTTGGCAGGGGCTGTGTTCGGCTATTGATGAAAAATACGATATGGAACAGTTATGGAATACTGGTGGTAAGAACTGGACTTACGAGTATAAGTATCGCAGAGGTGGAAAAACTCTCTGCAGTTTATACGCAAAAAGCAATTGTGTTGGTTTCATGGTCATTTTTGGGAAAGAGGAAAGGGCAAAATTTGAAGCTATAAGGGATACCTTTTCTAGTGATGTTTGCAGGCAATATGATGAGGCAAAAATCTATCGTGACGGGAAATGGGTTATGTTTGAACCATCCAATATGGCTGATTTTGATGATTACATGAGATTGCTGGCTATCAAAAGAAAACCGAACCGGAAATAACAGGTCCGGTTTGGCTGTGGATAGGCCAAATAAAAACACAACGCGATTTCCGGCTCTGCGGGATATCCGGCGGACGGCATATATCAGGAACGGCAGACAAAGGGGAGTGCTGATGTTAATAAAACGGGCAAAACTGTATGGTTTTGTTGGTGGCGTCCGGGCAGTGAGAATATTATAATCGGGGCATATCATATTTCAGGAGGCAATGCCATGGGTTTAGGGAATCATTTATTTCATGCACGGAAGAAAAAAGGGATGTCACAGGAAGAAGTTGCTGAAAAGCTGGGTATAAGCAGGCAGACCGTTTCAAAATGGGAGACGGATGAAACGCTCCCCGATATCTGCCAGTCAAAGAGGCTGGCGGTCTTATATGGACTGTCACTGGACGAGCTGGTGGAGTTTGATATTGACATCAAAGAGGTACAGGAAGTGATCGAACGGACCAGTGAGGAAGTATCGGATAAGATTGATTGGACGAAGGCATGGAGCAGAAAATATCCGGTCCTGTCCCGGTATCAGGAGGAAGTGGATACGGCCTGTTATGCGATGGAGCTGGATAAGCTGCTAAGGGATCTGGAAAAGAAATATGGGTACAATGAACTGGATTCTATGCTTGTCCTGAAGGATATCCTGGCATCTGTCTGGAAGGGCAGGAAGAAAAACAGCAGATAGCCTGCGGGAAATGTCTGGGCTTTTCCGGATTTATTTGTAAGGCTTGTGATGTGGAGATGGAGAATTTGACGTTTTCTGGTTCGGCGGCCGCTTTGGGGCAGAATGATTTTGCCGGTATGGAAATAGAGCCTTGTCTTTGGTATGCTAATGATATATGGGAGCATACACCCCCATGTTACATTATGTTAGAGTATTGTGATGGGGCTCTCTTTATGAAGGGAGAGTGACTGTGAGCGAAAAGAGGTGAGAGGATAAAAATCGTATTTACACGGATCTTTACACAGTTTGAAAGGAAAAACAGACCGAATTAAGCCTAAATATGCCGGGAAACGGGAATCCTGCGGTAAATGTGTAAAGCTCTGAAAACTGCATAAAACCGGGAAAAACCGAGATAAGTAAGGAGTTAGAGATATATGATCAAGATACTTTTCGTGTGCCATGGCAACATCTGCCGTTCCCCGATGGCCCAGTACGTGTTACAGTACATGGTAGGTAAGCGGGGCCTTTCGGACCTGTTCGAGATCGACTCGGCGGCGACCAGCTACGAGGAGATCGGGAACGGGATCCATCACGGGACCAGAAGCAAGCTGCGTTCCCTGGGAATTCCCGTGGGAAACCACAGGGCCAGGAGGATGGAGAAGGGAGACTATGAGAGATACGACTATCTGATCGGGATGGAAAAATATAATCTCTCCAACATGTTCCGGATCCTGGGGATGCGGCCGGAGGAGGACGAGGAACACAAGGTTTGGAGGCTGCTGGATTTCGGGCGGCGGCCCAGGGACATTGCGGACCCATGGTACACGGGGAATTTTGACGTGACTTATGAGGATATTGTGGAGGGCTGTGAAGCGTTTCTGGGATATGTTTTTCCGGCCGGTTGAATAAAGCCGGAGTTTCAGCCATAATGTTTCCTGCCGGCATCCGGAGGAAAATCTTAAGAGGAAGGGATATCAGGAGACAGGTAAAAATACCTTGGAAAAAAGGATTCCATGCATGGTTTGGAGGAAACTGTGCATGGAATCTTTACGATTTGGGAAAAAATTATTAAGAAAGGGTGGAGTGAGGAAAGGAAATTTTAAACCTTTGGACACATAATGGACATAACTTTTTTCGTATACTGGCAGGTAGGTAATTGCGAAACGTGAAAATGAGGGAATATCCAACAATTTTTGAGTTTCACAATTACCTGATACTGGAAGGAGCCAGAAGGGGAAAGGGCGAGGATGAGGAAGCCGCAACGGAAGATCCGGAGCCGGGGGAGCGGAACCAGGGACCGAGACCGAAGGCCGGCACAGAGGAGCCGGAACAAAAGAGGCCGGACAAAAAGACCGGATAGAGGGGGCCGGGACATAGGATCCGGGACAAGGCATCCGGAGCAACGGAGTAAAAAACGGAGGATGGAATGACAGGAAAGGAATGGACAGCTTATGACAGGATGGATTCGAGGCTTTAATTTTGCGGTGCTGGTGCTTCTTGGCCTCTCTTACTTTTACCAGGTCGTCTATGTGTTTATCCGGTGGTTTATCCGGACAAAGGACTTCGGGGCGGCGAGAGCCCGCCGTTATGCGGTGGTGATCTCCGCACGGAATGAAAGTGCGGTGATCGGGGAGCTTCTGGAGAGCATCCGAAAGCAGGATTACCCGCAGGAGCTTCTGGATGTCTACGTGGTGGCGGACAACTGCACGGACAATACGGCGCAGGTGGCCAGGAACCACAGGGCCGTCGTATTTGAGCGGTCCGACCGGGTGCAGGTGGGAAAGGGCTACGCCCTCAATTATTTATTTGCCCAGATCGAGACCATGACCGGGATCGAGGCCTATGACGGGTATCTGGTCCTGGATGCGGACAACGTACTGGATGAGGATTATATGAAAGAGATGAACAAAGTGTTTGCGGAGGGATACCCGGTGGTGACCAGCTATCGGAATTCCAAGAATTACGGCTCCAACTGGATCTCCGCCGGTTATGCCCTCTGGTTTCTCAGGGAGTCGAAATACCTGAACGGGGCGAGGATGCAGTGCGGAACCAGCTGTGCGATTTCCGGTACGGGCTTTCTCATGTCCGATAAGGTTGTGAGGGCCAACAATGGCTGGAAGCATCATCTTCTCACCGAAGACATCGAGTTTTCCGTGGACAATGTGATACGGGGAATGGTGATCGGCTATTGCGAAAAGGCGGTGCTTTATGATGAACAGCCGGTGAATTTCCGGGAGTCCTGGTATCAGAGACTGCGCTGGACCAAGGGCTTTTATCAGGTGTTTGGAAAATACGGAGGGGAACTGGTCCGCAGTGCCGTGAGAGAACACAGCTTTTCCGGTTATGACATGCTGATGACCGTGGCTCCGGCTACCCTGCTGACCCTTTTGACGCTTTTGGGGAACGGAATGTTTGCCCTGGCGGGCGTGCTTGCCGGAAGGCCGGCCTGGACGGGAATGACTCTGGCGGCCATGGGTGGGAATCTTCTGGGGATCTACCTGTCCCTGTTTTTCTTCGGGCTGGTCACGACCGTCAGCGAATGGAGGCAGATCCACTGTGGGGCAGGGAAGAAACTGTTCTATATGTTCACATTTCCGGTCTTTATCTTCACGTACATCCCGATCGCGGTGGCGGCCCTGTTTCAAAAAGTCACCTGGATCCCGATCCGCCATAATATCGTAAAGAGCGTGAGCCAGATCCGGGGATGATGATAAAATATATTGACATATGCCAATAATTGGAGTAGACTATCTATAAGCGCGGATTGTCGCGCGGATCGATCACGAAAAGAAAGGAATCCTATGCCAAGACCAAGCAAATGCAAGTGTGTCGGCCGGATGCCAAGGTTTCGGCGGTTTCAGCCTGCCGGACAGGAGACGTTGCCCAACAGGATCATTTTGAATGTGGAAGAATATGAGGTCCTGAGGCTTCTGGACTATGAAGGTCTTACCCAGGAAGAATGTGCGGCGCGGATGGACGTAGGCAGAGCCACAGTGCAGGCCCTCTATGCGGAGGCCAGGAAAAAGATGGCGCGCTTCCTGGTAGAGGGAGCCTGTCTTCAGATCGAAGGGGGCAGTTACCGTCTGGCGGAAACGGAAGGGGCAAGGACGAAAGGAGAACAGTCTATGAAGATTGCGGTGACTTATGAAAACGGACAAATTTTCGGACATTTCGGGCATACGGAGCAGTTCAAGCTCTATGAGACAGAGGACGGGAAGATCCTGTCCTCGGAGATCGTGGACACCAACGGGACGGGGCATGGCGCCCTGGCCGGATTTTTGAAGGAGCAGGGGGTGGGGACCCTGATCTGCGGCAACATCGGGGGCGGCGCGAGGAATGCGCTGGCCGAAGCGGGGATCCGTCTGTTCCCCGGAGCGGCGGGGGATGCGGACGCCCAGGTGGAATCCTTCCTGGCAGGCTCCCTGTCCTACGATCCGGATGCCATGTGCAGCCACCATGGAGCGGACCATATCTGCGGAGATCATGACCACCACGGGGAGGGCCGCGGCGGCTGCGGCGGACACGGCCATCATGGGGAGGGCCATGGGGGCTGCGGCGGACACGCGCACCACGGAGAAGGCCATGAGGGCTGCGGGTGCCATTGAGAAGACTTGAGAGAGACAGGAAAACAAGGCCTGCCGCATTCTGCGGCAGGCCTTGCTGCACTCAATGATATGGATCGAACGGTTTTTATTTCAGCAGCGCCTGCATGGAATCCGCGATGGAGGTCAGCATCAGGTAGCAGCTGGTGGCGCCTGCGTCCAGCACGCCGCGGCTTCTCTCGCCCAGGCGGCTTGCGCGGCCGATCTTTGCCACCATGTTCTCCGTGGCCTGCCAGCCTTCCTTGGCGGCCGCCTTCATATCCTCCAGGGCGGCGGCGAAATCCCTGCCGTCCTCGAGAGCCTTGCAGAAGGCGTCCCTGGCGGGGACCATGGCGTCCAGGAGGCATTTGTCGCCGGGCTTGGCTCCGCCGATGTCCATGACGCCGTCCACGGCGTTGCAGATCATCTCTTTAAACACATTCTCGTCGATGTCCTCGGCATCTTCACTGGCCATGGCCATCTCATCGAAAAATACGCCGTAGAGAGGTCCCATGGAGCCGCCGATGTCTTCCATGAGGGTGGCGCTGAGGACGCTTAAGCCCTCGGACATGTTATACTCTTTGCCGGCCAGCTTCTCGCCGGTCATGGTAAAGCCCTTGTTCATATTGATGCCGTGATCGCCGTCGCCGATCTTTCCGTCCACCTCGCTCAGGAAATCCTTGTTGGTCTGGATGGTCCTTATCAGGCCTTCAACGACGGAAGCGGCCGCACTGTTCTTAAATGACATAAGTGTTCTCCTTTTCGTTTCCTTTCCCGTAAAGCATTTTTTCTTAAAGGTGTTTTTCCTTTAAAGCTGTTTGAGTCCTACGGAGTCGGCGGGCATGTCGATGCACTCCTTAAGCTCGTCGTCCAGTTTCATGACAGTCAGGGTGACGCCCATCATCTCCAGGGAGGTGAAGTAATTGCCCACGTAAGCCTTGTAGACCTTGATGCCTTTTTCCGCCAGCAGCTCTTCTACCTTATTGTATACGATGTACTGCTCCATGACGGGGGTGGCGCCCAGGCCGGATAAAAGGACCACGACCTCGTCGCCGGAAGCGAAGGGCAGATCGGGAAGGATGATGTCCACCATCTCCGCAGCCATCTCATCTGCCATTTTCAGAGGCTCCACCTTGATGCCGGGCTCGCCGTGATGGCCGATGCCGACCTCCATGGTGCCGTCCTCGATGGTGAAATTGGGATGTCCCACGGCGGGAATGGTGCAGGGGGCCGTGCCGATCCCTACGGAACGGGTGTTGTCAATGGCCTTCTGTGCGGCTGCGATGACGCCGTCCAGATCTGCGCCCATGGCGGCCTTTGCGCCGCCGACCTTCCACATCAGGACCTCGCCGGCCACACCCCGCCGTTTCTCAAGCTCCGTCTTCGGCGCGGATGCGCAGTCGTCGTTGGCGACGACGGTCTTCACAGTGATGCCTTCCTTCTTGGCGCTGCGGATGGCCATCTTGACGTTCATGTTGTCGCCGGCGTAATTTCCGTACAGGCAGGCGACGCCTTTGCCGGAATCGGCGGCCTTCATGGCGTCCAGGAATGCCTTTGCGGTGGGGGAGGAGAAGATCTCCCCGGCGGCCACGGCGTCGCAGAGATTTTTGCCGATGTATCCGATGAATGCGGGCTTGTGGCCGGAGCCGCCGCCGGTCACGATGCCGACCTTGCCCTCCACAGGCGCGTTCACATACTTCAGGACTCTGGGGTTGTCCGTGGCGGCAACCAGATCTTTGTTGGCCTTCACAAATCCCTTTAACATATCCTCAACCACGAAATTGGGATCGTTCACGATTCTGTTCATAGATCAAACTCCTTTTTGATAAGTGATAAGTTTATTTCCGGTAGGAAGCGTCCACTTCGTTGATCCTGGCGACCTTGGGAGCGGAACCGCCGCCGGCAAAGTCGCATTTTAACCAGATATCCACCAGATACTTGGCCAGCTCCACACCGATGACGCGCTCTCCCATACACATGATCTGGGCGTCGTTGCTCTTTCTGGAACGCTCCGTGGAGAAGGGGTCGTGGCAGACGGCAGCACGGATGCCGGGCACCTTGTTGGCCGTGATGCACATGCCGATGCCGGTCCCGCATACCAGGATGCCCCGGTCGTATTCGCCTCTGGCAACGGCCTCCGCCACCTTCTGCGCCACGTCGGGATAGAGGATCACTTCGCCCTCATCCGCGCCGAAATCATGGTATTCGATGTCCTCTTTTGTGTCCAGATGTTTCATGACAGCCACTTTCAGAGCGTAAGCAGCTTCGTCACAGCCGATTGCAATCTTCATTGTCAGGTCTCGCTTTCTTTTTGATAGGACAGGGGATGGCCCCGGTGAAATTTTGGGAAACGCTGATCAAAGCGTTTCCTTTGAAATCGGCCCGCGGCAACCCGCGGGCCGTAAAGAACATACCTTATTTACATGGCATCGGCGATGGCCTTCAGGTTGGCCAGGCCGTCGCGGGCCAGATCCTCGCCGGTGGGGGCAAAGCTCCTCCAGATCGCACAGTTGCCGGAGAGCTCCTCAAAGCTGGGATCGAAGGACTCGATGACCAGAGGTCCGTCATAGCCGATCTCGTGGACTGCCTGGAAGAATTCCTTGAAAGGCACCAGGCCGGTCCCGGGGATGCCGCGGTCATTTTCGTTTACATGGATGTAGCCTAAGTATTCCTTGCCGCAGGTCTTCACGGCGCCGGCAAAACTCTTCTCCTCACGGATCATATGGAAGCAGTCCAGATGGACCTTGATGTTGTCGCCGCCCACGTCCTTGCAGAACTTCACGGCGTCCTCCGCGATGTTGAGGAAATGGGTCTCAAACCGGTTGACGCATTCCACGCAGATGGTCACGTTCCCGGTCTCCTTCGCGTAAGCCGTGTTCTCCTTCATGCACTCCACGGCCCAGGCCCACTCCTGCTCCGTGCGGGGCTTCTTGGTCAGATATCCCCAGCCGGCATAATTTACGCCGCCGAGGATGGGGGCGCCCAGATAATTGCAGATGTCCACGCATTTCTTCATGGCCGCCACGGAAGCTCTGCGGATCTCGGGGTCGGGAGAAATGGGGTTGGTTTCCGGGGTCAGGGTCGTCGTGCATACACAGTCGATGCCGACCTTGTCCAGTTCTGCTTTGACAGCCTCCGTGGGGAAGGTGAAGGGATTGGAAATGGCAAAATCGATCACCTCAAAGCCCATCTCTTTGGCCTTGGGAATGACCCAGAGATCCTTCTCGCTGAAGCTTTCTGCCCAGATAAAGCTGTCCACGCCAAATTTAAAATACATAAGATATCCTCCAAATCATTTTCGAGAAGCGCTGATCAAAGCGTTTCCTTAGACAGTTGTGGGTACGTCGGGGTTGTTGTTTGCAAAATTCTGCAAAACGACCAGGGGTTCGTAGGAGCTTCCGTTGGTGATCTTGATCCCCTTCTTTGCGGCGGCCTCGGAAACGAAGAACTCGTCCGCGGTCAGATCCTCGTAGCGGACCATCTCAGGAGCCTGGCATTCGAACTTGCCGAAAGTCCCATGGCCCTGGGAGATCACGGCACAGTAGCAGGCCGCGTCTGTCAGCACGTAGCTCTGGCCGGGATAGACGGTGACTTCCTTTGCCGCCACCCATTCATTGGCGTAAGCCACCCATTTTTCGACGGCTGCATCGGATTCCTGACGAACCTTCGGTGCGCGGAAGTAGGTCTCTTTGTAGTCGGGACGGGTACTCTCCTCCCAGTCAATCTGGTTGAAGATGGCCTCCAGATCGTCCTTCTCCTCCTCGGGAGCACAGTCGGTCAGCATGTTGTGGGGGTTCACCTCGCCCATGGTGACATTTTCCATGATGGTATTTACATCGCTGTTCCACTGAGGCTCGTAAGTTACCAGGGAGGCAGGTGCGTGGATGACTCCGGCGGGGGTGTACCAGCCGGTGCCCAGCTGGATCCGGTAAGCCCTGGAAAGCTCCGTGATCCTGGTATCCTTCACGTCATAGTTTTTCAGGCATTCCATGACCTCTTCCTTGGTGGTGGAGGGATCGAAGCCGAAGTAGGTGAGCGGGAATCTTCCTAAATAAGAGGCATTGTACTGGGGCGGGAAGTAGTAGGCTTCCGGCTTGCCGTGCATGCCGATCTTGTTGGCTTTCTCCTCAGTCAGATGAAGGTGATGGAACAGAGGCTTGTCATAGTCATACAGCTTGGCGAAGGTGGGCCAGGTGCCGTATTTCTCCATCAGGGCATCGCCGATCAGATCCGCGCCGAGCTCTTCCACAAAATCCTTGAAAAGCTGCTTTGCCTTGGAAGCCCGGTCCACGAGTACGTAACTCATGCCTTCCGTCTCGCCGGTCTTGGGGCCGTTTAGCGCCTTTGCCAGGGAGCCAAGCCACCGCTCGCAGATGCCGCCGCGGTCCATTCCTAGGGCAAAATAGTCATCGGGATGCAGCCTCAGCCTGCGGCCGGGCTCGTTGAATCCACGGGGGACCCAGGTGGGGGTCAGCTGAAGGACGCCCTCACCGTCTTCAAATACTTTGCGAATCGTTTCTTTTGACAAAACAATACCCTCCTTTATATTTTTAAAGTCTCACTGTAAACGTGGAAAAACAGGCGGTGGCACAGTTTTCAGACTGTGCAGGACAGCCTATGTATAGATTACACTCTGGAAAAAAAAATGTCAAGGCAAAACGGTCATTTTTCACATGAAACGGGGAGAGAAATTGGTGATAATTACTAATGTGGTTTTACTTGCATAAAATGGTTTTTAATATTATGATATATCATATATTACGATGCTGAGATTTCAGAAGGTATTTAAAGGAGTGCAGTGAAATGATGAAATTTTTATTGGTCGGGATCATCAGTACTTTGTCAGTCGGAATGGGGGCGGTAGTCCCGCAGGCTGAGCCGCAGACGGAGGCGGCACTTCGGACAGAAGCGGCCGCAGAGGCAGAGTGGGAACAGGAGACAGAGACCCGGGCGGAAGCACCTGCGGAGACGCCTGCGGAAACACCGGCAGCGCCTGCGGAGACGCCCGCAGATATTCCCGCGGAAACACCGGCAGAGACACCTGCGGAAACGCCGGCGGCGGCTCCGGCCGGCTGTTATAACGGCGTCTGCGTGAACCATTACGACGGAAACTGTGACGGGTACTGCGACTACTGCAATATCGCGTGGGGATCCGCAGGCCGGGGCGGGCATCACTCCGGGCACCATGGACAGGGCGGAAGGCATTGCAGATAGAGGAGATCCGGCGGACAAAAATATGAAAGAGATACAGAGGATATCGATCACAGATGCGGTTGTAGAACGTGTGAAGGGGCTGATTGAATCCGGAGAGTGTGCGCCGGGGCAGAAGCTTCCCACAGAAGCAAGGCTGTGCGAGATGCTCGGCGTCAGCCGGACCAGTGTGCGGGAAGCTTTCCGCGTACTCCAGGCCCTGGGGTATGTTGACATCAAAGCCGGAAAAGGCGCTTTTGCGGCGGAGAAGAGGCCGGAGCCCGGGGAAAAGACGCCTTGGTATGAGGATGATAATGCCAAGTTTTCCGATTTTATGGAAGTCCGTTATGCGGTGGAGCCCCTGGGGGTGCGTCTGGCAGTGGAGCGGGCGTCAGAGCAGGAGATCGCCGGTCTTGCCGAGATCCATGCCTCCTTTGTGGCGGCCAATACGGGCCACGACATGGCCAGGCTCATCATGCTGGATGAGCTTTTTCACACAAAGATCATGTCCTGTACCCAAAATCCTCTGCTGATCAATATCAACAAACAGCTCATTGGCAGCTTCCGCATATACCGGGGAGAGTCCTTTGTGGACAGCGAGGTGTACGGAAATGCGGTGATCCCCCATGAACGGCTCCTGGAGTGCTTTGAGAGGCACGACCCGGAGCGGGCAGTCCTGGAAATGCAGCGTCATCTGGATATCACCAATAAAGACATGCTGCATCTCCACAAAAGGCAGTAGCGCCGTCTATCCGGCCGGGTGGGGCTGTTTCATGATCCGTTCCATATCGATCAGGGAGTTTTCCATGTGCTCTGTCATAAGGCGGATCCCGGCAGCCGGATCCCGGCTCAAAAAGGTATCGATGAGCTTCTGATGAGAGACGATGGCGCGCTTGATGTTTCCCCTGATAGTGAAAGTCTGAGCGCGGTAGTCGATCAGACATTCGGAGATGGTCTTTTCGATCTTGATCAGAAGCCCGTTTTTGGTGATGGCGGCGATCTTGTGGTGGAATTCCTGGTCATAGAAGGCCATGCCGGCCTGTTTTCCGGCGGAGGCATCCTGGATGAAGGAGGCCTGGATCTTTTCCAGGGCGGCAATGTCCTTGTCGGAGGCGCGCTCGATGGCCAGGCGGATCGCCATGGTCTCGATGGCGGACCGGACTTCCATGTAGTCCGAGAGGGTTTTGGCATTCTGCTTAAACCAGGAGATCACATCATTCTGCCTGTTCTCATCGGGGAAGCCGATGAAATAAACCCCCTTTCCGCGGCGGACCTCCAGGATCCCGAGGGCCTGCATCATCCGGTAGGCCTCCCGGACGGTGGAGCGTCCGACGCCGAACATTTCACAGACTTCTTTTTCGGTAGGCATCTTATTGTCGGAGGCCAGATTCTGTTCTTTGATATACTCCGTCAAATTATTCATTACCTGTTCTACGATAGGAATGCGTTCGATCGGTTTCATAAAATCCCCCTTTCCAAAGTCAACAAAACAAAGTCAACAGAAAATATCGCTGCCGCAGCCTGCAGAAGGCGGTGGGAAGGCATTCTGTAAAATAGCTGCAAAAAACACTTGACAGGACATCAGACAATATGATTATATTATATCAGGCGTATAATCATATGTCAACGGATTCTGACACAAAGGAAACGGATCATGGAAAAAGGAGGAGAGGTATCATGGAAGGATATCGGTATTTGAGCTTTGAGAAGATGGATGCGTTCTGCCGGGAGGTTTTCCAGAAGTTAGGCATGTCGGAGAAGGACAGCGCATCCATCGCGGAGGTACTTTTGGAGAGCGATCTGATGGGGATCGAATCCCACGGGCTCCAGCGGCTGATCATGTATTACGGGGGGATCCAGGTGGGCCGGATCGATCCGAAGGCGCAGATCCGGGTGGTGCGCGAGACACCGGTCTCTGCCCTGATCGACGGGGATGACGGATTCGGGCATGTGGCAGGGAAGATGGCCATGCAGATGGCGATCGACAAGGCGAAGCAGTCCGGCATCGGCCTGGTTCTGGTGAAAAATTCCACCCATTACGGGATCGCCGGATATTATTCCATGATGGCGGCCAAGCAGGGAGTCCTCGGCATGTCCATGACCAATACGGAGGCTCTGGTGGTGCCCACCTTCGGGAAGACACCGATGGTCGGGACGAACCCCATTGCCGTGACGATGCCGGCAAAGCCCTATCCCTTCCATGTGGATATGGCGACCAGTGTGGTGCCGGCGGGAAAAATGGAGGTTTACAACAAAAAGGGCCTCTCGGTCCCGGAGGGCTGGATCGTGAACGGTGAGGGCGCGGTCACCACAGACCCCGGCGAATTCATCGAGATCAGAAAGAACAAGACGGACGGCGGCCTTCTGCCTCTGGGCGGGGAGGGCGAGCTGCACAGCGGCCATAAGGGCTACGCCCTGGGTGTTATCGTGGAGCTTCTCACGGCGGTGCTTGGCGGCGGCCACACCAGCAACCATGTGCGGGCCGTCCCGACCGTCGAGAAATGCTGCCATATGTTCCTGGCGGTCGATTATGAGATCTTCGGCGATAAGGAGGAGATCGAGCAGGGGATGAGCACTTACATGGACGAGCTCAGGAACTCCAACAAGGCGGCGGGCCATGACCGGATCTACACCCACGGGGAAAAGGAACTGAGCAATTATGAGAATGTCCGCAAAAACGGCGTGAAGGTCAACCAGAAGACCTATGAGGAGCTGCTCGACATCTGCAGGAAGCTGGGCGCGGACGAGGCGTATTACTTCGGATAGGCATCAGACGGGCTGCCGGCAGCAGGAGCCGGGGTGGTAAGAACTGACAGACAGACAACGGACAGGCAACAGAAGGCCCCGCCTCTGCGGATCACCGGCAGAGGCGGGGCCTTTTATGGAGTACTGCTTTTTGCAAATGGCAGTTTTGCAAAACGAAGGAAAAGGATCCGGGCAGCCGGTTTATCAGAGCCTGGCGACGCCGGTTTCCCTGGCAGCCTTTGCCACGGCGGCGGCCACCGTTTTCCCGACCCTGGGGTCGAAGGCCTTGGGGATGATATAGTCCTCCGACAATTCTTCTTCGGAGATCAACCCGGCCAGCGCGTAGGCGGCGGCCAGCTTCATCTGGTCGTTGATATCCTTAGCCCGCACGTCAAAGGCGCCGCGGAAGACGCCGGGGAATGCCAGGACATTGTTGATCTGGTTGGGATAGTCGCTCCTGCCGGTGGAGACCACCCTGGCGCCGCCGGCCTTCGCGTCGTCCGGGAAGATCTCCGGAGTAGGGTTCGCGCAGGCGAAGACGATGGCGTCCTTTTTCATGGTCCGTACCATTTCGGTCGTGACCATGCCGGGAGCGCTGACCCCGATAAAAACGTCGGCTCCCGTCAGCATGTCCGCGAGGCTTCCGGCCTTCTTGTGCGGGTTGGTCACCTTGGCCATCTCCTCCTTGACGGCGTTCATGCCTTCGCTGCGGCCCTCATAGATGGCGCCGTGCCGGTCGCAGAGAGTGATGTCTTTGATGCCGTCCTTTAAGAGAAGGCGGGCGATGGAGATGGCGGCGGCGCCGGCGCCGTTCATCACGACCCGGATCTCCTCCTTCTTTTTGCCCACGACTCTCAGGGCGTTGGTGAGCCCGGCCAGGGTGATGATGGCGGTCCCGTGCTGGTCATCGTGGAAGATGGGGATATCGCATTTTTCTTTTAATCTCTTTTCGATCTCGAAGCAGCGGGGGGCGGAGATATCCTCCAGGTTTACCCCGCCGAAGGAACCGGAGATCAGGTAAATGGTGTTGACGATCTCGTCTACGTCCTTGCTCTTGACGCAGAGAGGGAAGGCGTCCACATCGCCGAAGGCCTTGAACAGCACACATTTGCCCTCCATGACCGGCATGCCGGCCTCCGGGCCGATATCGCCGAGCCCCAGCACGGCGGTCCCGTCGGTCACCACCAGGCACATATTGTGGCGGCGGGTCAGCTCATAGCTTTTTTCCACGTCCTTCTGGATTTCCAGGCAGGGGGCGGCGACACCGGGGGTGTAGGCGAGAGACAGGTCATCCTTTGTCTCCACGGGGACGGTGGCCGTCACTTCGATCTTTCCCTTCCATTCGCCGTGAAGGCGCAGGGATTCTTTTGCGTAGTCCATAAGAACTCCTCCTTGAAATAAAATTTGATACAAAGCAGATGTCGTATTGTCTGATGTCAATGATAAAAGAAGAATCCGTTTTTGTCAACTGAAATATTTTGGCCCTTGACGGAGCGGGGAAAGTCCGTTATACTGAACAGAACAGATGTCAGACAACATGACATCGTAAATAAAAACAGGAGAGGGTGGAAGAATGAATATTTTTGAGTCCTTGTTCCAGGAAGTGGAGGTGCCGGAGCTGATACCGGTCAGGTTCCGCCTTACGGTGGGGAAGATCCGCAGGGAGGATATCCGGCCGGCGATCGAGGCGAGCCTGGCGGAGCGGGATCTTCTGGGACGGATCCGGCCGGGATCCAGGGTGGCCGTGACGGTGGGCAGCAGGGAGATCCCCCATATGGACGAGATCGCCCGTTCTGTGGTGGAGCTCGTCAAAGAGCAGGGGGCCGAGCCGTTTCTCTTTCCGGCCATGGGAAGCCATGGAGGTGCGACCGCAGAAGGGCAGAGGGAGCTCCTGCGGGGATTCGGGATCACGGAGGAGACCATGGGAGTGCCCATCTTGAGCTCCATGGAGACCGTCCGCATTTCCACGACCCCGGGCGGGCTCCCGGTGCACATCGACAAAAATGCCAATGAGGCGGACTGCATCATCCCCATCGGCCGGGTGAAGCCCCACGCGGACTTCAGGGGGAAGATCGAGAGCGGGCTGATGAAAATGCTGACCATCGGCTGCGGGAAACAGTACGGCGCCAATCTCTGCCATTCCCTGGGCATGGATCATATGTCGGAGAATGTGACGGCTGTGGCGAAGGAGATCATCCGTCATAAGAACATCCCCTTCGGCATTTCCATCATGGAGGATGCCCTCCACACCCTGTACAAGCTGACGGCTGTTCCCGGGGAGCGGATCGAGGAGGAGGAGCCGGCCCTCCTGGAGGAGGCGAAGAGCATGATCCCGGGGATCCCCTTTGAGAAGGTGGACGTGCTGGTGCTGGAGGAGATCGGGAAGGACTGCAGCGGCGCGGGGATGGATCCCAATGTGACGGGGCGGTCCCAGTCCCTCGGGATCTGGAAGCCCTTTATCGAGCGGATCGCGATCCTGAACCTCTCGGAGAAGTCCCATCACAACGGCGCCGGCGTAGGCGGCGGGGATGTGACTACCAGGCGGTTCCTGGATAAGATGGATTTTGACATCACCTATCCCAACGGGATTACCAGCCATGACCTGCAGGGGATCAAGATTCCGGCCGTCATGCCAAACGACAGGACTGCCGTCAAGATGGCGCTGGAGACCTGCATCCACGCGGACTGCCCGGAGGGATACCGGATGGTGTGGATGAAGAACACGCTCCATCTGGATTCGTTTTTTATCTCTCCGGCCCTTTTGAAGGAGGCGGAGCAGAATCCGGATATCGAGATCGTCGGGGAGAGGAGAAAGGTTGAATTTGACGAGAACGGGAATGTGCCGGGGATCGTATAATGCGGCTCCCTGATGAAAAAAGGCAGGCTCCGGGGAATGGAGTCCTGCCTTTTTTTGTCCGGGACAGGATATATAGAGAAACTTTCCGGGGGAGAGCGGTCATTCCCAGGAATATCTGGGATTCTGGACGCAGAATTTTCCGCCGGTGATCTCGATGTTCACACCGTTGATGTACCCGGCCCGGTCAGAGGCGAGGAATACAAGGGCATTGGCGATGTCGGAGGGGGTCCCGAGGCGGGGGAGCGGGATGTTGTCCTGCTGCTTGGTCTCCACCATCCAGTTGTCCACCTTTGCCATGGGAGTTTCGATGACTCCGGGGATGTAGGTGAGGACCCGGATCCCCATGGAGGCAAACTCCCCGGCGAAGGAGCGGGTCAGGCTGCAGACCCCGGCCTTTGCGGCGCCGTAGGGGCCGGAGCCGGCAGCCGGGAAAAAGGACTGGAAGGAGCCGGCGTTTAAGATCACCCCGCCCCGGCCCTTCATGCGGCCGGCAGCCGCCTTGCAGCCGTAGAACACAGAGCTTAAGTTGGTGTCGATCAGCTGGCGCCATTCCTCCGCTCCGATCTCCATCATGCCCTTGTGGACCGGCATGCCTGCATTGTTGATCCATACGTCGATCTTCCCGAACCGGTCCATGACGGCGTCCGCAAAGGCCTCGACCTGAACAGGGTCGGTGACGTCGGCTCTCTGGCAGAGCACCGGATACCCCTGCTCCTCCAGCTTTCTTCCGGCCTCGTCGAGGACAGCCTGCCTGCGGCCGCAGATGGCCAGGGAGCAGCCCTCTGCGCCGAACAGGGAGGCTGTCTCAAAGCCCATTCCGGTGGCGCCGCCGGTGATGACAACGGTTTTTCCTTTCAGATTCAGATCCATAAAGATTCCTCCTTTTTTGTTGCAGTATACCACGAAAATACAAGTATGACAATATGATATCATAAGAATGGACAAACATAAAACTAGAAAGGGAAACAGCCCTAAATCCGGTAATTGTCACAAGAAAGAGTCTATGGATATGTGGAAAATAGACAAAAAAGAAAAAGATGCCGTGAAAAAGTTGACAGTATCGATGACGCATGATAGTATAATAACATGACGTCAGACAATAATACACAAATCTGGTATGACTGACGGACAAAACGACCAATCCAGGGAGGAAAGAAATGAAAAGAACAGAATTTACACAGAAGTATGGAAAGATCCTGCTGCCGCTGGTGACCCCGTTTGATGCCAACGAGGACATCGATTACGGCAGATACGAGGAGCTGATCGAGTACCTGATCAAAAATGACCTCTGCGATTCCCTGATCGTTACGGGGACCACGGGCGAGGCTTCCCTGCTCCGCTTCGAGGAGAGGGTAAAGCTGATGGAGACGGCCGTGAAGGCTGCCGCGGGCAGAAAGCCGGTCATCGCGGGCACCGGCTGCGCTTCCACGAAGGAGACCATCGCCCTGACAAAGGAAGCGGAGAAGCTGGGGATCGACCTGTGCATGGTCGTGTGCCCCTTCTACAACAAGCCCACCATGGAGGGCGTCTATGCCCATTATAAGGCAGTGGCCGAGAGCACTTCCGCAAATATCCTGCTCTACAACATCCCGATCTTTGTGGGGATCAACATCGATCCGGCCGTTGTCGGCGAACTGGCAAAAATTGAGAATATCATTGGTATCAAAGACGAGGCAGGTGTAAATCCTACTCAGGTAACCGATTATTTCCTGGCGACGGAGAAGGTCGATCCGGAATTTGTCGTGTTCAACGGAGACGACGTGATGCTCCTTCCCACCATCGTACAGGGAGCCATGGGGATCGTCAGCGGCGGAGCTCACATCTTCGGCCATGAGATCCGGGCGATCTTTGATGCCTTTGAGAAGGGCGACAACGCGAAGGCAAAGGAGCTGTTCGTGCCTCTTTACAGGTTCTGCAAGTCCTGCGGACAGAACGGGAGGATCCTTCCCAATTCCATCATGCGCCCTGCCATTGAGCTGGTGACCGGGATCCAGGTGGGGCCGGCGAGAAGCCCTCTGGCTCCGATCACAGAGGAGGAGAAGGCAGTCCTTGTGGATGTATTGAAAGAGGTTGGCAAACTTTGACCGATCTTTTTTGAACTGATATGTTAAACAATTTAGAAAGGGAGGTATTTTACATGAAGCGTTTCACAAGTTTATTTCTGGCACTGGTGATGGCCGTGTCCATGCTTGCCGGCTGCGGCGGCTCAGATAAGAAGAAGGAGACCGAGGCCCCGAAAGAGACTGCGGAGGCAGAAAAGAAGGAGGAGCAGCAGGATACGAAGGCGGAGACCGAGGCCCAGAAGGAGAGCGAGAGCGCGGCAGCGGCAGACGACGGTGACACCATCACCTTCGGTTTAAGCTGCGCCATCACCGGCAATTTCCCTCTGGCCGGCGAGCGGACCCTTCAGGGCGTGCAGATGGCCGTGGACGAGATCAATGCGGCCGGCGGCGTCCTTGGAAAGAAGCTGGCTTTCATCTATGAGGACGACGGAAACGATCCGACACAGGCGGTGACCGTGGTGACGAAGCTCCTCAACGAGGATATCTGCGGGCTGATCGGCCCCCACACGACCACCAACTACCTGGCTGTGCAGGAGCTGGCAGGCCAGGCAGAGATCCCTTATATCACGGGCGGTTCCGGGACAAAGATCGCGGCTGCCGGAAATAAGTACGGATTCCAGTGCCGTCCCTCCGATGGCATGAATGGTATCGTCGCGGCTGATTTCGCGGTCAAGGAGCTGGGCGCAAAGAAGGTCGGCGTATTCTTCAACAACAACGACTTTGGCGTCGGCGGACGTGATGCCGTGACGGCAGAGCTTGACAAGCTGCAGGTAGAGTATGTCACCTTGGGACACAATTCCGGTGATACGGACATGACCAGCCAGCTGATGCAGTTCATCTCGGAGGGGATCGACACTATGATCCTCTGGACCGATGACGCGGAGGATGTGGTCGTTGCCCGCCAGGCCTATGAGCTTGGCCTGGAGGCCGATGTGATCACCTCTGCCGGCGTTGTCATGGAGCAGGTGCTCAGCCAGATGGAGCCGGAGTATGTTGAGGGCTGGTATTCCGTCACAGACTTCGTTCCCGCCAACGACGATCCGGTCGTGGCCAAGTTCGTGGAGGACTTCAAGGCGCTCTACGACATCGAGCCGGAGCTCTATGCCTCCGCGTATTACGGAGCGGTGAAATTCCTGGCAGCTGCCATCGAGAAGGCCGGATCCGACGATCCCAAGGCGATCCGCGATGCCATGGCCGAGTTAAAGGATGTTGAGGGCCCTACCGGAACCTTGAGCTGCGCTTCCGACAATACGCTGATCCACAGCTGTGTCGTGACGCAGATCACGGATCTGAAGCCCGCGGTGGTCAACACGGTTACCGCCGACTTTGAGTAAGAGGGTTATTTCAACGGGAGTCTGGCAAAAATCTGAGTGACAGATATATAAATGAAGTGGCACGGAGTGTTCGGGAGGAATCCGGCTTCCGTGCCATTTTCAGCAAAAGCAGGAGGGAGAGGTTTCATGTCATTTGCGATGATCATGCAGCTTATCATAAGCGGCATTGCATTGGGCTTTATCTATTCGATGGTCTCCATTGAATACACCCTGATCTTCAACTCGACAGGGCTTTTAAACTTCAGCCATGACAAGCTGATCATGCTCGGCGCCTATGCGTTTGCCGGCCAGTTTGTCCTCCGGATGGGCTGCGGCTATGTGGTGGCGACCATTGCCACGGTCTTATCCATGTTCATCACCGGCATCCTGATCGCAAAGGGGATCTTTAACCCTTTGAGAAATATGGCATCGCCGATCTTTGCGGTGATCGGCACGGTCATCATGGGAAGGATCATCAAGGAACTCTGCCGGATCATCTGGGGGGCGACAGCCTTCAATATCCCCGGATTCATGAAGGGAACCTTCAAATTCGGCAGCATCGTGATTACCAGGGCGAACACCTATATCATCATTGTCGCCGTCCTGCTTGTGATCGCGCTGCAGTTATATTTCAACCATACGAAATCCGGCAAGGCCATGCACTGCGTACAGCAGAATAAGACGGCGGCGACCCTGATGGGGATCAATGTCTCACAGAATATCAATATCACCATCGGGATCAGTGCGGTGGTCTGCTCCATCATCGGGATCCTGGTCATATCCCTGTTTTCCGTCAGTCTTACCATGACGAACATGATCGGGATCAAGGGATTTGCGGCAGGCGTGATCGGCGGCTTCGGATATTTCCCCGGCTGTATCGTCGGCGGAGTGCTAATCGGCATCCTGGAAAACTTAAGTACGCTGGTGATCCCTTCGATCTATAAAGACTGCGTGGCGTTTGTCCTTATGATCGTGTTCCTTCTGGTGCAGCCGAAGGGTATCCTTGGGCATAAGAAATAGAGGGAGGATGGCATGAAAGAAAAAAAGAATGTAAAGATCGCTCTGCTCGCCGCTTTGTTCGTGGGACTGATCGTATTCCCCATCGTGGATAAGAATACCTATCATCAGCTGGCGCTGGCGCAGACGCTTGTGAATGTTATCATTGTTCTGGGACTGAATTTCATTACGGGCCTCACCGGGCAGATGAACCTGGGGACTGCGGGCATCATGGCGCTCGGCGCCTATTCCGGCCAGCTCATGGTACAGAAGCTGGGGATGGCCACGATCCTCACGATCCCTGTGGCGATCCTCATGGGCGTGATCATCGGCTATGCCCTGGGCTACCCTTCCCTGCGGCTGAAGGGGGTCTACCTGTCCCTCACGACCATCGGCTTCAGCGAGATCGTCCGGCTTGTCATCACAAACTGGGCGGATTTCACCGGAGGGACCACCGGTGTCCAGAATATCCCGGCATTAAACCTGTTCGGGCTTAAATTGGACGCCACCTGGAAGCTGACGGTCTTTCTCGTGATCATCTGCGCGGTCCTGGTATTTACCGCATATCGGATCGTGAATTCCAAATACGGGCGCGTCTTCAAGGCGATCCGGGACAACATCGAGGCCGTGGAGGCCTGCGGGATCGACGTTGCCGGCCTGAAGATCAAAGCCTTTACCCTGGCGGCCATTTTCGGATGCATCGGCGGCTGCTTTTACGGCTTCCTGATGACCTACCTGAACCCGACCCAGTTTACCCAGGATCTCTCGGCCAATTATCTGCTGATGATGATGTTCGGCGGGATCGGCTCCGTTCCGGGCAGCGTGATCGGGGCGACGGCAGTCACGCTCCTGCCTGAGTTCCTCCGGTTCACAAAGGAATATTACTGGCTGATCTTCGGGATCATCACCCTCCTGTTCGCGATCTTCCTTCCCTATGGGTTCATTTCCCTGTTCCAGAAGGAAAAGAGGGAGGAGGCAGGTATCTTCAAGATACTGAACGACCGGAAGGGGAAACGGAAAAACGCGGGAGTGCCGAAGTCTGGAGGGATGAGATAAAATGGCAGAGGAAAGAAAAAGCGTACTCAGACTGGAAAATATCACGAAGAAGTTTCAGGGCCTGACGGCGGTGGACGACGTTTCCTTTGATATGAAGGAACGCAGCATTTACGCGCTGATCGGCCCGAACGGAGCGGGGAAGACCACGACGGTCAACATGATCACGGGGGTATTCCCTCCGACAACAGGGAAGATTTATTACCGGGATCGATGCATCAACGGGATGAAGACCTTTGAGATCGCCCGCCTCGGCATCGGACGGACCTTCCAGAACCTGAAGCTGTTCAACTCCATGAGCGTACTGGAGAACCTGATGATCGGCGGCCATGAGATGACGAAGATCGGCCTGGTGAACTTCTGCTTCAATTTCGGCGGCAGCAAAAAAGAGGAGATCCTGCTCAGGGAACGGGCCGAGGAGGTCATGGAATACCTGGGGATCCAGGATCTGGCAAAACGGAATGTAAAAAATCTTTCCTATGGCCGCCAGAAGATCGTGGAACTGGGACGGGCCATGATGACAGGTCCGAAGCTGCTCCTCCTGGACGAGCCGGCGGCCGGGCTGATCCCGTCGGAGCGGAAGGAATTCGTCGATATCGTCCTCAGGATGTTCGAGGAGGGGATGGATATTTTCCTCATCGAGCACAATATGGATGTGGTCATGAATGTGAGTACCTATATCACGGTGCTGAATTTCGGCTCCCGGATCGCGGAGGGGACTCCCAAGGAGATCCAGAGCGATCCGGAGGTCATCAAGGCATATCTCGGCGACAAGTATCAGGAGATCGCCGCGAAAGAGAGGAGGGACTGACATGCTGAAGGTATCGGATATCAATGTTTTCTACGGGAAGGTCCAGGCTCTCTTTGACGTCTCCATGGAGGTCGGCGAGAATGAGATCGTCTCTGTGATCGGGGCGAACGGCGCGGGGAAGACGACCCTGATGAAGAGTATCATCGGGATCAATAAGACCCAGACCGGCGGCATCGAGTTTAACGGAAAGAACATCACCAACCAGAAGCCCCACATCAGCATTTACGACGGGATCGTGTATGTGCCGGAGGGCCGGGAGGTGTTTCCGGAGATGTCCGTGGAGATCAATCTGGAGATGGGGGCATTCAGTAAAAAATATTCTTCCGCCCAGATGCAGGAGCACAAGGAGGAGGTCTACCAGCTCTTTCCGAGGCTTAAGGAGCGGGCAAAGCAGAAGGCGGGGACGTTGTCCGGCGGGGAACAGCAGATGCTTGCCATCGGCCGCGGGATGATGAGCGATCCGGCGCTGATCCTGTTCGACGAGCCCTCCCTGGGGCTGGCGCCGGTGATCGTGGACGAGATGTTTGACGCGATCGTAGAGATCAATAAATTAAAGAACACTCCGGTCATCATCGTGGAGCAGAATGCGTTCATGGCCATGTCGATCTCCAACCGGACTTACGTGCTGGAGAACGGGAAGATCTCCCACAGCGGCCTGAGCAGCGAGCTCCTGGAAAGCCCGGAGATCAAGAAAGCCTATCTGGGAGGATAAGACGATGAAGCTGGTTCGGTTTATGTATCGCGGAGCGGAGGCAGCCGGGATCTTAAGGGGGGAGGAGATCGCCCTCTGCCAGGGATCCCTGTTCGGGAAGCTCACGGAGACGGGGACGATGCTCAGGGCGGCAGAGGTCCGCCTGCTCCCTCCGGTGAGGCCGGAGAAGATCCTGTGTGTCGGCCTGAATTATATGGATCATATCGTGGAATCCAAGGCAGAAAAACCGGAGGTGCCCGTGATCTTTTCCAAAGGTCCGGGGACGGTCATCGGCATGGGAGACGAGATCCGCTATCCGGTCAAAATGTCAGAGCGGGTGGACTATGAGGGAGAGCTGGCGGTGGTCATCGGGAAGACGGCGAAGGATGTGGGGGAGGGGGAGGCGGCAGCCCATATCCTGGGCTACACCTGTGCCAATGACGTGACGGCCAGGGACCTGCAGACGGATACCAATCAGTGGACGGTCGCCAAGGGCTTTGACACCTTCTGTCCGCTGGGGCCCTGCATTGCCACGGATGTGGATCCCGGTAGTCTGGAGATCCGCCTGACCCTGAACGGTGAGGAGCGGCAGCACTCCAATACACGGCACCTTTTGTTTACGCCGGCTTATCTGGTCAGCTACCTCTCCCACATTTTCGAGCTGCATCCGGGGGATGTGATCCTGACCGGGACGCCGGAGGGGATCGGTCCCATGGAGATCGGGGACACGGTCAAGGTAGAGATCGAGGGGATCGGCGCGCTGACGAATGTGGTGGGGAAACGATAATGATTTAGGGAAACGGTGATTTGATCAGCGTTTCCTTAGAATGGAACGAGGATGGCTTTTTCACGGCATGCTGTGAAAAACCATCCTTTTTTCAGACCTGTACCTGCTTCTTCCGCATAAATTCCTTGACGAAGGGTATTCGGATATACTATAGTTGTTATGTCTGTGTGTCGGACTGCCATTTAGACAGACGACAGACGGTAAGATGGGGAGGGGATCCCCGGAAAAGGAAAAGACAGGAGCAGGGGAAGGATGAAAGCAATACATAGAGTATCCATTACGGATGCAGTCGTGGAAAGCATCAAAGAATCGATCGAGTCAGGGGAATACCAGGTGGGGGCGAAGCTTCCCACGGAGGCAGGCCTGTGCGCGGAAATGAAGGTCAGCAGGACCAGCGTCAGGGAGGCGATCCGTGTCCTGCAGGCTCTGGGCTATATCACCATCAAGCCGGGAAAGGGAGCGTTTGTCTCGGAGCAGGCGCTCCTTCCGAAAAACGCAAAGCCCTGGTATGAGGCGGAGGGGGCGGAATATTCGGATTTCATGGAGGTCCGGTTTGTCCTGGAAACACTGGCCGTGCGCCTGGCCGTGGAACGGGCCACGGCGCTCCAGGTGGAGGAGCTGGCGGAGGTCCACCATTCCTTCTGCGAGGTCAGCAAAAAGCGGGACATGACGAAGCTGATCATCCTGGACGAGACCTTCCATACAAAGATCATGTCCTATACCGGGAATCCGCTCCTCGTCAATATCAACCGACAGCTGCTGGACAGTTTCCGCAAGTACCGGGGGGAATCCTTCACCAACGAACAGGTCTACAACAATGCGGTGGAGCCCCACGGGAGGATCCTGGAATGCTTTAAGCGCCGGGATGCCGAGGGTGCGGTGCGGGAGATGGAGCACCATCTGGAGGTCACCCGCCAGGATATGATAAAGATCCACAAGGGTTCACTTTAAGCCTTGTTGGGACAGAATCTTGCGCAAAATGGCAAAATCTTGGTTTCGGTTTATCCGGGTTAGGAGTATATGAGGGTATAATATTTGGAAATTTGTATTTAAGGAAACGCTGATCAAAGCGTTTCCTTGGGAATCTGCCGCAGCGGAGCCTGGACTGCTCCGGTGCGGCAGACTTTGCGTTTACGTATCTGATTTCTTGACAGTTCAGCAGGAAAAAACTAAAATAAAGTTACCTATCCGGGAGCACATCTGAACCGTTCGGTTGCTGAAAGGGGAACCTCCGGAGAGTCTCTGCCAACTCTTGCGTTACATGGAAGCGAGTGTGGCGGAAAATGCGGTGAACCGGGAGCTCAAGGAGATCCATCACATCGTTGAGGCCGTGAAGCGGAACAGGGAGGTGGAATTAAGCTATATGAAATCTTGGGAAAGGGAACAGGAAATCTGGAAGGAGGCTCAGGCGGCCGGCCGAGCAGAGGAACGCATGAATACGGAACGGGAGAAAAAGCGGGCGGATGAAGAGAGAAGAAAGGCCGAACGGGCGGAGGAGGAAAACAGGCGGCTGCAGGAGAGGCTGAAGCAGTACGAAATGGAATATGGGAAGATATAAAGAAGAAGGTGGGGGGATTCATATGAAGAAACAAATAATGGCAGGGATGCTGCTTTTCTGCAGCCTCCTTTTGATCTCCTGTAAAGATCCGGCTTCGGAAAATAAGGGGACGGACGGGGCGGTCATGATGAGGCCGTGGTACTCGGAGACAGAAAAAGGCGTTTTGTTCTACGGGAATACAGATCAGATCTACAGCTATGATGCCCAGGAGGGAAAGCTGGAGGCTTTTTGTGAGAAATCCGGCTGCCGGCACGATACGGAAGCCTGTATGTCTGTAAAGCTTGTCAGGGAGACGCCGCTTCTGGCTGTATACCAGGAGGATCTGTATTATATTAAGGTAAATGAAAAAACAGGAAAAGAAAGCCTTTTCTGTATCGATCCGGAGGGCGGAGAAAAGCAGATTTTAGAAGAGCTGGGCGGAGTGGATTGGAATATGGGCGGCCCTGTTATTTTTGACGGAAGGATTTATTTATTCCGCAGCGATGCGGAAGCAAAAAAAGACGGGACAGGGATCGCCGGAGGAAAATTGTCCCTTTGCAGAATTGAGCTGGAAAACGGCGGGACGGAGATCATTTGGACTCAGGAATATAAAGAAGATCAGATGGCTGTCTGGTCTCTGGAGCACGCATCGGATCAATACCTGTATTACTGGTCGTATATTGTGGATGTAAAAACAGGGGATGTGTCAGAAAGCGGCTGGCATGAGCTGGATATGGAAGCAGACAAGATAAAAGATTTGGAGCTGGAGGCTTTTGCGCGCCCGGCAGACTGGAATGGACGCAGGGGAGTTTTTTTCGCCGACGACATGGAAATGCCCATGGGCCAGGAGAGCTGGGAGGATTCCTACCGAATGGCAGATCTGGAAACAGGGGAGACGACAAAGCTGGAAGCGTGTACCAGACCGGGCCCGGGGATCTGGTTAAAGGACGGCTTTTTGTATATCGACTGGAGCCGCGATATGAGAACGGGAGTCTGGAGGCTCTACGACTGGAAAGAGAGGACGTCCTCTGAGATCGTCGCGTTTGAGGCAAAGGAAGAAACGATGTTTTATCCGGAGGTCTGTGTGGAGAGGGACGGAAAGGAAATGCTGATCGGAAGGAGCTCACCGAATGGCGTGAAAGGGCATTACCTGATCTCTGTGGAGGATTTCCTTGCCGGAGGAAAAGAATATGAGCTTCTCTGCGAAGTGAATGTAGGGAATGGAAATTGGGCTTTTCAGGGGAGCCGGTAGAAGACGATATTTTAAACAGGAGGCAGGCGAGATGGATCGCCTGCCTCCTGCTCAATTTATGGGACGCGTATCACGCATGGACAGCGTATCACGCATGGACGGGAGTCCTATCCGCACCGATGTGTGATCATTTCTGACAGATCAGAACGAAAGTTTTGAAAAATCGATTTCCAAGCTGTCATAAATGTTGACTTTGATACTGTCCGTAAAAGAGTAAATAGTGGGTGCCGCAGCCTGTTCCATGTTGTACACGAGGACGGTCTGCTTCATCGGGTCAACGATCCAGTATTCCCGAACGCCGGCTTCGCGGTATAGGGAAAGCTTTGTGTAGTAGTCCATGGCCCGGCTGCCCGATGATACGATCTCGATGATCCAGTCGGGAGCACCCTGACAGCCCTGTTCATCCAGCTTGTTTTTATCACAGACCACGGAAATGTCCGGCTCCAGATACTTGGAATCATCCCCATAGAGGAATACGGCAAAAGGAGCGGGATAGACTTTGCATTCACCATGGTTCCGGGTGATGTAGCTGTAAATGGCCGCATGCAGGAAGGACAAGATTTCCTGATGTCTTCGGCTGGGAGGCGCCATATCGTAGATCCGGCCGTCGATCAGTTCGGCACGCTCTCCGTCCGGCAGAGAATAAATGTCATGGATGGTATAAAGCTTTTCTCGCGCGAGTGCCATATAGCATTTCCTTTCCCTGCGGCAGTTACTCGTGCCGCAGCGCGTCGATGGGATTTAAGTTCGCCGCCTTCACCGAGGGGATGATCCCGAAGATGATCCCGATCAGGGTGGAGAACACCACGGCGATGACGATGGCCGGGACGCTGATGGCCACCGGGGCCTGGGAGATGCTGGAGATCGCGTAGGCCAGGCCGATGCCGCCTCCGATCCCCAGGATGCCGCCCATGCCGGTCAGCACGGCCGCCTCCGTCAGGAACTGCCCCAGGATGCGGGTCTTTCTGGCACCGAGGGCCTTCTTTAAGCCGATCTCCCGGGTCCGCTCCGTGACGGACACCAGCATGATGTTCATGACGCCGATACCGCCCACCAGCAGGGAGATGCTGGCGATCCAGATCAGCTGCTGGTTGGTGGAGGCCGAGAGCTCCTGGAGTTTGGCAGCCTGCTCCAGAAGGTCCTCGCCCTTGTACTTGACGGTCTCGTCGGAGACCATCAGATAGCTGTTGAGGATGTCCGCCGATTTCTCTCCGGCATCCGTCATGTCGTCGGTGGTGACGGCCCGCACCACCAGGTTCTGGGGCTCGTCGAAGCGGTACAGGATGGGCCAGACACTGTCCGGCACGCAGATCATGCCGCTGGAATTGTTGGCGGCATACCGCTCGTAATCCTCCAGGGAGTTGATGACCGGCTCAAAGCCAGCCTTCTGGGCGATGGTCCCGATGACCGTGAAAGGCTCCCCCTTGATCTCGATGGTCTTTCCGACGGGATCCTCCCCCTGGAACAGGTTGGATGCGGCGATCTTGTCGAGGAGCGCCACCTTCCGGTTGTCGGTGAAATCCTTCTCGGCGAAGCCGCGGCCCCCGGTGATCTGATAGCCGTACACGTTGCAGTAGTGGCTGTCGATCCCCAGGATGTTTCCGCCGTTTAAGGTCTTGTTGCCGTTGAATACGGCATCGTACTCATTTCTCGTATAGTACAGGGAGGCGTCGGCCACGGAGGAGAGGTTTTTGATCTCCTCCAGCACGTTCCCGCTGATGACCGGGACTCCGTCCGGCGGATCCTGCCAGGTCATATCGAGGGGCCAGTCGCCCTGGTAGAGCTGGATGTTCACCGCGTTGTTCCCGGCGCCCACCAGATTCTGCTTGATCTGCTCGTTGGTGCCCTTGATGGTGGACACGATGGCGATGATGGAGCCGATCCCGATGATGATGCCGAGCATGGTCAGGATGGAACGGAGCTTGTGAGCCCAGATCCCCTGAAAGGACAGTCTTATATTTTCAAGCATGAGCCCACCTCCTAAAATCCATAGTTATAAAGCGTGTCTGCCGGTTCTGTTTTTGCTCCTTCTTTTACGTCTCTGCCGTAGGGGAAGGCGATCTCGTCGTCCAGGGTCAGGCCGGAGGTGATCTCCAGGCTTCCGTAGACGATCTTGCCCACTTCCACGTACTGTTTGGTCAGTTTCTCATCCTCGCCCTTTTTGTAGACGTAATAGCGGGCGCCCTCCTCCCGGACAAAGGCCTGGGAGAGATAGATGGCATCCGGATCGTAGGAGGAGGAGTTTAAGCCCTCCATGGACAGTTCCACACCCTCCCCGTTGGAAAGCTCCGCATCCCCGCGGATCACGGCGGTAAAGGGATAGTAGGACATGTTGGGATTTCCGCCGTAATAATTATTGGAAGAGGGGGAATTGCTGATGCCGGTAATCTCGGCCTCGTAGCTCATTCCCGTGTTCCAGGAGCTGACGTTGACTGCCATGCCCTTTTCGATCTTGCCAAGGGCCGTTTCTGCCACGGATCCGGTGATATAGAAGCCCTCCTCCCCGGTGACCCGGATCAGAGGAGAACCCTCCAGCTTGGCCGTATCTTCGTCCAGCACGGATTTCACGGTCCCGTCCACGGTGCTCTCGATGACGCCGTCGTCCACCTCTCTTTTTAACTGCTTGAGCTCCAGCTCCGCCGTCCGTTTGTTCAGCTCCAGAGTCTTTAAGGTCTCTTCCTTTTCCTTGATCTGGGAGGCAAGCTCCTCCTTCGTGGGGCCCGTGGGGATATCGATGCCGGGGATATCCATGCCGGGATCGTCCATATCCGGGTCGTCGGGATCCTCCACCACGGCCCCGTTTAGTATCCAGGAATGGAGGATATAGTTCGGAAGGCTGCCGTCATCCACCACGTCAAACCGGTATGCCAGCTGACTGTCCAGGGCCGCCTCCAGGAATCCCCGCTCCACGGTCACATCGGAAACACAGAAGATCCGGTAGGGGTTTTCCTTGCTGCCGTCCCCGGCGGGGATCCCCGCCGTATCCTCCAGGTTGTAGGGGACGGTGTTCTCGTCGACGGTATCGTAGACCGTTTCTCCCCTAAGCTCCTCCGGGATCTCGGTCCTGCCTGCATTGCCGGCGATCCCTGCGATATGCTCCCAGTCCACTTGGAAGCTGCTCACAACGGCGGTGGGAGCGGCCGGGTCGTTGACCGTGTCAAAGATGGAGTACAGATGGTTTTTGAGGCAGAGCGCCAGGTACTCGGGAGTGACCGTGACCGGTTTTCCGTTTGCCGGATAAACATAGTACCGGTAAGGATCTTCCTTGGTGCCGTTCCCAGTGTAGGCCTCGGACACCTCCGTGATCTCGGCGTAGACTTTTCCCTCCGGGTCGACGGCAGGATCTTCGGTATTTCCGGGCTCCGTCGGGGTTTCGGGCCCGGCAGGCTCCGTGGGATCCCCGGAGGTTGGTTCCGTGGGATCTGTAGGGTCCACAGGCTCCGCCGGGGTCGTTCCGGCAGGCTCCATGGGAGCTCCGGAGGCCGCGGTAGTGGCCGGTTCTGTGGGTGTATCGGAGGACTCCGGGACCTCGTCCGCTGCGGGATCGCTGCCGGCCGGGGAAGAGCCTTCCACAGGCTGCGGATCCCCCGTGGCCAGCCTCATTCCGGAGAGGGCGCTGGGAGAGGCGGCTGCCACGGGCTTCGTCTTCCGGAGCTGGTCCAGCTCCGCCTGGACGTTCTGGATGTTTAAGCCGATGCCCTCGACTTCCATCTCCTTCATCTCAAGATTTAAGGAGGCCAAGGTGGTGTCATAGGCGATCAGAGGATCTCCCACCTTGACGGTATCGCCCTCTTTCACATAAATGTCAGTGATGACCAGGTTTTCATTGTAGGCGATCTCCTGGTTTAAATTGGTGGTCACATTGCCGTAGGGGGCCAGGTCGGAGCCGTTATCCCAGTAGCCGCCGTTGTTCATGTTGCTGACAGGGGCCACCTTCACCGGCTTTCCGCTGTTTTTGACTGCCAGCGAGATCCCGCCGAAGGCCAGGGCGATCACGAGGACCACCGATACCAGGGCAATGATCAGTTTCTTTTTTGAGGATTTCATGAGAGTGCCTCCCCTCTGGTGCCGCTTAAAATACCGTCGCGGATCAGCACGGTGCGTCCCGCGTGGGCAGCGATGTCCGGATCATGGGTGATCATGATCACGGTCATCCCTTCTTCGTTTAACTGTTTAAAAAGCTCCATGACCTGGAGGCCGGAGACCGAATCCAAAGCTCCGGTGGGTTCGTCGGCGAGGAGGATATCCGGCTCGCCCACGATGGCGCGGGCGATGGCGACCCTCTGCTTCTGGCCGCCGGAGAGCTGGGTGGGTTTAAAACTCATACGGTCCTCCAGCCCGACCTTTTTGAGGGCCAGAGCCGCCCGATCCTTCCGCTCCTTTCTGGAGACACCTGCGTAGAGCAGGGGAAGGGCCACATTGTCCAGGGCGCTCTGCCTGGGCAGCAGGTTAAAGCTCTGGAACACGAAACCGATGGAACGGTTCCTCACCCTGGACATTTCTTTGTCCTTGTGGTGGAGCAGGTCGTTTCCGTTCAGCTTGTAGGTGCCGGAGGTGGGAACGTCCAGGCAGCCGATGATGTTCATGAGAGTGGTCTTGCCGGAGCCGGAGGGCCCCATGATGGCCACATATTCTCCCTTTTCCACATGGAGCGTCACGTCCTTCAACACGGGGACGGTCAGCTTTCCCTGGAGATAATCTTTAAAAATATGGTCAAGTTCAAGGATCATGAGGCAGCCTCCGTTTCCGGCGTCCCGTCTGCGGGAGCCTCATCCCCTGCGGGGGCCTCGCCGCCGTCAGGAACATCCTCATCCAGAGGCATGAGGCCGCCCTCGCCTTCCGGGAGCTCTTCTTCGCCGCCGTCGGGAGTGATGATCTCTTCATCTAACCCGTCAGGGGAGACAGGCTCTTCACCGTCCATCGGACCTATATCCATATCCACGTCTCCGCCTGTCATACCGCCCGACATGCCGCCGATGTTTTTCTGCACGGGAGCGCCCTTTTTGCAGTCGTCGCTGGGCCATGTGATATAATCGGAGGGCTTCAGGCCGTCCAGGATCTCCCAGGTGTCCGAATCTTCGTCGTAGCTTCCCAGGGTGACCGCCCGTTTTTCTAACTTATCGCCCTCGCCGGCCGCCCACACATAGGGGTCGCCGTCGTCCTGGATGATGTAGGGGGACATGAGCCACATGCCGTCCTTTTTCTCTATTCCCAGATCCGGCTCCAGATAGACGTGCTGGCCCAGCATTAGGCCGTCGCTGGACTCCAGGGTGACATAGAAGGGATATTTGGAGGCCTGGGCGCTGCTGTCCATCCCTTCTACCATCACACCGCTGCTGCTGCCGGAGACGGGTTTTTCCGTATCGATGCTGTCCACGGTGCCGATCCAGGTGATGGTCTCGTCCACCCTGGAGCGGACGGTGATGGGAGTGCCGGGGGAGAGGTTCTGCATATTCTGCTCGCTGACCGTTCCCTTGACCCGGTATTTCCCCACGCCGAGGATGCTCATGAATGGCTGCATCTCCCCGGAGTAATTGTCGTAGGTGGGATTTTCGTTGATCTCCTGGACGATGCCGGCGATGGTAGAGGTCACCGTGGAGGAGCCGAGAGATTTCTGCAGCCGGTCGATCTCAAGCTGCTTTACCTTATAATTATATTCCTCCTGCTTGGCGCTCATCTGAGCCTCCTGGATCTGGGTCGTGTAGGAAAGCTGCTCGCTGGACGGAGCCTTTTTCTTGGCCTTGGTAAGCTCGTCGATCTGCGCGTTTATGGTATCGATGCTGTTGGAGATCTTCTCCAGCTCCAGATTGGCCTGCTCCAGCTTCAGGTTCATATCCTCGGTGTCATATTCGAAGAGCGGGGTGCCGATCTCCACCGCCTGTCCCTTTTCTACCAGGATGTCCTTTACGGTCTGTTCTGATTCCAGTTGGATCTTCAGCGTGTTCTGGGCCTCGACCACGCCGGAAAAACGGTTCTGGGAACCGAGGCCGGTGCCGGTCAGAAGTCCCACGGAATCGGCGTAAAGCATGATCTCTTCACTGCTTCCGGAGCCCTCGTCCGACGAAGAGAACTTCCAGAAGGCCACGCCGGCTATGGCAGCGACCACAAGGATGCAGACCACTGCCGTTATGATCTTTTTTTTCATAGTTACCCTCCAATATATGTTTGACATTATCTATATTTTAGCAGATATAGGCGAAGATATAAATAAGGAAATTCTTAAGAATTCTTAATGAAATTGTAACGTTTGTGAATGTGTGAAAATGGAAACTTAAGTAAGTGATAAGAGATTGCCATCGGCGAAAAAAAATGCTATGATAAAGCTAACTATGAAGAACGGAGGGGATACCCATGGAAGAGCGTGTGGAAACAATGGATGATTACAAGAAGGAACTGGACGCTTCCTTTAAGAAAGCGGAGGAGGGCGATGTCCTGACAGGAACGGTGATCGGGGTCGACGACGATGAGATCACGGTGGATCTGCAGTCCTATGCGGAGGGCATTATCAAAAAGGAACATTTCAGCAATGACCCCGGCTGTGTTTTGAAGGAGCAGGTCCAGAAGGGCGATGAGATCACTGCCACGGTCCTCAAGGCGGACGATGGGCGGGGACATGTGCTCCTGTCCAGAAAAGAGGCCAATGATATGGCGGCCTGGGACCGGATGGAAAAGTGTCTGGAGGATAAGAGCCCGATCGAGGTAAAGGTGGACGGAGTCGTCAAGGGCGGCGTGGTCGCCTATGTGGACGGGATCCGCGGTTTTATCCCGGCATCCAAGCTGGATGTTTCTTACGTGGAGAACCTGGAGGACTGGCTGGGAAGAGAGCTTTCCGTGCAGGCGGTCACGGTGGACCGGGCGGCAAAGAAGCTGGTGCTTTCCGCGAGAGATCTGGCTTTTGCGAAGAGGCAGGAGGAGCGTAAGAGAAAGATCGCGGCCTGCGAGGTGGGCGCCGTTTCGGAGGGCGTGGTGGAGACCATCCAGGATTACGGCGCCTTTGTGAGGCTGGATAACGGTGTGACCGGCCTGCTCCATGTTTCTCAGATCAGCGACAAGCGGATCAAGACGCCGGCGGCGGTCTTGAGCGAGGGGCAGAAGGTCACGGTGAAGATCACCGCGGTGAAGGACGGACGCGTCAGCCTCAGTATGAAGGCGCTTCTCGATGTGAGCGCACCGGAAGAGACCGGAGGCCGTGGAGACTACGTGGAGGAGGGAAGGGCCTTTACGAGCCTGGGCGCTCTTCTCAAAGGGATCAAGCTGGATTAACGCGGACGGTCTGGGGGAGGCTTTATGGACATACCGAATTTACCGGAAGAGTACGATCAGCTGGATCAGTGGAAGACGCTGATGCTTCTTTATAATGCGGCTCTCCAGGAGGTTCAGGCGAGGGTCAACGTGCTGAACGATGAATTCCATCATATCAATGATTACAATCCCATCGAGCACGTGAAGGCCAGGATCAAGTCGCCGGAGAGTATCGTGAAAAAGCTGAAACGGCTGGGCTTTGAAGCGACGATCGATAATATGTACCGGGAGCTCCATGACATTGCCGGTATCCGTATCATCTGCTCGTTTACGTCGGATATCTATTATCTGGCGGAGGCGATCGCCAGGCAGGACGACATGCAGGTGGAGATGGTGAAGGATTATATCGCAAACCCCAAGCCCAACGGTTACCGCAGCTACCATATGGTGGTCGTGGTGCCGATCTATCTGTCCAGCGGACGGGTGCGGATACGGGTGGAGATCCAGATCCGCACCATCGCCATGGATTTCTGGGCCAGCCTGGAACACAAGATCCATTACAAATTTGAGGGGGCGGCCCCGGCGCATATGCGGGAGGATCTGAGGGCATGTGCCGACATGGCGGCGCTCCTGGACAAACAGATGCTGGCGCTCAACGAGTCTTTGCAGAGAGCGGGAGAGGAGAAAGGGGAATGAACGGATCGGGCATATGGATCGCCGGAGCCGAGGGACAGCTTGGCTGTGCGGTCTGTGAGATCTTGCAGAAGGAGGCAAAAGTCCGGGTACTGACATCGGACCTGGATGTGGATGTGACCAGTCTGGAGAAGACAGTTTCTTTTGCGGAGGCAAATGGGCCGGATGTGATCATAAACTGTGCCGGGATGACAGATCTCGCCAAATGTGAGAGGAATGAGGAGAAGGCGTATCAGGTCAATGCCCTGGGGGCGAGGAACCTTTCCCTGGCGGCCAGAAAGATCGATGCGAAGCTCATCCATCTCTCCACCGACGACGTGTTCGACGGCACGGCGAAGCGGCCGCTGACGGAGTTCGACCAGGTGAATCCGCTCACCGTGTATGGGAAATCCAAGCTGGCCGGGGAAGAGTTTGTCCGGGAGCTGGCGCCCAGGCATATGATCGTGAGGAGTTCCTGGATCTACGGGAAGACAAAAAACAATTTTGTCAGTTATATACTGGAAGAGCTTCTGACGGAAGATACCATCTATGTGCCGGTGGATCAGATCAGCACGCCCACCAGTGCCGTCGAGCTGGCGAAGTTTATCGTGAAGCTGACGGATTCCGAGGAATACGGTGTGTATCATGCTTCCTGCGAGGGCATGTGCAGCCGCTATGAGTTTGCGAAGGAGATCGTGAGGCTGTCCGGCAAGAACGTCAACATCGAGCCCCTTGCGGCCGGGGAGAACCCTTCTGTGGTGAACCGGCCCAGGTATACGCTTTTGGACAATTTCATGCTGCGTGTCTCCGGGATCTATCAGATGCCGGAATGGAAGGAGGCGCTGGCAGCCTTTATGGCGGAGCGGACGGCCTGACAGGGGAGACGGAAAAGAACCGCTTAACAATCTATGGTTTATGCGGTTCTTTTTTTATAATCTTTCGTCGAAATTACTAAAAAATGTGTTTTTTCTGAAATACAATCAGAGTGTTGACAGATGAGGCATTCTGAGAAATAATGAGGACAGACGGTGACGCTACATGGGGGTGTAGAGGATACCTGATACTATTAAATTCCTTAAAAGGAGGATCTTGTTATGGGAAATTATAATCCTTATGACAACGTGCTGCAGGTTGTGGAAAATGCAGCAAAGGTACTGGGATACGATGAGACCGAGTATGAAGCGCTCAAGTATCCGGAGAGAGAATTAAAGGTCGCCATTCCGGTACAGATGGACGACGGGAGCGTAAAGGTGTTTGAGGGCTTCCGCGTACAGCATTCTACCAGCCGCGGCCCGGCCAAGGGCGGTGTCCGTTTCCATCCCAATGTAAACCAGGATGAGGTGAAGGCCCTGGCCGCATGGATGACCTTCAAGTGTGCCGTGGTGAATATTCCTTACGGCGGCGCCAAGGGCGGTGTGATCTGCGATCCCACGACCCTGTCCGAGGGCGAGATGAGAAGGATCACCAGAAGATTTACCGCTATGATCGCTCCCATCATCGGGCCGGAGCAGGATGTTCCCGCTCCCGACGTAGGGACCAATCCCAAGGTCATGGGCTGGATGATGGATACATACAGCATGTTAAAGGGACACTGCGTACCCGGTGTCGTGACCGGCAAGCCCATCGAGATCGGCGGAGCTCTGGGCCGCAGCGAGGCTACCGGCCGCGGTGTGATGATTACCACGAAGAATACCCTTGCGAAGCTGGGCATGGAGATGGCCGGGACCACCGTTGTGGTACAGGGCATGGGTAACGTGGGAAGCATTTCCGCGAAGCTCCTGCATGCGGAAGGCATGAAGGTCATCGGTGTCAGCGACGTGTCCGGCGGCATCACCTGCAAGGATGGCCTGGATATCCCCGGCATCCTGGAATTCTTAAAGACACCCAGAGCGCTCCTGAAGGATTACAGCGCTCCCGGCGTAGAGCATATCTCCAACGACGATCTTCTGACTCTGGAGACGACGGTCCTGGTGCCTGCCGCTCTGGAAAATCAGATCCGCGGCGACAATGCCGGTAAGTTAAACTGCAAGGTCATCGTTGAGGCGGCAAACGGCCCGACTACCGTTGAGGCCGACAAGATCCTCAAGGAGAGAGGGATCCTTCTGATCCCCGATATCCTGGCCAACGCAGGCGGCGTGGTCGTATCCTACTTTGAGTGGGTGCAGAATATCCAGTCCATGTACTGGACCGAGGAGGATGTCAACAAGAGACTGAAGGAGATCATGGACCGTGCCTTCGAGTCCGTGTGGGATATCGCGAAGGAGAAAGGCGTGGAGCCCAGGATCGGCGCCTACCTGATCGCCATCAAGAGGACCGTAGATGCGAAGAAGATGAGAGGCATCTGGCCGTAAGAGACGGATCTTACAGAGTCATAAAAATAACCAAAAAGCCGGGCCTTCCGCATGGTACAGTGCGGGAGGCCCGGCTTTTTAGAATTTCCATTGAGATAGTAGTAAGTAATTGCGAAACTCAAGGGCCGTCGAACGTTCTGATAATATTTCCGGAAAATCCCTTTGCGTTATGGGAGAAAAAATATGGTAAAAAGTAACCATGTCAGAATAATAAAACCACTCATTAGTCAGAATTGTTTCTAAATAAATTCGGGCATGGTTATTTTTTACCATATTTTTGGAGGA
>CAMSZT010000032.1 GCA_947066815.1 uncultured Lachnotalea sp.
CCCTGCGACTAGCGCAGGCAATTTTCGCCGACCCGGTTTGATGGAGGGGAAATTGTCTGTAATAGGCGGCGGAGGGAAAGCCGCCGAAAACGAACGAGTGCATGATGGGTTTATGGCTGTGGTTGTGGGGACATACTTGGAAGGGAGTGAGCGGAACATCTCCAAAAGCAGACGATAGGAGGTTTGGTGGATTTCCCTGCGACTAGCGCAGGCAATTTTCGCCGACCCGGTTTGATGGAGGGGAAATTGCCTGTAATAGGCGGCGCAGGGAAATCCGTCAAACCGAACGTGTCTGCGTTGGAGATGTTCCGCTCAGTCCCATCGAAAGAGAAAGGAAATTTGATATGAGATATAATTGGAACAACATCACCCTGATCGGCATGCCTGCCGCCGGCAAGAGCACCGTAGGCGTGCTGCTCGCGAAGCGGCTGGGCTATAAATTCCTGGACTCAGACCTTCTGATCCAGGAGAAAGAGGAACGCCTTTTGAAGGAGATCATCGCCGCCGAAGGCCTGGAGGGCTTTCTGGCCATCGAGGAGCGGATCAACCGGGAGATCGACACGGAGCGGACCGTGATCGCGCCGGGGGGCAGCGTGATCTACGGGCCCTCGGCTATGGAGCATTTCAGGGAGATCGGCACGGTCGTCTATCTGAAGATCGGCTACGAAGAGTTGGAAAAGCGTCTGGGGAACCTGGTGGACCGGGGCGTGGCCCTAAAGGACGGGATGAGCCTTCTGGATCTTTATGAGGAGCGGATCCCGCTTTACGAGAAATACGCGGATGTCACCATTGAGGAGGCCGGAAAGTCCGGCGGCCAGCTGGTCGACGAGCTGCGGATGCTGGTGGAGTGGGGCTGATAAATAAAAGAGAAGCGACTGTATTTTGAACAGAAGCTGTGTTATACTTAAAACGACAGGTGTTCAGAAGCGGGAAACCGGTATCGAAACAATATTCATCTGGAGAGGGAGGCGAGAGGATGAGAAAACCGCTGCCGATCGGCGTTGAAAATTTTGAAGACATAGTGAGGTCGGGCTATTCTTTTGTAGATAAAACGATATTTATCAAAGAGCTGTTGGATCTAAAAGGGAAAGTGAATCTATTCACCCGTCCCAGGCGGTTTGGAAAGACGCTGAACTTGAGCATGCTCCGGTATTTTTTTGAGGACACGGGGGACGAGAGCAGAAACGAAAAAAATAAAGAGCTTTTTCAGGGGCTGAAGATCATGGAGGCCGGGGAGAGCTACACGAGCCAGATGGGAAAGTATCCCGTGTTTTCCATGACCCTCAAATCGGCGAAGCAGCAGGATTACGGCGTGGCTTACTACATGATCCAGACCGCCATCATTATGGAGTTCGACCGTCACAGGGAGATCGTGGAGGGAGGAAAGGAATTTCTCTCCTCCGTAGAATATGAGCAGTATACCGCCATTGCGGAGGGGAAGGCGGAGGAAAAAGAGGTGCGGAATTCCCTGCAGCTTTTCTGCCGGTGTATGTACAAGATCACAGGGAAAAAGACCGTGATCCTGATCGACGAATATGATGTGCCTCTGGAAAATGCGTATTTCCGCGGATTTTATGGGGAGATGGTGGACTTTATCCGCTCTCTGTTTGAGTCTGCGCTGAAGACCAACGACCATCTGCAGTTTGCGGCTATCACCGGGTGCCTGCGGATCTCCAGGGAGAGCATTTTCACCGGCTTAAATCATTTGAATATCATTTCCGTACTGGATAAAAAATACAGTGAGCATTTTGGATTTACGGAGGCGGAAGTCCTGCAGATGATGCGGGATTACGGCGTGGAGAGCCGTTTTCCGACCATGAAGGAGTGGTACGACGGCTACCTGTTTGGAGATACGGAGGTCTACAATCCGTGGAGCGTGATCAAGTTCCTGTACGATCTGTATTCCGATGTGGATGCCTTTCCGCGCCCCTACTGGATCAATACCAGCTCCAACGATATCATCAAGGATCTGATCGTCAGGGCGGACCGTGAGACAAAAGGCCAGATCGAGAAGCTTTTGGAGGGGGATGTCCTGGACATTGCGGTCCATGAGGAGATCACCTATGGAGATATGCACGGAAGCAGTGAGAACCTGTGGAATTTCCTCTATTTTACCGGCTATCTGACAAAGGAGAGCGAGTACTTCAAAGAATCTTCCATCCATTTGCGGGTCAGGATCCCCAATACAGAGGTGAAGACGATCTACCAGAATACCATTGCGGACTGGATGAAGGCCGCCCTGAAGAAAGAGGATTTTCACGATCTGTACCGGGCCATGGAGGACGGGAACGCGGAGAGGATGACAAGGATCCTGGGCGGACAGCTCTTTGGTACGATCAGCTTTTGTGACAATGCGGAAAACTTCCACTCTGTGGAAGCGACCACTAAGAGTTTCAAAAGACGAAACTCAAGTGTCTGCTTCTATCACGGTTTCCTTGCCGGGATCTTAAGCCAGAGCGAGGATTATCTGGTGAAGTCCAACCGGGAATCCGGGAACGGCCGCTCCGATCTTATGGTGAAGAGCCCCTCCCTGCGGGGCAGAGCTTTTGTGCTGGAGGTGAAGGTGTCCGATTCCATCGACGGGCTGGAAGCGGACGCGGAGAAGGCGCTGCGGCAGATCTATGAGAAAAAGTATATGGAAGAATTAAAAACAGAGGGCTACCGGAGGATCGACTGTTACGGGATATCCTTTTACCGGAAAGACTGCGAAGTGAGGTTTGGAAACGGGATCCCGGCCGGCGGCTGACGCTGTCCGGAGAAAGGATAAGGGGCGATGGGAAATTATTTAAATCCCGGCAACAGTGGCTTTGCCTCCATTCGGAATGATCTCTATGTGGATAAGTCGGGGATGATCGGACTGATCAATGAGACGATCGACACACCGAGGCGGCTGACCTGCGTCAGCAGGCCGCGCCGCTTTGGGAAATCCTTTGCGGCCAAGATGCTGTGTGCCTATTATGACCGGAACTGCGATTCGGCCGGGTTGTTTGACGATCTGGAGATCGCAGGCGATGCGCGGTACCGGGAATACCGGAACCGGTATGATGTGATCTATCTGGATATGACGGAGGCGATCGGAGAAGCCTCCATTGAGGAAGTGGTCCCCTATATCAAGAGGAATGTGATCGGGGAGCTCTCCGAACAGTATCCGGGGCTTGCGGCCGCAGAGGGATTCGCGGCTACGCTGGCCAATGCGGCCCAAATAGCGGGAAACCGGTTCGTCATGATCATTGACGAATGGGACGCCCCGATCCGGGAGGCGAAGGGAAACCCCTGTCTGCAGCGGAAATACCTGGAATTTTTGCGCTCGCTGTTTAAAAACAGCGGGATGACGGATAAAATATTTGCGGCGGTGTATATGACCGGGATCCTGCCCGTCAAAAAAGACGGCTCCCAGTCGGCCATATCGGATTTTCAGGAGTATTCCATGGTCAAGCCCGGACCCTTTGGAAAATTTGTGGGATTTACGGAGGACGAGGTGAAGAAGCTCTGCGGGGATCACGGCAGAGATTTTGAAATGATGAAGCAATGGTATGACGGATATTCCTTCCGGACACTGGCATCAGTCTATAATCCCAATTCGGTCATGAAAGCGATCCGCAGCGGCGATCTTGATTCCTATTGGACGCAGACCTCCGCCGCGGAAAGTCTCATGGGATATATCGGCCTGGATTTCGACGGGCTGGGAAAGACTATCTCGGAGCTGATCGGCGGCGTGGAGGTAAAGGTGGACACGGCGGGCTTTGCGAACGATCTGGAGACCTTCCGAAACAGGGACGATGTGCTGGCGCTGCTGATCCATCTGGGATATCTGACCTATGATGAAACGACGAGGCGGGCGCACATCCCCAACGAGGAGATCCGTCTGGAATTTGCCAGGGCTGTCCGTCAGGTAAGGCGGGATGACACGATCCGGAGGGTGCGGGAGAGTGACCGGCTCATTGAAGATACGATCCATAGGAGGGAAGAGGCTGTTGCGAGGCAGATCGAGAAGATCCATGAGGAAGAAGCTTCCCTGCATTATAACAATGAACAGGCGCTCCGGAGTGTGATCAAACGGGCTTATTTCAGCTGCGGGGACGAATATGTGATGCTTGAGGAACTGCCGGCAGGCGCCGGCTGTGCAGACATTGTATATCTGCCGAAAAAGGATTCCGTGCTGCCGGCTTTGGTGATAGAGCTGAAATGGAACCAGTCTGCAAAGAGCGCCCTGGAACAGATCCGGGACAGACGGTATCCGGAGGCACTTCGGGAATATGGCGGCGACATTCTTCTGGTGGGGATCAGCTATGATAAGAAAGCCCCTGCAGGAAAAAGAAAGCATCAGTGCCGGATAGAAAGCTTTTCCCGAAGCGGGTCCTATGGGAAATAGGTGATAAGGGGGGAGGACGGTACATGAAAAAGAAAGCGGTATTCGCGGCAGGGATCGCGGCGGTTTTACTTCTGGGCGGCATCGCGGCGGTCAGGTACATAAAAAACACCCCCTTTTCGTTGGACGATTCCAAGATCGAAAAGGTGGAGGTGTCCTGCCTGACTGAGGACGGCCCCAGGAAAAAGATATTCACGGGAGCGGAAAAGTCAGACATCATCGGACAGCTGAACTCCCTGTCTGCGGACTCCTGCAAACTGCAGGATCCCGGTAAGGGATGGGAGGTCTGGATCAAGTATTCTGAGAATGGAGATGTGCGGATACTGGGAAATGCACTGGTGGCGGATGGCTTTTTGCACCGGGTATACGAGGTGCCGGAAAATGAGATGAACGACTTTGTGGCGAATATTAAAAACTTGTGCCGGTAGCTGGAGGAAGACTGGCTGTGAAGAGATGTCGCTTCTGCGGAGGACTGTCTGCAGGTGCGGCATTTTTTTTGCGAGAAGATCCGGATGAAAAAATTTAAGAAAATCGCGGGCAGCTATACCCGGAGATCCCGTTTATGCCTTATAATAGAGAAAACGGCAGGGAGCAGGGAGTGGGAAACGGATGAAAACGAAAGAGGGGGTGGCCGGATGCTGAAGATCGGAATCTGTGACGACGATCCTGAGACCAGAAGAGTTCTGCATTCTTTTTGTGAACGTTTCTTTGGAAAAGGGCAGTGTGGGATCAGCCATTATGCGTCGGGGGAAGAGTTTCTGGAAAAGGGAGGCGGAGAGCCTGACATCCTGCTCCTGGATATCGAGATGGAGGGCATGGACGGGATACAGGTCAAGGATATCCTTCAGAGACAGAAGGAGGAGGTGCGGATCATTTTTGTGACCAGCCATAAGGAGCTGGCCGCAGAGGGCTATGGGAAGTATGTGTTCGGCTTTCTTGTAAAGCCTTTTGATTACGGACAGTTCGAGCAGAAGCTCAGGCCGGTGGAGGAAGACCTGAGGCAGGAGGAGCGGCATGTGGCGCTGAAGATGAACGGGACGGGCAGACGGATCCGAATGTCGGCGGTCTGCTATATCGAGGCCGACGGTAAGTACGTGAGATTTCATCTGGAGACGGGGGAGAGGCCCCCTTACGATGAGAGGAGCATCGGCACGTGGGAAAGAGAGCTGGCGGGCAGCGATTTTGCCATGTCCCACAAGAGTTGTCTGGTCAATCTGGCCTGGGTGAGAGAGATCCGGGATGCGGACCTGCTGTTAAAAAATGGGGGTACGGTCCGGGTGAGCCGGAGAATGAAAGCGGGCTTTAAGGAACGGTACAGAACTTACATGCTCCGAAGTGCAAGGTGAGAGGAGGGACAGGATGCATGAGATCATATTACAGATTCTCTATGAGACGGAGGATATTCTCTGTATGAGGGGAATCCTTCAGGTGGAGTTTGCAGAGAAGCGGGGCAGGCTGGCGGCGGCAGGGATCCTGTTTGCGGGGATGCTGGCTTTTCAGGCGGTATGCGGCTTTGGTGACAATGTGGTCCCGGTGTTCATGGGGCTCAGGATTTTGCTGGTACCGATGGTGTTTGCCGGAAAGGTAAGAGTGAATATACTGAAGTTTTTGTTTTGTTTTTTTTACGTGAGCGTCTTGACGGATCCGGTGGAGACTTTGTTTTTTATTGCAGAAAGGCACTTGATTTTTTACTGGAGAGATCAGGAAGTTTTTTTGCTTTTTGCTTTAGCCCTTACCGGGATATTGACAGCCATCGTATGGGTGATTGGCAGACATGAGGTATGGAAAGAGCGGATCAGATCCATTCCGGTTCGCTATTATGCCATTGGACTGGCATTAAGCTTTTGTGCTTGAGCCGTTTCATATTACGCAAAAAGTACAGAGACGGGAATGGCTTTGCCCATGAAAGATTTTATAGATATCTCGTGTATGCTGTTAGTGGAGGTGATCTATCTGTCCTGGCTGTTTCTGGTCATTCTGGACAGCCTCCGGAGACGCTATCAGCATGAAAGCCGGCTGAAAAGCCGCTATCTGGAGATGGCAAAGGGACATTATCAGTCCATGGAAGTCCATGTGGCGGAGGTGCGGAGGATCCGGCATGATATGAGGCATCATCTTATCGCGATCGGGAATTATCTGGAGCGGGGACAGATCAGAGAAGCGCAGGATCACCTGGAGAGAGAGGGAATCCGGCTGGATCGGCTGACGGAGCTGCCCTTTGATACGGGAAATCAGCTGGTCAATGCGGTGATCGCTTATGAAAAAGGAAGGATGGCGCCGGACATGCTGCTCCATTGTGAGGGGAAGCTCCCGAGAGATATGAAAGTGCAGGATTATGACCTCTGCTGCATCTTTGCAAACCTGTTGTCCAACGCGAGGGAGGCCTGTGAGCGGCTGGAGAAAATGGACAAGAGGATTGTTTTGCGGCTGAGACAGAAGGTCGGGAGAATGGTGCTTCTGGTAGAAAATCCGATAGAGTGGGAGATTGATACAAAAAATCTGATCTCTCATACGACAAAAAAAGAGGGTGCGTCGGAACATGGATACGGGCTTTGGAATGTAAAAGAGGCTGTGGAGGCTTATGGAGGCGAGTTTGCGATCTCTGCGGAGGACAAGATTTTCAGAGTAATGATTATCCTGTGACCGTTTGTTCCAAAAAACGACCGTTTATTCCTGGAAAATGGAAAAATTTTAGTCTTCCTGATATAATGAATTTACAAAAGAGGAAGGGGGAGAGGCCAATGTGGTTGAATGGTGATCTGTCATTTTGGGAATGGATGAAAAAGCTGTTGGGTGGAAAGTGAAGGAAACATAAGTAGCTTTTGCAGGTGTACTGTTTTGTGACTATTTGAAGCCAGTGATTAAAAGAAAGGGGCCTGTTGATATGAAGAAAATGTTATCTGTGATTCTTGCAGTTATTATGCTGTTTTCCTTATCTGTAATGTCATATGCCAAAGAAGAATATATGACGACAGATGAAGCAAAAGAATATTTATTAAACTATCGAGTAAAAGAAACCGATAGCCAGGGAAAAGAAATTACTACTTGGTATGAGTTTGATTCCCCGGAAGATTTAGAAAAAGTTGCTGATTACATCGCGAATCATGGACTCGCGGCATTTGATTCAGCCATTGAGGACGCTTTGGCCGAGGCTGTGGAAGCTGAAACCCAAGACGTGGCTATCAGACCATTTTTTACGGATCCGGTGACGGCTTATGCGAAAATTTCGGGAGATGGGAAGCATAATGTATATACAGAAGGAACAGGATTGGTTAAGTTTGCATCATTAGGAGCGGCTGAGTATAGGGTAACGCTTGGCTATAAAGTGACGGTTACCAACGGAAAAATTACAGGAATATCAAGTATATCGTTTGATATCCCGCAAGTAGGGCCGAGTTCGACCTGGGGTAATTTACGGATTTCGCCATATTACAGGGATAAGGTTTGCGGAGTGACAGCAAATTATGATATTACAAAGTCACTTAACATTTCTATTGGGGGTGGAGGTTTTCAGTTTAAGACGGAAAAAGCAAATGATATGTTTGCGCTTATAACTAATCTTACATAAGTATAAGATATATAAGTAGAAGATATGATTGACTTGTGTTAAAATGGAGTGATAGAATGGGGAGGACATAATATTTTGAAAATTGTTCTCCCCATTTGGCTGTTGTGTTCAGATATTGAAAGAGGAGGGACTTTTCAATGAGAATAGAGTTAAAAAAGCAAATTCTGCTGTTAGACATATTTTTGGTGTTAAGTCTGCTGAGTTATGCTCTGATGCTTTGCCTGACAAATAAAAACTTAAATTATATGGATGTTTCAGGTGACAGCGAGCTGATCCAGCGTCGTTTTTTTCTCAAAAATATAGCAAATAGAATATGTGATGTAGGTGGTATCATTTATATCATCGGTTGTATAATGATTCTAAGATTCAATTCGTTGAAATTTATTCCCTTAAGGAAAATAGTTTTATGTTTTTTAGCTCAGGCATTTCTTATATTTACGAGTGTGGTTTTAATAGCGCTATTTGATATTGAGAATTTATCAGATTATCTTTTTCCTGTGTGGTCGATTTTGATCGGGCTGTTATTTTGTTTTTTTTACAGCTTGTTTAAATTGTATAGACAGCGCAAGGAAGAGTGAATTTGTTGAAAAATAGAGTTGCCATGGAGGAGATTGGATGAAACGCTGTTACCTGGTGTTTGATCTGGACCGTGCGGAGGAGTACCGGCTGGATCTCAATGAGCTGTCAGAGGAAGATCTGGAGGCCTATCTGAGGCTGGCGGCGGAGGGGGAGAGCGCGCGCGGCAATCAGGGGTTTACCCCCGTGAGCTGCCTGAACTACAGACCCGGCCCGGATTATGAGGAATCCGGCTGCGAGTTCATCGCCTTTGATGTCAGCGGAGAGGTTCCGGTGGCAAAAAATATTTTGTACGAGGAGCCGTATCTCGAAAGGATGCGCACCCTGACAAAATGGCGGGAGGAGGGCCTGATCGTACTGGACGGGGGAAGGGCCGTGGAGGAAGGAAACTTTTTGGCAGATACGGTCTATTCCTATTCGCCTGAGTCGGCAGAGCATCAGATCGCGCGGCGTTCGCCGAAGACCACGGACAGGCTGCGGGCGGTGGCATTTCCTCGAATGAACGGTATTTACGGCAGGGGAACGAAGACGGGGGATCGCCGCCTCCAGTGAGCACAGGGAAGAGGCCTTTGACGTACTGGCGGAGATCTACAGTGATGCCGGGCTTTCCAATGCCCTGGTGTACGGGACGGAGGGGAAGGACTACGAGCTGGTGGACGGGCGCGTGGTGAGAGACGAAAAGTCCACGGGAGAATATGAAAAAATGTATTTTGGGAATCCTTTTCTGACACTGCCGGACAGCAACGATTCGCCTGATAAAACCCAGGGCTTGTACGAGGCGGCGGGGACGCGCCCCCTGTCCGGACTCACGGGCTGGACCTTTGACCCCTCGGAGGTGGAGACGGAACTGAACCGGCTGAATGACTGCTGGCTGGAACACAACGAGTTCTTTTATGGGGGGAGCCGGGACTGGGAAGCAGAACTGGAGGAGCTGCGCGGGGAGACGGAGAGGATCGGGATCGACCGTGTGGTGGAGGAGATGAACGCCCAGATAAAGGAGTGGGAGGACAGATGAGAAAAAGGTTTTTTGCGGCGGCCGTTCTGATCCTGTTCAATCTGGAGACCGGAGAAACGGCAGAGATCGCCCGGATGGAGCTTTGGGACCTATATGTTGAAAAGGAATTAAAGATCCTGATCGACACAGACGGACAGACCTGGCAGTATACGGACGGCGGGGAGCTGAAACTGATCCGGGAGGAGAAGGAGCTGATGATCCCCCGCGGAGGAAAAGGGGAGCTCTTGGTGGGGACCAGGGACTATCAGGACCTGGTATACATGGAGAAAGAGGATTTCCTTGCGGGAAAGGATAACTGGACGGTTGTCAGGGAAGCGGGCGGGCAGTGAAACAGGCGGTCTGCCCGTATTTATGCACACGGGGCAGAAAAATGCTGCTGCGCGGCCTGCCCCGTTCCCGCAAAGTTCACAAAAGCTCTGCGGAAAGTACTTGCATTTGAGTCTCTGCTGTGGTATAATGATGTTCGCTGTTTGATCATGAAGATAGGCGGATTTCGTCCGTCAATGGATAGAAACTGCAGTGAGAGAGGTGAAAGACATGAGAGAGGGGATCCATCCTGAGTACCATCAGGCAAAGGTGGTGTGCAACTGCGGCAATGAGTTCGTGACCGGTTCCACAAAGGGGGACATTCACGTGGAGATCTGTTCCAAGTGCCATCCGTTCTACACGGGGCAGCAGAAGGCAGCGTCTGCGAGAGGCCGCATTGAGAAGTTTAACCGCAAGTACGGGGTAAACGCAGGGAAATAGGCATTGCCCGGGGGATGAGGTTGAGATTTCGGATACTTTGGAATCTCAACCTTTTTGTTATGCGCAGGCCCGCACAGAGGAATATGCCGCAAGAGCGGCGTGCGGGGCTTCGTTTTGTTTCGGTCGGTGCTGAACGTGTGCCATCGGTACACGGCACCGCGCAGCGGGCAGGGGCGGATGTTCCTTCCCTGCTCGACCATACAGGAGAGGAGTTGACCGGATGAAATCATCAGGGATCGGCGGCCAGGCGGTCATCGAGGGCGTCATGATGCAGAATCAGGACGTGTACGCAGTGGCGGTGCGGAAGCCGGACGGGGAAATCGAGGTGGCGAAGGACACCTGGCTGACCTTTACGAAAAAGCATAAGGCGTTCAATATCCCCTTTGTCAGAGGGATCTTTAATTTTATCGATTCCATGCGGCTGGGGATGAAGATCCTGACCTTTTCCGCCGGCTTTTATGAAGAGGAGGAAGAGGCGGGGGCCGGCGGAGGCAGCGCGGCGGAGAAGAGCCGGAAGACTGCCGGCGTGCAGAAAGAGAAAGACGGGAAAGAGGAGAGAGACGGGCAGGATAAAAAAGACGGGAACGGTGAAAAAGGAGAGAGCCTGCTCATGGGGCTTGCCATGGCGCTGGCGCTGGTGCTTGCCCTGGGGATCTTTTTTGTGCTTCCCATGTTCCTGTCGAACCTGTTCCGGACCTTTGTCACCTCCAGGGCGCTCATGGGGCTGATCGAGGGGGTGATCCGCCTGGGGATCTTTGTGGGCTATGTGCTCCTGATCTCCCTCATGAAGGACATCCGCCGGGTGTTCATGTACCACGGGGCCGAGCACAAGTGCATCAACTGTGTGGAGCACGGGCTGGACCTGACGGTGGAAAATGTGAGGAAGAGCTCCAAGCAGCACAAGCGCTGCGGCACCAGCTTCCTGCTCTTCGTGGTATTTGTGAGCATCCTGTTCTCCATGGTGATCCAGGTGGACAATGTGTGGATGAAGATTTCTCTGAGGATCCTCCTGATCCCGGTCATTGCGGGGATCTCCTATGAGATCTTAAAGCTTGCCGGCAGGAGCGACAACTGGCTCGTCAACCTGATCAGCAAGCCCGGGCTCCTTCTCCAGCGGCTGACCACCAGGGAGCCGGAGGACGACATGATCGAGGTGGCCATCCGCTCCGTGGAGGAGGTCTTTGACTGGAGGGCCTATGAGGCGGAGAATTTCGGAAAGGCCTTCCCGGAAGAGACGGAGGGGAAGGCTTCCGGCGCATCCTCTGCCTCCGGCGGGGCGTGATGACCTGCCGGGAGCTCCTCCGGGAGGGGGAGGACGCCCTCCTGGCGGCGGGAGTGCCGGATGGAGAGCTGGATGCCTGGTATCTGTTTTCCGGCTGCTTTTCCATGGACAGGGGGAGATATCTCCTTTGTACGGAGACGGAGCTTTCCGGGGCGGCTGCGGAGGAGTTTCGGCGGCTTGTGCGGCGGAGGGCGGAGCGGATCCCCCTGCAGCATCTTCTGAAGAGCCAGGAGTTTATGGGGCTTTCCTTTTTTGTCGACGGGCATGTGCTCATTCCCAGACAGGACACGGAGACGCTGGTGGAGACGGTCCTCGCGGGAGAGCGGGCGCGGGCCCTGGCAGACCCGGCGGAAAAGGAGGGGCGGCCTTATCGGATCCTGGATCTTTGTACCGGATCCGGCTGTGTCGGACTGAGCCTGGCCGTGTATCTGCAAAAAAGCAGGGCGGCAGCCGGGAAGAAGCCGGGAGAGGGCAGAAGACCGGGGAAGGAGAGGGAGACAGACGGCGGCAGGATCCCGGGGGCCGGGAAGAGGCCAGGCGGCATGGAGGTCGTCCTCGCCGATATTTCCCCGGAGGCCCTCCTGGCGGCGGAGGAAAACATCCGGCGCCTTGGTATGGGGGAGATCTGCCGGACCGTGGAGTCGGATCTGTTTGACGTTTTTTCGGGGGAACGGTTTGACTGCATTGTCTGCAATCCGCCCTATATCCCCAGCGGCGAGATCGAAACTCTCATGCCGGAGGTGCGGGACCATGAACCAAGGATCGCCCTGGACGGGAGCCCGGACGGCCTGGCCTTTTACCGGAGGATCGCGGCGGAGGCGGCAGGGCACCTGATGCCGGGCGGCCGGATCTATCTGGAGATCGGCTGGGACCAGGGGAAGACGGTGCCGGAAATCCTCCGGAAAGCCGGCTTTCTTCATATAGAAGTACGGAAGGATCTGGCCGGGAACGACCGGGTCGTGAAGGCCGATGGCGGAATATAGCAGACAGGCGATTGCGAAATGCAAAAACTTGTTGAATATTCTGACGATATTTCCGGGAAAAGCCCTCTGCGCCGTGGAGGCAAGACTAGGGAAGACAGGAGGGGCGAATCCCGAGTGGCTTCTGCGGTTCTGGGCTTGCCGGAACGTTTGGCGCTGCAGGCTTTGGACGGACATATTGTCAGAATATTTTTGAAATTTTATGTTTCGCAATTGCCTAAAAAATAGCAGAGAAGAAAAGGAGGGGCAGCCATGTTTGACAGACTGGATGATATTCTGATCCGGTTCGAGGAGATCTTGGAAGAACTGAACAACCCTTACGTGGTGGAGGATCAGACGAAGTTCCGGAAGCTTATGAAGGAGCAGACGGAGCTCTCTCCCGTGGTGGAGGCTTATAAAGAATACAAAGGGGCGAAGCAGGACGCGGAGGACAGCCTTTCCATGCTGGAGGAGGAGAGCGACGGGGAGATGCGGGAGATGCTCAAGGAGGAACTCTCCTCGGCCCGGGAAAAGATCGAGGAGCTTGAGAAGCGGCTGAAGGTGCTCTTGCTCCCGAAGGATCCCAATGACGACAAGAACGTGATCGTGGAGATCCGCGCGGGGGCGGGCGGGGATGAGGCGGCCCTCTTTGCGGCGGAGATCTACCGGATGTACGCCCATTACGTGGAGACGAGGCGGTGGAAGCTGGAGCTCATGGAGGCGGACGAGATCGGGATCGGGGGCATGAAGAGCGTGACCTTCATGATCCGGGGACAGGGCGCCTATTCCGTCATGAAATATGAGTCCGGGGTCCACCGGGTGCAGCGGGTGCCGGAGACGGAATCCGGCGGCCGGATCCATACCTCCACCATCACCGTGGCGGTCATGCCGGAGGCGGAGGACGTGGACGTCCAGATCGACGAGAAGGACATCCGCATCGACGTCATGCGGGCTTCCGGAAACGGCGGCCAGTGCGTCAACACCACCGATTCGGCGGTGCGGCTGACCCATTATCCTACCGGGATCGTGGTCTACAGCCAGACGGAAAAGTCCCAGCTCCAGAACAAGGCCAAGGCCTTTGCCCTGCTCCGGGCGAAGCTCTACGACATCGAGTGTCAGAAGGCCCACGACGCGGAGGCGGAGGCCAGGAGGAGCCAGATTGGTACCGGGGACCGCTCCGAGAAGATCCGTACCTACAATTTCCCCCAGGGGAGGGTCACGGACCACCGCATCGGCCTGACCCTTTATAAGCTGGATAAGATCATGAACGGGGATATCCAGGAGATCATCGACGCCTGCATCGCGGCAGATCAGGCGGCGAAGCTCACAAAGCTGGGAGAATGAGCGGGTACGGGAGGCCGGCATCTGCGGGAAGTCCAAACGGCTGGAGGCCATGCAGATCCTCCTCAAGCGGAAGGGGGAGGCGGCTCCCGGCCCCATGGAGACCCAGGCGGGGATCTATCATGCCGGAGAGGGACCGCTTGTCTGCATCGATCCCGGCCATCAGGCGGTGGAGGACAATGGGCAGGAGCTCATCGGGCCGGGGGCGTCCCGGACCAAGAAAAAGGTTTCCTACGGCACGGCGGGAAAAGCATCCGGGCTGGATGAGTCGGAACTCAACCTGGCGGTATCCTTAAAACTGCAGGACGAGCTCCTCGCCAGGGGCTATCAGGTCCTGATGGTGCGGGAGACAAACCGGGTGAACATCAGCAATTCCAAGCGGGCGGCCATTGCCGGTCAGGCCGGAGCGGACGTGTTTGTCCGGATCCATGCCAACGGCTCCGACGATCCTTCGGATACCGGTTCCATGACGATCTGCCCCACGCCCGCAAATCCTTACTGCGGGGGGATCTACCGGGCGAGCCGGAGGCTTTCCGACTGTATCTTAGACCATATGACGGCCTCCAGCAGATTCAAGAGCAACGGTGTGCGGGAGACGGATACCATGAGCGGGATCAACTGGAGCCAGGTTCCGGTGACGATCGTGGAGATGGGATATATGAGCAACAGGGATGAGGATCTTAAGATGGTGTCGGATTCCTGTCAGAGGAGGATCGTGCAGGGGATCGCGGCCGGGATCGACGCATACTGCGGCCGGTGATCCTGCGGGCATCGCAGGTATCCGGGAGTTGAACGAGGGAGAAAAGTGATTCGGGTATTTATTTGTCCGGAATGTGGAAAGACGAGGCTGGTGTCCAAGCTGCTCAGGGCGGACTGCCGCCGCTGCGGGGCTGCCATGCGCCTCTGTGATATTCCCTATTCAAAATGGGTGGAGCTTAGCGAGGAGGAGCGGGAGGCGGTATCCGGACGTCTGACGCATTTGAAGGAAGAGGAACAGACGGGGCGGGACACCGGCCGCAGCGAGGGCGGTGCGTCTTACCGCCCCGGAGGATGAAGTCAGAAAAAAATGAGACAGAGGGATTTGGGACAGGAGGAAACATGAGGCAGGAAAACAGGCGCCCGGGGGCGTCAGGCGGGACGGACATCGGAACGATCGTAAAGAAACAGAGGGAGTATCAGGCTCTCGGGGGAACAGGATCCCTGGTTTTCCGGCTGGATGTGCTGGATAAACTGGGGCTGGAGATCCGGAAACGGGAGGACAGGATCCGGGAGGCCCTGAAGGCAGACCTGAATAAATCAAGATTTGAATCCTATATGACGGAGACGGGGCTGGTGCTCTCCGAGATCAGCCATATGAAGCGGCATCTGAGAAGTTATGCCGGGAAAAAACGGCATATGACTCCACTGGCACAGTTCCACGGGAAGAGCTTCACGATGCGGGAGCCTTACGGGGTGGTCCTGATCATGTCCCCCTGGAATTATCCCTTTATGCTGTGCATCGAGCCGCTGGTGGGGGCGATCGCGGCGGGGAACTGCTGTGTTTTAAAGCCCTCGGCCTACGCGCCGGCCGTCTCCGCGGTCATCAAGGAGCTGATCGGAGCGGTGTTCCCTCCGGAATATGTCGCGGTGGTGGAGGGAGGCCGGGAAGAGAATGAGGCTCTTTTGGAGCAGCGGTTTGATTACATCTTCTTTACCGGCGGCGTGAAGGTGGGGAGGCTGGTCATGGAGAAGGCCGCCCGCCACCTGACTCCGGTGACCCTGGAGCTGGGAGGGAAAAGCCCCTGCATCATCGACGAGACGGCAGATCTAAAGACGGCGGCAAAACGCCTGGCCTTCGGGAAGTTCCTGAATGCGGGACAGACCTGTGTGGCGCCGGATTACCTCCTCATCCAGGAGCAGGTGAAAGAGCCTTTTTTAGAGATTTTTGAGAAGACCGTGGAACAGATGTACGGGGAGGAGCCCCTGGAGAACCCGGACTATCCGAAGATCATAAATGAAAAACATTTTGACCGGATAAGCGGGCTTTTGGAGGGGACGGCGCCCCGGACCGGCGGGAAAAGGGACCGGGAAACCTTAAAGATCGCTCCGACTGTGCTGGATCTTCAGACGGCGGAGGCTCCCGTTATGCAGGAGGAGATCTTCGGCCCGGTGCTTCCGGTGCTCACCTTCCGGGAGATCAAGGAGGCGGAGAACTTTGTGCGGGAGCGGGAGAAGCCCCTGGCCTGCTATATCTTCACCAAAAACCGGGCCACGGAGCGGCGTCTCCTCTCCTCCCTGAGCTTTGGCGGCGGCTGCGTCAACGACACCGTCATCCATCTCGCCACCTCCCGCATGGGCTTCGGCGGCGTGGGGATGAGCGGGATGGGGAGCTATCACGGAAAGAAGAGCTTCGAGACCTTCAGCCACGAAAAGAGCATTGTGAAGAAATACAACTGGATCGATCTGCCGATCCGCTACCAGCCCTACACGGAGAAGAAGGAACGGCTTCTGCGGTTCTTCCTCAAGTGATGACAGAGGGGCAGGTGCGCAAACTCAGGGTGCAGAGGGATTGAAAGCGGAGTCCTTTTGTGATATTATCTTTTATGTTGCAGAGAAGCACATTTCAAACGGCCCCTCGGGGATATTCCGGCGCTGCAGGCTTTGGACGGACATATGCCGGAATATTCCTTCGATCGATTTCACCTTTCGCGGTTACCTGGGAGCTTTTTACAGGATGGGAGGACAGAGGATTTCATGGATACCGGAAGAGAAAAACTGAGAGCCCTGTGGCAGGATAAACGTCCCTGGAGGATCCGTCTGCCGCTGGCGGCGCTCTGCGCCTTTGCCTGTGTATTTACCTTCCTGATCTTCGGTCCCTGTGAGATCTATGCCCAGAATGCCCAGGAGATGACGTTTCCCTTTTCGGTCCTTCTGCGGGGACTGCTTGGCGTCGCGGCGCTCGTTTTTGCGGCGCTGTTCGGGATCCTGATCCTTTTACGGGGGAAGGTCTTTAACCTTGCGGTCAGTTTTCTTTTTGCGGTGACGCTGGCCGGGTATCTGCAGGGGAATTTCTGGAACACCGACCACGGGGCTCTGACCGGGGATGCGGTAAACTGGCTGCGATATAAAGTCCCCATGCTCGTAAACGGCGCCGCCTGGCTGTGCGTGTTTGCCGCCGTATTCCTTCTGCTGTATTTCAGCCGCAGGATGTGGACAAGAGCGGTCAGGCTGATCTGTGTGGTCCTGGTCGGCGCGCAGCTGGTGGCGCTCCTGTCCTTGACCATGGGGAGCGGCTCCTATCGGCTCTGGAGGGCCGGGCGGGAGAAGGAAGGGCTCACGAGGGACGGCATTTATGAGGTATCCGGGAAGAAAAATGTGATCGTGTTCCTGATGGACCGTCTAGACAACCAGTATATGGACGCGGCGCTGGAGAAATATCCGGAGCTGGAGGAAGGGCTTGGCGGTTTCACCTATTACCATGATTTTACCGGCAGCTACGCCAATACCAGGCCGTCGATCGCCTATCTGCTGACCGGCGTCCAACATGACTATACGGTCCCCTGGGACGATTATTTCCACAAAGCGTGGACGGAGCCTGTCTACACGCTGCTGCCGGATATCCACGAGGCCGGTTATCAGACAAAGGTCTATACAGACTGCGGGTATGTGTTCGGGGCGCCGGAGGACGTGAGCGGCTTTGTGGATAACGTCCGTGAGATCGGCAAAAAGAAGGTCCGGAAGGGGCCGATGCTCGAGAAAATGCTGGATCTGTCCTTTTACCGATATACTCCCGAGTCGATGAAGCCTTATTTTCAGATCAGTACTTCGGACCTGAACGGCATCGCGGTGTCGGAGGATGAGGCCGGGGCTGACCGGCTGTTTTCGGTGGATGACGCCGCTTTCTGGAGCGGCTACCGGGAGAATGGGCTGACCGTGGGAGAGGAGGGGAAGGGTTCCTTTCTTTTTTACCATCTGAACGGCGCCCACGATCCCTTTACCATCGACGCGGACGCGGAGCCTGCCCCCGGAGGGAGCACCAGGGAGGAGCAGATCCTCGGGAATTTCCGGATGATCTTCCGGTATATGGAGGAGCTTAAGGAGAAGGGTCTCTATGAGGACGCCACCATCATCATCACGGCGGACCACGGCCGTCCGCCCAAGCCGACGGGCGATCTGAGCGGGATCAGCGAGAGCCGGGTGAGTACACTGATGATCAAACCTGCCGGGGAAGGGGCCGAAGGCCCCATGAAGATCTCCAACAAGCAGGTGTGCCAGGACAATCTGCGGGCCTCCATCGCCGGTTATTTCGGGCTGGACACCGGCGCGTATGGCCGGACGGTGGAATCCGTCGGGGAGCATGAGCAGATGACCAGGATCCTGTGGATGCGGACGGAGGGAAAGGGAGAGAAGAAACTGTATACCTTCGAGATCAGGGGGGACGCCAACGATTTCTCCAACTGGAAGGTGATCGGGGAGATCAAGATGCAGTATACCGGTATATAGCGGTAACGGCCGATGCCGGCGGCATTGGCCGTTGCCTGATATTACTTGATAAGGAGATGTTTGCCATGAGGAAGGTAGCTTCCTTTCTGTACTTTTTTGTCTGTGCTTCGTTTCTTTTTTCCGTGACGGCGCTGGCCTACATCGACCCCTCGGCCATGACCTACATCATCCAGATCATTGCCGGCGTGGCGATCGCGGCCGGAGCGGCCTTCGGCTTCTATTTCCGCAAGCTACGGAGGCGGTTTTCCCGCTTCGGGAGAAAGAAGGAGAGTGTCGTCTCCTATGAGGACGATATGGACGACGACGATACGGGCCTTGGCGACTATGAGATCGAAGGATTTGCCGGGGCATCCTCGGAGACGGCGGCCTCCTATGCCGGGGGACCTTCCGGGGCGGCTCCTTTTGCCGGAGAATCTTTCGGGGCGGCCTCATCTGCCGGGGAGACTGCGGCGGCCTTTTCCTCTGTCCGGGAGCCGGCCTTTGGGTCCCGGACGGCAAAGGCAGATCCCTACGACGAGACCGGAGGAGAGGGGGGCCTTGCCGCGGAAAACAGGGAGCTGAGGCGGCTTTTGGCAGAGGAGCGCCGGAATGTGGAGGAGTTAAAGCGGGCGCTGCACATCTGCACGGCCCCCAGGCGGTGAGACGCCGGGGACGTCTGCTGATCCCGCTGGCGGCGGTCCTCCTGGCGGCGCTCCTGAATGGTTTTTTCCTCCTGAACGCCTATGTGCCCTCCGGCTCTATGGAGCCGGCCATCCCCTCCGGTTCCATGGTCCTGGGAAACCGCCTGGCTTACCGCCGGAGCGCGCCGGAGGCAGGCGACGTGATCTTTTTCCGCCGCCTGGAGGCGGGGGAGAGGCGGTGCCTGGTCAAGCGCGTCATCGCCGTGCCGGGCCAGACATTTGCCCTCCAGGAGGGCAGAGTGTACATCGACGGGCAGCTTCTGGAAGAGGACTATGTGGAGCGCTTCTCCGGCGACGACTATCCGGAAACTTTTGTGCCGGAGGGCTGTTATATCGTTCTGGGGGATAACCGGACGGAGTCCGGGGATTCCCGCTTTTGGGAGGATCCTTTTGTCCGCAGAGAGGATATCCTGGCCAGAGGCATGTTCGTTTATTTTCCAAAATTTTACAGATTGCTGAGGGATTGATATGAAGCTGATCAACACCGTCGTGGGGGTGCCTCTTGGCTGGCTGATGTGGGCGTGCTACCAGGTCTTTTGCCATTACGGCCTGGCCCTGATCCTGTTCACGCTGCTTACCAAGGCCGTCATGTTCCCCATATCCCTGCTGGTACAGAAAAATTCCATCAAGATGGTCCGGATGAAGCCGCAGCTGGACGCCCTGCGCTACCAGTATGTGGATGACAAGGACGCGTTTATCGACGCCCAGTCGGCGCTCTATAAAAAAGAACACTACAGCCCCATGGCGGGGGTCTGGCCGCTCCTTCTGCAGCTCCCGATCATCTTCGGGCTGCTGGACGTGGTCTATAAGCCCTTAAAGCACATCCTGCACCTTGCGGCCCCGCTCCAGAACGCCTTTGTGGAGAAGACGGCGGAGCTTCTGGGGACCGCTGTGGGAGATCTGGGGACGACGGCCCAGCTGGCCGCGGTGGAACAGATCCGACGCGCTCCGGACGCCTTTCTGGCGATCCCGGGGGCGGGGGAGGCCGTCGCCGCGGTCCAGGGGATGCGCCTGGATCTTTTTGGCCTCGACCTCACAAAGACGCCGAGCCTCCTTACGGCGGATGCCCTGCTGCTGATCCCGCTCCTGGCGGGGGTGTCGGCGTTTCTCATGTGCTTCGTCCAGAACAAGATCAATGTGCTGCAGATCGAGCAGAATAAGCTCTCCCAGTGGGGCATGACAGTCTTTATGATCGCCTTTTCCGGCTTCTTTGCCCTGATCGTCCCCGCGGCGGTGGGCCTCTACTGGATCTTCGGCAACCTGTTCTCCATCGGGGTCACCTATCTGGTGAACGTGGTCTATCCTCCGCAGAAATACATTGATTACAAGGCCCTGAAGGAGATGAAGCAGTCTGCCGCCGAGGAGCAGGCCAAAAAGAAGAAGAACGCTGTCCTGGCGAAGAAATATTATAAGCAGTTCTTCGAGCCGGAGAACGCAAAAAATATGAAAGTGATGTTCTACTCCGAGGGGAGCGGCTTTTATAAATATTTCCGGAGGCTGATCGAGGCGCTCCTCAAGGATACGGACCTGACGATCCATTATGTGACCAGCGATCCTGAAGATGCCATTTTTCAGAAAAACGAGCCCAGGATCCGGCCCTACTATGTGGACGAGACCCGCCTGATCCCGCTGATGATGAAGCTGGAGGCGGATATCGTGATCATGACCACGCCGGATCTGGAGAAATACCACATCAAGCGGTCCAGAGTCCGGAAAAATGTGGAATATATCTTCATGGATCACGGCTGCTCCAGCGACAATCTGGCCTACCGGACCGGCGCCCTCGACGCCTATGACACGCTCCTCGTGGTCAGCAGGGAGCAGGCCATCGAGGCCCGCGCCATTGAGAAGCTGCGCCACACCAAGAGAAAGCGCATTGTGGAGTGCGGCTACGGGCTGATCGACGACATGATCGATGCCTACGAGGCCATGGACAAGGTGGAAAATCCGAAAAAGACGATCCTCATCGCGCCGTCCTGGCAGTATGACAACATCATGGATTCCTGCCTGGACGATCTGGTCGGGGCTCTGTACGGAAAAGGCTACCGGATCATCATCCGCCCCCATCCCCAGTATGTGCGCCGCTTCCCCTTGCAGATGAAGGGGGTCATGGAGCGCTACCGGGACAGGATGTCGGAGGACTTTGTGATCGAGACGGATTTTTCCTCCAATGTGACGGTGTATACGGCCGACCTGGTGATCACGGACTGGAGCGGCATCTCCTTTGAGTTTTCCTTTACGACGGACAAGCCCTGCCTCTTCATCAATACGAAGCTAAAGGTGGTCAACGAGGATTATCAGAAGATCCCGCTGGTGCCCTTTGACATCACGGCCAGGTCCAAGGTGGGCCGCCAGGTGGAAAAGAGCGAGGTGAAGGACCTGGCTCCTGTGGTGGAGGAACTGCTTAGTAACCAGGAAGAATATCGGGAGCGGATCGTCGCCCTGAAAAAACAGCATTTTTACAATCTGGGACACAGCGGGGAGGTGGCTTCCCGGTATATCCGCCATCGGCTCTCCAGGCGGTATGGCCGGACAATTTGAGAGAAGACCATTGACATTTGCGCCAAAAAGGAATATGCTTATCTATGTCGTCCCCCGCCGGATCGGCGGGGGCAGCTTTATGGCAGCTTGTTCACGAAAAATGGAGAATAAAGTTATATGAACATTTGGGAGAGCGATGTCCTGCGCAGACTGTGGGAGAGGCCCTATGTGAACCAGAGGATCCTGGCGGAAGCCTGCGGCTTTTCTCTGGGGATGGCAAACCGGTGCTTAAAGAACCTGAAAGAGGAGGGCTATCTGGACGAAAGCTTCCGGCTGACAAAACGGGCGGAGGATGAGATCCTTGCGCGGAGGCCGAGAAATGCCGTGATCTTGGCGGCGGGCTTCGGGATGCGCATGGTCCCCATCAATATGGAGGTCCCGAAGGCGTTCCTGGAGGTAGAGGGGGAGGCGCTGATCGAGCGGATCATCCGGCAGCTCCATGAGGCGGGCATATCGGAGATCTATGTGGTGGTCGGGTATATGAAGGAGCGGTTTGACTGCCTGATCGACCGCTTCGGCGTCCGGCTGATCGTCAATCCGGATTACGCGGTCAAAAATAACCTCTGCTCCCTGAGGAGGGTGGAAAAGTATCTGGCAAATACCTACATAGTCCCCTGCGACATCTGGTGCGCCGAAAATCCCTTCAGCGCCTGTGAACTATATTCCTGGTATATGGTGAGCGACCGGAAGGAGGAGGGCAGCCCGGTCCGCGTAAACCGTAAAGCAGAACTGGTCACGGTTCCGGAAGATGAGAAGGGGAACGCCATGGTGGGGATCTCCTATCTTTTGGAGGAGGACGCGGGGCGGCTGAAAAAACAGATGGGATCCCTTCTTGGAAAAAAGGGCGGGGAGAGCCTGTTCTGGGAGGCTGCCCTCTGGGACAGGGGGAAGATGACCGTCCGGGCGCGGACCGTGCGGAAGGAAGCGGTGGCGGAAATCAATACCTATGAGCAGCTTCGGGAGCTGGACGGGAATTCCAGCCAGCTGCAGTCGGATAAGCTGCAGGCGGCCGCGGCCGCCCTCGGCGTTTCCATGGAGGAGATCACCGGCATCCTGGCGCTGAAAAAGGGGATGACGAACCGCTCCTTCCTCTTTTCCTGCAGAGGGAAGGCGTACATCATGCGCGTTCCGGGGGAGGGGACGGGACGGCTGATCGACCGCAGGGAGGAAGCGGCGGTATACCGGGTGGTCCGGGGAAAGGGCATCTGCGAGGACGTCATCTCCATCGATCCGGACACCGGCTATAAGGTTTCCCATTTTATCGGGGACGCCAGGACCTGCGACCCGGAAAACCCGGTGGAGACCGCCGCCTGCATGAAAAAGCTGCGGGAGTTTCACGGACTTTCGTTAAAGACGGACCACGAGTTTGACCTTTTCGGGCATATCGATTTCTATGAGTCCCTGTGGGATGGGCGTTCCTCCGCTTATGAAGACTACCGGCAGACGAAGGCGCATGTGTGGGCCCTGCGCCCCTTTATCGAAGGGCAGGCGGGGGAGAGGGCGCTGACCCACATCGACGCGGTGCCGGATAACTTCCTGCTTTTTGAGAATGGGAAAGGGGAGGAGGAGATCCGTCTCATCGACTGGGAATACGCGGCCATGCAGGATCCCCATGTGGACATCGCCATGTTCTGCATCTACTCCCTGTATGACCGGGAACAGGTCGACCGGCTCATCGGGCAGTACTTTACGGAAGGATGCCCCGAGGGGACGAGGATCAAGATCTACTGCTATATCGCGGTCTGCGGACTGCTCTGGAGCAACTGGTGCGAGTACAAGCGGAGTCTGGGAGTCGAATTCGGAGAATATTCCCTGCGCCAGTACCGCTATGCGAAAGATTATTACCGCATCGCGGCGGAGGCGATCGGGATCAGATAAGGAGGACAAAAGAAAATGAGCAGGGTGGCGCGGGCTATTATCGTCGCGGCGGGGAGGGGGACACGGATGTATCCGGTCACCTGCAAAACCCCCAAGCCGCTGGTCAGGGTAGGCGGCGTCCGCATGATCGACACGATCATACGAGGGCTTGAGGAAAACGGGATCTCGGAGATCCATATCGTAGTCGGGTATCTGAAGGAACAGTTTGAGGCGCTCACGGAGGAGTATCCGGGCGTGAGCCTGATCGAGAACCCTTACTACGCAGAATGCAATAACATTTCGTCCCTGTACGCTGCCAGAGAGTACCTGGAAGATGTGATGATCCTGGACGGAGACCAGGTGATCCGCTGTCCGAAGGTGCTGTCTCCGGAATTTGAACGGTCCGGCTACCAGGCCGTCTGGACGGACACCCACACGGACGAATGGCTTTTGACCGTGCGGGGAGGGCTGGTCGCCTCCTGCAGCAGGACCGGAGGCGCGGGAGGATGGCAGCTCTTCAGTGTCTCACGCTGGGACAAGGAAGACGGAAGACGGCTTCGGAAACACCTGGAGGCCGAGTTTGAGGAGAGACGGAACCGCCAGATCTACTGGGATGACATCGCCCTGTTCCGATACCCGCAGGAGTACCGTCTGGGGATCTTTCCGATGGAGCCGGGGGACATTTTGGAAGTAGACAGTCTGGAGGAACTGGCACAGCTGGATTCCAGCTATCAAAAATATTTATGACGGGAGGAGACCATATGAAAGGATACAAGGATGACGGAAACGGAAAGAGGCAGATCGACTGGGCCATTTTTCTGGTGCCCCTGGCGGCGGTTGTGATACTCAGCGTGCTGTTTGCATGTTTTCCCGCAAGATCCCAGGAGGTCCTCGGCACAGTCCGCTCTTTCTTCGGGGATACCCTGGGGGTCTTCTACCTGGCCGTGGGCCTGGGCGTGTTTCTCGTCTCCCTGTTTGTGGCCGCCTCCCGGTACGGGAAGATCGTTCTGGGCGATCCAGGAGAAAAGCCGAAGTTTTCTTTTTTCGCCTGGGGCTCCATGATGTTCACGGCGGGGCTGGCGGCGGATATCCTGTTCTATTCCTTTTCCGAGTGGGTCATGTACGCCGCGGATCCCCATATCGCAGAGCTTGGGAGCATCCAGGACTGGGCCAGCGTCTATCCCGTTTTCCACTGGAGCCTGATCCCCTGGGGCTTTTACCTGATGCTGGCGGCGGCCTTCGGCTTTATGCTCCACGTCAGGAAGAGGAAGCGGCAGAAATACTCCGAGGCGTGCCGGCCGATCCTGGGGAAGTACACCGACGGCGCGGCGGGCCGGTTCATCGACCTGTTGGCGGTGTTTGCCCTCCTGGCGGGAACGGCCACCACCTTTGCGCTGGCGACCCCTCTGATGGCCAGTATCCTGGAAAAGCTGTTCCACATCCAGATGGACCGGAGGGTGATCACGGTGGCGATCCTCCTGGTCACCTGCACGGTATACACTTACTCCCTGCTCCACGGGTTTAAGGGGATCAGCATCCTGGCAAAATCCTGCATCTACCTCTTTTTCGGCCTGCTGGCCTATGTACTGCTCTTTGGCGGGGAAGCCAGGTATATCATCGAGACCGGATTCTCCTCCCTGGGAAGGATGGTCCAGAATTTCTTTGAGCTCTCGACCTTCACGGACCCGGAGCGGGCGACCTCCTTTCCGCAGAACTGGACCATCTTCTACTGGTCCTACTGGATGGTCTGGTGCGTCGCGGCCCCCTTCTTTATCGGAAGCATTTCCAGGGGGAGGACCATCCGCCAGACCATCCTGGGCGGCTATGTGTTCGGCGTGGGGTCGACCATCGTAAGCTTTGTGGTCCTGGGGAATTATTCTCTGGGGAAGCAGGTCCTGGAGGGGGTGGACTTTATCGCGGTCTACCGGCAGAGCGGCGACCTCTACAGCCTGATCCTCTCCATAATCGACACACTCCCCTGGGCGGGGTTCGTGCTCCTGCTGGTCCTGGTGACGATGATCGCCTTCTATGCGACCTCCTTTGACTCGATCGCGCTGATTGCCTCCTGCTACAGCTACCGGGAGCTTGGGGAGGACCAGTCTCCCCACCGGGCCGTGGAGCTGGCCTGGTGCCTGCTGCTGATCACCTTCCCCATCGCCCTTGTGTTTTCGGAAAGTTCCATGAACAATCTGCAGTCGGTCAGCATCATCGCCGCCTTTCCGATCGGGATCGTCATCCTTCTGATCATCGCCGGCTTTTTCAAAGACGCGGCCGCATATCTGGAGAAGCGGCCCGGACCGTAAAGAGAAGTCTCAAAATACAGACCTCCAGAGAAGAAGTGGTTGCCATATTCAGTAAAAAAGTGTATGCTTATAACAATTGTATGGACCATTGCATCAAAAACAAGGAGGATTTGCCCATGGGAGAAAAAAAATATATACCGGTGATCGAGGGGCATCTCAGGAGTCACATGGTGCTTTTGCCGGAGGTGATCGAGGAGGTGAGCGGGATCCGCATTTTCGGGAAGCTGATTAAATCTCTGGTCTTCACGACCGATATCGCGATCATCCGCAACTGCAACGCCAATGCGGTCATGGCGGTGTATCCCTTTACGCCGCAGCCCATCATCACCCACGCGCTGATCACCTCGTCGGACCTCCCGGTCTTCTGCGGGGTAGGGGGCGGCACCACCACGGGGAAACGGGTGACCAGCCTGGCGGAGGACGCCGAGTTCCAGGGCGCTCACGGGGTTGTCGTGAATGCGCCGACTCCCAACGAGACGCTGGAATATTTACGGAAAAAAGTGGAGGTTCCCATCGTGATCACGGTGGTGTCGGAGAAGACCGATATCGGGAAACGGCTGGAGAGCGGCGCTTCGATCCTCAATGTGTCGGGAGCGGAGAAAACGCCGGAGATCGTGGCGAAGATCCGGAGGGATTTTCCGGAGGTGCCCATCATCGCCACCGGGGGGAACACGGAAGAAAGCATCAAAAAAACGATCGATGCGGGCGCCAACGCCATTACTTACACTCCGCCCACCAACGGCGAGATATTCAAAGACATGATGAACAAATACCGGCAGGAAAAATATATCATCTGAATATCCGGTATGTCATTTCTTCAGGAGACTATACAGGGCGGTGAATGCCCCGCCGAGAAAGATAAAGAGATCCGCGATGTTGAAAATGACATGGCGGATTTTTTGTCTCATATGGCCCCCCTTTTTCATGGGCAGCCGCAGATAATCCACCACATAACCGCGGGAGAGGCGGTCATAAAGATTGGAGGCCGCGCCGCCGGCAAGGCAGGCGGCCCCGAATCTTGCCGCGCCGCTGTCTTTTTTGACGAGCAGCCAGAGGAACCAGCCCAAAAGGGGAAGGAAGGTGAGGAGGCTGACGATCCGCACAAGCTTCGGATGCCGGTCCAGACGGTTCAACATAAACCCGTAGTTATGGTGTTTTTCCAGAATGAAACCGCCCGCAAGCACGACCGGAAAGGCGGCGTCCTCCCGGGCTTCGATCTGTTTCTTGACGAAAAGATCCAGCCCCAAAATGCACAGGGCAAAAAACAGGCAGATCATAAAAACCTCCTTACCACTGGGGAGCGCCCGGGAGAAGCAGGGCAGGGCGCTCCGAAAACAGAGCGGGGCCTCACAGCGTGGCGGCCAGCTCCTTCACATAGGATGCGACGGAATCATGAAGATCCTCCCTGGAGAGGGCAAAATCCAGGGTGGCCTGGATGAAGCCGAATTTGTCGCCCACATCGTAGCGGTGTCCCTCAAAATCATAGGAGTAGACCGTCTGGGCGTACATGAGCCGCTTGATGGCATCCGTCAGCTGGATCTCCCCGCCGGTTCCCGCCCCCTGGGTCTCCAGATAGTCGAAGATCTCCGGCTTCAGGACATAGCGGCCGAGGACTGCCAGATTGCTGGGCGCATCCTTCAGATTCGGCTTTTCCACCATATCATAGAGCTTTTTCAGACGGGATTCCTCTGCGAACTGGTGGATGGAGGGAGCGACAATGCCGTATTTGTGGACCTGGCTTTCCTCCACCTGCTGGACCCCGACCACGGAGGCCCCCATCTTCTCATAGGCATCGATCAGTTGTTTCAAAGCCGGCTTTCCGCCCTCGTTGATGACCACGTCATCGCCGAGGAGGACGGCGAAGGGCTCGTTCCCGATAAAAGATTTGGCACAGAGGATCGCGTGGCCCAGCCCCTTCGGCTCCTTCTGCCGCACATAGTAGATGTTGGCAAGGCCGGCGATGCGGTCGATCAGATCGGCCTCCGCCTGCTTGCCGGATTCCAGGAGCCTGGCCTCCAGCTCATAATTCTTGTCAAAATGATTCTCCATGCAGTGTTTGTTGGAGTTGGTGATGATCAGGATCTCCTCGATCCCGCTCTGTACCGCCTCCTCCACAATGTACTGGACCGTGGGGATATCTACAATAGGAAGCATCTCCTTCGGGATGGCCTTGGTGGCAGGCAGAAAACGGGTGCCAAGCCCGGCTGCCGGGATCACGGCCTTCTTCACAGGTATCTTTTTCATGGCAAAAACTCCTTATCCATATTGGTGATCGTTGATAAACCTATCATAACAGCCGCGGCGGGAAAAGTAAAGGAAGATTCCGGTCTTATATAAGCGTCCGGACCGTGTCGCCGTCATGGAAGAAGGCGGGGAGGCGGAAAACCCGCTTCGGGAGCCTGCCCTCCGTTTCGATCCGCTCCAGGATCAGGCGGGCGAGCCGGTCCCCCATCTCCTCCAGATTTGTCTCCATATAAGTGGGGGAGAGGTACAGATGATCCATCTCGTGACGGTTGCCGATGGTGGCCACGGAGATGTCCTGGGGGATGCGGATCCGGCTGTCATTGCAGTATTTCAAAACGCCCTTCATCATCTCGTTGTTGGCGACAACGAGGGCGGTGGGGCTTAGGGCAGCGTCCAGGTGGAGCATGGAATCGGCGGCCGCATAACCGCTGGATATGTCGAAAGCGCTCTCGCAGACCAGGGGGCTCGACTCGTCCATGTGGATCCCGATGGCCGACATGGCCGCCTGGTATCCCCGGAAACGCTCCGTGGAGACATCCAGGTTGTAGGGGCCGTTGATGATGCCGATCCGCCTGTGGCCGTTTGCGATCAGGTGGGAGGTGAGCATGTAGGCGGCCGCATGATTGTCACTGTCCACGAAATCCCCGATAAACTCCGGATCCGCAATGTCATTTCCGGAAAGCACGACGGGGATTTTTTTGCTGAGTCTCAGGATGGCCTGGGTATTGGTGCAGGAATTTAAGATGGCGCCGTCGATCTTCTGCATGGAGATAAAACGTAAGATAGCGGCTTCCTTGGCAGGATCGCCGTTGGTGGCGAAGAGCATCATGGAATAGTTGTATTCCCAGAGGACACTCTGGATGGCAGCCATCAAAAAGGTAAATACGGTATTCCGGATATCCGTGACCACATAGCCGATGATGTGGGACCGTTCCGTTTTCAGGCTGCTGGCGAGGCTGTTGGGGGAATATTCCAGTTTGTCGATGGCCGCCTGCACGATCCTGGCGGTCTCCGGCCTGACCGGGCCGCTGGAATTTAAAACACGGGAGACCGTGGCGACAGAAACGCCTGCCTCCGCGGCGACGTCTTTGATGGTTAGATTCTTTTTGATAAGGCACCTCCCGAATAAAAAAATCCCAATAAAAAATGTAACGTTACAGTGACGATTATATTTGTTTTTCCAAAAGAAAACAAGATTGAATTGAATAATAATTGAGATTTGTGCAAGACATATAAAAATGGCATAAAAATATTGTGTAAAATACCAATTTACAACAATGAAATGCAAAGATATAATAATGTAAACGGTTACAATAAATGGTCATTCCGTTACACAACAACTACAGTTCAGCACAAACAATTTAAGAGGAGGAAACGTAATGAAAAAAATCAGACGGATCGTTGGTATGGTTTCCGGCCTGGCATTGATCGTATCGCTGGCAGCAGGATGCGGGAGCGGCGGCGGAACGGAGACGAAGGCCGAGACAAAAGCGGAGACGAAGGCGGCGTCGGAGGACGGCACGGAGGCGGCCGGAGGAGAAGAAAGCTCCTCGGATTCCATCAAGATCGCCCTCTACGGGCCCCTCACAGGAAACAATGCCCAGTACGGGCTGACCTACCAGGCGACCATCAACGCCCTCTGCGAGAAGGTGAACGCGGAAGGCGGGATAAACGGAAGGGATGTCGTGGTGGAGGTGTTCGACGACAAGAACGATCCCAAGGAGGCCTTGAACGTGGCGAACCTGATCGTGTCCGATCCCGAGATCGTCGCGGTGATCGGAAGCCAGACCTCCTCGCCGACCTTGGCGGCGGCTCCCGTCTTTGAGGAGGCGGGGCTTCCCATGATCACCCCCCAGGCTTCCCACGTGGATATCACCCCGACCGGCGGGCATATTTTCTCCATCTCCTGCCTTGCCACCTTTGAGGGCGGTGTGATTGCACAGCGGATGATCGAGGACGGTTATAAAAAAGTCGCGGCGATCTATGCCAACGACGATTACGGACTCAACATCATCGAGCGGTGGAAATCGGATGTGACGGACGCCGATCTGGAGATCGTGGATGTGGAAGAATATATTTCCGGGCAGACCTCCGACTTCACGCCCCTTCTCTCCAAGATCAAAGAATCGGGGGCAGAGGCCCTCTATATCGTACCTTCCTATGCGGACGCGGCCATGATCTGCACCCAGATGGAGCAGCTGGAGATGGGAAATGTCCAGAAATACGCCTGCTCCATGTGCTACACGGATTCCTTCCTGGAGGCGGCCGGCGAGTCGGCAGAAGGAACGAAGGTCTGCAATTTCATCTATCCGGAGACGACGGACGAGACCTTCCTTGCACTGAAGGAACTCCTCGGTGAGAAGACCAGCATGGAGAACATCGACGTCTACGCGACCAACTCCCATGACGCATTCATGCTCCTGGTGGACGCCATGAAGGAAGTGGGGACCGACGGAGATGCCATAGCCCAGTGGCTCACGGATGTAAAAGACTGGCCCGGAGCCTGCGGCCCCATCACCTTTGACGAGACCAGGCATCCGGACAAGCAGCTCTTCTGGTTCCAGGTGGAAGGCGGACAGTTCAACTATCTCGGCCAGTGACCGGGCGGCAGGACAGAATGACAGATAATTGCGAAACGTGAGATTGCGGGAATATTCTGGCAATAGTAAGCTTTGGATGAACATATTGTCAGAATATTCGACGATGATAAAAAAGGGAGAGAATTTATGAAGATTGATTTATCAGGGATCCCGGTGATCGACAACCACTGCCACCCGTTCCTGCGGGGACGGGAGCCGGAGGTATTTGCGGAGAATTTCTGCATCGGCCTGTACCCGGTATCCGCGGAAAATATGAAAAGCACCTTTTATTATCAACAGGTGATCAATGCCCTGAAAGGATTTTTCGAGCTGCCGGACACGGCGGCGGCGGAGGAGGTCATTGCCGTCAGGAACAAGTACGCCGGAGAAAATCGGCTGGAATACGCCCACAGGCTGTTCGAGAGCCAGAATATCAAAGGCTTCCTCTGCGACTTCGGCTTCCCGATCTCCCAGATCACGGATCCGGAGAACGGATTGACAGATGCCGAGATCAAAGAATACCGGGACGCCTGCGAAGGCCATGTGGACATCTACAACATCGACCGGATCGAGTGGGTGGCAAACCGGATCGTGGAGGAGGAGCCTTCCTTCGACGAGTTTGAGAGACGCCTTGTGGAAGAGACGAAGGCTCTTGTCAGGGAGAAGAACCTGATCGCCTTAAAATCGGTGGTCGCCTACTACACGGGGCTGGACGTAAGGCCTCTTTCCAGAGACGAATTCCGTAAGGGCTATTACCTCTACCTTTATAATAAGGAGAAGTGGGAATATCACAAAATGTTCCGGGACTTCATTTTTATCAAGGCCTGCGAGATCTGTAAGGAGCTGGACATCCCGCTCCAGATACATACAGGCCTCGGGGATACGCCCCACTGCCACATCGTGCGGGTGAATCCGGCCAACCTTACGGACGTTCTCAACGATCCCAGGGTCATGGGAACGAAGCTGGTCCTGATCCACGGCGGCTATCCTTACTGCGAGGAGCTGGGGATGCTGGTGAACCATTTTGAGAACGTGTACTGCGACTGCTCTTCCTTCATCCCCTTTGCGGGCATCGCGGCCTACGACAAGCTGAAAGCGCTGCTGGAGCTCTGCCCGACGAGAAAGCTGTTCTTCGGGACGGATGCGGGCTTAAATCTGGAGGGCCTGTGGTTCGGGGCCATGAATTTCAAAAAAGTCTACGCCAGGATCCTGGAGGAGCTGATCGCGGACGGATACATCACGTATGAGTTCGCCATGCAGAGCGCGGAGGATATCCTTTATAACAACGTAAAAAGAGTATATCAGATACCGTAAACCCCCGGTACGGCGCTGCGAAGCGGCGCCGTACTATATGACAGAAAAGAAATAAGGAGGATGTCCCGGATGTTTCTCCAACAGATAGTAAACGGACTTACGATCGGTTCGATCTACGCCCTGGTCGCCATCGGTTATTCGCTGGTGTTCGGCGTTCTCAGGCTGATCAATTTCGCCAACGGAGCGGAATATATGCTGGGCGCGTATTTTGTCTACATCCTTATGACCACATTCGGCGCCAAAGCGCCGCTCGCGATCCCCCTTGCGATCGTCGCCCTCGGCGCGGTCGGGTACCTGGTGGATTTTGTGGGCCTGAGGCGGCTCCGCAAAAAGAACGCGCCGAGGATGTCGGCCCTGATCTCCACCCTGGGAGTCGGGACTTTTATTGAAAACGCGATCCAGATATGGGTCGGGACGGAGACGAAGTCCTATCCCAATTTCCTGAATTTCGGAAGGATCACCATCGGAAAGACCATCATAAGCTGGACGCAGATCATCATCTTCGTCACCTGTATCCTGCTCATGGTCGCCGTCTCCTTTGTGGTCTACAAAACGAAGATCGGAAAATCCATGCTGGCCGTCTCCCAGGACCAGATGTGCGCCAGACTGATGGGGATCAATGTCTCTCTTGTGATCACCCTGACCTTCGTGGTGGCGGCCATGCTCGCCTGCGTCTCCGGCGTGCTGGTGGGCTCCTATTATCAGAACATCGATACGAATATGAGCTTTATCGTGGGGATGAAGACCTTTGCGGCGGCGGTGCTCGGCGGCGTAGGCTCCCTTCCCGGAGCGGTGGCCGGCGGCCTGATCGTGGGACTGGCGGAATCCATAGGGGCCAGCTATGTGAGCGCCGGATACCGGGATGCGATCGCATTTGCGATTCTGATCATCGTTCTTCTTGTCAAGCCCTCCGGGCTCTTCGGCAAGAATAACGTGGAAAAAATGTAGGGAGGGAGACGCACATGAAAAAAAACAGTGTTCTGAAAAAAGCCTGGACCGGGCTTGTGGAATTCGTCGCCATGCACCAGATCCCGATCATGGCCGTGCTGATCCTGCTGGTGATCGCCTTTCCCTTTATGACGGACAACAAGTATCTGCTCAGGATCGCGACCCTCTGCCTGATCAACATCGTTCTCGGCCTGGCCCTGAACCTGGTGCAGGGCTATATGGGGCAGATGTCCTTTGCGACGGCGGCCTTCTGGGGGATCGGGGCCTACGCGGGGACCATCGGAGTCATGCGGCTTGGGATGCCGTCCCTTCTGGGAATGGCCTTCGGCATGGCCGTGGCGGGGCTCTTCGGTCTGCTGATCGCACTGCCCACCCTGAAATTAAAGGGATATTATCTGTCCATCGTGACCATGGGGTTCTGCGAGATCGTGCGGATCGTGGAGATGAACTGGCAGGATCTCACAAGGGGATCCCTCGGCATCATGAACATTCCGGCCGTGTCGATCTTTGGGTTCCGGTTTAAATCCGGAAGGGCCAATTATATCATCGCGCTGATCATCCTCTTTGTCGTGACCATTTTCGTCAAAAATCTGATCAATTCCAATTTCGGATTGTCTTTAAAGGCGATCCGGGACGACGATTCGGCCGCGGAGACCATGGGGATCAACATTGTACATGTAAAACGGGTCAATTTCGTCATCTCCGCTCTGATCTGCGGATTTGTCGGAGCCTTTTATGCCCAGTATGTCTCTTTCATCCATCCCTCCAGCTTTGCCAGCGGAGTATCCCAGGAATACATTGTCATGATCATCTTCGGAGGCCTGGGAAGCATTCCGGGAACCTTCCTCGGCTGCATCGCGCTGACCATCCTTCCGGAACTTATGAGGAGCCTGCTTCAGTACCGGCTGCTCATCTACGGGGCGCTGATGGTCATCATGATGAACTTTATGCCGGGCGGGCTCCTCGGCAACCTGGATCTTGGACTGGTCAGGAAAAAGATCCTGGAGAGAAGGAGCAGGGAAGCGGTGAAAGGAAGCGGAGGAGGTGACGGGGAATGAGCGCGAACCTTGTTGTGACAGGCCTTACCCAGAAGTTCGGCGGCCTGACCGCCCTCAATAACGTGAATATGGAAGTGAACCTGGGAGAGATCGTCGGCGTGATCGGTCCCAACGGAGCCGGAAAGACAACCCTGTTCAACGTCATCACCGGCGTCTACCGGCCCACTCAGGGTCAGGTGGTCCTGAACGGAAAACAGATCAACGGCCTGAAACGGTACGAGATCACCAGGCTGGGATTTGCCAGGACCTTCCAGAACATACGGCTCTTTAAGCAGATGACGGTTTTGGACAATGTCAAGATGGGAATGTGCTGCCGGTCGAAATGCAATGTGTTCGACAATCTGCTCCATACGCCCAGAAAACGGCGGGAAGAAAAGGAGCAGGAAGAAAAGGCGCTTAAGATCCTGGAGACCCTGAACCTTTTAGACTACAAATACGATGCTCCGGGAAGCCTTCCCTACGGCGAACAGAGGCGGCTGGAGATCGCCAGGGCCATGGCCACGGACGCGACCATCCTCCTGCTGGACGAGCCGGCCGCGGGAATGAACGACCAGGAGACGGGGGAGCTTTCAAAGACCGTGAGCGGACTGCGGGATTCCGGCTACACCATCATCCTCATCGAGCACGACATGAAATTTGTCATGAACATCTGTGACCGGCTGTATGTGCTGAACCACGGCGAGCTGATCGCCTCCGGGACTCCGGAGGAGGTCAAGACGGATCCGGAGGTCATCAACGCTTATCTCGGAAAGGAGGAAGAGGAATGAGCATCCTTTCTGTCAAAGACTTAAAAGTACATTACGGCGGGATCCAGGCCCTCCGGGGGGTATCCCTGGAGGTGGACGAGGGGGAGATCATCACTTTGATCGGAGCCAACGGGGCCGGAAAGTCCACGCTCATGAATTCCATCATGGGGATCGTGCCGAAGGCCGCGGGAACGGTGGTCTACCGGGGGGAGGACATCACGAAAAAAGAGACCCGGCAGATCGTGAAGGGCGGCATGATCTTAGCACCGGAGGGCCGCCATATCTTCCCCGGCTTTACGGTGAAGGACAATCTCCTGCTGGGCGGATATTATGAGAGCGCGGCGGAGAATGAGAAGGAGCTGGAGACCGTGTTCCGTCTGTTTCCGATCTTAAAGGAGCGGATCCATCAGATGGGAGGGACCCTCTCCGGAGGCGAACAGCAGATGCTGGCAGTGGGGAGGGCCCTCATGGCCCACCCGAAGATCATGATGCTTGACGAACCGTCCCTGGGGCTTGCGCCGCTGGTGATCGCCGACATTTTCAACCTGTTCGGCCGGATCCGCGAAATGGGAGTGACGATCATCCTGGTGGAACAAAATGCGCGCATGGCTTTAAAGGCCGCCGACCGGGGCTATGTGATCGAGTCGGGGCGGATTGTCACGGAAGACACCGCGGACAATCTTCTGCATTCGGACGCGGTAGTAAAGGCTTATCTGGGTTAGGAGGAACAAGACTATGCTGGATCTTTCCGGGATTCCGATCATCGATGCCCACGGGCATCCGTTTATGCCCACGCGGGAGAAAAAAGAGTATTCTTACGCCTATTCCATGTGCGTACACGGCGGCCTTGCGGATTTTCGTTACCTGACGTCCTACCGCATGGCGCTGCAGGAGTATAAGAGGCTGTTCGGACTGCCGGCGGACGCTTCCGAGGAGACGGTCATCGCCTGCAGGAACGAGAGGGCCTCGGCAGACTATCCTGCCTTCGTGGGAGAATTGTACCGGGACGCCGGGATCGTCTCCATCCTCTCGGATTTCGGATATCCCATCACGGGCGAGGGGCTTACGGGAGAGGAGCTTGCGTCATTTGCATCGGCCACGGCCGGCGTCTGCGAGGTTTACGACCTGATCCGGATCGAGACCACCTGTGACCGCATCCTGTACCGCCCCGGCCTGTCTTTCGGGGAGATACTGGACAAGTTCGAATCCTATATAGAGACCTATAAAAAAGAACACCGGGTCGCCGGGATCAAAACCGTGGTCGGATATTACACCGGCCTCGGGTGGCGGCCGGTGTCCTATCAAGAAGCAGAACGGAATTACGGATCCTTCTATCAGGGGAAATATCGTCCTGACCGCGCCGACAAGCCCTTCCGCGATTACATGGTCGGCCGCGGGCTGGAGCTTGCCGGCCGGCATGGACTTGTTTTTCAGATCCATACGGGTGCCGGAGATCCGCCGGCCTGCGACCTCAGGCTGATGAATCCCAACAGCCTGTACGAGCTCCTGAATACGGAGGAGGCCGGGCGGACGAAGATCGTCCTGGTCCATGCCGGTTTCCCCTACGGGTACGAAGCCGCGTTCCTGGCCGCAAACTATCCGGGCGTATACACGGATATCTCTTCAACCGTTTCCTATCTGGGAAGGGCGGCGGAATCCGAATTCCGGAAAGTGCTTGACGTCTGCCCGCATAACAAGATCATGTTCGGATCCGACGGGGGAGGTTTTGTGGACCAGTCCTGGTTTGCGGCAAACTATTTCCGGAGGGCCCTTGGCGGGATCCTGGATGAATATGTGGAAAAAGGCTGTTTTACCGAGGCCTACGCCGCCGAGATCGGAAAAATGATCCTTCACGATAACGCGAAACGGGTCTATGGGATCTGAGAGAAAGATCGGAACGTAAAAATGCGGAAATTCAAGAAAAATCTTCTTGACAAACCATATTTTGGTATGGTATAGTGAAAACCCACGGCGGAAAAAGAAAAAATAACCGCAAAAAAACGTGGAAAAAATTTAAAAAGTTGTTGACAAGAGATTACAACTATGGTAGACTATAGAAGTTGTCGCTGAAAACAACAACGAGAAGCAAAATGATGAACCTTGAC
>CAMSZT010000033.1 GCA_947066815.1 uncultured Lachnotalea sp.
TGGGTACGTGTGCCCTCTGGGTACGTGTGCCCTCTGGGTACGTGTGCCCTCTGGGTACGTGTGCCCTCTGGGTACGTGTGCCCTCTGGGTACGTGTGCCCTCTGGGTACGTGTGCCCTCTGGGCATAGTTTACCACACTTTGCAGACCTGCTCAATCAGGGAGCTCTTAATTTTCTAAAAACACTTCCTAAAAATTTTAAAAACAGGTGAACGCCCCGGCCTTGGAGGCGCTGTAGGCGCACTGGGGCTGCGGCACATTGACGATATGGGCCGACATGGAAGCCGTATTGATGATGAACCCGCCGCCGTGCCTGTCACAAAACCCCGTTTTCCGTCCAGCCTCATTTTTTCGATGATCCCCATGATCGTTCCTCCTCCATGGATTTTGGGTTTTCTTCCATTATATTGGGCACGGCAGACAGTGTCAAATGATTTTCCCAGCCGGACTACAGGTTTCCTTTCCGAATCTCTACATGCAGCAAAAAAGGTGACATGTCCTCTCTGTCACCCTAATTCCACCTCGCACGCGTCCTTGGACTCGATGCGGATCTCCACCTCACAGTCCGCCATGTGCTGATAGTCCACCTCCAGGCGGTAGTCTAACTTCAGGCGGATCCGGTCCTCCTCCTCCAGAAGATCCATGTGGTTGGTCTCCAGGCCCACCATCAACTTCCCGTAGGGCATGTCATAGTAGGAGAGGGTCTTCTTATGGAGACCGAACACCATATGGATGCTGGACTCGCCGCTCTTTAAGACCTCGGCCCCGCCGTCATAGATCTTGATGGTGTTTTTCGACTTCTGCCTGCCGCCCTCGGAGAGCTCCTCGTAGACCACGTAGTGCTTTCCGTTCTTATGATAATACTGGCCCGTGGTGATCAGCTGGAGCTGGTCGTCCTCCACGGTCCCTCCTGTCTGATGGCTTCCCATAAATAAAATTACATCCTTCTGCATGTCTCTCCCTCCCGCAGATCCTCTGTCTCAAAGTCTTCAATATCGATCTGCTGTACGGCCCCGATGTCGTAGGGCAGGATGGTATTCGCAAAATCACAGAATTTTTCTGCCGCGTCGCTGACAAAAAATTCATATTTCTCTCCCGCCCGGCCCACATCCCCGCGGCAGGAAAGCCCCTCTCTGCCAAGGAGCTCCCCCAGCTCCATGGCCACCTCGTAGGCCGGGTTCACCAGAGTCACGTCCTCCCCGGCGATCTTGCGGAAGGTGGACCTGAGGAGCGGATAATGGGTACAGCCCAGGATCAGCGTGTCGACGGATTTATACTGCAGATCCTTCAGATAACGGCTGACCACTTCCTCGGTAATGGTGTCGTGAAGCCAGCCCTCCTCGGCCAGAGATACCAGGAGCGGACAGGCCTTTCCGTAAACCTCTGCCTTTTCATTATACTGCCTCAGCGCCTTTTCGTACATGCCGCTCTCGATGGTGGCGGTGGTCCCCACCACCCCGACCCGGTTGTTTTTCGTAACGCTCCCCGCCACCCTGGCCGCCGCGTCGATGACGCCGATCACCGGGATCGGGAGCTCCCTCTGTATCTCCTCCAGGGCACAGGCCGTCGCCGTATTGCAGGCGATCACGATGGCCTTCACCTCTTTTGTCATCAAGAAACGGACGATCTGCCTGGAAAAGCGGATCACCGTGTTTTTCGACTTGGTGCCGTAGGGAAGCCTGGCCGTGTCCCCGAAATAGACCATCCGCTCCTCCGGGAGCTGGCGCATGATCTCCCTGGCCACCGTGAGCCCTCCCACGCCGGAGTCAAAAACCCCGACGGGCGCGTTGCTGCCTGCCGCCATTCATCACTCCTTTCTGGAGAAAGCCATACGGATCAATGTCTCTATGAGCTCCGGCTTCGAGATCCCCCTGTGCTCCCAGAGCATGGGATACATGCTGATGGCCGTAAAGCCGGGAAGGGTATTGATCTCATTGAACACCACCTGGTTTTCCTCCCTCGTCACAAAAAAGTCCACTCTGGCAAGGCCGAAGCCGTCCACCGCCCGGAAGATCCGAAGGGCATTCCTGCGCAGCTCCTCCACGGTCTCCTCCGGCAGGTTCGGATCCAGCACGGTCTTGGACTCCGCGTTGTGGTATTTCGCCTCGTAATCATAAAAATCCGCCGCCGCCAGGATCTCTCCCACGCCGGAGGCCCTTGCCCCGGCATCTCCCAACACGGCACACTCGATCTCCCTGCCGGAGATGGTCTCCTCCACCAGGATCTTCCGGTCATGCTCCGCCGCCGCCAGAAGACCGGATTCCAGCATGCTCCTGTCTTCCGCTTTGGAAACACCCTTGGAGGAGCCCGCATTGCAGGGCTTGATGAACACCGGATAGGAAAGACTTTCCTCCACTCTGCGAAGGACCGCTTCCATATCAAACAGCTCCTCCTTCCGGACAGCCACGTAAGCCGCCTGCCGGATCCCGAGCCTCTCCACGATCAGCTTTGTGTAATACTTATCCATGGACACCGCGGACGCCAGCACATTGCAGCCCACATAGGGGATCTGCGCCATCTCAAACAGCCCCTGGATGGTCCCGTCCTCCCCGAAAAGCCCGTGGAGCACCGGGAAAGCGGCGTCGATCCTGCGAAGGCTCACCCGGTCTCCCTCAAGGATCAGCAGGCCATGCTGCTTTGCATCAGGAGAAAGCACCGCCCGGACGGAGCCGTTTCTCCATTCGCCGGAACGGACCGCATCCACACCGTCCGTGAGGAGCCATTCCCCCTCCTCGGTGATGCCGACCAGCACCACGTCGTATTTATCCCGATCGATATGATCGATCACATTGACTGCCGAAAGACAGGAGATCTCATGCTCGGATGACTGTCCTCCGAAAAATACCGCTATGACCTGTTTTGCCATTGGAACGCCCTCCTTCTGTGGTTTTCTCCCATTTTATTCAAACTCCCTCCCATTGTACCGTTCTTTCTCGATTTCTTCAATGTGAAATTGTAATAAATCCCAAAAAACGGGAACACTCTCCCTATATCAGTTTACATAAAGGAGTATAAAAATATGAAAAAAGAACGGATCTTCTTAAGCCTGCTTCTGGCCCTTCTCTGCATGGGGGCCGTCTCCCTCTGGATCTCCTCCCGCCGGGCCGTGCGCACCGTCCACGAGGATCTCTCCGGCCATATCCTCCGGTTCCACGTCCTTGCCAACAGCGATTCTGAGGAAGACCAAGCCCTCAAGCTCTCGGTCAAGACGAGTGTCCTTAACTATCTGGAAGCCGCCCTCCCGGAGGATGCGGACCTGGAGTCCACAAAGGCATTTCTCAGGACTCATGAAGCACAGATACAAAAAATCGCCGAAGACGTGATCGCTTCGGCGGGATTCGATCATCCTGTCTCCCTCTCCCTGGAGCCCTGGTACTTTCCGACAAAGGTCTACGGAGACCTGACCTTCCCCTGCGGGACCTACGATGCCTTCCGCATTGTGATCGGGGACGGCGGCGGCAAAAACTGGTGGTGCGTCCTCTACCCCTCCCTCTGCTTCGTCGACGTGGCTTCCGGCGTGGTACCGGAGGAGTCCAAGGAGGAGCTTAAGACCATCCTGGATGAGGATACCTACGAAACCCTGCTGCCCGCTGAAAATGACGAAAGACGGGCAGAAAAAACTCCGGGACAGGCTGACCCCGAAAGCGTCCGTCCCCGGATCCGTTTCCGCCTCGCCGAATGGCTGGCGGAGTTATTGTGAGCCTTCGCTTCCCCGCAGATGTTCAGGAATCCTTCTCCTGCCTCCGGATGTGCTTCGCCACAGTGATCTCCTGTTTGTTGATGTGGTTCCGGATGGTCCGCCTGGTGGCTTCCACGTCCCTTGCCGCCAGCGCCCGCATGATCTCCTGATGCTCCTGTACCAGGACTCTCCTCTGGGACCGGTCCTTGATATGCTCGATCCGGTAGCGGTACATCTGTTCCCTTAAATGGTTGACCATCTGGATCAGCCGGTCATTTTCCGTCGCCTGGTAGATCAGGCCGTGGAACGCCTCGTCCGCCTGGGCGATCTCCGTAATATCGTCGCTCCCGAGTATCGAAGTAAACCTGTGATTGGCTTTCTCAAGCTGTTTGAATTCCTCCTCTGTCATCCGCTTGCAGGCCAGCTCTCCCGCCAGCTCCTCGAGAGCCCGCCGCACCTCCAGCACATCCCGCAGATTCTTTCCCGAAATATGAGCCACCTCGGCGCCCTTCCTGGGGATCATCACCACCAGCCCCTCCAGCTCCAGCTTCCGTATGGCCTCCCGGACCGGCGTGCGGCTGACCCCCATCTTTTCCGCCAGCTGGATCTCCATCAGCCTCTGGCCGGGAACCAGCTCCCCCCGCAGGATCGCCCGCCGCAGGGTATTGAACACCACATCCCGCAGAGGAAGATATTCATTTTCCTTTACTTTCCATGCATCCATTTCTTAACCTCCGACTGCGTCCGTCCACATAAAACGGCCTTACCGTATAGATCTGCCTGGCCAGCCTGTCCTCCCGTATCCTCGCCTCGGCGCGCAGGGCCGCCTCCCGTTCCGTGAATATCCCGAAAACCGTCGGCCCGCTCCCGCTCATGAGAGCCGCCAGCGCTCCCTCCTCCTTCATCCTGGCTTTGATCTCCCCGATCCCCGGGTGGGCCGGTATGGTCACGGTCTCCAGCACGTTCCCCATGCAGGAAGCGATCCCGGCCAGATCCTGTTTCTCCAGCCCCTCAAGGATCCCGTCGATGTCCGGATGGAAGGGAAGGCTGTCCGCCTTTAAATTCCCATACACAAACCTGGTGGAAACGCTCACCGGAGGCTTCGCCAGGAGGAGAAGGCACTCCGGCATGGAGGGAAGAGGCGTCAGCCGCTCTCCGATCCCCTCTGCCAGGGCCGTCCCCCTCATGATACAGTAGGGGACATCGGCCCCCAGCTTCACTCCCCGCTCCATCAGCATCCTTTTGGAAAGTCCCAGCCGGAACATCCGGTTCATCCCCACCAGGACCGCCGCCGCGTCGCTGCTGCCGCCCGCCATACCGGCCGCCACCGGTATCTTCTTGTATAAAGAAATGGAAATACCCTCCTCAATGCCGAACTCGTCCATCAAAAGCTTCGCCGCCCGGCAGACCAGGTTGTCCGGACCCGTGGGAAGGAACGGAAGGTTTGTCCGGACCCCGATCCCCGGCGCCCGCCTCGTCCTGATCTTGATATTGTCATAAAGGTTCACGTTCTGCATGACCATCCGGACCTCGTGGTATCCGTCCGGGCGTTTCCCCGTCACGTCCAGGCCCAGGTTGATCTTCCCGTAGGCCCTCAGATTGATCTCGTCTCTCATATTGTACTCCGAAGTATTTTGTATCCACAGTATAACACAGATCCCCCAAAAAATACAATGGGTTGCGTCGCCTGAATTTTCGGAAAGCCCACAGAGCTTCTTCCTATGGTAAAAAGAGCGGTGGCAAGTTCCGCTCTTTTTCTCTAATCTTCCTTTTCCTCTTTTTTCTTCTTTTTTCCTTCAACTGATTCGATGCAGTCAACGATATCGTCATTTGTGAAATTTTTGGATTTCAGCCAATCGATCAGATTTAGAACCTCTCTTGCTGTCATTGCTTTTAATACCTCCACTTTCCATTCTCCTTTCCGTCCATCAGATTTACTTGCCTCATCCGATCATACTCCCACAAAATCGTCAATCTTATACAGCCTATCTCCTCTCCCGCTCCCTGCGCAGCTTCTGGAATCTTCCGAAGAGTCCGCCCTCCTGTGCAGCCGCCTTCCGATCGGAGCCGGTCCCCTTCCCTTTCGCCTCCTGCTCCTTCCGGTTTACATATTCCTGCACATAGGCGAGATACATCATGACGGAATTGGTCACGGCGTCCTCGTCGATGTTGAATTTCTCATGGTGGTTGGGATAGGCACGTCCCATCTCCTCGTTGCCGGCGCCGATGAAGGCAAACGCTCCGGGGACCCGCTGCTGGTACACGGAGAAGTCCTCGCCCAGCATCATTTTGGGGACCTCCAGGAACGCCTTCCGTTCAAATACCTCCGCCGCTCCGGAGAAGGCAATCTCTGCCACATCCAGGTCGTTGTCCACCGCCGGGTGGGCGGAAAGGTTGTATTCCACGTTGGCGGTCGCGTGATAGGTGGCGGCCGTCCCCATGGCCACCCGCTTCACCGCGTTCTTGATCCGCCTGCCCTCCTCCCTGGAGAAAGTCCGGACCGTCCCCTCCAGAACCGCCGAGCCGGCGATGACGTTCCGCACGGTCCCGCACTCCACGTGCCCGATGGTCACCACCGCCGAGTCGATGGGATTGGTCTCCCGGCTGACGATCTGCTGAAGGTTCAGAATCATCGCCGCCGCCGCCACCGTCGCGTCCACGCACTGCTGCGGCTTCCCGGCATGACCCTGCCGGCCCTTGATGGTAATCTTAAAGTAGTCGGACTCCGCCATCCTGGGCCCCGGCTCGATATTCACATAGCCCACCGGAATGTCCGCAAACACGTGAAGGCCAAAGATCTGCTCCACGTGATCCAGGTGTCCGGCCTCCAGGATCATCTTGGCCCCCTTGGAGACCTCCTCCCCCGGCTGGAAAATCAGCTTCACCGTACAGTTCAGTTCCTCCTCATGAGCCTTCAGGATCCTCGCCGCCCCCAAAAGCGCCGCCGTGTGGGCATCGTGCCCGCAGGCATGCATGACCCCGGGCACGCAGGACTTATACACGATGTCGTTCTGCTCCTCCACCTTCAGGGCGTCGATGTCCGCCCGCAGGGCGATCACCGGCCCGCCGCTTCCGATCAGCCCGATGACTCCCGTCTCCGCTGCCGGAGTGACCGGGATCCCCATCTCCGTAAGTTCGGCCTGGATCCGTTTCGACGTCTCCCATTCCTCCAGCGAAAGCTCCGGATGCTGGTGGAAATGCTTCCGCAGGTTTACCACGTAGCTGTGGAGCGCCTGCGCTTCTTTTCTGATCTCAATATTCATACCTTGCCCCCGCCGCGCCTCGTCAGCACTTCTCCGGTTCCGGATAATCCACTCCGAAGGTCTCCACCGTCACGCATTTCATCCTCTGCTCATCTAACGGCCGGTCGGCATAACCGGTCGGCGCGGCCGCGATGGCGTTCACCACGTCCATGCCCTCGATCACCTTCCCAAAGGCCGCATACTGTCCGTCCAGATGGGGGGACTTCTCATGCATGATGAAAAACTGGGAGCCCGCCGAATCCGGATGCATGGCCCTCGCCATGGAGAGCACGCCGGGATCATGGGCCAGGTCATTCTCCACGCCGTTGGCGGCAAATTCGCCTTTGATCTGATAGCCGGGGCCTCCGGTACCCTGGCCCAGCGGACAGCCTCCCTGGATCATAAAGCCCCGGATCACCCGGTGGAAGATCAGGTCGTCATAAAATCCCTTCTTCACCAGACTGATAAAATTGTTCACCGTGTTGGGGGCGACCTCCGGATAAAGCTCTGCCTTGATCACGCCGCCGTTCTCCATCTCGATCGTTACCACCGGATTCTTTCTCTCTTCCATTTTCTTTGTTTCCTTTCTTTAATTATATTGCTTCAGGTAATTGCGAAGCATGAATACTGAAAGAATATTCGACAAGTTTTTGAGTTTCGCAATTACCTGTCATATGGTTTCGGTCATCGCCGTGCATCCGCTAAAAACTCCTGCCTCCGCCGCCGTGGCTCCGGCCGCTGCTGCCGATATGGGACGAGCTGTGGCCGCGGCCCCCGCCGCCCCCGTTGTCCTTTGGGATCTGGCGGGTCACTACCGTCGTGTGGGTGAACCGGTCGCTCCGCTCCCGAAACTGCAGGCCGCCGTCTTTCATATAGGTGCCGCCGTCCACACTCATCCTGGTCTTCCGGTTCCGGGAAATGATCAGGACCACGAAGGCCGAAACCGCCGCCGAGATGGAAAACACGATCGCCAGCCGCTCCGGGGAGACCGCCTTCTTCCAGCCCGGCTCTTTCTCTGCGGAGGGATATTCGGCAGGATATTCCACAAACCGGTCCGCTTTCTCGTCATAATACCCGTTGTCCCCGGTCTCACCGCCCGTCAGACACCGCTCCGCCTCCGAGACAAAAGTGAAACAGGCGCCCGCATAGTCTCCCGCACGCATATCGGGCATGACCGCATCCAGCGTGTCGTCGATCTCGGCGTCCGTATACTTCCCGATGGCCGTCCCGGCCGTGCTGATGTAGATCTCGGAGGCGTCCATATCGATCAGGAACAAAACGCCGGAGCCATTCTCCTTCTCGTAGCCGAAGCCATGCCTGTCATAAAAATCATCGGCGTAATCCCTGGCTTCTTTTCCCCGGTTATCCCGGGTGGTCACAATGACCAGATCCTGCTCCACACGGTCCGCCGTCTCCACCAAAAACTCCTGCAGCCTGGTCTCCTCAGCTTCCGTCAATAATCCCCCGTCGTCGTAAACCTTTTGTTCCCGGCTGTCAAAGCCACAGGCAGACCCAAGGGCCGCCAAAACCGCCAGCGCGGCAAACAGCCGTCTGATCCCATGCCTTCCCATGACAGTCCTCCCGCCGCTGCTCATAACAGTCCTCCGATCACTGAAACCGCCGTGATCAGCGTAAACAGCCCTACCGTGAGTCCCGCCCACCATCCGAGCATCCTGCCCTTGCCAAGGGGAAGGGTCCCCACCAGCTTCCCGGTCTGCCCGTTGATGGCAAACTGATAGTTTTTTCCCTGATAGCGGTAATTCAGCATCCATACGGGAAGCATCACGTACTCGGCTCCCGTCTCGTCAATCCGGAGCCTCCGCTCCACCAGGTTCACGCTGCTGTAGCCGGAAATGCTCCCTCTGGCCGCCGCCAGGGCATATTCCCGCACCCGTTCCTTCCCCCGGCTCTCCATCTCCTTCTCCGTATAAGAATACACGTCCGCCAGATATCCGGACAGATAAGGAAGCTCGAAGGGCTTTAAATCCTGATAGTGGAACGGTTCCAGCAGATCCATGGTCCCGTCGTCCATCTTCTCCGAGGCGTCCATGGGGATCCTCTCATAGCCCGCGTCCACGTTCCGCCTTACGTCGTAATGATCCGTGTAGATATATTCCGTATCCCCGGAACGAATCACTCTCGTTCTGGCGCAGCGGGCGTGAAGCCGGACGTTCGCCCGGTAATCCACCAGCCAGAAGGGCACGTAGATCCCGGTGATCTTGTCTATGACGCTCCGGCTCCGAAAGCCCTTCGGCGTGAACAGGCCCCGTTTCGTCCAGGCACGGAATTTTTCCGCCGCCTGTTCCCTTGTCACCTGAAAGGGGATCACCCGCTCCGGCCGTCTCGCCCCCTCCATCCGCTCCTCAAGAAGTGTCGGGCTCCCGCAGAAGCCGCAGACGGAGGCCGCCGTCGTCTCGTCGGTGACCACCTCCGCCCCGCAGGAGGAACAGTGGTATTTTTTCACATGCATGGTGGAGCCCTCTCCATAGGATATCCGCTCCCCTTCCTCCTCCGTCTCCACCGGCCCCGCATCCATGCGGTCCGCCGCCTTTTCCTCTTCCGTCTCTTCCCGCAGGGCCGGCTCTCCATACCGCTCCTCGTACTCCTTCGCGGAAAGCTCCGTACCGCAATGATCGCAGGACAGCTTCTGACTCTCCGGGTCGAAAACCATCGGCGCTCCGCAGGACGGACATTTATAAGTGATCACCATGCTCTCACCTCAAACTCTGTCTTTTCTGTCACTACCATCGTAACATTTTACCTCCGCATTTACAAGCAGAATATCATCCCCTCCCCGGATAGATTGACAAACTTTCATCAATCTGTTCATATTTTGTTCAAATATCATTCAAAATCTTTTTACAGAAGCAACATGATTTCTTCATGATTGCCCCATATACTATAACCATGAAACAAAACAACAGCAACAAAGCAGCATCGACCATGACAACTGACAATATTCGGAGCATCAGCCAGTGCTAATGCCGCAATATTTTTTTCATAACATGAGCTGTCTTCAGCTCTCCTCCCTTTTTACTATCATAATAAAACCGCCTCTGTTTCTCGTCAAAACAGAGGCGGTTTTATTTCATAAAAAAACTTCCTGCCATTCCGGCTCCTTAAATCCCACCAACACCGTATCCCCCGCCAAAAGGATCGGGCGCTTCACCAGCATGCCGTCCGTCGCCAACAGATCAAGCTGCTCCTCCTCGTCCATCTCTTTCAGCCTGTCCTTTAAGTTCATGGACTTGTAAAGCTGGCCGCTGGTATTGAAGAACCGCTTCAGCGGAAGGCCGCTCCTCTCCCACCAGGCTTTCAATTCCTCAAAGGAAGGGTTCTCCTCCTTGATGGGGCGCTTCTCATAGGCGATCCCCCTCTCCTGCAGCCATTTCTCCGCTTTTTTGCAGGTGCTGCATCTGTCGTAGCAGATAAAAATGTTCATGATGGTCTCCTCCTGTCTCTCTTGTCTCACTCAGATAATTGCGAGAATATTCTGGCAATATGTCCGTCCAAAGCCTGCAGCGCCAACCGTTCCGGCAAGCCCAGAGAAGTCATTCGGGAAAGGGTCCCTCCTGCCTTCTCTGGTCTTGCCTCCACGGCGCAGAGGGCTTTTCCCGGAAATATTGCCAGAATATTCGGCAAATTTTCGGGCTTCGCAATTCCCTGTCGTCTCACTCAATGCTTCAACGCCTCGCTCAGGGAATGGGGGATCCCCCTCGGGCCTCTCACCGCATAGATCCCATATTCCTCCTTCAAAATTTCAAAGGTGAACTGATCCGGCCGGTAGCGTCTCTGCAATCTGATCTTCATCCGCGCCGTCATGGCCACGTGCTTGTCCGCATAAGTATACGGGATGTCCGTCTCTGTCACCCTGCACTGAAAAAGGATGGCGGACACCGGGGCCGCCACGTATAGATACACCGTATCCCCCGCCTTGATGCCCCTGCCCTGTTTCCAGCCGATTTCCTCCGCCTCGTCAAAGGCATGCTCGACGTTGTAATACTTCGGATTGGCGGGGATCACCCATTCCCTGGGCGGGCGGAACTTCTCCTTCTTCTTCGCCGACGCCGTGGCCAGGAAGCTCCGGTCGATCAGGTCGAAAACCGTGTCTTCCCGGACCGTGCCGTCCAGAAGGACAGTGATCCAGTGCCGCTTGTTCATGTGCCAAGCCGGGAGGATGCCCTTCTCCCCGAGGAGCGCCTCCCGGAAAAACGGATCGTCCAGCTTCAGATTGACCACCCAGACTTCCTCCGCCCCGGGAAGGCCCAGCTTGTCTCTCCCCACGCGCATCACCAGGGCGAACCATTTCCGGTTGTCGCCATGGCGGAACACGGCGTTGTCGTCGCCCCAGGGATATTCTGGAGAAACTTTGTATTTCTTTTTGATATGGTCGAATACGGTCTGTCTCATAAGGTTATCTCCCGGTTTTTCTCAAGCACTCCCGCACACCACCTGACAGCTCTTTTTATAGCATGCGATCCCATATTTGTGGATTGTTTCCATCCCGTTTCTCCGCAGGGACTTCGCATAACCCTTTTTCTCGATCTGTCCCAAAGCCTCTTTGCATGCGGCGTCCAAACGGCCATTCTGCGCATATTTCACTTCGATCACACAGCCCGTTTTTTCTGCCGGGATCTCAATCTGGATATCCGCATAACCCACGCCGGATTCTGAATTCGATTTTACCACCCAGTTTCCCTTCGCCTGTAAAAGTCCAAGAAGCATGCCATGATAGTAATTCTCTTTCATGTCATTCCTCACGCAGGTATCCCGGATACTGACAGAATCCGATAAAAATTCATTATAAAGCTCCTGAACCTCAGAGTCCCTGCCGCTTTTGACAGCATTGCAAAACGCCAGCCATTGTTCTGAATGCATTGTCACTTTCTCCTTGAACCAGGAGCGGATCTTCTTTTCATAGATTCCCCGCACTTCCCGATTGGGGATCCGGAGCCTGCTCAGCCCCTCCCTGGGCGGACCGGCCTCCGTCAGATACCCTGTGGAAAACAAAACGCTCCAGAGATATGTCTGGCGGGTCTCCTCATCCCCGCTGTCAAGATCCGTGTAGGTAAGTTCCGGCATCAGCCTTTTTTCCACACACTCTCCGGAGATCAGAGCCTCGATCTGGTCCTTCGTCGTGGCAGTCGCATGTTCGAGAATGTCCCGCACAATGGCATTGCTGCTGCTGTTCTCCCGGTGTGCCTCCATTGACGCATCCTTGGACAGGCGGAGTCTGTCACACTGATTCAGCACGTCCCAGGGACAATAAATATCCACCGGACCGATGCGGTAGCCGTCATACCATTCTTTCATTTTTCCAAAGGCTTCCGGAATCCCGTAATACTGCAGCATGGCCCGGACCTCCCCGTCCGTAAAGCCGAAATACTCCGCATAGTCCGCATCCGAAAGCGTCCTCACCTTGAAATTATTCAGGCCCGTAAAAATGCTCTCCCTGGCGATCCTGAGACACCCGGCGACCACCGCAAAATGCAGACTTTCATTGGTCTTGAGAACCGGGCTGAACAGGGAACGGATCAACTCCGCCATCTGCGGATAATACCCTTTTTGATAGGCTTTATCCAGGGGCACGTCATATTCATCGATCAGGACAATTACTTTTGTCCCGTAATGCCTGCGCAGCAGGCGTGTCAAAAGCTTCAGGCTGTTATGGAGATATGCCTTCTTCTCAAAATCTCCCTCCATCATCCGTGCAAGCTTCGCTTTCTCCGTCTGCAACAGTACTTCACTGTCCATGAGAAAAGCGTATCGCTCCGCCAGTTCACTGACCAGGATCCCCAGGCTGTCACAGGCCGTTTCATAATCCTCTCCCGCGACATCCTTCAGGCTGACAGACAAAACCGGATATTTTCCCATATGCTGTTTACAAAGCTCCTTTTCCTCCGCGATCTCAAGTCCTGCAAAAAGGGAGGGATCCGTCCCGATCTCAAAAAAACTCCTCAGCATATCCATGTTCAGGCTTTTCCCAAAACGGCGGGGTCTGGTGATCAGGTTCACGCTCCCGCATCCGTCAAGCAATTCCCGGATGAGCCTCGTCTTATCCACATAGTAATAGCCTCCCTCCAGGGCAACAGCAGAACGGAAAAAATAATTCTTTAAAAATGGCTGCAAGATCCCCAAAATTTCATCGGTAGAGAATCCATCGCTTTCTCTATCATAAAACATATATCAAGGCAGTGCAAGCACCAATCACGCTTTCGTCTCTGCGTTTTTCCAGCCGTGGATCGAAAAGATTATTTCCCCTTGGACAAATGCTGCATTTCGTTAACACTTTATACATCTTTCAGGGTGTAAAAAACCGCTTCCAAAGCATAACGCCTCAGAAACGGTTCTTATTATATGGGCATCGTCACGCAAACCTCCGGCCGCACGGGCCGAAAGCAATCACACCTCGAAGGTCAGATCCCCGTAGGACGGGATCGGCCAGAGTTCCTTGTCCACGATCATCTCCAGCTTGTCGAGGGGAGCCCGCAGTGCGGACATGGCGGGCATCACCCGGTCATGGTAAGCCCTCGCCTGGCCCTCGCCTTCCTCCATGGCCGCCGCCTCCGCGGTGATGGCCTTCAGGGCGTTAAGGGCCTTTTTGGACTCGGCCAGCAGGGAAGAGGTCTCGACCAGAAGCTCCGTCTGGGCGCTCACGTCCGCCTCGGGGCAGGCGTCCCGGACCGCGCCGATGGAGGAAGCCAGCTCGGTCGTGTAGGCGATCACGGAAGGGATCAGCTGCTTTCCGGCCATGTCGACCATGGTCAGGGCCTCGATGTTGATGGCCTTGGCGTAGGTCTCGTAGAGGACCTCCGCCCGGGATTCCAGCTCTGCCTTGGTGAAGATGTGGAATTTCTCGTACAGCTTCACGGCCTTCTCCGTGGTAAGGCTCTTCACGGAATCCACCATGGACCGGATGTTGGGAAGCCCTCTCCGCTCGGCCTCGGCCACCCACTCCTCGGCATAGCCGTTGCCGTTGAAGATGATCCTCTGATGCTCCGTCAGGTATTCCTTGATCAGGTCGTGGACCGCCACGTCGAAGTCCTCCGCCTTCTCCAAAAGATCCGCCGCCTCGCAGAAAGCCTCCGCCACGATGGCGTTCAGGGTGGTGTTGGGGCTTGCGATGGAATCGGAAGAACCGACCATGCGGAATTCAAATTTATTTCCGGTGAAGGCAAAAGGCGACGTCCGGTTCCGGTCGGTGGCGTCCTTCTGGAGATCCGGCAGGGTGCTCACGCCGGTGTAAAGCCGTTCGCCTTCCTTGCAGGAAGCGGCCTCCCCCGTCTCGATGAGCTGCTTCACCACGTCCTCCAGCTGCTCGCCCAGGAACATGGAAATGATCGCCGGCGGCGCCTCGTTGGCTCCCAGCCTGTGGTCGTTGCCCACGTTGGAGGCAGACTGACGCAGAAGGTCCGCGTGAGTGTCCACCGCCTTGATGATACAGGCCAGCACCAGGAGGAACTGGATGTTCTGATTGGGCGTGTCACCAGGATCCAGCATGTTCACACCGTTATCGGTGCAGATGGACCAGTTGTCGTGCTTGCCGGAGCCGTTCACACCCGCGAAGGGCTTCTCGTGGAGCAGACAGGCCAGGCCGTGGCGGGTCGCCACCTTCTTCATGGTCTCCATGACCAGCTGGTTGTGGTCCACCGCAATGTTGGCCGTATTGAAAATGGGGGCCAGCTCATGCTGGGCTGGAGCCACCTCGTTGTGCTGGGTCTTGGCGGAAATGCCCAGCTTCCAGAGCTCCTCGTTGAGATCCTTCATGTAAGAACCAACCCGCTCCTTGATGACGCCGAAGTAATGATCGTCCATCTCCTGTCCCTTGGGGGCCGGCGCGCCGAACAGGGTGCGGCCCGCATAGATCAGGTCCTTTCTCTGCAGGTACAGATCCCGGTCCACCAGGAAATATTCCTGCTCCGGCCCGACGGAAGCCGTCACCTTGGTGGCCTCGGTATTCCCGAAGAGCCGCACGATGCGCAGCGCCTGCTCACAGAGGGCCTCCATGGAGCGCAGGAGCGGTGTTTTCTTGTCCAGCGCCTCGCCTTTATAGGAACAGAAGGCCGTCGGGATGCAGAGGATCGCCCCCGTCGCGTCTTTTTTCACAAAGGCAGGGGACGTGCAGTCCCAGGCCGTGTAGCCCCTCGCCTCAAAGGTGGCCCGAAGCCCCCCGGAGGGGAAGGAGGAGGCGTCCGGCTCGCCCTTGATCAGCTCCTTGCCGGAAAACTCCATCAGCATGCGGCCCTCCGCGTCCGGGTTGGTCACGAAGGAGTCATGCTTCTCCGCCGTGATCCCGGTGAGTGGCTGGAACCAGTGGGTAAAATGGGTCGCCCCCAGCTCCACGGCCCAGTCCTTCATGGCCTTCGCCACCACATCGGCCGTCGCCGGGGAAAGCTCCCCGCCGTGGTCGATGACGTTCTTCACCTCCGCGTATACCTTCCTGGGAAGACGCTCCTTCATCTTGCCCATGGTGAACACGTTCTCGTTAAAAATCGCTTCCACATTTACTGCCTTTTCGCACATAGATCTTCCTCCAAGCTTTCCTCGGACCTGATAAGATCGGACCGGGCTTCGCCCGGCGTCCGCATCCAGCGCCCCTGGAAATAGAGAGAAGGCGCCCTTTCTGGAACGCCTTCGTTCGATTATCAAGTCTATATTCGGGGTACCGTCCCCGTCTGTTCCCCGGCAAAACCCATCACGGATGCCTCCTGCCGGATACTTCGTAGTATACGATACCTCATTTTCTTTCGGATTGCAAGCACTTTTTTACGTACACCCGCTTCCCTCGCCTAATTTTCTAAGGAAACGCTGATCAGATCATCATTTTCCTAAACGCTTCGCCTGCACCACCAGCCGGTCCACGTTCTTGTTGACACAGGTGGACAGGGTGATGATCTTGTCGCCGGCCTCCACCGTGACTCCCGTATCATGCAAGGAACGTTCCTGCATGCGGGCAATGTAATCCAGAAACGCTACGTCGTCCTCAAATCCCAGTGTGTAGGTGTCGCTGTCCGGCGAGACCACCGACACGGAAAAGATCTCATAGGTGTAAAAGCCGGTCTTGGTGTTGACCCGGAAGGTCTTATGCCCCTCATAAAAATCGTCCTCCCGGTATTTCTTGAGCCCCGCGAACATGGAGCCGTTCTTCATGTTGTGCCCGTAGACGATCACGTTCTTCCCCTCCATGCCTTCGGGAATGTTGCTGTCCACGAACAGGGTTCCCGCCGCATTCTCCGTCCCCTCAAAGGTATGGGCCAGATAATAATCGTTGTCCGTATACTGGACGATGGGATAATCGATTTGGGTATCCTGGATCGTGATCCACCCCACATAGTCCTCATTTTCCCCGCGCATCAGCGCATCCAGCTCCTCCCAGGGAAAGGGCCCCGTCTCTGCCTTCTGACCCGGGCTGCTCCCCGCCCCGCCGCCGTCCTCAGCCCCCTGTCCCTCCTCCGCCTCCGACAGAATCCTCGCCGCCTCGTCCGCCAGCTTATCATACTCGTCGCTGCCTTTTTTATACTCCAGGTAGATCTTCAAAAGCTGATACCCGGAGAAAAGAAAGACCGCCAGCGCAATGACAAAGACCACCGCCTGGATCCTTCTGGAACGCCTCTTTTTCGTCCACTTTGTCGCCATATATCCGCTCCTCCCGTTCCACGATCATTTCAGCCCCCTCTTGAAATTTTTCTTCTTTTCATCTATGATAGAAGAAAATTTTCATGCAAAGAAGGGTTCACTCTATGATTATACGAAATATGTCCGCCAAAGACAAGAACAACTTTCTATCCATGTCCGAGATTTTTTACAGCTCCGAGGCGGCCCTCCACGGTTTCGACCGGGCCGCCCAGGAACGGAATTTTGAGGCTTCTCTGACAGGCGCACTCCCTGTCCGCTGCCTGATGCTCGAGGAGGAGGATGGGACCTGTCTCGGCTACGGCATCGTCTGTCATTCCTGGAGCAGCGAGCTGGGCGGCCCCATGATCCTGGCGGAGGAACTGTATCTGAAGCCGGAGGCGAGGGGACGCGGCCTTGCCAGCGGATACTTCCGATGGCTCTTTCAGGAATACGAGGGACGGGCGGCAGGCTTCCGCCTGGAGGTGGCCCCCGAAAACGCCTGGGTCATGGACATCTACAAGAAACACGGTTTTGGACCGTTAGAATACATCCAGATGATCAAGGTTCTGTAGATCCATTCCATTTTATAACAAGGAGGAGACATTTATGCGAAAAACAAAAATCATCTGCACCATGGGTCCCGCGGTGGATTCGGACGACGCCATCCGCGCCCTGATCGGCGGCGGCATGGACTGTGCCCGCTTCAATTTTTCCCACGGCTCCCACGAGGAACAGAGGGTGCGCATGGACCGGGTAAAGCGGGTGAGCGCCGAGCTCCATCGGCCCATCGCCCTTCTTTTAGATACCAAGGGGCCGGAGATCCGGATCCGGGATTTTGAGAACGGCTCCGTCACTCTGGAGGCGGGACAGAGCTTTACCCTCCGTGCCTCGGGGGAAACCGGCAATGAGGAGGGCATCGGCCTCACCTTCTCCGGCCTTGCCTCCTGCGTGACCATCGGCACCAGGATCCTCATCGACGACGGGAAGCTCGCCATGTTCGTGGAGCGCATCGACGGCTCCGACGTGGTCTGCCGTATCATCAACGGCGGCACCGTCAGCAACCGCAAGAGCATCAACATCCCCAACCTGGACATTCCCATGCCCTACATCAGCGAGACGGACAAAAGTGACATCCTCTTCGGCATCGGGCAGGACGTGGATTTCGTGGCCGCCTCCTTCACGAGGACCGCGGACGACATCCGCAAGCTCCGCAAACTCCTGGACGACAACGGCGGGGAGCGGATCCAGATCATCGCCAAGATTGAAAACACCCAGGGGATCGAGAACCTGGACGAGATCCTCACCCTGGCCGACGGCATCATGGTGGCCCGGGGCGACATGGGCGTGGAGATCCCCTTCCGGGAGCTGCCCGGCATCCAGAAGACCATCATCAAGAAATGCTACCTGGCCGGAAAGCACGTGGTCACGGCCACCCAGATGCTGGAATCCATGACCAAAAGCCCCCGCCCCACCAGGGCCGAGGTCTCCGACGTGGCCAACGCCATCTACGACGGCACCACAGCCATCATGCTCTCCGGGGAGACGGCCGCCGGGGACTATCCCACCGAGGCTGTCCGCACCATGGCGGAGATCGCCGAGGAGACGGAAAAGCACATCAATTACAAAAAACGGTTTTCCGAGCTCCACGACGCCCTCTCGCTGAAGAGAAGTCCCGCCGTGGCCGTGGGGATCGCGACCATCACCAGCTCCAACTATCTGGACGCCAAAGCCATCGTGGCCGTCACCAGGACCGGCAGGAGCGCCCGCATGATCGCCGATTACCGGCCCGCCGCCCCCGTCATCGCCCCCACCGTGGACCGGAAATCCCTCCGTCAGTTAAATCTGACCTGGGGCGTCTATCCCTTCCCCGCCGACGAGCAGGCCAGCGCCGACAGCCTGTTCCGCCATGCGGAGGAGATCGCGCTCCACTCCGGGATCGTGGAGGAGGGGGATACGATCGTGATCTCCGGGGGGCCCCATGAGAAGGACAGTGCGATCGATATGATGAGGATCATAAAGTTATGATGGCCGGAGGGGCCGTCAGAAAACTTTCCATCGCAGACACGGCTTACGCCTATCGTCTGCTCACGGAAATTTTCTGACGGCCCCTCCTCACTCGGTCTCTCCGGGGCGGACTCGGCTTACGCCTGGCGGCGGCTCTCGGAACAGCCCCTGGATCTTTTCACAGAGGCGGGACGGGGGGCACGCCGGTAAATAGAAACTGAAGATCCGGCACATGTTTGGCCGCCAGATGATAGGACAGCGGCGGGAACGGAGGGGGTACCTCCCGCGGATCTAAACCCGACAGCACGCGGTTCATCGTTCGACGAGGTTCTGTCCGACTGCGCCGCCGAGAGCCATCCCCGCCATTATGGCGGCAGGATGAAATCCGGGACTGCCGTCCAGGCTGACGCCTCCCGCACTGTTTGCACCCATTTTCCCCAATGCCTCCGCGCCGGCCGTCCCAACCTTCGCCTGGAACGGAGTGCCGCCGGCATAAGCCAGTGAAACGATACCCGCGAGAACCGGAAGGTTTGACGTTTTGATCTTTTGGGTAAAAGGGCCCTCGATAAAATCCTGCATAACGCCGTTTTTCTGCCTGTAGACAAACACTGCGGCCTCCCCGTCCCTCACCCGCAAAGAGGAACCCCAACGGATCGCGTTTTCCCTGCGGTTATTCCCCCGCACAGCTCCAGCATCGAACCGTTATCCAGAAGAAAAGAAAGGCCGATCTCCGCCATGCCGCTCAGAGCGGCGATCAAAAAATCGGCAGGGCCTGCTTTTCTCTTTGAAAGGGCAGAAGCTGAAATGATAAGAGCCAGGCAGCCGAAGATCTCAAGTGCGGAAGAGTTCCCTCCGCTCCGGTCGACCCGTACCGCGATGAACAGGGCAAGAATCCCGCACCAGACACCGGCATTTTTTATTATAATATCGATCACTCGTTTTTGTTTCCGCCTGGTCTCCGTCTTTGCGGTCTTTTTCTGTGTCCGGTCATAAATATCCTGGATCTTGGAAAAATCCGGACCGATTCCGAAGCCTTTACCCCTCTGAACTCATAGCCGCAGGTCCGGCACGATGTCGTAAACGCATCTATGGGCTCCCCGCAATTCGGACATTTATGTATCTTACCTTCAAACTGTGTCCCTCCTCCGGACGTTTCCGGAGCAACCGGCTTTCCGCACCCCGGACAGAACTTTACCTGCCTCTCTATTTCCTGTCCGCAATTTGAGCAAAACGGCATTTTCTATTTCTCCTCCGTATATTTCCCTATAGACCACTCATTCCGGATCCGCGCGCACGGCGTCACAGATATCTCCGATATTACAATCCAGATACCCGCATATGCGCAAAAGGACAGAGAGAGCAACCTCTTCGTTTTTGCGCAGTTTTGTCATGGTCCCTGTCGCAATGTTTAGATCCTCCCTGAGTTTTGCGGGGGATATGTCTTTTTCAATGAGCAAGATCCACAGTTTTTTATAGCTCATTTTCATAGCGCCGGCCTCCGGCCGATTCACAACCACACCGGCACCTCCCTGTCGATGGTCATGGTGTCCTCCGTGACAATACAGTCCCGGGCCAGGATGCGGACTCCCGCCTGTGCGGCGGCCCGCAGGGCCTCCCCGAAGGCCGGGTGGGTCTCCTCGTTGGGGGCGAAGGCCCGGATCCCTTTCATCTGGATCACGAAAAGGAGGTATGCTCTGTATCCGGCCGAGACGGCCGCCGCCAGCTCCTCCACGTGCTTCACGCCCCGCTCGGTGGGTGCGTCGGGGAATTTTGCCACCCCGCCTGCATCCAGGGTCACGCCCTTCACCTCCATGAAGCATTTCCTGCCGTCCGCCTCAAAATACAGATCAAACCGGGAATTCCCGAATTTCTTTTCCCGTTTCAAAAATGTCACCTCCCGGAGTAGCCCGTCCCCTCCCCGGCCGACCCAGGCGGCAGCTGCCTCGTTGGGAGCCTGGGAATCGATATTCACGAGGACCGGCCTTGCCTCCGGCCCCGGCTTCTCCACCGCGATCAGGGAGTATTTCGTTTTCCGCTCTGCCTTTGCACAGCGCTGCAGCCATATGCCCGCCCCCGGGACCAGAAGCTCCTTAAGCCGCCCCGTGTTTTTCACGTGGCAGCGGGCCACCTCCCCGCGAAGCTCTGCCTCCGCCACAAAACGATTGGGGCGTCCGAGAAAGACGCCCCGCTCCATATCCTTATAAACCACATCCGCTCTCATCTTAATTTATCCTCTCTCCCGGAAAACTCCGTAATCAGAAGCTCCACCGCCAGCTTATCGAAGAGCCGTCCGGTCTTCACGGCCTCCTCTGCCTCGGCGCACCGCTCCAGATAGCTCCTAAGCTCCTCCATGCGGAAATGTTTTCCCTGGCTCATGGCTTTTGCGGCCACGAAGGGCTGGATCCCCGCCTTCTTTGCGATCTCATCCTTTCCCTTCCCGGTAAGGGCCAGCTCCTTCACCACCAGAAGCTGGTTAAACTGCCTGGCAATAAGAAAGAGGATCCGCATGGGCGGCTCCCGGAGGGCCAGAAGGTCGTAGTACTTTTCCATGGCCGCCTTCCTGCGGCCTAGAGCCACGTCCGTGATCATCTCGAAGATCCGGCCCGTAATCTGCACAGAACAGACCGCCTCCACATCCTCCGGCAAGATCCCCTCCCGGCCTTCCGTGTAGGCGATCAGCTTGTCAAGTTCCGTGCGGATGTGCTCCATGTCATCTCCAACACGGTCCAGAAAAAGGGCCATGGCCGCCTGGGAGATCTGCCGGTTTTCCTGTTTCAGGCTCCGGACGATCCATTTTTTCAGCTCCCCCTCCGGCTGCCTGCCAAGCTCCGTCACGTACCCCAGCTCCTTCACTCTCTTATAGAGCTTGTTACGTTTGTCCACCTGCTCCTCCACGAAGAGGAGCACCGTGCTCTCCGGCATCCGGGGCAGGTAGGAGGGGAGCGGCTCCGCATCCTTCTTGAACAGGCCGCTGTTTTCGATGAGGATCAGCCGCTTCTCCGAAAAAAAAGGCATGGTATCCGCCAGGCTGATGACCTCGTTCAGATCCGTCTCCTTCTCATAAAAGCCCTGAAAATTCATCCGGTCGTCGCCGAGAATGGCCTCGATCAGCTTATTTTTATAGCTCTTTTTCAAAAAGGCCTCCTCCCCGTACAGGCAGTATACGGGGCGGAAGGCTCTGTCTTTGATATCCTGATTTAATGTTTTCATGCTCTCTGTCCGGCGGCCCCTGGTCCGGGCCGCTTACTTTTTCAGATACTCTTCAAACTGGGCGGCCGTCGCATAGGAGGCGATGGCGCCGTTTCCGAGAACGCTGTATTCGCAGTAACGATTGGAGAACAGCAGGTATCTTTCCAGCTGCTCCGCCGCCAGATCCTTGAGGGTGTCCACCGTCACACCGTCCGCGGAGAGCTGATAGAGGAAGGAACCGATGAAGGCGTCGCCCGCCCCCGTGGTGTCGATGGCCTTGACCTTTCTGGAGGGCGCCTCGGCAGAGGCCGTCTTCGTGTAGGCTTCCGCCCCGTCGGACCCCTTGGTGTAGATCACCAGCTGCACGTTTCCCTGGAAGAGAAGGTCCTTCGCATCCTCCACCTTCGTCTTCCCGGTAATGAATTCCAGCTCCTCGTCGGAGATCTTCAACACGTGGGCGTAAGGGATGAATTCCAGGATCGCTTTCCGGAGCTCATTGTAATCCTTCCACAGCGGCAGGCGGATGTTGGGATCGAAGCTGATCATATCGCCGCACTCCAGTGCATAGGTGATGGCCTTCCTGTGGGCCTCCTTCATGGGGAAGTCCCCCAGGCACAGGGAACAGAAATGAAGGGCGTAGGCGTCCTCGAACCACGCCTTCTCCACCACGTCGGCGCTCATCAGCATGTCCGCGCTGGGTTTCCGGTAGAAGGAGAAGTCCCTGTTTCCGTCTTCTTTCAATGACACAAAGGCCAGGCAGGTATTGGCCTCGTCGGTGCGCAGCACATGGCTCACGTCGATGCCGTGGCCCACGAACTCGTCCACGATCCGGTCTCCGAAGGCGTCGTTTCCCAGCTGGGTGACCATGGCCGCCGGGCCGCCCAGCTTGATGTAGGCGCCGCCCACATTGGCCGGGGCCCCGCCCACCACGCCTTTAAAATCTTTAACCTCTTTCAACTCGCATCCGATCTGATGGGGCACAAAATCGATCAATGCTTCTCCAATGGAAATCAGTCTTTTCATGCTATTCCTCCTGCTTCCGTTATTTTTGCGGCTTTCCCGCCGCACCTTATCTACCAGTATAGCACGCCCGGTTTCTTCCTGCAATTCCTATCTTTTCCCAGATCACTGCCAGGCGTTTCCGCTTTCACGTGTGCCGCTTTCCTCCCATGAAACATCCTCCCGGTCATAAAATCTGTACTTTTCGCTGCTTTGATTTTCCTGCATGATACAGTTTTCCAGCGTAAACGACGTATTTCCGGCAGTACCTCCGAACAGGGGAGCCTCTCCGTTTCCGACAAAGGCACACTCCTCAAACCGAAGTTCCCCATCTCCCCCCAGCCAGTACAGCGCCTCGTCGCTGCAGTCCCGGATCACGGTCCTCCGCGCCATAATACTGCTGTTGCTGCCGGAAAGCCCGGTCAGGCCGCATCCGTAAATGTCACATCCCTCCAGTTTTACATCCTCACAGTTATGGAAAAGGACCACGCCCGCCGTGCATTCCGATATCTCCGGGGGAAGCTCATGGCCCATGATCAGGCCGTACAGCAGAAGATTTTTGCAGTTATATGCCGAAAGGATCAGCTCATCCCCATTCGTCGTCACCAGCCTGGTCTTCCCGGTTCCGATGATGGAGAGGTTTTCAAATCCCTGAAAATTCAGATACTGCACCTCGTAGGTCCCGTCTCCCAGGTAGAGCTCTGTATTGGAGAGATCCGCATTCATGGCCAGTTCTTTGAGCTCTGCCCCATCCTCCGCTTCCAGGCTCCGCCGCTCGATCCCGTCCTGGGGAAGCTCCGGCATCTCCAGGCCCACTTCCGGGTCATAATACTGCACGGTCTCATTTTCCTGCCCATCCTCTCCCGCAGTTTCTCCCGAGCCCTCCGTCTCCGGGCCGGATTCCTCATCCGTACCGGCAGGCAGGCCCGCCGTCAGCTCCCCTGCCTCCTCCAGCACAAAGTCGGGAACATCCTCTCTGGAAAGAGGCCGCACCTGGATCTGTGTCTCCCCGTCCGCAAGCACCGCCATCTGCCCGGCCTCGACGGCCACGCTGTCCCCTTTCGGCGTCCGGCACTCCACGGTCCCTTCCAGGAGGCCCAGCCGGGAGTAGTCCTCCCCCCGCTCCATCCATCCGCAGGTCCCCCGGATCCCCGTGATCATCGTGGAGGTCCGGATCTCCATGGACTCGTCCTCCCCCAGCGGTTCCGTCACGTTGAAAAACAGACCGCCGGACCGCACGTCGATCTCCAGTTTCTTTTTGTCTTCGCTCTTCTGTATCTCGATCTCACTGTCCTCATCCATCTTGGCAAGCTTCACCTCGTCTAGGTCGATCCAGGCATAGCTCGCCGCCTCCGTCCCCACCTGATAACCGCTGTAAAGCCCCAGGTTTTCCGTCGGGGAAACCGCCTTTTCCTTCTCGTCCTGTACGGCGACCGTCCCTTTTGTCTGCACCAGGTGCATGGTCGCCGCCGTCTTTTTATCCCCGCCGCACCCTGCAAGGAGCGCTGCCGCCAGCAGGCCTGCCGCCATCCATGATCTCTTCCTCATTTTCCCTCTCCTCCTGTCATCCCATAAAGACTTTCTACCTGCGCGGTTGGAAAACCTTCGCAAAACCAATACCCCAACTGTACTACAAAAGCCGGCTGCTTACAAGTCCGTTTCTGCTCCCGCTGTAAAAACCCTTCTATAATTAATGAGATCCGGAGCTTCCCTCGGGATTTCCTTCCGGGATCCCGCTCCCTCTGTACCCGGAGATCCGGACCCGCTCTCCGTTGCTCCTCACCGTCACGGCCCCGCACCGATCTGTGCGGAATACCCGACAGCCGGCGGCCGAAAGCCGCTCCAGGGTCTCCTGCGCCGGATGTCCGTAGCGGTTATTCTTTCCGCAGGAGATGACGCCGTATCCCGGAGCCGCCGCTTCCAGAAAGTCCGTCCCGCCCGCGCCGCCGGAGCCGTGGTGGGGAACCTTGAGGATATCTGCCCTTCTCCCGGAGGCTTTGCGGTATGCCTCCAGGTACCCGGTCACCGCATCCTCGCCGCCGCCCTCCAGGTCCCCGGTGAACAGGACGTCAAGCTCCCTCCAGGAAAACCATAGGACCATGGACGCCTCATTCTCCTCCAGGGATCCGGCCGCTTTCCCGCCGGAAGCCTCCGGCCAGAGACAGGTGAAGGCCGCCTCCCCCGCTGTGAGCCGCTCCCCGCGGCCCAGGAAAAGGACAGGGATCCCGGCCTCCTCCGCCTGTTCCTTGAGGGCCGCAAGCCCTTCTCCCTCCTCCCGCCCGCGGGGCAGGACAAGAGCTCCGATCCGGCCTGTCCCGATCAGCCCGGCGATGCCGTTTATGTGATCCGCATCCCCGTGGCTCACCAGGGCAAAGTCTGCCCCTTTCACCGCCCGGACGTCCAGAAACGGCTCCAGGCGGTACTCTCCCACCTCCTTCTGGTCGCTGCTCCCCCCGTCGACGAGAAAGGTCACTCCTTCCGGCGTCCTGAGAAAACAGCTGTCCCCCTGGCCCACATTCAGGAAGGTGATCTCCAGTTCCCGGCCGCGGACCGGCGTCAGACTGAGGAACAGCCCCGCAAAAAGCAGGAGGCCCGGCAGCCCGCTCTTTCCCCCCCTCCTCAGCCCTCTCTTTTCTTTTTTCTCCTTCTTTTTTCGCTCTTCCGTTTCCCGGCCGGCCCTTTTTCCCTCTCCCGTTTTTTCTTCCTTCGTTTTTTCTCCCATCCTTTTTTCTTGCTCCGCTTTCTCCTCCTCCTTTTTCTCCGCCGCCCGCCGTAAAAGCCATCTGCAAAAGAGGAGCAGCAGCATTCCGTACAACAGAAGCTGCCAGTTCTCCGGCCGGCCCGTCCGCCAGACGGCGCCGGGCAGCCGCAGGCTCCGCGCCCCCAAAAACTCATACAGTCCCAGGATCCACCCGGCAGGCCGGAGCAGGAGGGACAGGAGCCCCGGCAGGGCTCCTCCCAAGAGGGCCCCCGCGATCCCGAGAAGGGCGGCCGCCGTAAAAAGAGGCAGCACCGCCAGGTTCAGAAGCAGGCCGTAAACCGGGATTTTATAAAAGAAGGAGGCCTGAACGGGAAGTGTCAGAAGCTGGATGGAAAGCCCCGGAAAGAGGGGCGAGAGAAATTTGGGAAGTCCTGCCCGGGAAAGGAGGGGATAGATCAGCCCCAGTGCCAGCACGGAGCCGAAGGACAGGAGAAAACCGCTCTGGAACAGGAGGAGAGGGCGGCGCAAAAGCATCACGAGGGCAGAGAGGGCGGCCGCCGAGGCCAGGTCATACTGCCTGCCGAGCGCCTGCCCGATCCCATAGACCGTCAGCATAAAAAACGCCCGGCCCGCGCTGGTCCCCTCGCCGGTCAGAAGGTAATAACAGAAGGACATGGCCGTACAGCCGGCCGCCGCCAGCACATAAGAGCAGTTCAGCCTTTTTCGCAGAAGGCGCCAGACCCCCATGCCGGCCAGGGAGATGTGGAGGCCGCTGATGGCGAGAAGATGCCCCATGCCGCTCTCCGTGTACAGGGAGACGCTCCCTCCGTCGGCCTCCCACTTTTCTCCGAGGACCATGGCACAGAGCATCCCTCCGCTCTCTTCTCCCGCCGTCCGCAGAAGATTGTCGGAACCATACTGTCTGAGGAGTCTTAAGCCCATCCGCAGACAGTCTGTCCTGCCGGATACCGCGAGGAGGGCCGTCCCCTTTGCCCGGTAGGAGATCCCCTGGCTCCGGTAATAGCTCCGGCTGTCGAACTGCCCCGGATTCCCGGGCTCCTCCATCTCCGAAAGCCGGACCCTCATGGTGAGGTCCCGGCCCTCCCGCACGCCCTCCGGCAGCTCCTCCAGGGTAAGCTGTACGCCTCCCACCGGAAACACCTCTGTCTCTTCCGGCCCGGCGCTCCGATCCCCGGCCTCCTCCGCCGGAATCCCCCCCTTTTCGGAATCCTCCGGCCGGAAGCTGCAGCCGGAGAGCAGGAGGCGGAAGCTCTCTTCCCCCTTCGTGCTGCGAAGCTCCATGCGGACGATCCGCCCGGAGAGGACCCCTGTCAGGCTCTCCTTCTCCGCCAGGATCCCATCCAGCCGCCTGACGGCAGGAGGATCCCCGGACCGGGAAAGCCGGAGCGATCCGAGCACGAAAAAAAGAGACAGAAAAAACCACAGGACCCGTCTGCCCCGCACGCCCTGTCCCCCGGAACGTCTGGCCGGGCACGCCCGCCGCGCCCTCCTGCGGACAAAGAGGAAAATCTTCTTGCTCTTGCGTAAACAACAGACTGCCGCTGTCCCTGCCGCCGCGAGAAAGACAGCAGGCCAAAGGCCCCCGCCATGCAGGGCAAGCACCTCTCCAAGCGCATAGGCTCCCGCATACCAAAGCAATGGCCTTTTCATATTCCGTTAAAATGATCTCCTTTTTAAAATCCTGATCCCAGGCAACCTCCTGGTCCTGTCGCTCTACTGTTCTGTCCCCTGCTCTGCGGCCGCCCCGCCCTCGATGTATTCGGTCCGCCGCTCCAGGGGCTGCTCCAGGGCAATGCTGTCCCGGAACATGATGTTCCCGACCCCCTCCACGGAAATCTGGACCCGGCTCACATTGGGGAGCTCCGTCAGAGAATCGACGATCGAATAGATCGGGATATAGTCGTTCACATTCAGCGCCTCATTCAGGAACGCCGAATCAAAATTGATGTAGCAGACGCCCTTCCTCGTGGCCACGGAGAGGGCCTTCGCCTTCGCCGGCAGGGTGGCATACCGCCCCGCCTCCTCACACCCGGCCAGGAGCTGCTCCACCACCAGGGACTCCATGGAGATTCCGGTGCTGCACACCACCGACCGCTCTGTCTCCAGGAGCTTCGTTCCCGTCTCGTCGGTAAAATAAAGGGTCAGCTCCACCTGCTGCAGCTCCGCCGAGTTGTTCCCCGAGCTCTCCACAAAGGAGGAGGCCGACATCAGATGGATGCTGTTGCTCACCGCATCCATCAGAGGCTGGTCGTTGACATAAAAGCCCACGTAATCGATGCCCTCGATCTGTGTCAGGGTCTTCACCACCGCCGCCCGGCACAGGATCTCCCGGATGGGCTCCATGGCATTATAGGCAGCGTTAAAATACACAAAGAACTGGCCGCTGTCCCCGGCCTGTGTCCGTGTGATGCGGACTTCCTCCGGGATCGCCGACAAAAGCTCCATATTTTTCGGCGCCTCCTGCATTTTTTCAAGAAGGCTGTCCGCCAGCCCGGCCGGATCGGATCCCTCCTCCGCCCTGTAGATCTCCGTCCCCAGCTTCGTAAAAGCCGCGTTTGTATAATAGAGATAATATTCTCCCTCTCCCGGTTCCTCCTGCTTTGCCTCCTTCCTGCCGCAGGCCAGAAGCCCGCAGAGGACCGCCAGGAAAACGAACAGATACCGTCTGCGCTTCATGGTTCTCCTCTCCTGTCATGCAATATAGATCAGCGGGACCCGCACGGTAAAGGTCGTCCCCTCATTCTCCCTGCTGTACAGCTTGATGGCCCCGTGGTGGGAATAGACGATGCTCTTCGTGATGGCGAGCCCCAGCCCCGTGCCTCCCGCTTCTCTGGAACGGGCCTTATCCACCCGGAAAAACCGTTCAAAGACATGCTCCTGGGATTCCTCCGGGATACCGATCCCGTTGTCGGCCACCTTCACATAGAAAAATTTGTGGTCGGCATTGAGGCTGACCTTCACCCAGCCGTCCCGGTTGTTGTATTTGACCGCATTTTCCACCAGGTTGCTGATGGCCAGGGTGAACTTCGTCTTATCCAGCTCCGCCAACACCGGCCGGAAGCTCTCCAGGATCAGATCCACATTTTTCTGCTGCGCAATAGGCCGCAGCCGTTTGAGGGTCCCCTCCAGAAGCTCATTCACATTGATCTGGGTGATATTTAATTCCGTGGAGGACCGGTCCAGACGCACCAGGCTCAAAAGATCCTCGATGATCTGGCTCTCCCGGTCGATCTCCTCGGAGATATCGCTCATGAACTCCCGGTAAAGCTCCACCGGGATTTCCTCCTGTCCCATCAGCGAATCCGCCAGCACCCGGATGGAGGTGATGGGCGTCTTGAGCTCATGGGATACGTTGGACACAAACTGCTGCCGGGACTCATCCAGCCGCTTGAGCTGCTTCAGGGTTTTGTTGTACGCCTCCGAGACCCGCCTGGTCTCCACAAAATCTCCCACTTTGATCTCCTCGCCCAGCGGATTCTCCGTCGCGTGGTTCAGGGAGGACGTGATCCGTTTAAAGGGCCTTACCATCCAGTGGGAGAGGACCGCCGAGAGCGCGACGACCATCACCGCCTCGATGGTCTCCAGCAGACGTATCCGCAGCTTAAGCTTTTCCGCCAGCTCGTCCAGGGAACTGGTGGAGGAGGACAGGAGCATGACTCCGACCACCTCTGTATTATCCGCACCATAAATAGGCTGGGCAAAATCCAGATACCGGTCGCCCTGCTTGTAATTCACCTTTGTCTCCCCGGAAAAACACTGGAGCACGGCCTCCGAGATATTGTACTTCCCGCTGTCGATCTCATATGTATCCTTGATGGTCCGGAAGCTTTTGTTCACCACGATGACACGGCCGTCCTGAAGCCTGGCCATCTGTTCCAGTTCGGCGTCGATGACCTCGTTCTGGGGATTATCCACGTAACCGCTCTTGGAAACCTGGTTCGCCACGATCATCCACTGATTCTGGATCCTTGCGATCCTGGACTGGACCTCATTGGCAGTCGACGTGGCGTAGACAATGTGATTGATGACGGACACCGGGACCGTCCCGAACAGGACCAGCATCACAAACCAGATCAGCCGCAGGCTCCGGAGCCGTCCCGGCTTCCTCTCCCCGCTCCTCTTATCCTTTGAAAAAATAACCAACGCCCCATTTCGTATATACATACTGCGGGTCACTGGGATTGGCCTCCACCTTTTCCCGCAGCCTTCTCACGTGTACGTCCACGGTCCTGACATCGCCGGGATATTCATAACCCCACACGATGTTCAGGAGCTTTTCCCTGCTGTAGACCTTCCCGGGATTGGTGAGAAGGAGCTCCAGAAGGTCGAACTCCTTTCCGGTCAGGTTCAGCTCCTTCTCGCCGCTCCAGACCCTCCGGCTTTCTTTGTCCATGGTCAGTCCCTTTACTTTCAGGACATTCTTCTGCTCTGCAGCCTTTGCTTTCTTTGCGTTCCTGCGGATGATGGCCTTGATCCGTGCCTTTACCTCCAGGATATTGAAAGGCTTGGTCACATAATCGTCCGCTCCCATATCCAGCCCCAGGATCTTATCCATATCGTCACTTTTCGCCGTTATCATGATGATGGGCACATCGGAGAACTCCCGGATCTGCTGACACACCTCGAAGCCGTCAAAGACCGGAAGCATCACATCGAGGAGGATCAGATCGTACTCCCCCCGCTTTGCCAGGTCAATGGCTTCCTGCCCGTCGTATGCGCAGTCCACCTCCATGCCCTCCTGCTCCAGGCTGAACCGGAGCCCCTTCACGATCAGCTTTTCATCGTCAACCACCAGAATCCTGTTTGCCATCTGCTCACCCTGCCCTTCAAATGCTGCCTTTCCCTCCCGGTCTTTTGCCCCGGTCTTATCCTTCGGGTCTTCCCTGCGTCCCTGTGCCTCAGTCCCTCACCGTGATCTTATCCCTCAGCTTTGCGTAGGCCGCCTCCTTGATCCCCGGTATCCGCATGATATCCTCGGGTTTCTCAAAGGGCCCCTGTTCTTCCCTCCAGGAGAGGATCGCCTCCGCCTTTGCCTCCCCGATGCCGGGCAGGCTCATGAGGGTCTCCTTATCCGCATGGTTCAGATCCACCAGGCCGTCTCTTTCCGCGGCTGTCCCGCCGGCCCCGTCATCCGGTCCCGCCTCCTCCCGGCCCCCGGTCACGCCAAAGGACCCGGAGGGTCCGCACGCTTCCCCCTCGGAAAGCTCCGAGAGAAAGGGGACCCGTACCTTCGCCCCGTCGAAGACCTCGTCCGCCAGGTTGAGATAATCCGCCGCAGCCTCCGGCGCCATGCCTCCGGCGGCTTCCACCGCCTCGAACACCCGGCTTCCCGCAGGCAGCCGGTAAACGCCCGGGGCATTCACGGCCCCGCAGACATGGACCTGGAGCGTCTCCGGCGCGGCCGTCGCAGGGGAATCCTCCGCGCCGGTCTCACGGCCGCCTTCTCCCTCCCCGGCCCTTTCCTCCGTCTCTTTATCCGCTCCCGGACCGGAGCCGGAATCTTCCGTCTCCTCCCCTGCCTCCCCGGCGGGCACGGTCTCCAGGACCACCGCCTGTTCCCGGCCGCAGCCGGAAAGGGCGGCAAGGACCGCCGCCAGGAGGAACGCTTTCCTCCAGCCTGTAAATCTGTTTTTTTCTTCTTTTTTTCGGTACATGACATCCTCCTTCCGGCGGATGCCCGCATTTCTCACACCTCTTTATTCTAACCGAAACGCCCGTTCTTTACAAGAGGCTACCACTTAAAAATTATGATTCCGGCCACGGAAATTATCATTCCCAGGAGCTTGTGCCATTCAAAAGCCGCTTTCTCCGTTCCGAAGAGCCCGAACAGCTCGATCACGTAAGCCACGGCCACCTGCGCCACCACGATCAGCATGGCGGCCCTGGCCGGTCCCAGGCTCCCCATGGCCTCGATGACCGTATAGGTGATAAAGGCCCCCATGACTCCTCCGAGCAGCATGTATTTGGGCTCCACCTGCCAGAAGGCGAGCACCGGCTCCCGTCCCGTGAAAAGCCAGGCAGCCGCGCAGGTCAGAAATGCCGTGAGCTGGACAAACCCGGCCGCCACCCAGACGCTGCTGGCCTTCGTCACCTCCGTGTTAAATACACCCTGAATGCTCATAAGCGCTCCCGAGAGCAGGGCGATCAGTACTCCGAACATAAAAATCCCTCCATTCGGGGATAGTGTATCCCAAAATGGAGGGAATCATACGGCAGACGTCAGGCTCCTGCGATCAGACGCCCTCTTAGCATCAGGATGCAGACGCCCACGCAGACACCGGAAACGGCCTGGGAGATCTGTCCCGCCAGGTAAAGGTTTGCCGCTGTCAGCTCTTTCCCGGAGCTTCCCCCTCTGCCATAACCGCGCCGTACGGCCTGCCGCCGTTATACTCGTCCATACGCATCTCCCTGAAAATCGTGCAGTTCTATTCGCTCCAGTAACTCTGTTGGCTTGATAGCCGCGACTCTGCTCATCGTAAAGTCCCTGATATTCCTTGTTATAATGTAATTGGCCTTTATCCGAACTGCACAGGCGCTCTGCACAGCATCTTCATAATCTTTAAATTGCATATCGGCTGCTTTTTTCAGATCATCCGCCTTCAGATCGGCAATCGAAAAGATCAGGGACAGATCATCCAAAATCTCCTTTGTTTTTTCCGGATCAAGTTCCTTCCTTAAAATATACATAATATTAAGAATGGAAAGGGCAGATATCACACCTGATATCCCCTTAACCTCGCAAAGCTTAAAAATTTTTGCTGAGTCCTCATAAAAATCGGGGCGTTTACAAAGAACATCTAACATGATGTTTGTATCAATCAGCACTTTCATATTTCTGTATACACTCCGTTTTGGACTCTTTCTCGTTATGATCGTTTTTTAATACACCGATCAGCGAATCCGTTAAGAAAGAAACGCTTTTATCATGAGATACCAGCCTCGCAACCTCTTTGCCGTTTTTCATTACAATGACCTCTCCACCGGTCTGCACCATATGCAGATACTTGCCGAAATTATTCTGAACTTCCGTTGCCGTAGCCGTAATCATAGAACCGCCCCCTTATTTTAACTAATTTTAGTATATGTGATCTTATCCATTTTTTCAATGTGTTAGCTAATATATACATAGTATATTTTATCCAATATCTTTATAGCTATGCATACAAAAAAGACGAAGCCGAAAGGGGCTGTTGCAAAAGTAGATGAAAAATCCACCGGAGCAACAGCTCCATTCTAAAAATCATACCGATGACAAAACGGCACCCGGTCTCATCCGGATGCCGCCCTGCGATGATATTCTGTTTTTCGTGACGCACTGTTTTCCTGACGGCGCACTGTCATCCCTGCTCCTCGAGCACCTCCTCGAGCACCCGGATCATCTCATCCACATGCTCCTCTTTGATGACTAACGGCGGGACAAACCGGAGGACGTTGTGCTCCGCCGTGATCAGGATCACACCCTTTTTGACAGCGGCCGCGGCAATCTCGCCGGGAGCCTTCGCAAACTCCAGTCCCTGGAGTAACCCCACACCTCTGTGGTCCACGATCTCCGGGTATTTTTCCTTAAACGCCTCCAGCTTTTCCCAGAGGTAAGCGCCCACCCGGTTTACATTATCCAAAATATGTTCCTTCTCAAAAATGTCAAGCACAGCGTTTGCCCCGGCGCAGACTAACGGGTTGCCGCCGTAGGTGGTCCCGTGGTCTCCCGGCACCAGCACCGCCGCCTTTTCCGTGGTCAGGAAAGCCCCGATGGGAAGGCCGTTCCCGAGGGCCTTGGCCACCGCCATCACGTCCGGCTTCACGCCGTATTTCTGGCAGGCGAACATGTTCCCGCTCCGCCCCATGCCGCACTGGATCTCGTCGAAGATCAGGAGGATATCCCTCTCGTCGCAGAGCGCCCTGAGGCCCCGCAAAAACTCTCCGTCCGCCGGATAAATGCCTCCCTCCCCCTGGATGGGCTCCAGCAGGATGGCGCAGGTCTTCTCATCGACCAGGGACTTCACACTTTCCAGATTGTTATATTCCGCAAAGCGGACGCCCGAGAGGAGGGGCTTAAAATCCTCCTGATAATGGGGATTTCCCGTGACGGACAAGGAGCCCATGCTCCTGCCGTGGAAGGAATGGTCCATGGCGATGATCTCATGGTCCTTCGTCCCGTCCTTCTTCATGGCATATTTCCTGGCGGTCTTAATGGCCCCCTCGATGGCCTCGGTGCCGCTGTTGGTGAAGAACACCCGGTCCATGCCGGACATCTTCCGGAGCTTCTCCGCCGTCTCGATGGCCGGCACGTTGTAATACAGGTTGGAGGTGTGAGTGAGCTTCTCCACCTGATTTTTGAGGGCCGTCTCAAACTCCGGATTTCCGTAGCCAAGCCCCACCACGGCGATCCCCGCCGCAAAGTCCAGGTATTTCTTTCCGTCCACGTCATAGAGGTACACGCCCTCGCCCCTCTCGAGCACGACGGGTGTCCGGTTGTAGGTGTGGAGGAGCGCCTGCTCCCCCCGTTTCATATATGCTTCAGCCTTCATAATAATACCGCTCCTCCTTGCTGTTCAAGATCGCCGTCCCGATCCCTTTGTTGGTAAAGATCTCCAGGAGCAGGCAGTGGGGGATCCGCCCGTCCAGGATATGCACCCTGGACACTCCCTCCCGCAGCGCGTCCACACAGTTTTGCAGCTTGGGGATCATGCCGCCTCCGGCCATTCCCTGGGCAATGAACTGCTCCGCCTCGTCCAGGGTGAGCTCCGAGATCAGGCTGGACTTGTCCTCAAAGTCCCGGTAGACCCCCTCCACGTCCGTGAGGAAGGCCAGCTTTTCCGCATTGACCTCCTTGGCGATGGCGCAGGCCGCGTCGTCGGCGTTGATGTTGTAGGTGTCGAACTTATCGTCGTAGCCGATGGGACAGACGATGGGGAGGAAGTCCTTCTCCAAAAGGTCGTAGAGGATCTTGGGGCTCACATGCTTGATGGAGCCCACGTATCCGATGTCCTCCCCGTCTGACATCCGCTTCTCCACATTGAGGAGCCCGCCGTCCTTGCCGCTGATGCCCACGGCCTTGACGCCAAGCTCCTGGACCATCTGGACCAGGCCCTTGTTGACCCGGTTTAACACCATCTCGGCGATCTCCATGGTGGGAGCATCCGTCACCCGCAGTCCGTTGACAAAATGGGGCTCCATGCCCACCTTCCCGACCCAGGTGCTGATCTCCTTGCCGCCTCCGTGGACGATGATGGGCTTGAAGCCCACCAGCTTTAAGAGCACCACATCCTTGATGACGTTCCGCTTCAGCTCCTCATCCACCATGGCGCTACCGCCGTACTTGACCACGATGATCTTCCGGTTGAACCGCCGGATATAGGGGAGGGCCTCGATGAGCACCTCCGCCTTGTGCATGATCTTTTCATCCAGTTCCATAATCTGTCAATTCCTTTCCGTCACGGATCTGATCGGTTTCGGGTGCGTCAAGTCGCAGGATCACGAACCATTGTGCAATTTGACGGCAACTGAGGAGACGGGCGGCTTCCCACACCCGGATCCCAACTGGCAATTACGCATCACCCCAGGAAAAATTTCGAGATGTAGCCCCACACGAAGATGAACAGCACGATCAGGGGCAGGAGGATGGTCACGTATAAGCGGGCCCAGCCGGGGAACTTGAACCCCCTGCCCGCATTGGCCTCCTCCGTGAAATTCTTCCAGCCCCAGCCGTACCTGGTCACGCAGAACAGCAGGTACACCAGGCTTCCCAGGGGAAGCAGGTTGTTGCTTACCAGGAAATCCTCCAGGTCCAGCACGTTGCTGCCCTCGCCCAGGGGGGCAAACCCGCTCCAGAGGTTGAAGCCCAGCACGCAGGGCAGGGACAGGACGATGATCACGACGATATTGATCAGGACCGCTTTTTTTCTGGAGCAGCCCGTCAGATCCGTAGCAAACGATATGATATTTTCAAAGACGGCAATAACCGTGGAGATTGCCGCAAAAAACATGAAGATGAAGAACAGGGTCCCCCACAGCCGCCCAAACGCCATCTCGTTGAACACGTTGGGCAGGGTGATGAAGATCAGGCTGGGGCCCTCGCCGGGATTCACGTCGTAGGCAAAGCAGGCCGGGAAGATGATGAGACCCGCAATGAGCGCCACCACCGTGTCCAGCACCGTAATGTTCACCGCCTCCCCCGTGAGCCTCCGGTCCTTGCCGATATAGCTCCCGAAAATGGCGATGGCCCCGATCCCGAGGCTTAAGGTAAAGAACGCCTGCCCCATGGCTGCGTAGAGCACCTCGAAGATCCCGTATTCCTTGAATTTACTGAAATCCGGCACCAGGTAGAACTTGAGTCCCTCGCCGCCGCCCGGCAGAGTAACAGAACGGACGGCCAGCACGATCATCATGACCAGAAGGCTGATCATCATGACCTTGGTGATCCGCTCCACGCCCTTCTGCAGGCCGATGACGCAGACTCCGAAGCAGAGCACCACGATGATCACCATGAAAGCGGCCATCAGGCCCGGCCTCTGAGTCATCGTCCCGAATTCCCCGGCCACCTGCTCCGCATTTAAGCCCGCAAACTGCCCGGATGCCATTTTAAACACGTAGTAGAGCATCCAGCCGGCAATGGTGGTGTAGAACATCATCAGCAGATAATTCCCTGCCATGGCGCCCCATTTGTACCAGTGCCACTTGCTGCCTTTTGGCTCCAGCACGTCGAAGGAGTGGGCCGCGCTCTTCTGGCTCGCCCGTCCCACCGCAAGCTCCGCCACCATGATGGGCAGGCCCAAAATCAGCAGGAAGAAAATATAGAGCAGCACAAAGGCCGCACCTCCGTACTTTCCGGTAATGTAGGGAAAACGCCATACGTTGCCCAGGCCGATGGCACATCCGGCGGAGATCAGGATAAAGCCCAGCCGGGAAGAAAATTGCTCTCGTTTCATCTTAAAAACCCCCTTTTTGTATTCCCAGAAAGTATAACCTATTTTCTGCCGGATGGCAATAGTGGGGTGGGGGATTGGAGTCCGGGAGCGTGCGGAAAATGCTTTCCATCGCAAACACGGCGAAACGCCTATCGTTTGCTCACGGAAACATTTTCCGCACGCTCCCTCCTCCCAAGTTTCGGGTGAAACGC
>CAMSZT010000034.1 GCA_947066815.1 uncultured Lachnotalea sp.
GCTCACGGCCTCACCTCCCTTCCTTTGCGACGTCGCAACTATGCGGGCATGTCCGTTTCATCGGTTTTGGGAACGTTCGCTAAGCCCCTGGGTGCCTTCCGGAACTCCCCACTGGCAAACAGGATCGTGTCATCCATCGCATGGTTCACTCCCAGGTAATGCCCGTATGTAACTATGCGCCCGTCCCAGAATGCAAGATCCATGTTGACGTAATCGCAACGCCCTGCGGCGCCGTACCTATACATGTACCGTTTTGCATACTGGCTCCCTTTCTTCTGCAGTTCCCAGATCGTGAAGAGCTTTTCATGGAGACGCTTTATCATCTGCCGGTGCTTCCAGCGGCCCCGGTCCAGCGTGATCAGGTGCGGGCAGACCAGCGCGGAAAACGGGATCCCGTTATAACGGGCGATCCGGGACATCTCCCCCAGCGTCAGGTCTTCCTCCCCCAGGAACACCGCCAGCATCAGCTCGCTGGTCACTTCTGCGAAATAAGATGTCGGGAAATACTCGTAAATCTCAACCAGGTTCGGGTAGCTGCACCCGGCGTACAGGCCGTTCCTGCGCTCTTCGTGAAATTTTAAAAGATTATCCATAAAAATCCTTCCCTTTCTGCCGGAAAGTGTGCTACCATGTACTTGTCTTTGGGTAGCTCCGGCTACGTTGGCCCTTATCAGAGTTGCCGCTCTGGTGAGGGCCGTTTCCTTGGTTACAGCTTCCTCCGTCCCTTTTTCTTGCTCTTCATGAATTGGAACATCTTCGCCTGGATCTTGGCCTTCTCCCTCTGGAGCTCCATGCATCCCGGTTCCTTTATGACACGGAACCCGTTGTCGCTGCCTGTGGTGCTTTTAAGCTTACTCATTTTGATCTTTCTCCTTTCCTAACTCGTTGGCCTCCCTATATACACTGGCAAAATGAACCAACAAGGTGAAAAGCCTTATTTTATGCGGCTTCCGCTTATTGGAGCACCCCTCCAGTAAGATATATTCTTATTGGAGGTCTTCTGTCATTTATTAGCTCACCATGCTCTAATAAATAAAACCCTTATAAATACTTAGTTTTTTACTTATTAGTTCACATTCTCAGTGTCTGTAAGGGAATCCTCTGATAAACGAATGAAAAATTTTTTATCCTGACCATAACCGATTGACCACGTTTTCGTTTTTCCCTCACGTTTCAGGTCAGCTTTTGCTCTCTTTAAGGTTGACTTGCTGATGCTCATAGCCGACGCCAGTTCATCCAGCTCCGCAACCTCTTTTTCTCCGTCTTTCAGGAAATCCAGGATAAACTCTTTCGCCTCTTCCCTCTGCGGTGCCAGCCGGGTGGTGTAATCTGCCTCTGTCACAAAGTCCTTGTCCTTTTTATTAGAATGGCTCTTGAACTCCACAACTTCGTCGACAATCGAGTAAAGCACGGTCCCGGCAGTCATCCCGTAGTTGGATTTTTCGTGCGAAAGATACCGGATCCCTTTTTCGGTGGTCTCCCCGGCCATGATGACGGACCGGCTTATGTCCCAGATGTCCGCGCTGTCGGCGATCCGCTTCCTGCCCCACACGTTTGACTGCTTGTTGGCATGCTCGATAATCAGGAACGTCGTGCCGTACTTCTCGCCGTATCCGACCAAGGGGGCAAGGCAGCTCCTCATTGCGTTCCGGTCCCCCATCCTGATGTCCGGGGGCACAAACGCCTGTATGGGGTCGAAGATGCATAATACGGGCCGGTGCTTTTCCAAGAGCTGCTCCAGGAACCCGCTGTTGAACTTGATCTCCTGGAACCGTTCGTCGGCAATGTCGATCGACACGATATTCGCAAGGTTGGCACCGTTCTTCCGGAGCCGCCTTTTGAGCGTATACTCAAACGAATCCTCCGCCGAGAAGAACATCACGAGCCCCGGCTCGTTCCTGCTAAAAGGCGTTACCCAGTCTGTCTCTATAAAGCTTCTCTTCCCGCTGCTCACGGCTGCCGCCAGGGCACACCAGACGGTGGTCTTCCCGCTCCCGCCATCACCGGCCAGCGAAGTGATCTGATAGCGCGGCATGTAGTCCGTAATGAGCCATTCCGGCGTTTTCTCTTCTGCCCTGTCCATGGTCACCACGTCGAGGCTGAAGTCCTTCCTCTGCCGGAAAGCGCCTTTGGCATCCGCCGCATAGGGTTTTTCTGTTTTCCATCCCCGGTTTAACGCCGGGAACACGGTCTTCTCAAGCTCCTGATCCGTGAGCGGGGGGACGCACTTCCTGCCATTCTCCACCCTGACCGCCGCCTTTACCGCTTCATCGTCAAGCCCTTTCGCCCTCAGGCTCCCAACCAGCCTGACCATGGTGTCTGTACGTTCACCCTCCGGGATCGTCTCCGGCTCCTGGAAAAGCTGCTTCTCTGCCGCTGGCCCCATCAGGAAACTTATCACCCTGTTATCCGCCTGGGCGATCGTGATCTCCCCCGGTCCATGCTTCCAGGCATACCTGCGGCCGTTCGGGTGCAGGCTGGGCGGAGCCACGATATAGCCACCGTTTCCCCGGACATCGACGCCTGCATACAGTTTCACCCGGTTCTGGCAAGGGAATGTGCTCCTGTACAGAAGGTGATGCCCGCCCCGGCCTGTAACGCTTGTCCAGGTCTTCGGCAGCTCCCCGTTGTTTTTTTGCCAGCTTTCCAGGAGCCCACGCCCGTCAACTCCTTTGCCTTCGTCCACGTCCAGGTCGATGGCCACCAGGCCTCCGGAGGCGTCCCCCGTAGCGATCCCGATGTTATAGGAGGGAGATTTCTCCCACCAGCTTTCAATCTGCCCTGTATCTACCGTGGCTGCCTTGCAGCCGTTCGCCGTGGCCGGGCGCTTGCCCTCCGGCACCAGGGGGAATACCGCAAGGCCCATGCTAGCATAATACAGGGCCCATTCTTTCATCGTTTCTGCCATTTACGCACCAGCCCCCACCGTGTTCAGATAATCCGCCAGTTTCTCCTTGTTGATCAGGAACTTCCTGCCGGCCCTCACATGCACCAGCCTCCCCTGGAGGCAGAGCTTCCTGAGGCAGTCGTAGGACAGCCCCGTCTCCGTGGAAGCCTGGGCGATCGTGATCATCGTCGGGATCTTCGCCGGCTCCGCTGTCCTCGCCTCCCTCCGTGCGTGCTCCTGGTCCCTCAGGACCTTGAGCTCCGCCAGCTCCCGGTCGATTTCCGCCAGCTCCGGCCCGTACTCCGGCTTCCAGTCAAGCCCGGAATGCGTGATGATGAACAGCCTGCGGTCGACCAGGTCCAAGTACCTGAGAATCTGTTTTTCAGTCATTTGATCCTCTCCTTTCTTTCTGCAACGACATTTCCATTATTCCATGGCCAGAACGGCCATTTCCTCCCGATCGGGATCGGCCAGGACAGGCCGGAGAGTTTTTCTTTCACTTCCGGACATTCCAAAACCGCACCCGCACCGCACGTCATTTGTCAGTCCTCAATAATAACAATGTCCTTCGCCGAAAAATCCAGCGCTTTACAGATGGCCGGGACAACCTTCGTCTTCCCGATCCGGTTCCCGTTCAGGGCATTGGAGACGGCTTGCTGGCTGACCCCTCCCTGCCTGGCGATCTCTGTGGCGTTGATGCCTTTTTCCGCCATTGCCAGGTAGATTTTCCTGGTATCCAGTTTGAGTTTCATGTTTTCACCCCCCCCTGTATTCAATATCGAATATTTCTTTTGCCATTACAGTGTAGCATTCGTTATTGAATATGTCAAGAAAAATATTTTCAATCTCGAATATTTGTGATATACTATATTCAGGAGGTAGAAACCAATGGGAGTAAATGAATTTATACAGATTGGAAGCAAGATAAAAAAATTACGCCTTGAAAGAGGCGTTTCACAAAAAGAAATGTCAAAAATGTGTGATATACCGTATTCAACGTATTCTAACTATGAAAACAACAATAGGGAACCAGGAACAGAGCAACTGATTACGATAGCAAAAGTACTAAATGTAACGATGGAAGAATTAATTGCAGGCCGTGTAATCTACGATTCTTACCCGCCCCCAGGAGTTTCAGAAGGCCACCCGGTTGCATTTCCGGGGCTGGAAAAGAAATTATCAGAACTTGGATGTTATATTAGATATGGGTGTGATTATCCTGACTGCGATGAAAACTCCATCTGGATTGACTATCCTACAGGAAAACGGGTTTTCGTTTCAGTAGCAACACTTGAAAAGCTGGATTCTGAGGTAAGTTCTTATTTAGCGTTTCAGGTAGAACGATTAAAAAATGAACCACCTCAAGAATAAGGTATGCGGCAGAACACAGCACACCCCTGAATAGCCCCAGAAAGTGAACATTCGTAACGGGGATCCCCGTCACGGTCAGACTGCCTTAACCACCTCAATTTTGAGGGCGTTAGGCTCCACCAAATGGTGGATACCCTACTTATGACTCACCCCATAAATGGGGACAGCACCATGACAATATAATATGCTTAACCAGGCAGCCGGTGGAGCGGCTGCGGTTCCTCGCCCTGAGTCTTGAAGGGAGGGGATGCCTTATGTCTACATACGAGGAATTCATGGTGATCCTTACTGTGGCGCTGCTGATCGTGGCAATTCTGAACCTGAAACATAAGAAATAGCCGCCCTGCTCTCTGGTAAAGAATAGGCGGCTGTTTCTTAGCTAAATATTTTCGCCAGGGCGGGGAGCCTTGACCTCCCTCACTGGCTGTCTTGTTAAGCATATTATAAGCCATTCTGTTTTATTTGTCAAACAAGGAAACTGTTTTTCCGAACATTCCAAAGCCGCACCCGCACCGCGCAAGGAATGAGAGGAGAGGATACCATGGCAAGTATAGAAAAACGAGGGGATTCTTACAGGATCACGGTCAGCGCCGGCTATGACGCTTCTGGAAAGAAGCTTCGGCAGTCGGCCACCTTCAAGCCCGACCGGCTCACGGCCACGGGCCGAATCAAGGCAGAGTCCGTCATTGAGAAGGAAGTACAGGCTTTCGCTGCTCAGTTTGAGCGTGATGTCAAGGCCGGCTCCGTCTCTGGGAGCGGCAGCATGAGGTTTTCTGAGCTGGTGGACTGTTACCTGGAGCAGTACGCCGCTTCGGAGCTGGAAGAGGGCACGGCGGACGGATACCAGGCCACCCTGGAAAAGCGTCTGCTGCCGGCTCTGGGCCATATCAGAATCCGGGACCTGGCGCAGAAGCAGCTTGACTTACAGACGTATTTTAACCGGCTTGCGCTTCCCGATCAGGACGGTAAGTCCCTGGCTCCGGCCACGGTCAAGCGGTATATGGCCGTCCTGAGCTCTGTCTTGAGCTGGGCAGCCAACATGCGCCTGATCCCATCAAACCCCATGGAATACGTCAGGGCGCCCAAGGAAAGCTATAAAGAGCCTAAGCCGAAGAGTTTCACCATTGAGGAGCTAAAGCGGTTCATGGAGGCTCTGGATCTGCCCCAGACGACCACGTACAAGGCCCACAAGAGGACGGCACAGAGCGGGACCGTCTATAGTGTCCAGGAGTACAGGGAGAGCCGGAAGTTCCCGGAACAGTTCCGGCTGTTCTTCACCCTGGCCGCCTTCTCCGGCTGCCGGCGCGGGGAGCTGATCGCCCTGGACTGGTCCGATCTGGACTTTGACGCCTGCACGATCAGCGTCAGCAAGAGCGTGAGCAAGACCGCACACGGCGTCATCGTGAAGAGCACGAAGACGGCCAGCGGCGTCCGGATCCTCAACATGCCGCCTTCCGTGATGCAACAGGCGAAGCGCTGGAAGCTCCACCAGGCAGAATACCGGCTCCGGCTCGGCAGCGCCTGGAAAGGCCAGGACAATGTATTTATCCAGGCGGAGGGCGCCCGGATGTATCCGGACACGGTTTCCGCAAAATTCAAGGACGTTCTTCGGAACTACAATGCCCAGTGCAGGCCTGGTGAGGAGCTCCCGGACATCCCCCTCCATGGGCTCCGACACACGGCCGCTAGTATCCTGATCAACCAGCATACCGACATAGCAGCCGTGTCAAAGCGCCTCGGCCACAGCCGCACATCCGTCACCCTGGACATCTACACCCACGCCATCAAAGAAGCGGACAAGGACGCTGCGGACAAGCTGGAAGTGATCGCCCAGGCCTCCGGAGTGATGTGAAGCTGGGGACTGTATGGGGACTATCGGAGGAAAAGCAGTCCCCAAAACTTGGAAAATATGGAAGCGGCGGCTTGAAAAGCCCCGTAAAATAGGGAAATCTCGGCATAGAGAGACGCCAGAAGAGTAAATATTGGCACTGGCAGTGTGGAGGCCAGGGGTTCAAGTCCCCTATGCTCCACGAAAAGCCTGTATTTACGGAATGTACTGAGAGAGTCCGTGGATACAGGTTTTTTATTTTGAAAAGAAAATGATGGGACGGCTCATTGCAGAAAAATAGTGTTTTTATAGGGATTTACGCGGTAAGCTTATAAAGATAAAGTGTGGTAAGGCGGAAGGGAACGATGAGGCGGACAGGAGAGAGGTTATGGCGTATAAGCTTTTGATCGCAGATGATGAGGAGGACATCCGGGCACTGCTCACGGATTTTTTTTATATGCAGGGATATCAGACGGAGACGGCGAAGGACGGAAAAGAGGTTTTGGAGCGGATCTCCGGACAGCCGGACCTGATCCTTTTGGACATCAACATGCCGGGAATGGATGGGCTGGAGGTGTGCCGGAGGATCCGGGAGTATGTGGACTGTCCGATCTTATTTTTGACGGCCAGGGTGGAGGAGCAGGACCGGATCAACGGTCTGATGACGGGAGGCGATGATTACATCATCAAGCCGTTTTCCTTGGATGAGCTGGGGGCGAGGGTGACGGCCCATCTGCGGCGGGAGGCCAGAGCCGGAAAAAAGGAGTCGCTCCGTTTTTCGGACGAGCTGGTGATCCATTATTCCAGGCGGTGTGTCTACTGCAAAGACGAGAACCTGGGGCTCACCAGGACGGAGTTTGACATCGTGGAACTGCTTTCCATGAACCGGGGGCAGGTCTTTTCCAAAGAGAGGATCTATGAGAGGCTCTGGGGTTATGACAGCGACGGGGATGAAGCTATTGTGACGGAGCATATCCGGCGGATCCGCCTGAAGATCAAACGGTACTCGGAGAAGGCTTACATTGCGACAGTCTGGGGGGTGGGCTATCAGTGGGTTGGATGAAGAAAAGATGGAAGGCTTTCCGGGAAAAGCTGTTTCATCTTTCTTTGAAAAGGGCTCTCGCTCTCTACATTGCCCTGGGGACGGCGGCCACGCTGATCCTGATGGCGTTTGTCGGTTCCCTTTCCGAGGAATTACTGAGTAATCTGGAATGGAAATATCTGTCCCTCTCCGAGGAAGAATATTATGCGGGAATGCCGATCATACCGGAAGAGCCGATCGTACCGGAGGAGCCGGTCGTACCGGAAGAGCCGGTCGTACCGGAGGAGCCGATCGTACCGGAAGAATCGGTCATGCCGGAGGGGCCTGCCGCGCCGGAGGAAGGAGCAGATCCTTATGGGGCGGGACCGGGGGCAGACGAGTTTTATCTGTCAGACGCGGATCGGGTTTATCCGGAGCATATGGATGAACCCTATAGAGTCACTTACGCCGAAATGAGCAGTACGGACAGGCTTCTAAAAGACGTGCTGGATTTTATCCAGAGCTGGGGCATGATCATCTGCGTGGTGGCCGGGATCGCCGGGGTCTGCCTCCTGTTTTACCGGAATAAATTAAAACGCCCGCTTCGGATCCTGACGGACTGTGCGGAAAAGATTGCCGCCAACGATCTTGATTTTGTCTGCGGATACGAGTCGGAAGACGAGATGGGGATGCTCTGTGCCGGCTTTGAGAAGATGCGGAGGAGCCTTGGGGAGAATCATCGGAAAATGTGGGACATGATGGAGGAGCAGCGGAGGCTCAATCACGCTTTCGCCCATGACCTCAGAACGCCGCTCACGGTGATCCACGGGTATATTGATTTTCTGGAAAAGTATTATCCGGGCGGCAGGGTGAGCGAGGAAAAACTTATGGAGACCCTTGCCATGATGGACAGGCAGGTCTTGCGCCTTGGGCGGTTCGGGGACACCATGAAGAGCGTGAGCTCTCTGGGGGATCGGAGGGTGCAGAAGAAGCCGGTCTGCGGAGCGGAGATCTTTGGAGCGGTGAGGTCCATGGCGGAGGCTCTTGACGGGGCAGGGGGAGTCCGGATCTGGACGGAGAGGCGTATCCCGCCTGAACGGGTGTTTTTTCTGGACGAGGAGCTGTTTTTGGAGGTGGCGGAGAATCTTCTTTCCAACGGCATGCGTTATGCAAAGGAGTGGGTGCAGGTGATCCTTGCAGAGTCGGCGGGATTTCTGGAACTTTATGTGAAGGACGACGGGCCGGGATTTTCGGAGGAGGGCCTCCGCATGGCGGCAAAACCTTATTATAAAGATAAGAAAGAAACAGGAAAGGAGCATTTCGGGATCGGACTTTACATTTGCCGGATACTCTGTGAGAAGCACGGGGGCTGCCTCGGCATCCACAACAGCGTGGACGGCGGCGCGATCCTTTCGGCTGCTTTCGGGACAGGGGAATAAATTCCGCCTGTGGAGTCCGGAATCTAGAGAAAAAATAGAGATTTTCTTTTTATGATAAACCCTGACGGCAGGAAACGGCGGTCAGGGTTTTTGACGGCCGGGAAAGGATAGGGATATGGAGATCAGGATCGAACATCTGGACAAATGGTATGGGAAGAAGCAGGCGGTCAAGGACCTGGATCTGATCATCGGGGAAGGTATGTACGGACTTCTCGGGACCAACGGGGCCGGAAAGACAACGGTGATGAAAATTTTGACCACACTGACGAAGAAAAGCAGCGGCGAGGTGAGCGTCTGCGGCGTGCCGGTGGAACAGGCGGGGAAGGTGCGGTCCCTGGTGGGCTATCTTCCGCAGGATTTTTCCATGTACGGGAGCATGAGCGCCTATGAGGCCATGGATTATCTGGGGGTGCTCTCGGGACTTACAAGAGCCGAGCGAAAGGCAAGGATCCGGCCGCTCCTCGAGCGGGTCAATCTGCAGGAACACGGGAGGACAAAGGTGCGGGCCATGTCAGGGGGCATGAGGAGGAGGCTCGGCATTGCCCAGGCGCTCCTGCATGACCCGAAGGTGCTCATTGTGGATGAGCCAACGGCAGGGCTCGACCCGGAGGAACGGGTCCGGTTCCGAAATCTGCTCTGTGAGGTGGCACAGAACCGGATCGTCATTTTGTCTACCCACATCGTTGGGGACGTGGAGGCGGCCTGCGGGCGGATCGGAGTGTTAGACCGGGGGGAGCTGATCTTTGACGGCACGGTGGAGGAGCTTCTTGCGCTGGCCGAGGGGCGGGTGTACCGGGCGGAGATCTCCAGGCTGGAGCTTCCGAAGATCCAGGAGCGGTATCCGGTGACTTCGATCCTGACCACCGGCGGCACGGCCCAGATCCGGTTTTTGTCGGAAACGCCGCCGCCTTTTGCGGCCCAGGTCTGCAAGGCGGGGGTGGAGGACGCTTATCTGTATCTGATGCATGCGGAGAGGAGGGGATCTTGATGTTCGGGACGCTGTTTTTTAAGGAATGCAAGATGACGGTGAAAAGTCTGGCTTACTGGGCTTATGTGGCCTGCCTGGTCCTGTTTTTTGCGAGTCAGCTTGGCGAGTCGGACTGGAGTCTGCCAAAGCCTCTTCCGGGACACGAGGGAGAATACGGCTACACCTATTCCACGGACGAGGCGACGGTCATGGGGAAGACTGTAATACGGCTGACGGGGGATTACGCCCAGAACAGCTATGCGGCCTATCCGCTGGGATTTTACAAACGGGTAAGCCTGGGGGAGGAAGAGAAGGCGCAGATGGAGGAGATCCTGTCGGAGCTCACGGGAAAGAGCAGGGAAGAGCTGGAACAGCTTGGATATGATCATATCAATGAGGAAAGTGCATTTTACGAGCGGATGTCGGAGGAGGGGGTCGATATGGAAATGGCAGTTCCCCCGGTTCCGGACATCGGGGCCGAGCTGGCGGAGGGGGTGTCCTTTGAGCGATTTTTGGAGCGGATGGACCAGGTGGACGATCTGATCGGGGGCGGTTCCATGTATGCGCCTGCCAGGCTGAAAAAGGGAGTCCAGGTGCCTCAGACCTATGAGGGGGCCCTGGCGGAATATCGGGATATCGTGGAGCGGGACCGCTACTCCGGGGCCTTTGCCAGGCTTTTCTGTGACTACATGGGCCTGATGGCGGCGATCCTGCCTGTTTTTCCGGCGGTGGCGAGGACCCTCAGGGACCGGCGCTCCAAGGCTTCGCCGGCGCTTTATTCGAAACGGTCCTCCTCGGCCTGCATTCTTCTGGCAAGGTACCTGGCGCTCCTTGTCCTGTCCCTGGCCCCGATCCTTGTTTTGGCGGGGATCGCTCAGATCCGGTGCGGCGCGGCGGCCGCGGCGGCGGGGCTCTCTGCGGATTCCTTTGCTTTCTTTAAATATGTGGGAGGGTGGATATTTCCTGCGGCGGCTTTCTCTGCGGCTGTGGGACTTCTTGTCAGCGAGCTGACGGGCAGTGTGACGGCGGTGCTCATTCAGGGGATCTTCTGGTTTGCCGGCGTGTTCCGATCCATTGATACGCTGGTGGGGGATTTCGGCTTAAAGTTTATCCCGCGGTTTAATGCCCTCGGAAGTACGGCGATTTTTGAGCGGGAGTTTTTGAGCCTTGTGGGGAACCGGATCTTTTACGGTGTCCTGAGCCTGCTCTTCTTGGCGGCGGCCGTGTTTGTCTATGACTGGAAACGAAAGGGAGGAGGGATCCGTTTTGGAAGCTTACGTGGGCATAAGCAGAGTTTACCTGAAGAGTCATTTTAAGTTTCATCTGCTGGCGGCAGTGCTCCTGTTCTGCCTGATGCCGTTTCTCATGAGTACGGAGAACCTGGGACCGGAGGGATCGGCCAGGACACTGGAACTCTATGCGGCTCTTTTCGGGGTGGTGCTTTTGGTTCCGGTCTTCCTGGCGGACATGGACCGGGACATCCGGGATCTGCTCCGCTCGAAGCGGATCTCCTTCAGCCTGGTCCACGGGATCCGGGTCCTGGACAGCCTGGTCTTTCTGGCGGCGGCCGAGTTTGCCTGCGTCCTGTTTTTGCAGGGCTGCGGCTGCAGCTTTCCGCTGTGGAGCTATTTTCTCGGTACTCTGGCGGGGGCCGTCTTCCTCGGCGGCTTAGGGATGGCGGTCTACGGCGTGACCGATAATCCCGCCGTGGGCTACATGGTCCCTCTGGTCTACTATGCGGTCAATTTCGGCGGCGATAGGTACGTCAGGAATTTTTATCTCTTTTCCATGGCCCGGGGGGATTTCACTCCCAAGTATTTCCTTGCCGCCACCGGGCTTTTGTTCCTCGCCCTCGGAGTTCTCTGGAGGCGGTGGCGGCCGTGAGGGCGGGCTTCTCTTCTTTTTTTCTGGAGAACCAGGGTGCGGCGGGGCGCCTCTCCCTAAGCAGACAGTCAGGGGGCGTTGCCATCCGTCTGCGTGGGAGAGGCGCTCCGCCGCACCTGTCAATCCACTTTAGCGCGTTGAACCACAACACTTTAATGTATTGACTTTCCTCGATTTTTGTAGTATGCTGGTAAACGGCGTAAAAATAAGCCTGAAATTCAAAAAGAGAGGAAGTATCATTTTATGAAAAAGAAAGCAGCAGCACTTATGACGGCGGCGCTTTTGGCTGTGAACCTTCTTGCGGCCTGCGGCGGCGGAGATTCTGGGGAGACGAAGGGCGTAGAGACGACCGCGGCGGAGACGGAAGCTGTCGACGTAAAGTCGGAGGAGACCGGGGGCGGCGGGACAGAAGCGGCTGAAACGACGGCAGCCGGCGAGACGAAGGGAGGGGCGGCGGCAGACGGCGGGACCGTGAAGATCGGCGTGGTACAGCTTGCGGAGCACCCGGCCCTGGATGCGGCTTACGAGGGCTTTGTGGAGGCTCTTAAAGAGGCCGGCTATGAAGAAGGAAAGAATCTGGAACTGGATTTCAACAATGCCCAGGGGGATGTCTCCAACTGTGAGACCATCGCCAACAAGCTTGTGAATGATAAGAATGACCTGCTTCTGGCGATCGCCACTCCCGCGGCCCAGGCGGTAGCCGGCAAGACTACGGAGATCCCGATCCTTGCCACGGCCGTCACGGACTTTGCGGAGGCGGGCCTGGTGGACAGCAACGACGCTCCCGGGACCAACGTGTCCGGTTCTTCCGACATGAACCCGGTGGAGGAGCAGATCTCCCTGCTGCAGGAGCTTCTTCCTGATGCAAAGAAGGTCGGCATCATGTACTGTTCCTCTGAGGACAATTCTATCCTCCAGGCGAATGTTGCGAAAGAAGTCTGCAAGGCCAGGGATCTGGAGGTCGAGGAGTTTACCGTGTCGGATTCCAGCATGATCCAGTCGGTGGCAGAGTCCATGATCGGCAAAGTGGATGCGGTTTACATTCCCACGGACAATCTCATGGCGGAGGCCATGGCGACGGTGACTATGATCACCAATGAGAACGGCCTTCCCTGCATCGTGGGTGAGGAGAACATGGTGAAAAACGGCGGTCTGGCCACCTACGGCCTGGATTATTTTGCACTGGGCAAGCTGGCCGGCAACATGGCCGTGGACATCATTGAGAACGGAACGGACGTGAGCACCATGCCGGTCCAGTACATCAGCGCGGAGGACTGCAGCCTGGCGGTGAATTCGGCTTCGGCAGCCGATCTGAATGTGAGCCTGGACGGCGTTATGGACCGGGCGAAGGATCTGGCCGAGTAAGGCATTTATGAGAACGTCGGGGAGGATGGATACCGTATGGGGATTATATTGGCGATTCAAGGCGCCGTAAGCCAGGGGATCCTTTGGGGGATCATGGCGCTTGGCATTTATCTGACTTATCGGATACTGGACGTGGCGGATCTGACCGTGGACGGAAGCTTTGCCCTGGGGGGCTGTATCTGCGCCGCCCTGGTCACGGCGGGGGTGGATCCCTGGCTTTCTCTTGCGGCGGCGGTCCTGGCGGGCATGCTGGCCGGTTATACGACGGGGATCCTGCATACCAGGTGCGAGATCCCGGCGATCCTGGCCGGGATCCTGACCCAGATCGGGCTTTATTCGATCAATCTGCGCATTATGGGGCGTTCCAACACGCCGCTCTTAAAGCTGCCGACGGTCTTCAAACAGCTGATCGAGCTGACCGGACTGGGACAGAGCTGGGTCTCCATGATCGTGGGAATGCTGTTTGTGGCGGCGCTGATCGCACTGCTGTACTGGTTTTTCGGCACGGAGATCGGCTCGGCCATCCGGGCTACGGGCGACAATGAGCGCATGGCCCGCTCTCTGGGAATGAACACCAACCGGAATAAAGTGCTCGGCCTTGCCATCAGCAACGGCCTGGTGGCCCTTTCCGGTGCGCTGGTGACCCAGAGCCAGGGCTATGCCGATGTGAAGCAGGGGACGGGCGCCATTGTCATCGGCCTGGCCTCCATCATCATCGGCGAGGTGATCTTTGGGAAAAAGACCAGCTTCGGGACAAAGCTTCTGTCCGTGGTGGTTGGTTCCGTGATCTACCGGATCATCGTAGCGGTGGTGCTCCAGCTGGGCCTCAACACGGACGATTTAAAGCTCCTGACAGCGATCCTGGTGGCGGCGGCCCTGACGGTGCCGGTGCTCCTGGAAAAGAGAAGACGCTCGGCGGCCTACGACCCTATGACGGACGGCAGCTCCGGGAAAGGAGGGAACTGACCTATGCTTAAGATCAGCCATGTTAGTAAAACCTTTAATCCCGGAACGGTCACGGAGAAGCAGGCGCTTAGGGATCTGAATCTGCATCTGGAACCGGAGGATTTTGTCACCATCATCGGCGGGAACGGGGCCGGAAAGTCCACCATGCTCAACATGATCGCCGGGGTGTATCCCATCGACTGCGGGACCATTTACCTGGACGGCGTGAATATCTCCCGTCAGCCGGAGTACAGGCGTGCCTCCCTTCTGGGACGGGTGTTCCAGGATCCCATGATGGGGACGGCGGCGGGCATGCAGATCGAGGAGAATATGGCGCTGGCCCACAGAAGAGGGCGCAGGCGGGGACTAAAATGGGGGGTCACGAAGCAGGAGAAGGAGATCTTCCACGAGGAGTTAAAGCGGCTGGGCCTTGGCCTGGAGGAGCGGATGACTGCCAAGGTGGGACTTCTCTCCGGCGGGCAGAGGCAGGCGCTGACCCTTCTGATGGCGACCCTGCAGAAGCCAAAGCTCCTGCTCCTCGACGAGCATACGGCGGCCCTGGATCCCAGGACGGCGAAGAAGGTCTTGAGCCTGACGGAGGAGATGGTCACGGAGGCGCGGCTGACGGCCCTCATGGTGACCCACAACATGAAGGATGCTCTCCGCCTCGGGAACCGTCTGATCATGATGCATGACGGGCAGATCATTTATGACGTGCGGGGCGAGGAAAAGAAGAAACTCAAGGTGGAAGACCTTCTGAAAAAATTCGAGGATGCCAGCGGCGGCGAGTTCGCCAACGACCGGATGATGCTGTCAGATTAAATATGGAACTTTACGCAGGAGACAGGTGGGAGCGCATCGGTCTCCTGTTTCGCGATACATGGGTATTTGTGGATGATATCGTTTAAGAGAACGGAGGTTTACGTGGATGAGACAGAAAATTCAGGTGTTTGATCATGCGAAGGAGATCCTTGGCGCCCTGGGAAAGGGAGTCCTCCTGACGGCAAAGAGCGGCGAGCGGGTCAACATGATGACCATCGGCTGGGGAACTTTAGGGATCGAGTGGGGGGAGCCGATCTTCGTGGCGTATGTGAGGGAGGGGCGTTTTACCAGGGAGCTTCTGGACGAGAGTATGGAGTTTACCGTCAACATCCCTTACGGGGAGTATGACAGGAGGATCGTCGGGTTTTGCGGTTCGAAAACGGGCCGGGAGGTGGACAAGGCGAAGGAACTCTCCCTCACTCTGGTGGAATCGGAGTTTGTGAAGGCCCCCGCTGTGAAAGAGCTTCCCCTGACGCTGGAATGCCGTGTCCTTTACCGGAGGCTCCAGGATAAGAACCAGATCCCTCCGTCTATCCGGGAGAGCATGTATCCGGAGCATGTGGACAGCTCCCATCCCATGGCAAACCGGGATTATCATGTGGAGTATTATGGGAAGATTTTGAGTGCGTATATTCTTTCATAAGCGGGACCTGTCCGGCCGTTTCCCATAGTTTACAACTTGTTTACAGAGAAAACAGCGCCCGTCCGGCGGAAATGTGTTAAGATAGTAAGAAGATTGGATGGGGGTGCGTGGGAATGGTGGAAAACCGTATTTTGATCGTGGAGGATAATCCGGCCATCTCGGAGCTTCTGGAGATGAACTTTTCGGTGGCCGGCTACCGGACAGACCATTGTCCGGACGGGGAAGAGGCGCTGGCCCTTTTGGCAGAAGACGGAGAGTTCGACCTGGCCCTGGTGGATATCATGCTGCCGGGAAAGGACGGCTTTGCGCTTCTGCCTTTTTTTAAAGAGCGGGGGATCCCGGTGATCTTTCTGACGGCCAAGGACGACGTGATGTCCAAAGTGCGGGGCTTAAAGGGCGGCGCGGAAGATTATATCGTGAAGCCCTTTGAGGTGCTGGAGCTTCTGGTGCGGGTGGAGAAGGTGCTGGGGCGGACGGGGCGTCTGCAGAAGATCCTTACGGTGAGAGACGTGGAGATCTTTCAGGAGAGCAGGACCGTCATGCGGGGCGGGGAGGAAATCCGCTTAAAACCACTGGAATATGACCTCCTGGTACTGCTTGCCAGAAACAAGAACGTGACCTTTTCCAGGGAGCGGCTGCTGCGGGAGGTGTGGGGGGATCTCTATATCGGGGAGACGAGGACCGTGGACGTCCACATCGGCCAGCTCAGAAAGAAGCTGGGAGTTCCGGGACTGATCCAGACCATACCCAAGATCGGCTACCGGCTGGAGGAGCGGGGATGAAACTGTACCAGAAGATCATGGCGCTTATTTTCGGGATCCTGACGGGCTGCGGGCTTTTCTGCGGCTGGCTGCTGGGGACCAACTATGAAAAGCGGCAGATGCTCCGGGCCGCGGAAGCAGAGGTACGGAGCTTTGAGTCCGCCAGATATGCCGTAGAATGGATGTACCAGACGGAACCTGGGGCCGGGGGAACCGCCGGGGAAGGAGGCTTTCGCCGTCTTATGGAACGGATGTTCCGCCAAAAATTATTCGACGGGTGTATCTGGATCGCAGGCGGTGAGGTGCTCTGCGACTCCTCCCTCTATGCAGTCTCCTGGGAAGGAAACTGGAGAGAAGAGGGGAGATTCCAGGAGACGGAGTGGGTGCTGGAGCAGGGAGGGGGAGAATACTGGGTCGTCATCGGCTCCGCACTTCCCTGGCTGGGTGAGGACAACTACCTCTTTTCCGTGCAGGAGGTGACGGAGGTCCACCGGGAGACGGCAGAGTTTGTCCGCCAGTTTACTTTGATCTGGTTTCTGTTTGTGGCGGCGGCTTCCCTTCTCGGAGCGGCGGCGGCGAAGCTGGTGTTAAAGCCCATGGGAATTCTCATGCGGGCGGCCGGGGAGATCAGCCGGGGAAACTACGGTGTCCGGGCGAAGGTAGGGCGGCGGGACGAGATCGGAAGGCTGGCGGCGGCTTTTAACCTCATGGCGGAGCAGGTGGAGAGCCGGGTCAGAGAGCTCACCCTCGCCGGGGAGGAGAAGGAGCGGCTTCTCGGAAGCCTGGCCCACGAGATGCGCACCCCCATGACCGTGGTTCTGGGATATTCCGACACCCTGCTCAACATGAAGCTGGGAGAGCGGGAGCAGAGACAGGCTATCCGCGGCATTTATGAGCAGGCGGGCTACCTGCAGCGGCTTTCCGCCAAGCTGATGGAGCTCACGGCCCTCCACCAGAATGAATCCATTTCCATGGAAGCACAGAGTATGGAGGCTGTCCTTGAACAGGTCGTTCCCATGGCGGAGAGCAGGTGGCCGGACCGGAGGTTCTGCCTGGAGACGGAGCAGGATTTTACCCTCTGCGGGGATCGGGACCTGCTGGTGAGCCTCTTTGTCAACCTGCTTGACAACGGAGCCGAGGCGTCCGCTCCGGGCCAGGAGATCCGGGTGACGGTCCGGGAAGAGGAGGTCCTGATCCGGGACTCTGGAAAGGGAATGACGGAGGAAGCGCTGAGGAAGATCTGCGAACCTTTTTACCGGGCGGAGAAGTCCGGAAAAGAGGGGATCGGCCTCGGCCTTGCCATCTGTGAACAGATCGTATGCCTCCACCGGGGGAAGCTCCGGTTTGAGAGCCGGGCCGGAGAGGGAACCACGGTGACGGTTTCTTTTTAATATGGGAAAGCTTACAAAATGTTTACAGGGCGATGAGGATTTTTGACGGACTTTCTTTTATAGTAAGGACAGGGCAGGGGTGGTGCTGCCTTGTCCGGGTTGAAAAAGAAAGGAGTTTGGGATATATGAGAAAAAGAACGATCGCATGTTTGATGGCAGGAGTCCTGTTTTCCCTGATGCTTGGGATCGGCTGCGGGAAGACGGCTGTGGAAAACGTTGCAGTGAAAAAGACGGAGGCTGCCGCAGAGACAGGCGCGCCGTCTGAGGGAGCGGGGAACGCTGTTGAGGAAGAAGAGCAGAATGCCGGAGAGGGTACAGGCCGGGAAGCAGAGGAGAGCAGCGCGGAAGGGGAGCGCGGAGGGACAGAAAAGTCAGGTGAGGAGAAACGGCGTGTGGAGATATCCACAGAAGGAGAAACGGAGGAGACGGAAAAGCAAAAGGCCCTGAGGGAACGTCTCGGGGCGCCGGAACGGCTTTCGGCAGAATCGGTGGACGAAGACGGTATCGTCCAGACTCTGAACGCAGCAGTCATGGTGCCGGATGCCGATTTTTTCACAGTCTGTTCTGCGGAAGCCAGGGCATTTGGGAACGGGGATGTGAAAACCCTGGTGGAACCGCTCCTGGGGGAGGGAGGGCTCTATTGCTTTGAACCGGAGGAGTATGAGCACATTGTCAATCAGATGGCTTTTACAGAGCTCCGCCTGAAATATGGGTATTATATCGGGGATGAGGATGAGCAGGGGCTGAAAGGATCGAAGGAGATGCTGGAGGGCTGTATTGAGGATATGCAGGATGAGGTCAGGAAGACGGAGATCCCTCTTCTGCCGGAACCTTATGACAACCTGAATATGGGCGACCGGCTGGAGGGGTTTACGGACTGGGAGCAGCGGACTGTGCAGGTGGGGCTGCGGAAATACGGGCTGTCCGTTATGGAATGGCCCAATGTCTGTGACGATCCCTGTACGATCTACCGGGAGGAGGCGGAGAAGCTGGCGGAGGCCTATATGGAGAAGCTGGGGCTTTCCGAAGAATGGAGCCTGTATTATGCCGGGCTGAGGGAGTTTGACATCTGGACTTTTTCCGAAGCGGGATATGTGTTTGAATATGTGAGGGAGATCCGGGGCGTACCGGTTGCCGAGGCAGCAAAGCTGTCCTTTCTGATCGACGACAGGGGAGTGGCGGACCTTCGGTATACAGATCTGAACGTGCGGGAGGGGGAAGAGGAGGCGGCGCTCCTTCCTTTCTCGGAGATCCAGAAAGTATATCAGGAAACGCGGATCCCGGTCATGTGTGAACCCAATGAATTACAGTCCGTGACAGTGGATGAGCTTCGCCTGGCCTATCACTATGTGCCTGATACGGAGGAGAGCAGGAAAACAGGGAGCCTGGTCCCTGCCTGGAATGCCTATGGGACTTACCAGTTTCTGGACGAGGAAGGGGTTTTGCGGACCTCCCTCCGGGAGCCTCTTTTGTCAGTGAACGCCATGGACGGAACGATTCTTGATTGATGGAACCCCGAGGAAATGGGAATAAAAACAGAATTTTCTTAAATTTTCATTGAATTTATAAAAATTTTATGATAGGATAGTCATGGTGTTCATAAACACAGCCGGGGCAGAGAAATTTCCTGTTCCGGCCTGCTGCGTGTGAGAAGCGCGCAGAAAGAAACGGAGGAAGATATGGAAAAGTTTTTCAAACTGAAGGAACACGGCACCAGCGTAAAGACAGAAGTCATTGCCGGCGTGACCACCTTCTTCGCCATGGCTTACATCATTTTTGTAAACCCGAATTATCTGTCCGCGACGGGGATGGATCCCACGGCGGTCATGGTCGCCACCTGCCTTTCGGCGGCGATCGGCACGCTGCTCACGGCGTTCATCGCCAATGTGCCTTTTGCGCAGGCTCCTGGCATGGGATTAAACGCATTTTTTGCTTTTACCCTCTGCGGAAGCATGGGTTACACCTGGGAGCAGGCTCTGACCGTTGTTTTGATCTCCGGCATTTTATTCCTGGCCATCACGGTCTCCCCCCTGCGGAGCAAGATCATTGCGGCCATCCCGGCCTGCTTAAAGGATGCGATCTCGGTGGGCATCGGCCTCTTTATCGCCTTCATCGGCCTGCTGAATGCGGGGATCGTGACGGCGGTCAGCGGGGAACCCGGTTTTACCGACATGGGTGCGATCACCAAGGGGCCGGCCCTTCTCGCGCTGATCGGCCTTCTGATCACCGGCGTTCTGATCGCCCACAAGGTGAAGGCGGCGATCTTCATCGGCATCATCATCACGACCGTCATCGGCATTCCCATGGGGATCACCGCCATGCCGGAGAGCATGACCATGAGCAATATCGGAAATATCGGCCTGACGGCTTTCCATCTGGACTTCGGCGGCGTGATGTCCCTGGGGTTCCTGCCCCTCATCACGGCGGTGGTCAGCTTCTTTATCGTGGACTGCTTTGACACGGTGGGGACTCTGCTCGGCACGGCCGGAAACGCGGGGATGCTGGACAAGGACGGGAATCTTCCCGGCGGCGACCGGGCGTTGATCGCCGACGCCATCGCCACCTGTGTGGGCGCCTGCCTCGGAACTTCCACGGTGACGACCTTCGTGGAATCCTCCACCGGCATCCAGGAGGGCGGCCGGACCGGACTTGCCTCTGTGGTGACGGGACTTTTGTTCCTGGTGTGTGTGCTTCTGGCCCCCATTGCCGGGATCGTGCCCGGCGCGGCGACGGCTCCCGCCCTGATCATCGTGGGCGTTTATATGATGATGGGTGCGGCGAAGATCAACTGGGGTGATTTTGAGACGGCTCTGCCCTGCTTCCTGACCATCTCCATGATGCCCTTCGCCTACAGTATTTCCGACGGCATCGGCTTCGGATTTATCTCCTACGCCGTGATCAAGGTCTGCCGGGGCAAGGCCAAGGAAGTGCCTGTGCTGGTATACATCCTGTCGGTGATCTTTATCGCCATGTATATCCTGGACGCGCAGATTTGATCGGCGTTTCCATAGAGGAGTCCGGACAAAATAAGATAAGAGGTATGAAACGCTATGCGGGCTTGGATCCGCATAGCGTTTTTCTGATAGGAAAAGGAAGGAGCAGGAAAGGGAGCCCGTCGAAAAAATATGATATTTTGCGGAAAAAACCATTGACAATTTTCTGGCGGGATGATATCATAATATGCGTGCCAGTTAAATGACATTTGCAGTTGTGGCGGAATTGGCATACGCGCTAGACTAAGGATCTAGTGAGCATAGCGCTCGTGCGGGTTCAAGTCCCGCCAACTGCACGGCAGGCTCTTCCAAAAGGAGGAGCCTGTTTTCTTGTCCTGCGGGACAGCGAAAGGAGCGGGAAAAGTGGATACGGTAAAATATCTGAAGCAGATGACGGTCATCATGGCGGTTTCTTTTATCGGGGAATTTCTGAACCGGGTGCTGCCCCTGCCGGTGCCGGGCAGTGTATACGGGCTGGTCCTCATGTTCCTCCTTCTGGTGACGGGGCTTATCAGGTCGGAGCAGGTGGAGGATGCAGGCGGCTTTCTGGTGAAGATCATGCCGGTGCTGTTCATCGGGCCCAGCGTCAGTCTGATCACGGTGATGGGAGGGCTGGCGGACCGGCTGGTCCCGATCCTGGCGGTCTGTATCCTCAGCACCATGGCGGTCATGGCGGTGACCGGCCTGACTGCCCAGGCGGTCCTTAAAAGGAGGGCGGGAAGAGAGAGATCCGGCCTCAGGGATGAACCGGAGGAAAGGGAAGGAGCCGCCGGCCGGGAAGAAGGCGGAAAAAGGGAGGAATAGTTCCATGAATGAGATTTTACAGGGAAATATGTACTTCGGCTTTTTTCTGGCTCTCGGAACCTACTGGATCGGACTTAAGGTCCAAAAGAAGTTTCCTTATACCCTCTGTAATCCGCTGTTGATCAGTACGGTTCTATGCATCATAGTGCTCCTGGTCTTTCGGATCGACTATGAGGTCTTTGATGCGGGCGCTTCCCATATCAGTTACTTTTTGACGCCCTGTACCGTCTGCCTTGCCATTCCCATGTATAAGCAGGTGCGGATCCTGAAGAAAAACCTGGCGGCCATCCTCCTTAGCATCGTGAGCGGCTGTCTGGCAGCAGCCCTCTCGATCTGGGGGCTCTGCGCCCTGTTCGGCCTGGACGGTAGTATCTACCATTCCCTGCAGCCCAAATCCGTTACGACGGCCATTGCCATTGGGGTCTCGGAGGAACTCGGCGGGAGCAGCGCTCTTACCATCATGGCGGTGGTGGTCACGGGGATGTTCGGCGGGATCATGGCGAGGGTACTCTGCCGGTTGTTCCACATCAAAGATCCCATTGCGGTGGGGCTGGCCTGCGGCAATTCGGCCCATGCCATGGGGACCAGCAAGGCTCTGGAATTCGGGGAGCTGGAGGGGGCCATGTCCAGCCTGGCGGTGGTCGTGGCCGGTATCGTCACGGTGGTCCTTGCCCCGCTTTTTTCGGGGATGATCCTTTAGCGCCGTATCATTTTTACGGCGTGATATACATGGAAGAATGCCCTTTGGGGATACTTGCGGCCTCTGCGGGAATATGGTAAAGTAGGAGAGTGTTTTCGGAATAGGAGGAAAATGAGAGATGATGAAAGAACTTACGATCGCGGGCTTATATGACCTGGACCATACGCTGGCGGCGCCATATCTGGCGGGCTTTACTTATCCCTGGGAGGCGCTGGCCGGGCTGGAGGAATTTATCGCAGAGCTGGGAAAGCAGCTCCCCAGGGAAGAATACGGGCAGATCGGAGAGCAGATCTGGGCGGCGAAGTCGGCGGTGATCGCTCCGACGGCATCCATCACAGGACCGGCCATTATCGGGAAGGATACCCAGGTCCGCCACTGTGCTTTTATCCGCGGCAGTGCGCTGATCGGGGATTCCTGTGTGGTGGGGAATTCTACGGAGCTCAAAAACGTGATCCTTTTTGATCACGTGCAGGTGCCTCATTATAATTATGTGGGGGATTCCATCCTGGGATACCATTCCCACATGGGGGCCGGGTCCATTACCTCCAACGTGAAATCCGACAAAAAACCGGTGGTCGTAAAGGCCGGGGATCTGCGTCTGGAGACGGGGCGGAAAAAGGTGGGGGGCATGCTGGGGGATTTCGTGGAGGTCGGCTGCGGGACGGTGGTCAATCCCGGCTCCGTGATCGGAAGAAACACCAGCGTCTATCCCCTGTCCATGGTGCGGGGCTATATCCCGGCGGATTCCGTTTATAAGAATCAGGGGGAGATTGTGGAAAAACGGCCCTGAAGGGAAGGCGCGAGGCGGAGATCTCACAGCCTGTCCGGCGTAAATACGATTTCTGATCTTCCCAAAGGCCCTTTATAGATGCTGCGGAGGGTTTCAAAGCCGATGGTAGTCTCCGGAATGCAGGCATCCGGATCGAGCGCCTCGATATTTTTAATGTGAGAACCGATTTTTTCTTTTTGGCTGTGTCCGCATAAGTAGGAATCGAACCGGAGGGAGGATACCTTCTTTAATGTATGGAAGAGCTGTTTCATGGGAAGAGAGCCGTAATTGAACAGCCAGAGTTCCTCATTGAGGGCATCTCCTGCGATCAGAAGGCCTGCCCTCTTCAAAATGCCGGATCACGTCAAACTCTTCTTCGGCGGCCCAGGCCGTATCAAACCAGTGGTTTCCGCCGATATGGTCCGGATGTCCGTAGCTGTTTGCGACCATATAAGGGGGATCCAGATTTTTTTCGATAAAAGCGCGCAGGTTCCGGCGGCCATATCCGGTATCGATCGGCAGTGCCCTGCTGCCGCCCCTGGCCAGAGTACAGCAGACACCGTGGTCTTCTTCGATCTGCCAGATGTTTTTGCGGATTTCGGTGTACTTGTAGTCGTCGTTTCTGTTCATGAGATTTTCTCCCGGATCGTTTTTGTACTATGGATTCTCGCTTTTTTTCGTATATTCCTCAAATAATTTGTTGACCTCGGCGCCCAGGAGGACGATATTCATGCAGATGTAGAGCCACAGCATGAGGAAGATGATGGCGGTCAGGCTGCCGTAGATATAAGAAAAGTTGGCGATGTGGTCGATGTAGAGGGAGTACACGTAGGAAAAGATCAGCCATCCGAAGGTGGTGAAGGCGGCTCCCGGGATCTGTTTCCGGAAGGACAGGTGCCTGTTGGGAAGGATGGCGTAGATCAGCACAAAAAACAGCATAAACAGGGCAATGGAAAGCCCGGTGCGGAACAGGATGACCAGGCTGGAAAAGTGGGCCAGTCTCGGGAACCAGGATTCTAAAAGAAGCTGGATCCGGTTGCCGAAGAGGAGGACGCCGATGGTAAAGATCAGGACGAACACAAAGCCGATGGTGTAGACGATGGACAACAGCCGCTGGACGGCGATGTTCCTGGTTTCCTTTAAGGATGCAATGTTGTTCAAGCCCTGCTGGAGGGAATAAATGCCCTTGGAGGCCGACCACAGGGTGGTCAGGATGGAGACGGAAATGATGGTCCCGGCCGAATTGGTGTAGACATCGTTCAAGATGCTGACGATGAAATTCTGCAGTTCGGGGGTGCTCGGCAGGACCGACAGGATCGTGTTTGTCAGGGATTCCTGGGAAAAGGGGATCAGGAACTGGATTAGGGGTATCACCAGCATGACGATGGGTATCGCCGAGATGAGGACAAAAAAAGAAACCTGTGCCGCATACACAGAGATCTTATCCTCCACGATCAAATTGATGGTCCTTCCGAGAAAAAGCCGGAACCGTTTCATAGGATACCCCTCCTGCCTGCTCCATACATCTGCTGGCGGTGTTTCAGAGAAGTATAGCATGATACGGGGCGGATTGCAAGGGAGGACAGGGACGGAAATAAAATTAATCCTTGACAAGCGGAGGTTTTATGTTAAAATATGTCATAGGTTTCAAACAACCATATGAGAAAAAAGGCATGGAAGGTGTCAGTAGACGTTCCGTTTTCTTGCAGAGAGAGGAGGCCACCGGCTGAAAGCCCCCTTAAGTTCAGACGGACGCCGAATTTCCCACCGGAGCCGCATGTTTGAATTCCATGAGACCGGCAGGTTCCGCCCGGATGTGGGAGGGTTTTGTGGGGATTTTTGGATAGTAGGAGATGCCGTGGGCCTGCGCGTTAGGCGGGAAAGGAGTGTCTGCGCATGCGCAGGAATCAGGGTGGTACCGCGAGCAATTCGTCCCTTTGCCGTTAGACGGCAGAGGGATTTTTCTTATGCACATGGGGCGGAAAGGACGTAGCTGCTATCGCAGCCCGGTCTTTGCTTCGCTTCGGTCGGTGCTAAACGTGTGCCATTGGCACACAGCACCTCAGCGCTGGCGGGCAGAGAAAAAAGCTCTCCCTGCCCGATTGCAACATTCGATCGCACATGCTGAATAATTTTATGAAGGAGAACATTATGAAGGAAAAACTGGAACAGATCAGGCTGGCGGCCCTTGAGAGGATCGCCGCCTCCGAGGCACTGGAGACCCTGAATGAGATCCGGGTGGCTTACCTGGGGAAGAAGGGGGAGCTGACCGGTGTCCTGAAAGGGATGCGGGACGTGAGCGCGGAGGAGAGGCCCAGAGTGGGGCAGATGGTCAACGATACCCGCGCTGTGATCGAGGAGAAGCTGGAGGAGCGGAAGGCGAGACTGGCGAAGAAGGTCAGGGAGGAAAAGTTAAAGCGGGAGGTCATCGACGTGACCCTTCCGGCAAAGAAAAACCATGTGGGCCACAAGCACCCCAACATGATCGCCCTGGAAGAGGTGGAGCGGATCTTCGTGGGCATGGGCTACGAGGTGGTGGAGGGCCCCGAGGTGGAGTACGATTACTACAACTTCGAGGCACTCAACATTCCCAAGGGCCATCCGGCCAGGGACGAGCAGGACACCTTCTATATCAACGACAGCATCCTGCTGAGAAGTCAGACCTCCCCGGTGCAGGTGCGCACCATGGAGAAGGGGAAGCTTCCGATCCGGATGATCGCGCCGGGCCGGGTGTTCCGTTCCGACGAGGTGGATGCGACCCATTCGCCGTCCTTCCATCAGATCGAGGGGCTTGTGATCGACAAAAACATTACCTTTGCCGATCTGAAGGGGACGCTGGAGGAGTTCGCCAGGGAACTGTTCGGGGAGGATACCAGGGTGAAGTTCCGCCCTCACCATTTCCCCTTCACGGAGCCCAGCGCCGAGGTGGACGTGAGCTGCTTCAAATGCCACGGCAAGGGCTGCCGTTTCTGCAAGGGCAGCGGCTGGATCGAGATCCTGGGCTGCGGCATGGTCCATCCCAATGTGCTCCGGATGTGCGACATCGACCCGGAGGAGTATTCCGGCTTTGCCTTCGGCGTGGGCCTGGAGCGGATCGCCCTCTTAAAATATGAGATCGACGACATGCGTCTGCTGTATGAAAACGACATCCGTTTCCTGAAGCAGTTTTAAAGAGACAGAAATTTCGAATATTGTAGACAAGGAAAATCGGAGAAAGGAAAAGAACGATTATGAATACAGCATTATCCTGGATCAAAGCATACGTGCCGGATCTTCAAGTGACGGCGCAGGAATATACGGACGCCATGACCCTTTCCGGCACCAAGGTGGAGGGGTATGAGTGTCTGGACAAAAATCTGGAGAAGATCGTGGTGGGACAGATCCTGTCCATCGAAAAGCACCCGGACGCCGACAAGCTGATCGTCTGCCAGGTGGATATCGGGGAGAAGAAGATCCAGATCGTCACCGGAGCCCCCAACGTGAAGGAGGGCGACAAGGTCCCCGTGGTCCTGGACGGCGGCAAGGTGGCGGGCGGACATGACGGCGGGCCCCTGCCGGAAAACGGCATCAAGATCAAGAAGGGCAAGCTCCGTGGGATCGAGTCCGACGGCATGATGTGCTCCATCGAGGAGCTGGGCTCCTCCAGGGAGATGTATCCGGACGCACCGGAGATGGGCATCTACATCATGAGGGAGGATGCGCCCGTGGGGGCGGATGCGGTAGAGCTTTTAGGACTGCGGGATGTGGTCTTTGAGTATGAGATCACCTCCAACCGGGTGGACTGCTACAGCGTCCTGGGCATTGCCAGGGAGGCGGCGGCCACCTTCGGAAAGAAATTCGTGCCGCCCATGCCGGAGGCGAAGGGGAACGGCGAGGACGTCCACGATTACGCCTCGGTGGAGGTGGTGGATACGGATCTCTGCCCCCGCTACTGCGGCCGGGTGGTGAAGAATATCAAGCTCGGGCCCTCTCCGGAATGGATGCAGAGGCGGCTTGCGGCCAGCGGGATCCGTCCCATCAACAATCTGGTGGACATCACCAACTATGTCATGGAAGAGTACGGCCAGCCCATGCACGCCTTTGACCTGGACACGGTGGCGGGCCGCAAGATCATCGTGAAGCGGGCCAAGGACGGAGACGAGTTCCAGACCCTGGACGGGCAGGTGCGGAAGTTAGATAAGGACGTACTGATGATCAACGATGCGGAGAAGGAGATCGGCATCGCCGGGATCATGGGCGGGGAAAATTCCAAGATCACGGACCAGGTGAAGACGGTCCTCTTCGAGGCCGCCTGCTTTGACGGCACCAACAACCGGCTCTCGGCCAGGAGGCTGGGGCTCCGCACGGACGCCTCCGGAAAATTCGAGAAGGGACTGGATCCCAACAATGCGGAGGCGGCCGTCAACCGGGCCTGTGAGCTCATCGAGGAGCTTGGCTGCGGGGAGGTGGTTGGAGGGATGATCGACGTGCGGGGAGACCTTCCGGTTCCGAAGAGGATTCCCTTCCGGCCGGAGAAGATCAACCGGTTCCTGGGAACGGACATTTCCAGGGAGGACATGGTTTCTTACTTCGGCCCCCTGGAGATCGAGGTGGACGAGGCGGCGGGGGAGGTGATTGTGCCCGCCTTCCGGCAGGACCTTGTCTGTGAGGCGGACATTGCCGAGGAAGTGGCCCGGTTCTACGGGTACGACAAGATCCCCACGACCCTGCCCACCGGCGAGGCCACCACGGGAAAGCTTTCCTTCAAGCTTAGGGTGGAGGAGGCTGTCCGTGAGGTTGCGGAATTCTGCGGCTATTCCCAGGGCATGAGCTATTCCTTTGAGAGCCCGAAGGTCTTCGACAAGCTGCTGCTCCCGGTAGATTCTCCTCTTCGGAACGTGGTGACGATCATGAACCCGCTGGGCGAGGACTACAGCATCATGCGGACCATTTCCCTGAACGGGATGCTCACCTCCCTGGCCACCAATTATAATAGAAGAAACAAGGACGTGAGACTCTATGAGCTGGGCAATATCTATCTGCCGAAGGCGCTTCCCCTCACAGAGCTCCCCGACGAGCGGATGCAGCTCACCTTGGGCTTTTACGGAGAGGGGGATTTCTTCACCCTGAAAGGGGTCATCGAGGAGATCTTTGACAAGCTGGGAATGACGAAGCGGATCACCTATGACCCGAAGGCCGGAAAGCCCTTCCTCCATCCGGGGCGCCAGGCGGAGATCTCCTACCGGGGAACAGTCATGGGATATCTGGGCGAGGTCCATCCGGAGGTCCTGGACAATTATGACATCGGCGAGAGGGCTTATGTGGCGGTGCTTGACATGCCCCAGGTGGTGAAATTCGCCTCCTTCGACCGGAAATATACCGGCGTCGCCAGGTTCCCGGCCGTCACCAGGGATATCAGCATGGTCATGGACAAGAAGATCATGGTGGGAGAGGTGGAATCCGCCATTGAGACGAAGGGCGGAAAGCTCCTGGAATCCTACCATCTCTTCGACCTCTATGAGGGAGCGCAGATCGCGGAGGGCTGCAAGTCGGTGGCCTATTCCATCACCTTCCGGGCCAAGGACCGCACCCTGGAGGATAAGGATGTGAACGAGGTCATGGAAAAGATTTTGGCGGAGTTAAAGGAGATGGGGATCGAGCTTCGAGGATAAATAAGGTATACCCAAAGGGCACTCGTGAACGCATGCGCTTTGCGCAGATAAATAAGGTATACCCAAAGGGCACTCGTGAACGCATGCGCTTTGCGCGGTAGAAATAAGGTATAAGTTTTTTTCTTCTCCAGATAATAAAGCGTAGGCGTCATAAGATATTGTGTATGGCGGCGTACTTTTTATGCGGAGAAGGAGAAAATGATGGAGAGATATTTAAAAATTGCAGGTGTGCGGGGCCGGGAGATCCTGGATTCCCGCGGAAATCCCACGGTGGAGGCGGAGGTGACGCTGGAGTGCGGCGTGACCGGGAGGGCCAGCGTGCCTTCCGGCGCCTCCACCGGCAAGTTTGAGGCGGTAGAGCTTCGGGACGGAGGGGACCGTTACCGGGGACTTGGCGTAAGGCGGGCCGCAGAGCACGTGGATACGGTCCTGGCCCATGCGGTCCTCTCAAAGAATGCGGCCTGCCAGGGGGAGATCGACCGGCTGCTTTTAGAGGCGGACGGGACGGAAAACAAGGCGAACCTGGGGGCCAATGCGATCCTCGGCGTGTCCATGGCCGTGGCCAGGGCAGCGGCGGCGGGTCTCGGACTTCCGCTGTTTTCTTATCTGGGCGGGATCTACACGGATCGGATGCCGGTTCCCATGATGAACGTCTTAAACGGCGGAAAGCATGCCGACAACACGGTGGACCTGCAGGAGTTCATGATCATGCCCGTGGGAGCCTGCTGCTTTTCGGAAGCTTTGCGTTCCTGTGCGGAGGTGTATCACACGCTGAAGGATATTTTGAAGGGAAGGGGGCTTTCCACGGCGGTGGGAGACGAGGGCGGCTTTGCGCCGGACCTGCCGGACACGGAGTCGGTGCTTTCCCTTCTGGTGGAGGCCATGGAAAAATGCGGCCTGCGCCCCGGCGTGGATATGGCCATTGCCATGGATGCGGCTTCCAGCGAGCTCTACGACGAGGAGCGGGATGTTTATTATTTTCCCGGGGAGAGTAAGATGAGCGGAAAGGAAGTGCTCAGGCTTCGGGAGGAAATGGTGGATTACTATGAGAATCTGGTGAACCGCTTCCCCATCGTGTCCATCGAGGACGGCCTTCATGAGGAGGACTGGTGCGGCTGGAAGCTCCTCACCGGCAGACTTGGCGAGCGGGTCCAGCTTGTGGGGGACGATCTCTTTGTCACCAACACGGAGCGCCTTGGCCGGGGCATTGACCAGAGGATCGCCAATGCCATTTTGGTGAAGGTCAATCAGATCGGGACCCTCACGGAAGCCTTTGCGGCCACCCGCATGGCCCAGAAGGCCGGCTACCATGCGGTGATCTCCCATCGCTCGGGGGAGACGGAGGACGCGGTCATCGCGGATATCGCCGTGGCCACCGGTGCGGGGCAGATCAAGACCGGCGCCCCCTGCCGTTCGGACCGGAACGCAAAGTATAATCAGCTTCTGCGCATCGAGGAGATGCTGGGGAAGACGGCGGTGTACGAGAATCCCTTTGCGTCTTTTTAAAATCAGAAAAAACAGTTGCCAATCCTGCCCACTTGTGGTAGACTATCTATGTTTGGCCTAGGAGGTGTGAAGATGACTGCTTTGAAAGTGACTTTAACCGTAGTTTTTTTGATCATATGTGTGGCATTGATGGTGATCGTACTGCTCCAGGAGGGGAAATCGGCAGGGCTGACCGGATCGATCAGCGGCGCCTCGGAGACTTACTGGGGGAAGAATAAGGGACGTTCTGCAGAGGGAAAGCTGGAGAAGCTTACCAAGTACGGCGTGATCTTGTTTATGGTATTGGCTCTTATTCTGAATATACTTTGATCATGGAGGATCCGGCGCGTCCGACTGCCGGACGGGATCGGGGTTTATAGCGGAAGAGACGGGATTCATTGACTTGCCAGGGCACAAAGGACAGGCTTTGGGGGTGGATGGATCCCTTTTGTGTTTGGATCGGAAAAGGATAAAGGAGTTTATGGAGAAGAAAAGGAAGGAAAATAGAAAGAGCGGCCGGACGGGCGCGCAGAGAACGGGAAAGCCCTGGGAAAAGCGGCCGGACGGCCGCGGCAGGGAGAGGGCGTCCGGGACGGATGACATAAGAGAAGCCGCTGCGGGGAGAAACAGACCGGGGAAAGACCGCGGCGGAGCGGAGGAGGAAAGATCCAGACAGACGGAGCGGGATATTCTGGAGGATGGAAAGAAGCGGCTTCTGGAACTGATGGGGCACAGGGATTACAAGCCCATGAAAGTGAAGGAACTGGCGATCCTTCTGGGAGTTGCGAAGGAGGACCGGCCTGCCCTGCAGGAAGCTCTGGACGCGCTCCTCGCGGAGGGGAAGCTGGGGCTTTCCAAACGGGGGAAATATGCCCCGGTGGAGAATTTCCTGGTGAGGGGGACCTTCATCGGGAACCGGAAGGGCTTTGGCTTTGTGGCGCCGGAGCAGACAAAAGATCCGGGAGCCGGGAGGGAGCCCGGGCCGGATATCTATATCGGAGAGCGGGATACCCTGGGAGCCATGGACGGGGACACGGTCCAGGCGGCGATCCTTTACGGGAGACGGTGGGGCAGGAACCGGAATCCGGAGGGGAAGATCATACGGATCCTGGAGCGGGCCCATAAGGAAGTGGTGGCTTCCTACGAGCGGTGCCGGCGCTTTGGATTTGCCGTCCCGCTGAACGCGAAGATGGGAAAGGACATCTTCATCCCGGAGGGGGCTTCCATGGAGGCCCAGACGGGAGAACGGGTAGTGGTCACGATCACCGACTACGGGAACGCGAGGAAAAACCCGGAAGGGCAGGTGACGGAGATCCTTGGCCGGGCGGACGCGCCGGGGGTGGACGTGCTGTCGGTGGCGAAGGCATACGGCTTTGAGAGCGAGTTTCCGCCGGAAGTTCTGGCGGAGGTGGAACGGATCCCGGCGGAGGTTTCCGGGGAGGAGTGGGAGGGCCGGAGGGATCTCACCGGACTTCCCACTGTGACCATCGACGGGGAGGACGCAAAAGATCTGGATGACGCCATCACTCTCTCCGTGGAAAACAGGGTCTGGCGGCTGGGCGTTCACATTGCGGACGTATCCCATTACGTGAAAGAGGGGACGGCCCTTGACCGGGAAGCGCTCTCCAGGGGCACCAGCGTCTATCTCACCGACCGGGTGATCCCCATGCTCCCGAAAGAACTGAGCAACGGGATCTGCTCCCTTAATGCGGGAGTGCCGAGGCTGGCCTTCAGCTGTCTGATGGAGCTGGACGAAACGGGGCGCCTGTTGAACCATGAGTTTGTAAAGTCCGTGATCTGTGTGGACCGGCGGATGACCTATACGGCAGTGAACGGGATCCTTTCCGGGGATACGGCCCTTTCTGCGGAATATGCGGATCTTGTGCCCATGTTCCGGAATATGCGGGAGTTATCTGAGATCCTGCGGGAGAGGCGGCGGGCCAGAGGTTCCATCGACTTTGACTTCCCGGAGAGCAAGATCATCCTGGATGAAAACGGGCGGGCCGTGGACGTCGCACCCTATGAGCGGAATGCGGCTACCATGCTGATCGAGGATTTCATGCTCCTGGCCAATGAGACCGCGGCGGAGGATTTTTTCTGGCAGGGGAGCCCTTTTGTGTACCGGACCCACGAGAAGCCGGACGGGGACAAGATCAGAGAGCTGGCGCTCCTCATCAGCAATTTCGGCTACCATCTGAAAATGGGGCAGGAGGAGATCCATCCGAAGGAGCTGCAGAAGCTCCTGGCCGGGATTCAGGATTCACCGGAGGAGGCCCTGATCAGCCGCCTGACCCTGCGCTCCATGAGGCGGGCCGAATACCAGACGGAGTGCGTGGGGCATTTTGGCCTGGCGGCCCGGTATTACTGTCATTTCACATCGCCGATCCGCCGGTATCCGGATCTGCAGATCCATCGGGTCATGACGGAATGTCTGACAGGAGGCATGTCCGAGGGGAGGAAGGCCCATTACGAGGAGCTGCTTCCCGGCGTCTGCCGTCAGTGTTCTTTAAAAGAGCGGAAGGCGGACGAGGCGGAGCGGGAAGTACAGAAGATGAAAAAGTGCCAGTATATGGCAGGGCATATCGGAGAGGTGTTTGAGGGCGTGGTGTCCGGCGTGACCGGCTGGGGCATGTACGTGGAGCTTCCCAACACGGTGGAGGGCATGGTCCCCCTGTCTGCCCTGGAGGGAGATTATTATGAATACGATCCGGAAAAACACCGTCTGGCCGGCGTTTCCACCGGGCGGGTCTACAGCCTGGGGCAGAAGCTCACGGTGCGGGCGGCCGGCGTGGACACGGTGGGCTGTACCATCGATTTTGTACCGGAGGAGGAAGGATAATGGGCAGGGACAGTTATAAGCTGGTGGCCAACAACAAAAAGGCGTACCACGATTATTTTATCGACGACACCTATGAGGCGGGGATCTCCCTTTCGGGGACGGAGGTGAAATCTGTCCGTATGGGGAAATGCAGCGTCAAGGAGTCCTTTATCAAGATCGACAAGGGGGAGGTTTTTGTGTACGGGATGCACATCAGCCCCTACGAGAAGGGAAATATCTTCAATAAAGATCCGCTGCGGGTGCGCAAGCTCCTGATGCACCGCCATGAGATCAGCCGCCTTTACGGGAAGATCCAGCAGAAGGGCTTTACGCTGGTGCCCCTCAAGGTGTATTTTAAAGGAAGCCTGGTCAAGGTGGAGGTGGGGCTGGCACGGGGGAAAAAGCTCTATGACAAGCGGCAGGATATCGCAAAGAAGGACCAGAGAAGGGAAGCCGAGAAGGAATTTAAAGTGAGGAACCTGGGCTGACGGGAGGAGGCGCCCGGGAAGGATGGAGGGAGTTACATGAGAAGAAGCGTCGAGCCGATGACAGGTGGTTCGATCTGGAAGAGGATGATCTTTTTCGCACTGCCGATCCTGCTTGGAAATTTGTTTCAGCAGCTGTATAATACGGTGGATTCACTGATCGTGGGGAATTTTCTCGGGAGCAGCGCCCTGGCGGCCGTCACGTCGTCAGGAAGCCTGACCTTTATGATGGTCGGCTTTTTGAACGGCATTTCTTCCGGAGCCGGTGTGGTGGCAGCTACCTTTTTCGGGGCGGGGGACAGGGGAAACCTGCACCGGACGGTCCATACGATGGTGGCGTTCGGCCTGGCGTTCGGCCTGGTGATGACTCTGCTCGGGGCCCTGCTCTCCCCTCAGATCCTGAGCTGGATGGATACGCCGGAGAGCGTGATGGAGGAGGCAGTCACCTATCTGCAGATCTATTTTTCCGGATCCCTTGGCTTGGTGATGTACAATATTTTTGTGGGGATCCTGCAGGCGGTCGGGGACAGCCGTCACCCGCTCTACTACCTGATCTTTTCTTCGTTCCTCAATCTGGTGCTGGATCTTCTGTTTATCGGAGTCTTCCACATGGGCGTGGGCGGTGCGGCGATCGCCACGGTGATCTCCCAGGCGGCCAGCGCCGTGCTGTGCTTTCTCCTGCTGAGGAAGGCGGAGGAGAGCTACCGCCTGAGCATAAGGGAGATCCGGTTTGACCGGAAGATCCTCGGGCAGATCATCCGGCTCGGATTTCCGGCCGGCGCGCAGAATTCCATCATCTCCTTTGCCAACATCATTGTCCAGTCCCATATCAATGCCTTTGGGGAGATGGTGATGGCGGGCTACGGCGCCTATACAAAGATCGAGGGATTCGGATTCCTTCCGATCATCAGCTTTATGATGGCGCTGACCACCTTCGTGGGACAGAATCTCGGAGCCAGACAGTATGACCGGGTCAGGAAGGGGGCCCGTTTCGGGATCCTGATGTCGGCCCTTCTGGCGGAGCTGATCGGCCTGGCCATATTCCTTCTCGCCCCGTACCTGATCGCGGCCTTTGACCCCACGCCGGAGGTGGTCCGGTTCGGGGTGGAAAAGGCCCGGACGGCGGCGCTGTTCTACTGTGTGCTGGCCTATTCCCATTCCGTCTGCGCGGTGCTCCGCGGTGCGGGGAAGGTCCTGTTCCCCATGGGGATCATGGGATTTTTCTGGTGCGTGGTCCGCGTGGCCTTCCTGATGGTCATGGTCCCGCTCACAGAGAGCATCCAGGCCGTGTACTGGGTCTATCCCCTGACCTGGTCCTTAAGCTCGGTCTCCCTTTTCATTTACTACAGGATGTCGGGCTGGCTGCCGCGGGCGGCCGGGGAGTGACAAAATAGGGAGCTTCATTTGTGCTGTATTGAATCAGCAGTAGATATGAGATATAATAGCCATAATGAAGGAAGGGGGGATTTGTTATGGCCAATTACTCACCTTTAAGATATCCAGGTGGAAAAAGCAGGTTATCTGAATTTGTGAAGCTGATCATAGAAAATATAGGGTTTAAAGATTGTACCTATATTGAACCCTTTGCCGGCGGCGCAGGGGTGGCTCTTTCTTTGTTGCTCGATTCTTGTGTGGACCGTGTTGTGATCAATGATTATGATAAAGCAATTTATTCTTTCTGGCGGGCAGTCAAACAAGATTCGGAAGAATTGATCGGATGGATTCGGGATACGCCTGTTACCATAGATGAATGGTATAAACAAAAAGATATTTATGTCCGGTCAAAGTCCTATTCTATGGATTTGGCTTTCGCGACACTTTTTCTGAATAGAACGAATCGCTCAGGTATTTTGACGGCTGGGCCGATTGGTGGATATGCACAGGCTGGTGAATGGAAATTGGATGTTCGCTTTGACAAGAAAAAACTGATGGAAAAAATCCGGAAGATTGCAGATAAGAAAGAACAGATAAAAGTATATAATAAAGATATCTTTAGTTTACTTACCAGATATATCCCCCAATATGGAGACAATGTGTTTCTTTATTTTGACCCTCCCTATTTCAATAAAGGCCAGAAGCTTTATAAAAATTTCTTTACTTCAGAAGATCATAAAAAAATTAAATCCGTTATTGTGAAAAATATTACGGTACCCTGGGTGGTAACTTATGATGAGGTGAATGAGATAAGAGAGCTTTATGCAGATTATGAGATAAAAAAATTTGATTTGACCTATAGTGCGGCGAATAAAGGAACAGCCTCAGAACTGATGATTTTTTCATGTGATGATTTTTGCCCATCAGAGGAACAAATGCGGAGCAGGAATATAGCGATCAACTTAAGGGCATAGGAGGGCGGTGTGATGAGACGGATATTTTGTTTTCATAAAAGCAATTC
>CAMSZT010000035.1 GCA_947066815.1 uncultured Lachnotalea sp.
TTTATCAACCACCTTTCTTGGAATTCCCTATGTTTGTATTATACAGGAAGCTCCTCTGTTACAGAAAATACCGCTGTCTCCGGAATGGTCCCGGTCTCCGTTCCGGTCTCTTTTTCCGGCAGTCCAGTTTCTCCCGCCTCTTCGGTTCCGGCCGTTTCCGTCTCCCTGACAGCTTCCTCTGTTCCGGCTCCCTCTTCCACGACTTCTGTCTCCAGTCCAGTTTCCCCTGTTCGGATATCCTCCTTTCCGCCGCATCCCGTAAACAGAAGCGCTACGGATAAAAGGAAAAATAATTTTTGTATCTTCATATATTCCACCTGTCCTCTCTCCCAAAGGGGACAGGCCGGCGGCTCACATTTTGCCCTGTCAAAAGAAGCATGCCATATGGACGGCATTTCCCCCATGGGTAACCTTTTTCTTATTGTTCTGCTTTTTGAGCCCTATGCCTGTCCCGGCTTTGGGGCTGTCCCGAATCCGGTTCATCTTCCGCCTCCTATTCTCCGGCTGACACGCAGGCCAGCACGATCCCTGCCGCACACAGGAGCAGCCGTAAGAATGACCGCAGGCCCAGGCAGGCCAGTTTCAGCGCCAGAAATAATAACGTGAAACATCCTTTTATCAAAAAGAGTGCTGCCTTTCCTGCCTTCCTTATGATCCGTCCTGCCATGATCCCATCTCCTTCCCTACTATCCCCAGGAAGAGGCAAGCCCGATGGTCGTCTCGTCTGCCGCATCTTCCTCTTCCCTTCTGTTACCTGCTCTTTCCGTTTCATTTGCCGGGACCGTTCCGAAGGCCGGCGGCATCCTTCCCCCTGCCAGCGCCATCCCGAGCGTCCGGATGATCTCCCTCTGAAGCTCCTCCCGGATCTCCTTCCGGACCTGCTCAAGCTCCTCTCTTGTAACATAGGGACACTCCCGTTTTTCTGTCCGGACCGTCTCCTGGCCCCCAAGCCCCCGGATATAGGCGTCTGCCGCATCTACCAGAAATTGATTGACCGATTTATGGATGTCCGTATTCAGGTCTGCAAGAACCGCATGCACCCGCCGGTGCTGTTCGTTATCCAGGTTCATCCGAAGGCTGTGGTAAACAATGTTCCCCTTCCCCATCCGGCTCACCTCAGTCCCAGTTCTTTCCGGTGGGTGGAAAGGTACAGCTTCCCCAGGTATTCATACCCCTTCGCATTTGCCCGGATATCCTCAATGAACTGGATATTGCCGCCCTTTCGCCCTCCAAACTGCTTCATGACCGCCGCACCTCCGCCGACAAACACGACCTGCGTGAGGTCAAGGTTATAGCCGTGCTCCAGCAGGATGTTATATACCCTCTCTGCATACTCTTTCAGACATGTCTCCACGATCTCCATGTACCTAGGCGGAAGTTTCCCTTGCTTTCCGTCCCGGATGGCTTCCTGGATCTCTTCCTCCCCAATCCTGCTCCCATACCGGCGGATACATTCGTCGCGGATGATCCCCATGCATTTGATCAGCCCCTCCTGCAGAGTGATGCACTCCCCCTCATTCGGGGCGGAATCCTCGATCGGCATAATGTCAATGGTCCAGCTCCCGATATCCACGACCACCATCCGCTTCGGGAGACTCCTCAGCCGTTCCGCGACTGCCGCATAGCATTGCGGGAATACGGACACCCTCGCGATATTCATCCGGTATGCCTCCCCGCCAAACCGGAAGGCAACTTCCTTCTCTTTGGACAGATAATCAATGAACCCCTGCTTTTCCGCCCCAAAGCGGGTAAGGGGCAGTCCCACGGATAAGAGGACATCCGCCCTCCTCATTCCCCGCCGGCCAAGCTCCTTTGCCGCTGCCGCCAGGGTGAGGATGTAGAAATTGAGGTTTGTTGTTTTCAGCTCCCGGACCTCTAACCGCCTGCCGCCCACCCTGTAATACATACCTTCGTACTCAACCACGTTTTCCCAAAACGCAGGTTCCGTCGTGATCTCTTTCACCCCGCTGGTAAATACCTGGCTGGCCGTTTTCATTCCCGACCACCCGTGGTCGATCCCGATCACTTCTATCTGTTTATCCATCTCTTTCTTCCTCCTGCTCTTCAAGAACAATCTTTTTCCCGTTCCTTTCCGCTTTTCCTCAAGGATCTTTATATACTTTTCGGATGACAGATCAAACCAGCTCTTTTTCCCAATGCCCATTCCTCTGTCTCCTTTCTCCTGAAACGAAAAAAGCAGGACCAGATCAGCAATGCCGGGACGGATTTCCCGTCGTGGGAGCTGATTTAGTCCTGCCTAAATCTCAATTATTGGGTTATCACCTCGCATTTCGTAAAAGCCATAGAATGACCGTATCAGTAAGCGATCATAACTTGACTTTCATAATGTAGGTTTTCGATTTTGTTCAGCGCTGTCCTAATCTTGACCTAAATGGGCTAATAAAAATAGGACTAAATCAGTGCAAACCCTTGATTTCGTTGGGTTTCTCTTGATTTAGCCCTATTATACCACCACCATCCCCGTAGTAGACGAATATCTCCGCCGCCTCCGTAAAAAAACGGCTCACCGGCTGGGCCCGGCTGAAAGGGCCGAACCGCTCCCCCCTCGGGGTGACCAGCTGGATGGTGAATTCGTCCACATAGGATTTCCAGATCTGCAGATTGAGCCCGGTCTCGTATTCCCCTATGGTCAGCTGCACCCTGGTGCTTCCCATTTCCGTGCCGATCCCTTCCGGCAGATTGGTGAGAACGCCGGAAACATGGCCGCCGCTGCCGCCTTCGTTGCCGCTTCCCACGCAGATAGACAGTTTTCCCAGGTTGGAGATATCGTTCAGATAGGATTCCAGAAGAGAATTTCCTTCATGGGAGCCGTAGGTATTCCCGAAACTTAGATTGATGACCATCGGAAATCCCTGCTCCAACATTTTTCGGACCGCGTAATCCACCGCCTCCATAAGCTCCACGGTGCGCGGAAAACCCCCGCCGGTATTCCCCAGCTTTACCACGATCAGATTGCTCTCCGGGGCCACTCCCCGGTAACGGCTCCCTCCCAGACTTCCCCGACCTGCGGCGATCCCCGCCACCGGTGTCCCGTGATTCTGAACATCCTGGGAAGGCACCAGGGAACGGTTCCCGGTGGCAATGGCCTCATTGATCTGTTCTCTCGTGTATTCTGCGCCCAGCTGATAACCCGCCGGAGGTGTCCCGACGGCCGTCTGATCCCACAAAAACAAGATTCGGCTCTCGCCCATTCCGTTCTGAAAATCCTCCAGCCAGTAATCCAGACCGGAATCGATGACGGCGATCACCACCCCCGCCCCGAAGAGGGAATTGCTTCCCGACTGCAGAGGATTCACGCAGGAGACGCTTCTTGCGTTTGCCACCGCAAAGGTGAGTCCCTTGGGTTTCTCCACGTATTCGATCTCCGGCTGTCTGGAAAAATCCCTCACCTCGTTCTCCGGAAGGGTCACGATGGCATAGCCGCCGAGAAGCTCCGTAATCCGTATGCTCTCACCAGCCAGCCGTCTGATGTCCCCCGTATACCGCACAATCAGATCCCAGGTATTCTCTTCCTCATTATAGCCCACGTCCAGATCCAGGGATTTCTCCCGCTCTGCCTGGGGCACATTAAGTGCCAAATTCAACACATTCTCCAGCTTTTCGTCCTGCATGGCCGACTCTTTTCCTGCTCTTTCTTTTATATCTATGAAAAAAGCAGCTCCGGGATACTCCGAAACTGCTCTTCCTCTCTCTTTCTGCCTCTTATCTGCGGTATACGTCGGACCGCAAGGCTTCCGTGAAAATCTCCCGCCTGGCCTTTCCGATCACCTCAGACAGCGTACTGCCTGGCTCCGAAAATGGCGGTCCCCACCCGCACCATGGTGGCGCCCTCCTCGATGGCCGCCTCGAAATCCCCGGTCATTCCCATGGAGAGCTCCCTCATCTCCACGCCGGGAATCTGCTCCGCCTTCACGTCCTCAAAAAGCTTTCGCATCTCTTTGAAATATCCCCTGGCCTCCTCCGGCTCCTCCACCGCAGGCGCAATGGTCATCAGGCCCTTTACCTTCACGCGGGAGAGCTCTGCGATCTCCCGGAGTAACGGGATCGCCTCCTCCTTCGGGATCCCGTCCTTGCTCTCCTCGCCGCCGATGTTGATCTCGATCAGGACCGGACAGACCACATCACATTTTTCGGCCTCCTTCTGGATCTCCCTCGCCAGGCGGAGGGAATCCACCGAATGGATCATATAGGCCTTGTCCACGATGTATTTCACCTTGTTTCTCTGCAGGTGGCCGATGAGATGCCAGCGGAGCGGTTCTGAGATCTCCTCGATCTTTCCGCACAGCTCCTGCACCTTGTTCTCTCCAAAATCCGCCACGCCGCAGTCCATGACCTCCCGGATGGCCGAGACCGGCTTCGTCTTACTGACCGCGATGAGCGTCACGTCCTCCCGCTTCCTTCCGGCCCGCTCACAGGCCGCCGCCACCCGCCGTTCCACTTCCTCCAGATTTTCCTTTAACATCCTCTCACCTCAACCACCGCCGCTTCGGGCTGATATTTTCAAATTCTCTCTGATTTTACCATATCCTGCCCGAAGTCCGCAAGGCTTCAGCCGACAATCTTCCGGAGCTTTGCGTGGATCTCCTTCGCAAAGAGGATGGGATCCTCCTCCGCCTCTTCCTTTGAGAAAGTCTCGTAGGCCCACCAGCCGTCAAAGCCCGTCTCCTTGACAGCCTGGATCCACTCTCTGACCGGCACCGAGCCCCGTCCCAGCCTCACATTGCGCAGAACCGGCTCCACCGGCACCTCCCCCTCTTTTATGTCCAGGGAATCGCAGACATGTACCCCCAGGATCAGCTCCGGCTCGATGGTGCGGATAAAGTCCGCCGTGACCCCTCCGATATAGGCGTGGAAAAAGTCAAAGACGATCTTCATGTTTTCCCGCTCCACCTGCCTGCAGATGGGGACGCTCTGGAGTGGGGAAGCGATGGGCGTCCAGCAGAGGGGCTCAAAATAGATGATCAGGCCGAACTGGGCCGCCAGGTCGCAGAGAGCCCGGAGATTTTTCACCGTGAGGGCCGTCTGTTCCTCGAGGGCCAGCCCCTGGAGCCCCATATAGCCTCCGTAGGGCGTTCCCCTCCGGAAAGCCTCCACGGCCCGGTAGTCCGTGGGCCCGCTGAGGACCTCAATGGCCTCCGCCCCGATCTCGGCACTCAGGGCAAAGAGCTTTTCCGCCTCCCGCATCATGGCCACAAATTCATAGCCCTGGCGCTCACAGTTCTCCAGCCAGCTCACGGCAGAAAGCTTCAGGCCCCCCGCCAGCTCCTTTACATCTTCCGCCTGATAGCCGGCATCCAGAAAATACTGAAGCTGGATCTTGGTCGGCTCCGCATAATCAAACCCCGCCGCCTTCGCCGCCTGAAAAAAGGTACGCAGGTTCGCCCTGCCCACATCGGAATTGTGTAAAGATAAGGGTACGTGTCTCATAAGATTCCTCCTTCTTTTAACGCCCGCAGCGTAAGCTCCCCGGCACGACCACCCCCATGAGCCGCCGCCTCACCCAAGGAGATGGCCGGTTTCGTCTTCCCGTGAAAATCACTCCCGCAGGTGACAAGCTTCCCAAACCGGCCGGCCGCCTCCAGAAAATAGTTCTCCTGAATTTCATTGTGATAGCTGCTGAACACCTCGATGCCGTCAAAGTCCAGGACCGCAAGCTCTTCCAACAGGTTCTCCCGCCCCTTTAAGTTGGCGCCCGGGTGGGCCAGGACGGCGATGCCGCCGGCCTCGTGGATCCCCTCGATCATCTCCTCCATGGACGGATAGGTGACGGCCCCGTAACAGGGCTTCCCCTGGGAATAAAAGTCCCAATAAATATTCACATAAGGATTGCCGCTCCGTTTCCCGCCCTCCCGATAAGGTGCAAGCAACGGATGTCCTTCGTATTCCGGTTTGGAAAGGAGCACCTCTCCAAACATCTCCCCGGTCCACTTTCCCTTCCGGAACTCCTCCGAGGACAGCCCATCCAGTTCCTCCTCCGTCACGGAAAATCCCAGCGCTCTGGTCTTTTCCAGCATCTCCAGGGAAGCCCGCCGGCTCTGCGATTCCACAGCCCGCTCCACCCCGGCAAAAAAATCCTTCCCGCAGTCGATGCCGTACCCCAGCATGTGAAAATTCCTTCCATTATAAGTACAGTCAAACTCCCCGCCAGAAAGATACGTAAGCCCAAGCCTCTCTGCCGCTTCCCTGGCCTCAGAGTCCGCCCGGACACAGTTGTGGTCCGTGACTGAAAGGAAGGATATGGATCCCCTTCTCCTTACACTGAAAAATCAGATTTTCCGGCGTGAATTCCCCGTCGTCGCTGTAAAGGCTGTGCATGTGCAGATCGATCATCCCATTCTCCCTTTCGTTTCCGTGTGTTGCAAGTTTCCGCACTCTGTATTATGCTTATAGCATAACAGAAAAAAGAAGCTTCCGTTAGGAAATATCCGCCCGGAAACTATGATAAAACCGTCAGAAAGGAGACCACATGAGCATATCCTCCTGCACCGCCCTGGCAGACGAACAGGGAAAAGAGCTTGCCCGCCACGGAACGCCTGCCTTTCCCGCCGCCTGCTACCGTGACGATCTCAACGAGCTGTCCGTCCCCTGGCACTGGCACGAAGAGCTGGAGCTTGTGACCGTCGCCGAAGGGACCATGTCCGCATCCGCGGGCGGCGCCGTCCTCACCATAAAACAGGGAGACGGGATCTTTCTCAACAAGGGGATCCTCCACCAGATGCAAAAAGGGGAGGACGCCTCCTGCAGGCTCCACTCCCTCGTCTTCCACGGCCGCCTGGTGGGCGGCGGCATGGAGAGCATCTTCTGGCAGAAATACCTGGAACCCCTGCTCTTCGACGCCGGATTTCCTTTCTGTCTCTTGAGCCGCAGCATCCCCTGGCAGGAAGAAGCCCTCCTGGCCGCAGAAAAAGCCTGGCGCTCCTGCTCCGAGGAACCTCCAGGCTTCGAATTCTCCGTCCGGAACGCATTGTCGGACTTCCTGTATCTCCTGCACGCCAACCGGCCCGCCGTCAGGCAAAGCCGTCCCTCCCCCAAAGCCCTGCGGGAACAGGAACGGCTCAAACAGATGCTGGCGTACATCCACGGCCACAGCTGCGAGGAACTCGACGTCCGGAGGATCGCAGAAAGCGCCCTCATAAGCGAGAGCGAATGTCTCCGCTGTTTCAAACATGTCATCGGGACAACACCAATCCGCTACGTGAGACAATACCGCCTCCAGAAAGCCGCCGGACTGCTCGCATCCTCCGACGAGCCCGTCGCCGCCGTCGCCGCCTCCTGCGGGTTCCAGGAAATGAGCTACTTCGCCAAGGCTTTCCGGGAGGCCCACTCCATGACCCCCACCGCCTGGCGGAACACTCACAGACGGTCAAGCAGCCCGGAGACGCCCTCCTCCTCGAAGATCTCCCGGTAGTAGCCGACCTCATTCTGAATCAGCTCGTCGATCACAGACATGCCGAGAAGCTCCACCGGGGCTTTGTCATCTGTCAAAAGATACGAGCCCCGCTCATACGTCGAAAGGCCGCCGGCCACCTTTTCCATCATGGCCCCGAGCTCCCCCTGCCCGGGCTCCAGGGCCGACCGGTCAAGCCGCTCCGGGCCACCCTCCTTCACGCAGGCAAACAGCTCCCGGTTGGTGGTGTGGGGCACCTCCACCGTGTAGACCTCTGGAAACACCGACGCAATGGTATCCGAGAGATACTGGTTGATGTTCCCCTCCTTCTCCGTATGCATGTTCATGTTCACCACCATGACACCGTCCTCCGTGAGATGATCCCGCACCATGGTAAAAAACTCCTTGGAGGACATCTGAAAGGGAATGGTGATGTCCTGATAGGCGTCCACCATGATGACATCGTATTTCTCCCGGTCCACATTCAGATAGGCCCGCCCGTCATAGGTGGCCACTTTAACCGTCTGCGGCAGGGCAAAATACGTTCCCGCCAAATCGGTGATCTTCTGGTCGATCTCCACCCCCTCCACTGCCGCATGAGAAAAATATCGGCCGCATTGGGTGGCAAAGGTTCCCGTCCCCATGCCGAGGATCAGGATCTTTGGAGCCTCCTTTTCCGGAACCCCCGCCATAACCGGAGCCGCCAGGGCATAGTCGTAATACATTCCCGTCAGGCTCTCGTCCTTTTTCATGATGGACTGGACGCCGAACAGCACGTTGGTGGAAAGGATCACGCTGTCGTCCGTCTCCTTCACCTGAAGATAATTGTAAATGGATTCCCCCTCGTAGAGCAGATCCTTCTCCCAAAAGGCAAAGCTGTCAAAAAAGGCCGACACGCTGCATCCCGCAAACAGCAGGACACAGACCACGCTCTTCACCAGCCTGGTCTTCGCACTGATGAAATACACCAGCCCCAGAAGAAGCAGAATGCCGGAAAAGATCAGAAAAGTCACCGAGGTGCCCACCGCCGGGATGGTCACGAAGGTGGGGAGAAAGGTGCCGATGATGCTCCCGATGGTGTTGAAGGCCCCCAGGGTGCCCACCACCTTCCCGCTGTCGTCCAGGCTGTCCACCGTATACTTGACCAGGGACGGTGTCACCGTCCCCAGCAAAAAAAGCGGAAACACGAAGATCACCATGCAGGTGAAGAACGCCGCCCAGATCAGCAGGTTGCTGTTCACCGCAAATACCAGAAGGGCAGAGATCCCGATGATAATGTATTTTCCCACCAGGGGAATGGCGGCAATCCAGACGGCCGAGATCATCAGCCTGGCATAGAGCCTGTCAGGATTGGGATTCTTATCCGCCGTCCTCCCGCCCCAGATATTCCCCAGGGCCATGGCGATCATTACCGTCCCGATAATAATTGTGTAGACGATCTGGGACGAACTGAAATAAGGTGCCAGAAGCCGGCTCGCCGCCAGCTCCACAGCCATCACGGACATTCCCGCAAAGAATTCCGTCAGATACAGGTAATATTTGTTCTTTAAAATCGTTCCGGTCTTCATCTGAAAGTCTCCATCCATAAACATAATATCCTTATTATACCTGTTCCGGAGAGAGGGTTCAAGAGCGGATTTTTCCGCTTTTGTTCCGGAAAGGATCCTGCCTGTATTTCCTTTGCTGCAGCACTTGACAGAAAAACCGCGGAAGTATATAATTCCTATGAATCTTTCAGAAAAGGAGCTCTTTTTTAATGCAAAAAAAATCTTTTTTCTCACTGTCGGACGGACCCTCTCGTTTTGTCGTCCGATCCATTCTCCTGTTCACCCTTCTGGGTGCCGGAGCCTTGCTGACGGCTTGCTCTTCTTCTGAGCATTCCGGCATCAGTACGGAACAAAACACCCAGACGCCACAGACAGGACCTGCAGTGTCGGACACGGTCCCCCAGGAAAGCCTGACCGTTTCTGAAGCGGCAGAGCAAACGGCGGCAGCGCAGAATGTCGCTTCCATGCCGGACACGACGGCCCGACCGGAGCCGGCACAGTCTGACACGGCAGCTTCCAATATGACAGATACCGCAGCTTCCGGATCCTCCGGCCAGATCAGTCTGGACGCGGCCAGGCAGACCGCCCTCTTAGACGCAGGTCTGGACGGCTCGGAGGTCACCCACACAAAGGCCGATCTGGACCAGGACGACGGGATCTTCGTCTATGAGATCGAATTTTATACGGCAGCCCACGATTATGAGTATGAGATCGACGCGGCGACCGGCGAGATCCGCCACAAAGAGCAGGACGCCCACCACGCGGGCCAAAACGGACACCGCACTCCGGGAGAAACGGCTGCCGCCTTTTCCTCCGAAGGTTCCGATATCGGTCCGGAAGCCGCAAGATCCATCGCCGCAGAGCATGCAGGCGTTTCCGTCTCCGAGATCGTTTTCACCAAAGCCGAGCGGGAATATGAGGACGGACGTTTGATATACGGGATTGAATTTCGGAAGGACAGGATGGAATATGAATACGAAATCGATGCAGTGTCCGGAGAAATCCTAAAGATGGATCTTGATCACGACGACTGACTTGAGAATTGCAGATAAGGGGGCGGGAGCCACTAGCGAATCCCGCCCCTTACCTGTTTATAAAAAGCAGCTATTTTCTGTTTTTAATCTTCTGCCGCCCTGGCCGCGATCTCCTTGGCCTGAACATCGCTGGGTGCCTGCTCGTAGCGGGCGAACTCATACTCGAAATGTCCGATGCCGCCGGTCATGGAGCGAAGGTCGGTGGAGTATCCGATCAGTTCGGACATGGGAATGTCCGCCTCGATGATCTGATTGCCCTTGTGGTCCGGGTTCATGCCCAGCACACGGCCTCTTCTCTTATTCAAATCGCCCATGATGTCGCCGGTGAACTTATCCGGCACCTTCACCTTCAGGGAAGCGATAGGTTCCAGGAGCACCGGCTTCGCATCCGGCTCGGAAAAGGCTTTCTTCACCGCAAGGATCGTCGCCATCTTGAAGGCCATCTCCGAAGAGTCCACCGCATGGTAGGAACCGAATACCAAAGTCGCCTTCATGCCCACGACGGGGTAGCCCGCAAGCGGCCCCTTGAGCACGGATTCCTGGATGCCCTTCTCCACGGCGGGGAAATAATTCTTGGGAACCACGCCGCCCACGATCTTCTCCTCAAACACATAAGGCTTCTCCAGATCGCCGGAAGGCTCGAACTCGATGACCACGTCGCCGTATTGGCCGTGTCCGCCGGACTGCTTCTTGTGCTTGCCCTGCACCTTCACCTTGCCCCGGATGGTCTCCCTAAAGGCAACCTTCGGCCTGGAAAGCTCCGCCTCCACCTTGTAACGGTTCAAAAGTTTGCTGATGACCACCTCCAGCTGCTGGTCGCCGATGCCGTAAAGAAGAGTCTGACGATTTTCCTTGTCGTTGACGCTCTTCAAGGTGAGATCCTCCTCCATCAGCTTCTGAAGGGCACCTGCGATCTTATCCTCGTCGCCCTTGTTCTTCGCCTTATAGCTCATATAGGTATAAGGCTTGGAGATCTCCGGGCGGTCGTACATCACCGGCACCGCTTTGGTCGCCAGCGTATCTCCGGTCACAGTCACGGAAAGCTTGGGAATGGCGCCGATGTCGCCGCTCCGGAGGGCCGACACCTCGATGGCTTCCTTCCCCCGCATCACATAGATCTTGTTTAACTTCTCCTCCGCCTCTTTATTGACATTGTAAAGGGCGCTGTCGGAACGGAGCACGCCGGAGCAGACCTTCACATAAGAATACTTTCCGATAAAAGGATCCACCAGGGTCTTCCAGACCTTTAAGGTCAGCGGATTGGCATCCTGGTAATTGGCCTCGAACACGTCGCCCGTGGCCGTATTGGTCCCGGCGATCTCAAGCTTCTCCGGGGATGCGAAGTATTTCTCCACGGCCTGTAAGAGCATGGTGGTGCCCTGCCCGTTGACGCCCGCGCCTATCAGCACGGGAACGATGGCTCCGTCCATGACATGCTGGCGCAGGGCAATGGAAATCTCGTCGTAGGTGAATTCCTCACCCGCAAAATAACGGTCCATGTATTCCTCGCTGGTCTCCGCCACGGCCTCCATGAGAGCCTCCCTGCAGGTCTCCAGGTTCTTCATGGAATAATCGGGAATCTCGCACTCCTCGTAATCGCTTAAACTTAAGAACCGTCTGCCCTTCATCTTCACCACGTTCACGAAGCCCACAAACCGCTCGTTCTCACGGATCGGCAGGTGGAAGGGGGCGATCTTCTTGCCGTAAAGTCCCTCCAGATCCTCGATGATCTGGCGGTAGCTGGCATTGTCGTCGTCCATGTTGGTGACGAATATCATCCTCGGCAGATTGTATTTCTCGCAGAATTCCCACGCCTTCTGGGTTCCCACCTCGACGCCGGACTTTCCATTTATCACGATGATCGCCGCATCTGCGACGCTTAAAGCCTCTTCCACTTCTCCCACAAAGTCAAAATAGCCGGGAGTATCTAAAAAATTGATCTTGACACCTTCCCACAGAATGGGAACCACGGTTGTGGAAATCGAAAACAGACGCTTTGTCTCCTCTTTATCGAAATCGCTGATGGTGTTTCCATCGGTAATTTTTCCCTGACGTGTGGTCACTCCTGTTACATGGGCCATCGCCTCTACCAGAGTAGTCTTGCCTGCGCCGCCATGCCCCAATAATACAACGTTACGAATTCTTTCCGATTCAAAAACGTTCATAAATACTTCCTCCCTTAGTTCGTATTAGCCCGCACGCCGCCTAAGGAAAAGCGGCAAGATGTCTTCATCCCGTGACTTAGATATATTGTACTAAAAAATTTCGAAAATAGCAACAAAAACATGAAATCTGTATAAGTGCCCCCAATTGGCTCAACACTTTAACGTGTAAAAGTGTTGACAAAGCGCTTTTTCTGCAATAAAATAGTGCTGGTGCAGGCAGAGCTCCTGTCTGAGGAGAGTTTTTACTGTTCGGCCTGCAGAAAGGAAACGGACCATCATGAACAATCTGACCATCGGTTTTATCGGCCTGGGCCTGATCGGCGGCTCCATCGCCAAAGGGCTCAAGAGGGCCAATAAGGGACATTACATCATGGCATTTGCCCGCCATAGAGAAACACTGGAAGCGGCCCTCTCGGACCGCGCCATCGACGAAGCCCTGGACGGTGTCGGCGAAGCGCTCCTTCGCTGTGACTATATCTTCCTCTGCACGCCTGTTTCCTATAACGAAGAATATCTGACCGCGATCCGTCCTTTTTTGCGGAAGGATGCCATTTTAACAGATGTGGGAAGTGTCAAGGGCAGCATCCATGAGGCGGTAAAGCGGATGGGCATGGAGGCGAATTTTATCGGCGGCCACCCCATGGCCGGCTCGGAAAAGAGCGGTTATGCCTACTCCACGGACCATCTGGTAGAAAATGCCTACTATGTCATCACCCCCACGCCCCTCTCCCCCGCGGACAAGGTGGAGGAACTGAAAGGACTGGCCCTTTCCCTGTCGGCCCTGCCCCTGATCCTGGATCACAAGGAGCACGATTATATCGTAGCCGGCATCAGCCATCTCCCCCACCTGATCGCCGCAAGCCTGGTGAAGCTGGTGAAAGACAAGGACACGCCGGAGCAGACCATGAAACTGGTGGCCGCCGGAGGCTTTAAGGATATTACCAGGATCGCCTCCTCCTCCCCCGTCATGTGGCAGCAGATCTGCGCCGCCAACCGGGAACAGATCGGCTCCATCCTCGGCGATTACATCGAAGCCCTGGGCCAGGTGCGAAAGGCCGTGACCGGGGGCTGCGACCGTGCTGTTTATGATCTCTTCGACGTCTCCAGAGAATACCGGAATTCCATCGCGGACCGTTCTTCGGGCCCCATCAAAAAAGAATTTGCCGTCTACTGTGACATCGTGGACGAATCCGGCGCCATCGCGACCATCGCGACCATCCTGGCCGCCCACCAGATCAGCATCAAGAACATCGGCATCATCCACAACCGGGAGTTTGAGGAGGGTGTCCTGAAGATCGAATTTTACGGGGAGGACGCCTCCCTGCAGGCGGCAGAACTTCTGACTCAGTGCCGCTATACCATATACCGGAGATAAAAATCCCCCGGTATGACCCGGAAGCCAAAACCTGCTGACAACCCCATGAGTATGAAAGAGGTATTGTTATGAAAAAGACTCCGCTCCTCGGCGAACTGACCGTTCCCGGCGACAAATCCATCTCCCACAGAAGCATCATGTTCGGCGCCCTGGCAAAGGGCACTACAAAGGTGGAAAATTTTCTCCAGGGCGCCGACTGCCTCTCCACCATCGGCTGCTTTCGGGCTATGGGGATCTCCGTTGAAAACCATACGGATCAAAACCTGGTGCTGATCCACGGAAAGGGCCTTCACGGCCTTACGGAGCCAGAATCCGTGCTGAACTGCGGGAACAGCGGCACCACGACCCGCCTGATCTCCGGCATCCTGGCGGCCCAGCCCTTCTCCTGCGAGCTGACGGGGGACGCTTCCATCCGGAAGCGCCCCATGGGACGGATCATCACGCCCCTCACCGCCATGGGCGCCGACATCTCCAGCATAAACGGGGATGGCTGTGCGCCTCTCAGGATCCGGGGGCGGCGCCTCACCGGGATCCGTTACCAGTCTCCCGTGGCCTCGGCCCAGGTGAAATCCTCGATACTCTTAGCCGGCCTCTACGCCAACGGCACGACCACTGTCACGGAACCGTATCTCTCCAGAAATCACACGGAACGGATGCTGGAGGGCTTCGGCGCGAAAATAACCTGCGACGGCGCTTCCGCCACCCTCATGCCGCCGGAGGAGCTTTTCGCCCGGGAACTTACTGTACCGGGAGATATCTCCTCCGCCGCCTATTTTATCACAGCGGCAGCTCTCATCCCCGGCTCAGAGCTGTTCCTCAAAAATGTGGGGATCAATCCGACCCGCGACGGTATCCTCCGGGTCTACCGGGCCATGGGCGCCGATATTTCCTTTTTGAATGAGCGAACCGTTTCCGGTGAACCGGTGGCTGATCTCCTGATCCATGGAAGCCGCCTTCACGGCACCGCCGTCGGCGGTCCTGTCATTCCGACCCTCATTGACGAGCTTCCCATCATCGCAGTGGCGGCCTGCTTCGCCGAAGGGGAGACGGTCATTTCCGACGCCGCAGAGCTGAAGGTAAAAGAGTCCAACCGCATCGCGGTCATGACGGAGGGGCTCTCGGCCATGGGCGCCGATGTCACCGAGACAGGGGACGGCATGATCATCCGGGGCGGGCGTCCCTTGAAGGCCGCTGTCATCGACAGCCGCCTGGATCACCGCATCGCCATGAGTTTTACCATCGCCGGACTCCTCTGCGGGGAGATGCCGGATATCAGGGGCGGGGACTGTGTAAAGATCTCCTATCCGGGTTTTTATGAAGACTTACAAAAAATAGTTTCTTAACAATGGAATGATAGATGGAATCTACTCTTCGTCCTGTTTCTGAGTCGTTTTTCATATGTGATAGAATTGCTTTTTGAGCTGCCTGTTCAGACGTGTACATTTTGCGGGGTCTTATCCCAGCATTTGTAGTTTTTGGCTGTGTTCCGATACGACTTTTTTCAATATATCGATCTCTACCCATAACTGCCCGATCTGTGCCGCCTCTTTCTCATACTTCTTTGCGGACGGCACATAATTTTCCGCCAAAAGCTTAAGCTGAGGTTCCATGGTCATCTCCATGTAAAGGCGGGCATTTCTGATATCAATTTTTACAACTTCCAATTCCGTTTTCAATCCGGCGGCTTCCCTTTTTATTGTCTGCATCTCTGCTTTCAGTTCGACAATGTCAGCCTTCACTTCCTTCATCTCTGTTTTCAATTCGGCGATGTCGGTTTTTACTTCCTGCATTTCTGCCTTTAATTTTGCGACATCCGTTTTCAATTCCTCAATGTCGGCCTTCACTATCTGCATCTCCGCTTTCAGTTCGGCGATGTCGGCCTTCACTTCCTTCATCTCCGTTTTTAATTCGGCGATATCGGTTTTTACTTCCTGCATTTCTGCCTTTAATTTTGCGACATCCGTTTTCAATTCCTCAATGTCGGCCTTCACCATCTGCATCTCCGCTTTCAGTTCAGCGATGTCGGCCTTCACTTCCTTCATCTCCGCTTTCAGTTCAGCGATGTCGGCCTTCACTTCCTGCATCCCTGTTTTCAATTCGGCGATGTCGGCTTTGATCGGCTGCAGCTTTTGGTCCAGCATTTCCGACAGGACCGATAATAATTCCCGACTTGACATAGAGTTCTCCTTCCTTGATAGTTTGTATCCTAATCTATCATGTTCTAAAGGAAATGTACACTCATTAATAAGCAGAATAATCATAACTTTAGACAGAATCAACAGAACGTGCTCTTCCTCTGCGTCGACGTGTAATTGAGTAGGGAAGGAGCATCCGCCCCTGCTCGCCGCGCAGCCCGCACGCCGTTCCTGCAGCATATTCCTCTGTGCGGGCTTGCGCATAGAAAAACGCCGCCCCACGAACTTTCATCCGTAGAAGCGGCGGTCACACATTCTATATGCTTATGCTCTTGACAGATACTCCCCGGTCCTGGTGTCGATCTTGATCTTGTCGCCCTGGTCCACGAACAGAGGCACATAGACAACCGCGCCGGTCTCCACAGTGGCAGGCTTCGTCGCGCCGGTGGCCGTGTCTCCCTTGAAGCCGGGCTCCGTCTCCGTGATTTCAAGTTCCACAAAAAGAGGCGGTTCGATAGAGAACACCTGTCCCTTGTGGGAACAGACCTTGACCATCTCATTTTCCTTCACAAACTTGAGCGCATCGCCGATCATATCCCTGCTCAGAGGGATCTGCTCGTAAGTATTCACATCCATAAAGTAGAACAGGTCTCCGTCGCTGTAGAGATACTGCATATCCACCCTCTCGATATGTGCATTCTCAAATTTTTCCGTGGGACGGAAGGTCTTCTCGACCACGCCGCCGCTCTTAATATTCTTTAATTTGGTCCTCACAAAGGCCGCGCCTTTGCCGGGCTTTACATGCTGGAATTCAATAATCTGAAATACGTTTCCCTCGATCTCTACCGTAATGCCGTTCCTAAAATCACCAGCTGATACCATGTCCTGATATTCCTCCTTCAGTGTTCAACTTGTCTATCTGTTCTATTCTATCCCATATTCCCTACTTTTTCAAGGATTTTTTATAGAAATGGAGTACGATCCGCTCCAGATACCGCTTGAGCACGATCTGGATCTCCTCCTTCGGATGGATGGGCCTCACCAGGATACTGTAGATGCCGCTCCGTTTCGCCCCGTACACATCCGTGAAAAGCTGATCCCCCACGAAGACCGTGGACGACTCGTCCGTTCCCATCTCCTCCATGGCCCTCCGGTAATTTTTCACAGAAGGCTTATGAGCGTTGCAGATATACCGGGTCTCCATAGCTTTCGCGAAGGGCTCCACCCTGGGCTTCTGGTTGTTGGAGATCAGACAGGTCTCAAAGCCCATGGTGTGGAGACGCCCAAAAAGGGCGACCGCCTCCTCTGTCTCCGGCTTCCCGTGTGGCACCAGCGTGTTGTCGATGTCAAAGAGCAGGCCACGAATCCCCCGCCCATACAGGGCGGCGTAATCGATGTCATAAGAAGAATCCACGTACTCGTCCGGATAAAAGCTTTTAAGCGCCGCCATCACTCTTTCCTGCCTTTGTAGAGTTTTTCCAGCTCCTTCAAAAAGGTGTTCACATCCTTGAATTCCCGATAGACCGAAGAAAAACGGACGTAAGCCACCTCGTCTAACTCTTTCAGCTTGTCCATCACCAGATTCCCGATCCTCCTGGTGGTGATCTCCTTTTCCTCACTGTTAAAGGCCTCGTTCTCCACCTCGTCCACCAGACGGTTGATATCCTGGGTAGAAATAGGCCGTTTATGGCAGGCAAGAAGTACCCCCGCCTCGATCTTGTCCCGGTCATAAGCCTGCCTGGTATCGTCCTTTTTCACCACCATCAGGGGAATGGTCTCGATCTTTTCATAGGTGGTAAACCGCCTGTGACAGACCTCGCACTGGCGGCGCCTGCGGATGGCATTGTGTTCCTCCGCCGGCCTGGAATCGATGACACGGATGTTATCGCTGCTGCAAAATGGACATTTCATGACAGACCTCCTCTTCTGAATCCCATTTACACCTTCATGCACTCACTGAGAAAATGCTCTTGCGGCTATTTGCATTTATGCATGCATTCCTCCGTCACGGCCTTCACCAGTACAAAATCCTCACCGATCTGCTCCACGCAGTGAAAGGGAATGACATACTCCGAATCCCGTCCCAGAAAGCCGCAGATATGGGCCGGACCCGGTATGATAAACGATAAGATGCAGCCGGTACGGCAGTCAAACTCCACGTCGGTGATGAAGCCGAGCCGTTTGCCGTCACAGATATTGATGACCTCTTTCATCCGCAGTTCGCAGATACGCATGGAAACGCCCTTCCGATCCCGATTCCTTACCCTATCTTATGCGGACCGCCTGTCCCTGGTTCCTGCAAAAAACAAAAATCAACAGGCACTTCAGGGAAACTGTGATTTGATCAGCGTTTCCTTAGTTTCTGGAAAATTCCGCAAGCTCAAGCCCCGGATTCCGGTCCAGGACCATGCCCACGCTCCAGCTGTTGACAAATAAGAGCAGCGGATTCCCCTTGAGATCCTTGACCCGTTTCATATCGGAGGTTCCCTGGAGCTTCGCTACGTCAACCGCCTCCTTGTTGGCGATCCAGCGGATGTGCTCGTAGGGAAGGGACTCCAGCTTTACCTCCACGTTGTACTCGTTGTTCAGCCGAAACAGCAGGACGTCAAACTGGAGGACCCCCACCACACCGACGATGATCTCCTCCATGCCCGTATTGAACTCCTGGAAGATCTGGATGGCGCCCTCCTGGGCAATCTGGTTCACCCCTTTCAAGAACTGCTTCCGCTTCATGGTGTCCATCTGTTTCAGTCTCGCAAAATGCTCCGGCGCAAAGGTCGGGATCCCCTCATAGGCAAACTTCTTTCCCGACGAAGTGAAGGTGTCCCCGATGGCAAAAAGCCCCGGATCGAACACACCGATGATGTCCCCCGCGTAGGCCTCCTCCACGATCTTGCGCTCCTGGGCCATCATCTGCTGGGGCTGGGACAGCTTCGCCTTCCTCCCCCCCTGGACATGGTTGACCTCCATCCCCGCCTCGAACTTCCCGGAACAGATCCGCATGAAGGCGATCCGATCCCGGTGTGCCTTGTTCATGTTGGCCTGAATCTTAAAGACAAAGGCCGAAAATTCCTCCGTGACCGGGTCGACAGGCCCGATGTCCGCATTCCTGGGAAGAGGTGGAGTCGTCATCTTCAGGAAATGCGTGAGGAAGGTCTCCACGCCGAAATTCGTCAGGGCCGAGCCGAAAAACACCGGGGAAAGCTTCCCCTGTCTCACAAGCTCCATGTCAAGCTCCTGACCCGCTCCGTCGAGAAGCTCAATGTCCTCCTGGAGCCGGCTGTAAAAGCCCTCCCCCAGGATCTCCGCTGTCTTGGGGTCCGAGAAAGACACCCGGCTCACCGCCACCTCCTTCTGTCCGTTCATGGCCGCCGTGAAGGTACTGACACACTTCAGATCCCGCTCATAAACCCCCTTAAACTCCTTACCGGAGCCGATGGGCCAGTTGACGGGGCAGGTGGCGATCCCCAGAACCGACTCGATCTCGTCCATCAGCTCGAAGGGATCGTTGGCCTCCCGGTCCATCTTGTTGATAAAAGTAAAGATCGGGATCTGTCTCAGCAGACAGACTTTGAACAGCTTGATGGTCTGGGCCTCCACACCCTTGCCCGCGTCGATGACCATCACCGCCGAGTCCGCCGCCATGAGCGTCCGGTAAGTGTCCTCCGAGAAATCCTGATGTCCCGGCGTGTCCAGGATGTTGATACAAAACCCCCCGTAGTTAAACTGGAGTACCGAAGAGGTCACGGAAATCCCCCTCTGCTTCTCGATCTCCATCCAGTCGGAAACCGCATGCTTCGCCGTCTTCTTCCCCTTCACGGAACCGGCCAGATTGATGGCCCCTCCATAGAGAAGAAGCTTCTCCGTCAGTGTAGTCTTGCCCGCATCCGGGTGGGAAATGATCGCAAAGGTCCTTCTCTTCTCTATCTCCTGTCTCAATTGTTCCTGCTTCGATACTGCCACCTGTCCATCCTCTTTTCTGTTATTTGATAGTGAACGACAAAAATTTTTGTTTTTCGGCGTTCACTGCGCCGATTTTTGCTGCGCGTGAGCGCAGGATCTATAGCAAACGACAAAAATATTTGCCGTTTACTATGAGCCCTCCGGGGGAAGCGCACGATTTTTGTAAGGTGGATTCTGCTCTTACGCGCAGCAAAAATCGGCGCAGCAGACGCTATAAGGAAAAGATTTATATCGTCTGCCATACCTTACAAAAATCGTACACATCCCCCGTCATGTCCTTAGAACAGCGGTTCAAACAAATGCATGGCCGACACGAGGAGCCGTTCATAGACCGGCCGCTTCCTGCAAAATTCCATGGTGATCTCCATCGAATGCTCCTCCATAGTCCTCACAAAATCTTCCTTGAGTTCCAGCACCGCCTCCGTCCGGTAGAGGAGCGCCCCGCACTCAAAATGCAGGTACAGGCTCCGGTAGTCCAGATTGATGCTTCCGACGGCCGCCAGAGAGTCATCCGCCACAAAGGCCTTGGTGTGGAGGAATCCCGGCAGATACTCATAGATCCGGACCCCCGCGTCCAGAAGCCTGGCATAGTAGGAGCGGGTCAGCATAAAGATCAGCTTCTTATCGGGAATATGGGGCGTCATGATCCGGACGTCCACACCGCTCTTCGCCGCCAGTTCCAGAGAAACCGCCATCTCCTGATCGATGATCAGGTACGGCGTATAAATATACACATACCGCTTTGCATTGTGAAGGATATTTAAGTATACGTTTTCTCCGGTACACTCATGGTCCAGAGGAGAATCTCCGTAGGGAAGCACGTATCCCTTCTTCTGAAAACCGAAAGCCGCATCCTTCCCACCGTTCCAAAAGTCAGGAGCCAGCCGGTAACGGCCATAGTCGAAATCCGTGTGCCGGATAGAATTCCACATACCGAGGAACATGGCCGTGTAATTCCAGACAGCCTCTCCCCGGATCATCACGCCGCCGTCCTTCCAGTGGCCGAACCGTTCCTTCCTATTAATATATTCGTCCGCCAGATTCAGGCCCCCGCAAAATGCCGTATGGCCGTCGATCACCGCGATCTTCCGGTGGTCCCGGTTGTTGAACACCGCCGACATGACCGGGCGCAGCAGATTGAACCGCCGGCACACGATCCCCCTCTTCTCCAGAAACTCCGGGTAATCCCTGGGGAGCAGCCAGATGCAGCCCACATCGTCGTAGAGCAGGCGCACCTCCACCCCCGCCCCCGCCTTTTCCGTGAGGATCGTGAGGATCGTATCCCACATGTATCCCCGCTCGATAATGAAATACTCCAGAAAGATAAACCGCTCCGCCTGCCTGAGGGCCCTGCAGAGCTCCTCGAAATACTCTTCCCCGCCGGAAAAATAATGGCTGGACCCATTTCTCCCCGCCGGGTAATGGGCCGTCCGGTACAGATAGGAAAACTGCCTTGCCACCGCCGGATCCACCGAAAGCAGTTCCTCCGCAATACCCTCCGGCTGTTCCATCAGTGGATAGAGTTCCTCGTCGATCTGTCTGTGTTTCCTCCTCTCGGCGACAATGGTATTTCCCCGGCCGAAAAACAGATAAAGGATCGTCCCCAGGATCGGAACACTCAGGATCAGGATGCTCCAGGCCAGCTTGTAAGCCGGATTGTACCATTCCTGCGCAATATACATGACAAAGATCAGCCCAATGAGAGACAGCGCCGCCGTGATCGCCCAGTAATACCGGCCGAGAAACAAAATGGACGCCACGATCCAGGCCACCTGGAGCATCATCACAATGGCGACCCAGACCATCCGGCTGGTCAAAAATTTAAGAATCCGCCTCATCCTTACTCCGTGCCCCCATCGCATCGCTGCCGCCCGCAGCCATCTGCCGCAGGATGGCATCCAGGATCCGATGGGCCACTTCCTCCTTGCTCATTTTGGGAAGCGCCTGCTCCCCGTCCCCGGTGAGGAGCGTGACCACATTGGTATCCGTACCGAAGCCGGCCCCCTCCACCTTCACATTGTTGGCCACGATCATATCCAGATTTTTTTTCACGAGCTTCTCCCTGGAATGCTCCAGCATGTGTTCCGTCTCCATGGAAAAGCCGCAGAGAAACTGCCCTTTCCGTTTCCGCTCCCCCAGCGCCTTCAGGGTATCCTCCGTCCGGGAAAGCCGGATGGACATCTCTCCCTCCGCCTTCTTGACCTTCTCGCTGCTCACCGCAGACGGCCGGTAATCCGCCACCGCCGCCGCCTTGATGATGATGTCCTGTTCCTCTGAGCGAGTCAGCACCGCCTCATAGAGCTCCGCCGCCGTGGTGATCTCCACCACCTTCACAAACTCCGGACGTTTTAAGGGCGTGGGCCCGGTCACAAGGGTCACTTCGGCCCCTCTCTGCATGGCCGCTCTTGCCAGAGCATACCCCATCTTTCCCGTGGAATGGTTGGTGATATAGCGGACCGGATCGACAGCTTCCCTGGTGGGACCCGCCGTCACCAGAATCTTTCTTCCCGCCAGATCCTTTTCAAAGGCCAGTTCCCTCAATATATAAGCGAGCAGCGTCTCCTCGTCCGCCATCTTCCCGTTTCCCGTGTCCCCGTTGGCAAGCATCCCCACCACCGGCTCCACGAACTCATAGCCAAACCCCTTAAGCCTCGCAATATTGTCCTGGACAATGGGATTGTTGTACATGTTCGTATTCATGGCCGGGGCAATGAATTTTTTGCAGGGACAGGCCATGATCGTGGTGGTCAGCATGTCGTCCGCGATCCCGCAGGCGATCTTCCCGATCACATTGGCGCTGGCCGGGGCCAGCATGACAAGATCCGCCTGCTTCGCCAGGGCCACATGCTCCACCGAAAACTCAAAATTCCGGTCAAAGGTATCGATCAGGCATTTCGTGCCCGTCAGGGTCTCGAAAGTGGTCGGAGTGATGAAATTCGTGGCATGCTCCGTCATCAGCACGTGGACCGCGGCATGCTGCTTCTTTAAAAGTCTTGCCAGATTTGCGATTTTATACGCCGCAATGCTTCCCGAAACGCCGAGAAGCACCGTTTTTCCCTTTAACATGGACATTTCTCCTTTTTGCAATCCTCTTGCACCGCCTGCCGATCCATGCTATAATCGCACCGTGACCGGCTTCGGCCCGAATTTTTATGGAAAGGACTTCCTGTTTATGATACTCGCCATCGACATCGGCAACACCAACATCGTCATCGGCTGTATTGACGCCAGACAAACCTATTTTGTAGAACGCATCTCCACCAATCTGAGCCACACGGCCCTGGAATATGCCATCACCTTTAAAAATATCCTGGAACTCTATCACATCAATCCCAGAGGCTTAGACGGGGCAATCCTCTCCTCCGTGGTCCCCCCCATCTCAAAGACCGTCCGCCTTTCCGTGGAAAAAGTCATCGGAAAGCCCTGCCTCATGGTGGGCCCCGGCGTGAAGACCGGCCTCAACATCCTCATGGACAACCCCGCCACCGTGGGAAGCGACCTGGTGGTCACCGCCGTGGCCGGTATCCGGGAATACAAGGCTCCCTTCCTGGTCATCGATATGGGCACCGCCACCACCATCACCTGCATCGACAAAAACTGCAATTACATCGGCGGCGCCATCATCCCCGGCGTGCGGGTCTCCTTAGAGTCCCTGTCCCAAAAGGCCGCCCAGCTCCACAATATCAGCCTTGAGCCTCCCAGGCATGCCATCGGGAAAAACACCACGGAATGCATGCGCAGCGGCGTGGTCCTCGGAAACGCCTCCATGCTGGACGGCATGATCGACCGGTTCGCCGAAGAACTGGGCGAGGAACCCACGGTCCTCGCCACCGGAGGACTCTCCAAGGTGATCATCCCCCACTGCCGCCACAAGATCATCATCGACGACGGCCTTCTGCTCAAAGGACTGTGGATCATCTACACAAAAAACCAGTAAATTCCGGTAAAACCCATAAATTCCAAAGTATTTTACCATAGAATGACAAAAAATACAATTATAATCCTTTCCTGTAGACCTCCAGTTCGTACGCCTCCCCGCTCCTCCGGTCCGTCCGCTGCTCCGAGTGCCGGTAAACAAAGCCGCAGGACAGAGCCAGGGCTTTTCCGGCAGCATTATTCCTGCGGGTCGAATAATAAAACTCCCTTCCACCCAGGAGGATGCTCTGCTCCAGGAGGATCTGCAGGACCTGTTTTCCATACCCCCTCCCCGCATACTCCGGGCCGAGGGCGATGCCCGCCTCCTGGAACACATGGGGGCTTACCTCTTCGATCCCCGCAAATCCGATGGCCTGCCCGCTCTTCCTCTCATAGACCAGGTACGTATCATGGGTCTTCTCATAGGCGATGGTCCGCTTCATCCTTGCCTTCGCCGCCTCCTCGTCCTTCGTCACACGCCACAGCATAAACCTGGCCGTCTCCGGCCTAGACCAGACATTCCGGTACATATCCTCCCAGTCCTGAAGCCTGGCCTTGCCGAGCACCACGTCTCGGTTTCCCATCTCCCCGATCCGCTCCGCCGTCTGCTCCGGAGAAAGGGCGGACACGTCGATCTTCACTGTGTGAAGTCTCCGGTAAAGCGGCAGCCGCTTAAGGCTCCCCGCAACGGCGTTCTCCTGCCGGATCCCGGCCTCCACATCCCTCCGAAGCCTGGCCCGAAGCTCTTCCTCTCCGCAGACCAGCGAGATCACATGGACCTCACAGCCGGAAAGCTCCAGCCCCTCGAGGATCCTGTCGATGATCTCCTGCTCATGCATCACCCAGCAGAAGATCACATGCTCGTAGGCCGGACAGCGAAGAAAATTGTTTAAGAGAAAGAGGATATTTTCCAGCACCATCCGCTTCGTCTCCGCAGTCACCTGAAAGGGGTGCATATCCCAGCACCAGTCCCCGTCCAGAAACACGCTGCGGTCAAGTTCTTCCTTCAAATACTTACAGGCCGTGGTCTTTCCCACTCCCATGGTCCCGCCGACCAGGTACAGCCTGCGCACCCCGTACCGATCTTCCGTCTCCATCTTTCTCCTCCTCCCCCTTTTTCGGAAACCGGACCGAAACCTTCGTCCCCTTTCCGGGAGTGCTGAGAAGCTCCAGCTTTGCCCCGTGCAGGCTCACCGCATGCTTGACGATGGAAAGCCCAAGCCCCGTTCCGCCGATCTCCTTAGAATGACTCTTGTCCACCCGGTAGAACCGTTCAAAAATCCGCTCCTGATGTTCGGCCGGGATCCCGATCCCGGTGTCCGCGACCGTGAGAAAAGCTTCTCCCTCCGCCTCCCCCACCTCCAGGGAAACGCAGCCGCCCGGAAGATTGTATTTGACCCCATTGTCACAGAGGTTATAGAGGATCCCCTGCAGAAGCTGCCGGATCCCGAAGACGGCCGCCGGCTCTCCCGCAAAGAGAAAGGCCACCCCCTCCTCCTTTGCCGCCAAAGAAAAGGACTCCGCCGTCTCCTCCGCCAGCGCATACAGATCCACCCACTCCCACTCCATATCCCCGGCTCCCTCGTCCAGGTGGGAAAGCCGGAGGATGTCCTCCACCAGCCGGATCATCCGCTTCGCCTCCCCGTAGATCCGGCCGGAAAAAACCGAAACGTCCTCCGGTCTCACCATCCCCTCCGCCAAAAGCTCCGCACTGCCCGAAATGGTGTGGAGCGGCGTTTTGAGCTCATGGGAAACATTGGCCGTAAACTCCCGCCGCAGCTCCGAAGTCCGCATCAGCTCCTCCCTCTGCCGGCCGATCTCCTGCTGCTGCGCATGGAGTCTGCCGAGGAGCGGCGAGAGTTCCTCGTAGGCCCCGCTCGCAAGGGGATCGTCCAGGTCCAGTCCGTTGAGCGGCTCCACGATCTTTTTCGCCAGGCGGGAGGCCAGGAAAAAGGACAGGCAGACAGCGGCCGCAAAGATCAGGCAGAGGGGCTTAAACATCCCGAAAAACAGCGCCGGCAGGGAGTCCTGGGCGGCAGAGAGCCGGAGCACCGTTCCGTCCTCCAGCCTTTTTGCACTGTACAGATACCGCTCCGCCAGTGTAAAAGAAGAACGGGCGGCCGTCCCGTAGCCCTCCTCAAGGGCCTCCCTCACTTCCCTCCGCTCCAGATGGTTTTCCATCTCTCCCGCCTTCGACCTGCTGTCGTAGAGGACGCCGCCGTCCGCCCCGATCCAGGTGATGCGGCAGTCAAGGGTCTCTAGACCCTCCAGATAGGTAAGCCCCTCATCCCGGACTCCCCTGGCGGCCAGGTCCGTCTGCACCTTGAGTTCCTCCTGCCGCACCACCGAGAAATAGTCGTAGAGGACCGTCATAAAAAGGGCCACCGAGGCCAGGAACATACTGACTGCCACGAAAAAGACAGTGCGGAAAATCCTCTTTGTCATTCCGTCCTCCCCATCCGGTATCCGACACCGCGGACCGTTTCGATATAACTGCCGCATTCCCCAAGCTTCGTGCGGAGGGTACCGATGTGGACGTCCACCGTCCTGGTCTCCCCCTCATAGCCAGATCCCCAGACCTGCCCCAGAAGCTGATCCCTGGTAAAAACTCTTCCCGGATGTTCCAGAAAAAGGCGCAGAAGCTCATACTCTTTCAGTGTGAGGGCGATCCGTTCTCCGCAGACAGACACCTGATGGCCGTCCCGGTCCATCAAAAGCTCCCCGATCCGGCAGGATCCTCCTTCCCCCTTCCCGGAATCCTTCCTGCTCCCCTCTCTTCCGGCCGTCCGCCTGAGGACCGCCCTCACGCGGGAGACCATCTCCATCATACCAAAGGGCTTCACCAGATAATCATCCGCGCCCAGGTCCAGGCCGATCACCTTGTCATACTCCGTTCCCTTGGCCGTGGCCATGATGACCGGCACCTCTGCCGCCGCGGATCCGCTGCCCCTCAGACGCTTCAGGATCGAAATGCCGTCCTCTCCGGGCAGCATGATATCCAAAAGGATCAGCTCCGGCATCTCTTCCCCCAGGGCGGCGAAAAGAGAAATGCCGTCCGCAAACCCCTTCGCCGCAAAGCCGGCCAGCTCCAGCGCATAGATCATCAGTTCCCGGATCCCGGTATCGTCCTCCACACAGAAGATCATGTCGTCAGCTCCTTTCCCTTAAGCCTCCACAGACAATTGTGAAATACAAAATTGCGAAAATATTCTGTCAATATGTCCGTCCAAAGCCTGCTGCGCCAACCATTCCAATGAGCCCATAAGCACAGAAAACAGTCAGGCATAGGCCCTCCTGTTTTCCATGGTCTCATTTCCATGGCGCAGAGGGCTTTTCCCGGAAATATTGCCAGAATATTCAATAAACTTTTGAGTTTCGCAATTGCCCGTTAAGCATCCATGGCCGGAGCGTATTTTCTCCGGTACTCCTCGAACCTCTCGTGGAACTCCGCATTTCCGTCCCGGAAGTCGCGCAGGGACTCGTGAAGGTTCATATTCCGCTCCGCGATGTCCGTCACGCACCCGGCGATATTGGAGCAGTGGTCCGCCGTCCGTTCCAGGTTGGTCAGGATATCCGACCAGACAAATCCGGCCTCGATGGAACAGCTCCCGTCCTGGAGTCTTAAGATATGGCTGGAGCGGAATTTCTCCTTGAGAAGATCGATGACCTGCTCCAAAGGCTCCACCCTCCTTGCCGCCTCCAGATCATTCTCCAAAAAGGCTCGGAGAGAAAGCCCCAGGATCTCTTCCACTGCCGCCGACAAAAGCCCGTACTCCGCCTGCGCTTCCCTGGTGAAGACAAGCCCCTTGCCCTTCAGCTCCTGGGCGGACTCCAAAAGATTTACCCCGTGGTCGGCGATCCGCTCAAAATCCCCGATGACCTTGAGGAGCTTGGCCGCCTCCGTGTGATCCGCCTCCGTCACCTGCCGGTTGCTCAGATGGACCAGATAGGTGCCGAGGAGATCCTCATAGCGGTCCGTCAGCTCCTCCTTCTCCCGGACCGAATCCGCAAGCGCTTCCGAGTATCCTCTCAGGGAAGAAGCCCCCTCCGTGAGGGCCTCCGCCGCCGCCTCTGCCAGCTCTGCCGCCACCTCCCGGCATCGTTCCAGGGCGATGGAGGGGGTGCCAAGGAAACGCTCGTCAAGCTCCGCCACGGCCTCCGGCTTTTTATCGTCCCGGATCAGCCGGCAGGCCAGCCGTTCCAGAAAGGAAGCCATGGGCAGCATCAGGAGCGTGCAGAGGAGATTGAACACCGAGTGGGACATCGCGATGCCGAAAAGGGAGACCGGCCGGTCGAGAGCCGCCGGAGCCAGGAGTACCTTGATCAGGCAAAACACCGTAAGCCACACCGCCGTCCCGATCACATTGAACAAAAGATGGACGACGGCCGCCCGCTTTGCATTCCGGTTCGCCCCCACGGAGGAGAGCATCGCCGTCACGCAGGTCCCGATGTTCTGGCCCATGATGATGGGGACCGCCGCCCCGTAGGATACCTGCCCCGTGGAAGCAAGCGCCTGCAAAATCCCGACGGAGGCAGAGCTTGACTGGATCAGGGCCGTGAGAACGGCTCCCGCCAGCACTCCCAGGACCGGATTTTCAAACAGCAGGAACAGCTGCCGGAAGGCCGGAACGTTTCCCAGGCCGGCGACCGCCTCCGACATGGTCTCCATCCCGAACATCAACGTCGCAAAGCCCAGAAAGATCATGCCGGTATCCTTTTTCTTGGAGCTTTTGCAAAACAGATAACAGACGATCCCGATCAGGGCCAGTACCGGAGTGAACGAGGAAGGCTTTAACAGCCGGATCCACAGATTCCCGCTCTCAATGCCGGCAAGGCTCAGCAGCCAGGCCGTCACCGTCGTTCCGATATTGGCTCCCATGATCACATGGATCGCCTGTCCAAGAGTCATCAGCCCCGAATTGACAAAGCCCACCACCATGACCGTGGTGGCCGAGGAACTCTGGATCAGGGCCGTCACCAGAAGCCCCGTCAAAAGCCCGGCAAGCTTCCCCGTGGTAAGCCTTCCCAGAACCGTGCGGAGCCTGCCGCCCGCCCGCCGCTCCAGTGCCTGCCCCATGACACTCATCCCGAAGAGGAACAGGCTCAGTCCTCCCACCATCGTCAAACCGTCAAAAATATCCATGATCCCAGCTCCTTCCGCTTCACATGTTTTTCATTTCTTCCATGATAACCGTCTTCTGTAAGATCTGTTACCATGGTTTTGTAAAATCCATGTAAAGCTCCTGTCACACTCCGCCGGCCGCTCCGAAAAGCGAAGCCTCTGCCGGTAGTATTCCACCAAAAGCCGGGATTACTCCCTTTCTGCCGTTTTAAAGGGCGGAACCCTTATCCTTTCAAATGCAGCAGCACCTTTCCGACGGCCAGCGTCAGCACCGCAGCCACGATCGCCTCCGGCACCCCGTTGGCCACGATGATCGCCAGGATCCCGTCATAGACTGCCTCGACAGCCACCTCCTTTACCGCGGCATACCGGGCGGCAAAACAGAAATAGATCAGGTTCATGACCAGGATCGTGTTGACCAGGGCTCCCGCCACGCCAGCCAGGGGCAGGGCCGCAAACTCCGCCGTTTTATGCCCTCTTCCCAGCTTCATCACAGCTTTGTATACAAAATACGGGGCCACACCCACCAGGATCCGGGGAATAAAACAGATCACAAGGCTCCACAGATTGCCGCCGGAATAAAAAGGCGAGAACGCAAAAGATAGAAGACTGGGATTAAAGGTGTTGTTGATGAGACTGGTCAGTCCAAAGACAGCTCCAAGAAACGCGCCCTTTTTCGGTCCTAAGACAACGGATCCGATAATGACGGGTACATGGATCAGGGTAGCCTTGATCACCACCAGGTTGATGTAGCCCACGTAAGGCACGAAGGCCATCATGACGATAATGGCTGCAATGGCTGCAGTCAATACCAGGTTTCGGGTTTTTGCCGAAGTATTCATTTTTTCCTCCTGCTACTGTTCCTCTGCCGGGGCTTTTTCCGGCAGACCGGATACAATGCGTTTATAGGTTACTCCACGATTATAGCAGAGGAGGCGGAAAAGTCAAGCCAGACGATCCGTTCCGTGTGCGCATCCTCCGGCAAATGTTATTTCTTTCCGGCCGGATCCGATCATTTTCCCCCGGTCGATCTCCGCCACCGTATCGCAGAGCACAGAAATATCCTCCCTGTTGTGGCTGGCCAGGAGAATGGTTTTGCCCTCCGCCTTCAATTTCAGCAGAAGTTCCCGGATATCTTCCACCCCCTGATTGTCCAGCCCGTTCATGGGTTCGTCCAGGATCAGCAAAGACGGATTCTCCATGATCGCCTGGGCAATTCCCAGCCGCTGGCGCATTCCCATGGAGTACTTGGAAACCGGTTTTCGATCTGCCGGATTTAATCCCACCAATTTTAACAGCCTTTTTATTTCGTCTTTTGTCATGCCGCCCGATAACTGAGCCAAAAACATCAAATTCCGAAATCCGCTGTAGCCGGGCAGAAAACCCGGAGCCTCTATGATGATCCCGGCCCCTTCCACCATATCCACATCTTTCCCGATCCGCTTTCCCCCGACCAGGATTTCTCCTTCTTCCGGATGCATAAACCCACATATACATTTGAACAATACCGTTTTTCCACTGCCGTTTCTTCCGATGATCCCGTGAATTTTTCCCTGTTCAAAGGAAATGGAAACCTTGTCCAGCGCTACGAATTTCTGAAACCGTTTCGTCACATTTTTTACTTCTACGTAATCCATATGATTCTCCTCTCCGTCAGCCTTCCGTCGACATGACCTCGATCACCTGTCTCCTGAATTTCCAGTGGGCGCAGCAAATAAACAAAAAAATCCACCCGGCCAAAAATAAAACCGCATATGGAACCGTCGGATAAGGAGACAGGGAATTCTTTCCCAGCATGGTCATCTCCATCCAGGCAGGGGGAGCCACATAATATCCCGCATACATATCTGAGAAGATATCTGCCAGATAGGGCGTAAAAGCGACTGCCGCCCCCGCTACCGGCCCAAGATAAATATGGCCGAACAGGTTGATGCACATCATCAGCAAGCCGATAAACGTACACACGGAGACTCCCATCGCCACGGAAAACAGCGCCGCCTGCCACGGTTCAAAACCAACGATCAGCTGATAGTCCATCCGGATCGTCCCGACCTGATAAAAAGCGTTTGTCTGTGCCAAAGTACCGATCACCTTTCCCCATCCGCCGTCAATTGTCAGGTAGGGCAGGACCAGAATCAAACTGACCATGTAAAGCGCCGCACAATAAAGGAACGAATTGACAACGATGTATCCGATCTGGGACCAGAGCCATTTCCTCCGTCCCGTGCGCAATATGACATAAGGAGTATTATTTTTGATAAACGGTGCGTCACAAAAAATCAGCACGATCCCCAGAGAAAAAATATTCTGGATATAATGCTCTCCCATAAAGTGCGGGAACAGCCATGGAGTGACGGCATATCCTGTCTGCGCACAGAACGTCCGGATCGGCCCCGTCATTTGCTGAAACAAGATCGCCACCAGTATCACCGCAATATAAAATCTCGGAGTCCGAAAGCACACGGACAGGTTTCCGCGTATGACCGCCCATATTTTTTTAACACTCACCCTGAATCTTCCTCCTCGCCCGTCCGGCAAACAAAATCCCCATGAAAACGATCCAAATGGCATAATATCCTGCCGTGTACAATAAATTCTGCCGCCACGGCAACCCCGGAAACACTCCCGTTCTGTGCGCCTGCCACGCAAGGATATCCGGCAGCCGGAGCGTTCCCGACAAATGATTGTAGACATAGTAGAAAATAACCGGTGCGCTGAGTATCACGAAACGGTTTGTGGAACAACTCGAGATATACAGCGAAAAGCAGGCCAGAAACGCATACAGGAATGCTTCCGGCAATATGGCAACCAGATAATAAATCTGCGGCACGGAGGTAAAAGCGGCGTCCGGAAAGGCCGTCGGCGCCAGTTCCATATAATACTGCAGATCCTCCGCCGTCCCCGGAAACAGGGGATAAAATATCCTGAGCGTCAGGACAAACAGCAGATACCCAAGAACCGCAGCCAGCAGCGTCCCCGCCGCCACCGTCACTGTTTTTGACAAAAGATAGCATCTTCTTTTTCCCCGGATCAGCGCCTGTTTATAATACCCATGATCCCAATCCACGGCAAAGCTCATGCAATAGGGCAGGACCGCAAAAAAGATCAAAAGCATTTCAAAAGCGCCCACAACGGCCCGTCCATTAAACAAATAAAGAACCGTGGTCTCCCTTACCACCCGCATCTCGTCCAGAACGTTTAAAAGATTGATTCCCCAGATTCCCCCGGCGGCGACATAAAACGGATATCCGGTGAACAGCCTTTTAAAGTCCACGGCCAGATAACTCCTTTGTTTTCTTTTCCTTACCTTTTCCATTACGACAACAAGAGCTCCTCCCCCGATTTCGCATGATAATAAGTATAGCTGACTTCCACCGGACGATCCTTCACGTCCTCCTCAAAGGATTTCCTCACTTCTTCCCGTTCCGCCTCGGGAAGCTCATTATAACCATACAGTTCCATGATCCCGTCAACTGTCCGCTCCTGCTCTGTTTTCACCCTCCAGATCGGAATCAGCTGCAGGCCTCCCTCTTCATCAAGCGCCGTCAGATACATCAACTGAAACTCAGAAATTTTCAGATCTCCCGTCATGATCAGCAGGTCAAATTTGTCCTCCAGACGGTCGGCAATCTCTTCCGCACCCAAAATATCCCATCGATCCGATTCTTTTTGAATCTCCGGACAGCCGTCCACATGCAGGGCAATGATCCCATCTTTCGTATATCTGGCTTCTGTTCCATATCCCCCGATCTCATTTCCATTTGTATCCGTGTAAAATTTATCATAGACCGGCGCCTGATCCTGCAGAATTTCCAGAGAGATCGTGTACATACCATCTTCAGGCTCCCACGTTCCTTTATAGGGATAATTTTTCTCCCTAACTCTTTCTACAAAGTCCGGATCGTCCTTCCAGGTGTCCTCTTTTTCCTGCATGGCTTTGTAATCGATCGTGCAGGCCTTTTCCAGGCGGAACTGTTCCACCCCCAGCGCTTTCACCGTCTCCTCAACCTTCCGGCACGCCTCTTCCAGAGTGCAAAATGGCAGGTCTTCCTGTTCCCCCGGTTTTTCCAGGGTCGTAAACTGGCCGTAAAGAACGCTCTCTCTGACAACGGAGTAAGAAAGTCCCGTTCCCACCTGCAATGTTTCTTCTTCCGTAGAAACATAGGTCCCCCCCTCTTCCTCCCTGACCACCGCTTCTTCGTCCGGCAGCAGCAGCTCTCTCGCCGTATCTGCCGAGAATTCTTTCAAATTGATATCATAAACCGGAACCGCCTTTCTTCCCAGAGGATTGATCACCTCCGCGTCGATCTCTATCCCGTCTTCCAAAGTCCTTTTTATATGCGTTTCCTCCGAAACTGTCTCCGAAACTCCGCCCGTTTCTTTGCAGACAACTTCCTCAGCACTCTCTTCCAGTCCCTTGGTCTCGTTTTCCTTTCCACATGCAGCCACAAATAACAGCATAAGGATAACCACAGCGCCAATTCTTTTCATTTTCACGTCTGCCTCCCTGAAGAAAATCTTGAAAGCCGCCATGCAAATACATGGCGGCTGCAATGCTTTATGGACACCAGGTTCCGGTCACCACCAGCGGATATTTATCAGAACCTCCGACACTCCCATAGAGATAATAGGATCTTCCGGCGTTCCCGGCGCCCGCATCCAGGTACTTTATCTTTTGTGTTTTGTTCAAAACATGTTTTGTCACGGTACAATACTCGGTCGCATATGACCTTCTAGCGTCATCATTCCGCACCCGAATATAAATCGTTGCGTTATACTCCGCCACGTTCCCGGCTATCCCGCCCGATCTGGCAGTCACATAAGCATACTGATCCCCTTCCCTCGCTTTTGTCATCCAAGGTTCCCCTTCCGCCATGATGGAACCTTCATTGCCGGAAATAAACCCAAATTTAAAATCCCCGCCATAGGCAAACGCCTGCATAGATACAGACAAAAGACACAGAACAGCTCCTAAAAACATAAATTTTCTCTTTTTCATTCTTTTCCTCCTACGGAACCCAGCGTCCCACCGCATAAACCGGATGGCGCTCCGTACTTTCAAGATTTGCATATAAACGATATGGTTCTCCATATATATCAGCCGATGGATTCAGATATTTTAACTTCTTGGTATCTCCCACCTCATTATAGCTGATCGTCTTATATTCAGTCGCATATTTCCCAACTCAGCCACATGACCGTCTCCCCCTTTCCTCTTTTATAATTCTACCATATCAGAAAGACTGACTTATTTCCAGCCCGCAGGAATAAACGGTCGTTTTTTGGAATAAAC
>CAMSZT010000036.1 GCA_947066815.1 uncultured Lachnotalea sp.
AACGATTGAAGGAGGTATTTTATGCCCGGAAAGATCACCCCGAAACAAACGGAAATCCTGGAATTTATAAAAAAAGAAATCTTGAGAAAAGGCTATCCGCCTACGGTACGTGAGATCTGTGAGACCGTCCATTTGAAATCGACGTCCTCCGTCCACTCTCATCTGGAAACCCTGGAAAAGAACGGCTATATCCGCCGCGACCCCACTAAACCCAGAGCCATTGAGATCGTGGATGACGTTTTTGGCCTCACAAGGAGGGAGATGGTACAGGTCCCGGTCCTCGGCACCATTGCCGCAGGCCTGCCGATCCTCGCCACGGAAAACATCGAAAGCTATTTCCCATTTCCGGCGGAGATGCTGCCCAATGTGGATACTTACATGCTGCATGTAAAGGGAGACAGCATGGTCAACATCGGTATCCTGGATGGAGATCAGGTTCTCTGTGCCGTCTCCTCCACGGCCTCCAACGGAGATATCGTGGTCGCACTGGTAGAAGATTCCGCCACGGTGAAGCGGTTCTTTAAAGAAGAGGGACACTACCGTCTGCAGCCGGAAAATGATTATATGGATCCGATCATTGTGGAGCATGTAAAGATCCTCGGAAAAGTCATCGGGCTCTTCCGCAAGATGATGTGACCGCAGCGGCAGACGCAGAAAGAGCCGGGGGCTTTATGCCTCCAGCTCTTTGATATCCACGATCCTGCCATCCCGCCAGACCCTCTCCAGATCATAAAAACGGCGGTCTTCCCTGGAAAATACATGGACCACCACGTCCCTGTAATCGAGCAGGATCCAGCGGGCCGACTGATATCCTTCCTTCTGGGTAAAGTGATATCCCTCTTTTTCCATCTCTTCTTCCACATTGTCGGTCATCGCCTGTACCTGATTACTGTTCTCACCGTTTGCGATGATGAAATAATCTGCCAGGCAGGATACTCCCGAGATATCGATGACTGTCACATCCTGGCCTTTTTTGTCTTCCAGGGCCCGGCAGACGATGGCTGCCATCTCTTTGGATCGGTTCATAAATGCTCCTCCTTTTTCAGTTTTTGGTAATACACGCAGGCCTCCTGCGTCATTTTATCGATGCATTCCGGCATCTTTTTCAGATAGGCCAGGGTGTCGCTCATGATCTCGCAGACCGTTCGGTCCAGATCCACGAAGGCGAGCCCCCGGATCTTATCCAGATCCGGCGCCTTGAACCTTCTCGGCTCAATATAGTCTGCCACATAAATGATCTTTTCCATCAGGGTCATGGCCGGACGTCCGGTGGTGTGATAGCGGATCGCATCCAGGATCTCCTCATTATCGACATCATATTTCTTCCTGGCCAGATAAGCGCCCAGCTTCGCATGAAGAAGCGAGGGATTTTTCCGCTCCGCCTCAGAGATCGAAAGATGATATTTCTGGGATTTTTTCAACAGCGTTTCATTGTCATATTGTTTGGCGCAGTCATGGAGAAGACCGGCCAGTTCCGCATCCTCCGCACTGCATCCGTACCGCATAGCCAGACAGGCTGCCGTATAGGCAACCCCCATGGTATGCTCAAAACGTCCCATGCCAAGCTTATGACGAAGCTTTTCCTTGATCACCATATAATCCGGTTTCACTCTCTTTCCTCCCCTTTCCGCAAGATACCGCCGATAGATAATCGCGAAACTCAAATTTGCAAAGGAATATGCCGCTTTGCGGCGCAAATCCGGTGCGGGAAACGCTTTGATCAGCGTTCCCCTAAAATATCACCGATATAACCGATGTTCCTCCAGATATCGATACACAGCTTCCGGCACATAATACCGGACCGAGCATCCCATGGCAAGCCGTTTTCGTATCTCGCTGGAAGAAACAGCGATCTCCGGCATCTCGATCAGACCGATTCTCCCGCCGAACCGCCCCTCCAGATAACGGATCTGTTCCCGGATCCTCCCCAGGGGAACTTCCGAACGGTTTCCGACCAGTACGGCAGTCATACGGAAGATCCGTTCCGGCTGATGCCAGGTGTCCACGGCAAAAAGCGAATCCGCTCCCATGATAAAATAAAACTCCGTATCCGGATATTCCTCATGGAGATCCTCCAGGGTATCGCTCGTATAGGTGGTCCCGCTGCGGCGAACCTCCAGGTCCGAATAGGCAAATCCGGGATTTCCCTCAATGGCCATCCGCACCATCGCCTCCCGATGCTCCGTCGGCGACACCAGCCGGTTATCCTTATGGGGCGGCTTCGCCGAGGGCATAAAAAGGATCCTGTCCAGATGGAACTGTTCTCTTGCAGCTTCCGCCAGAAGCAGATGCGCCATGTGGATCGGGTCAAAGGTCCCGCCCATGATCCCGATCTTTATCTTTGTATCTTCCGATCGTTGATTCCAGTCCATACTCTGCCTGTCCCTCCGGCTTCCGGGACCAGCTTCCCTATTGGGGAAGCATGATCTTCTTCTTTGTTTTGGATTCCCGGTACAGGACGATCTTTTTCCCGATCACCTGTACCACCTGGGAATGTGTCCTTCCCGCCAGAGCCTCTCCGATGCTGCGGGCATCATCCATACAGTTTTTTAATACATGGATCTTTACCAGTTCCCTGGCCTCCAGCGCTTCGTTTACTGCTTCCGTGATCTCCGGCGTCAGGCTGGATTTCCCGATCTGCAGGATCGGATCCATGACCATCGCCAGACTTTTTAAATATGCTCGTTGTCTGCTGTTCATTGCTCCTCCGGTCTTTTATTTATAATAGTCAAACTCCAGGCCATAGATCTTCACCGTATCACCCTCTTCGATTCCTGCCTTTTCCAAATCTTCCAGGATCCCGTTCTTTTTTAAGAAATTCTGGAAAAATTCAAAGCCCTTCTCCGAATCCAGATTGGTGTAGCCAAGCATTTTTTCAATCCTGGGCCCCTCCACGCTGTAGACGCCGTCCTCCAGTTTCTCTACGGTATAAGGAAGAGGCGCCCCGACAGTCAGCTCGTCCAGATCAAACTCCCGTTCAAAGACCACCGGGGCATCGTCCATTCCACGGAGGAGCCCGTTCACATGATAGAGCAGCTCTTTTATGCCCTGTCCGCTGACTGCGGAAACCGCAAATACCCGGATCCCATTCTTTTCGAAAGTCTCCCGGATCCGCCGGATCGGATCCTCTCCGCCTGATACAATGGCATCGATCTTGTTTGCGGCGATCACCTGCGGCCTCGTGAGCAGCGCCGGGTCATACTTCTCCAATTCCTCGTTGATGGCCCGGATGTCCTCCACCGGATCGCGCCCCTCCGTGGATGCCGCATCAACCATATGGATCAGTACCTTCGTCCGTTCGATGTGTTTTAAAAAGGCATGTCCCAGGCCGATCCCCTCTGAGGCTCCCTCGATCAATCCCGGGATATCCGCCATGACAAACCCCTCCCCCTCGCCCAGATCCACGACGCCCAGATGGGGGTTGAGGGTCGTGAAATGATAGTTGGCGATCTTCGGCCTCGCGTTGCTGACCCTGGAAAGAAGAGTTGATTTTCCCACATTGGGAAATCCGACAAGACCCACATCGGCGATCACCTTCAGCTCCAGAAGGACCCAGAGTTCCTGCCCGTCCTGGCCCGGCTGTGCGTATTTGGGCACCTGCATGGTGGCCGTCGCATAGTGCATATTTCCGTTCCCGCCGCGGCCGCCCTTCAGGATGATCTCCCGCACATGTTCCCCTGACATATCGGCAATGACCTTCCCTGTTTCAAGATCCCGGATCACCGTTCCCTCCGGAACCTTGATCTCCAGATCCTGGCCGTCTTTTCCATGGCAGCGTCTCTTTCCCCCCTCCTGTCCGTTTGTTGCCGCATACTTTCTCACATGGCGAAAATCTGTCAGAGTATTCAACCCCTTATCCACCACGAAAATGATATCACCGCCCCGGCCCCCGTCGCCGCCGTCCGGCCCGCCGTTCGGCACATACAGCTCCCTGCGGAAGCTGACATGGCCGTCGCCGCCCCTTCCGGATTTAATAAATATTTTTGCACTGTCTGCAAACATTCCGCCGTTTTCCTTTCTGCCGCCGCCACGTTTTTGTGAAAAAAGCCGACGCATGGAGCGCCGGCTTCTATGAAACATAGTTTATTCGTTTGCTGCCTTCGGGTATACAGAAACCTGCTTTTTGTCCCTGCCTTTTCTCTCGAAACGCACCACACCGTCTACCAATGCGAACAACGTATCGTCTCCGCCGCGGCCCACATTGACTCCGGGATGGATCTTGGTACCGCGCTGCCTGTACAGAATATTTCCGGCCAGCACGAACTGTCCGTCCGCTCTCTTGGCGCCAAGCCTCTTGGCCTCGGAATCTCTGCCATTCTTGGTGGAGCCTACTCCCTTTTTATGAGCGAATAACTGAAGGTTCATCTTCAACATTGTCTTACACCTCCTCAGTCACGATCCGAATGAACGGATCCTGGTCTTGGTCTTCCCGACCGCTGCTATCCCGTATACTTTCCAATCCGAGCAAAAGGGTATTTAACAGCAGCTTTGTTTCTTTGCTGATCGTTCCGGAAAAAGAACAATCCAGAAAGCCATCTTCCACAGAACACTGAAACACGTCCTCCGTGAAGGCCTCGATGGCGTTGACCGTATTCTGCGCCAGCACCGATACGGCCGCACAGACGATATCCTCACCTTCCCCGGCAAAGCCGGCATGGCCGGATATCCGAAAGCCCCGATGCTCTCCCTCCGGGTCTACAAATACGTTTACCGTAATCATCGTTTTTACAAAAACGGTCAAGCGTTGATCTTTTCAATCTTAACCTGGGTATAAGTCTGTCTATGGCCGTTCTTCTTGTGATAGCCGGTCTTTCTCTTATACTTGTAAACGATAACCTTTTTGCCTCTGCCTTCCTCCATAACGGTGGCAGAAACGCTCGCACCTGCCACGGTAGGGCATCCCACGGTCAGCTCATTGCCGCCCACGGCCAGAACCTGGTCAAAGGTATACGTCTCGCCGGCCGCTGCGCCGAGCTTTTCCACCCGGATGACGTCGCCTTCGGCAACCTTATACTGCTTACCGCCTGTTGCAATAATCGCGTACATATGGCACCTCCTATTTATCATTACTCGCCAGCTGCGGTGCCCGTCCCAAAAGACCGGTCTTTTCAACCTCGCTGTGCGGCATACTTTATAAATATAACAGGAAACCTTCTGATTGTCAAATGTTTTTTCCGATTTTCCATATGACTTTCTATGATCTTTCATATGATCTTCGTTGATCTTCCGCATGGTCCCGTTTTTTGTTCCTGCGGGGTACGGAAGTTCAGGGCTTCATCTGCATTCCGGCCCGGAGCAGGAGGAACAGACGCCTCGCGGCGCTCCTGTAGAGCCCTTCGGCATCCGCGAGCGCTTCCTCCAGGGACATGGGCCGGCAGACGGTGGAGATCACGCTTTCGATTCCGTACCGGTACAGGGACTCCGCCCCCTCCCCCATGCCGCCCACGATGGCCACGGCCGGGATCCCGGCTTTTTTGCAACGCATGCCGACGCCATAGGGAACCTTTCCAAAGGCGGACTGCCAGTCCATGTTCCCCTCCCCGGTCACCACCAGGGAAGCGTCCTTTAACAGCCCGTCAAAACCGATCAGGTCCAGGACCGTGTCGACACCGGATCTCATCCTGGCCGGCAGAAATGCCATCAATGCTCCCCCAAGCCCACCGGCAGCCCCGGCGCCCGGAGTTTCCGAGACATCCTTTCCGGTCTTTTCCTTCATGACCCGGCAGAATTTTTCCATGCCGGCCTCCAGCCTGTCCTGCATGGCCTTGTCGGCCCCCTTCTGCCCGCCGAAGGTATACGTGGCCCCCTCCGGTCCGAGAAGGGGATTCTTCACGTCGCACATGACCGTGAATTCCGTCTCTTTTACCGCCGGATGCAGCCCGGAAAGATCAATGTCTGCAGTCCGCTCCAGATCCTGCCCGCGGCCGGGGAGCTCCTTTCCGTCCCTGTCCAGGAACCGGATCCCGAGAGCCGCCATGGCCCCCATGCCGCCGTCGTTGGTGGCGCTTCCCCCGATGGCCACCGAGATCCGCCTGCAGCCCCGCTCCAGTGCGTCCAGGATCAGCTCCCCGGTGCCATAGGTGGTGGTCAGCAGAGGATCCCGTTTTTCCGGCGGCACCAGGGGCAGGCCGGAGGCCGCCGCCATCTCGATCACGGCCTCCCCGTTTTTTAAGATCCCATAGAATGCCTGTACCGGTTCAAAAAGGGGGCCCTTTACCTTCCGGGAAAAGCGCGTCCCTCCGGCCGCGTCCAGAACAGCCTCCAGGGTGCCCTCCCCTCCGTCGGCCAGGAGCAGTCCCCTGCACTCACAGCCGGGAAAGACCTCACCGGCTGCCTCGGAGAGGAGCCGGTTGATCTCCTCCGACGAGAGCGTTCCTTTGAATGAATCCGATGCAAACAGAAATTTCATAGATACCCCCTATTCTTTCGCTCCGCCCCGTTTCCGGAAGGACAGCGGAAACATTCACTGCGGCCGATATCCGCAGAAGCATCTGTCCCTGATTTTTTCATAATCTTACCGGTGTTCTGGAATTTCGCCGCCGCGCCTCCCCCACTCATCCACCAACCTGGATCACGCCCCACTTTCCCTCCTTCTTCACCCAGCACTTTCCGTCATAGACCGGGCGGATCTCTTCAAAATAGCCTTTTCGGATCACTTCTTCACCCCGGGTGTTCCGAAGTTCCCATTCTCCGCCATGGCAAAGGGCCACGTAGTCGCCGGAGGCGCCGTAGCAGTACTCTCTCATCTCCGTGACGCCGCTCACGCCGCTCTCTGCGTCTCCCCCGGCGTTAAGGACCGCAAACTCTTTCCAGGAAGCATCATATTCTAAAGGGATCACGACCTGGCCCTCCCCGTCGACATAGCCCCACTTGCCGCCTTGGCAGACAGCCAGGAGGCCGTCGGAATAAGAGCCGCATTCGTCGTAAATGAAATCCGTCTTTAAACTTCCGCCGGAATAAACCGCGTATTTTCCGGTGGGGTTCACGTACCAGTCCTCAAGGCCCTCCGGGATCTTCCCGGATTCTCCGTCCCTCTGGAAGACCGGGATCGGGACCTCCGGCTCCGGAAGCTGCATGTCGTCAAAGCGGTAAAACTGCCTGAGGCCGTCATTCCAGAAATAGACTCCCCCGAACAGATCATAGATGGCCCCGTAGCTGAAGGGATACGCAAGTCCCTGATCCGTCAGATAGAGCTCCGTCTCCTCCGTCCCGGTATCCCACGCATGCTGGGGCTCCGCACAGGCCACGTAATATCTGGACAGGAAGGTGCCCACGGACAAGAACGTAAGCCCCTCGAAGAGATTGCCGTCAAAGTCGATCAGCCCGTAGGAATCCCCGTTTTTGATCACCGCGTACCCATAATTTTCCTCCATCTGTTTGTAGAGCAGATTGACCGGGATCTTTAAGGTATCGTTGCTGTTCAGGTAATAGATATTGTCCGCCTCGATGGCAGGCTCCACCACCCAGGTGCAGGGAGGCTCGTAGGGATCCTCCTCCGAAGGCCGGCTTTCCTCTGCAGCCGCCTCGTCTCCCAAAGGCCGGCTTTCTTCCGGAGGCATCAGCTCCGACAGCCTTTCCGACACCTGGTCAAGCTCCTCGGAGCCTCCGTACTCGTTTCCTTTTTCCACATACTTTTCCGCTTCCGGATAATCTTTCTCGGCAATATAATGCTCGGCCGCCTCCAGGCACACGTCCTTCCCCCGCTCGGCGATCTCGGCCGCCTTTGTCTCCACATATCCGGCATCCAGCACCTCTATGGCATCCCAGTAGCTCTCAAGAGCCGCATAGGCCCGGGACGCCCCGATGTAGGCATCCACCTTCTGCGGGTCGATCTCAATGGTCTTCGTGAAGGCCACGACAGCCTGCTCGTAATCCATCTCCTCCAGGTAACGGTTCCCCAGCTTTAACTGCTCCGCCGCCTCCCCCTTTTTCCCTTTTCCAAAAAACAGGAACCAGACCGCCGCTCCGATCGCCAGGACGGCAAGAAGCCCCAAAAGAAGGAGCAGTCCGTATTTTTTCTTTGATCTACGTTCCTCCGGCGCACCCGCCGGTTCCTCCGCCATCGGTATTCGTCCAGGCCCGGCGTCTGCAGGCCTTCCGCCGGCCGCGGACATCCTGCTCTCCGTCGGCCCTCTGTTTTCCTCCGGTGCTCTTACGCCGGCCGGGGCCCCCCGCTTTACCGGCGCCCCGCAGTGTTCGCAGAAGCGCGCTCCGTCCTTGATCTGTTTTCCGCAGTTGGTACAGTACATACACCCTCTCCTTTTCTCATTCACAGCCAGTTCCCGTCTTTCAGATCCTGCAGCATGACCGCCAGCATCTCCATCTCCTGATCCGTCTCCCGGCCCTCATACAGCTCCTGTGCCTTTTGATAATATTCTGCAAACAACTGATAATCCCGGTCGGCATTGTCCTTTGTCTGCTGGATATCCGCTTCCAGAAAGGCCAGGCGCTTGTACCCCCTGTAATCCTCCGGATACTGCTCTGTCATCTCGAACAGCATATCCTTTGTGCCTTCATGGTCCCCCGTCTGTTCCCGGAGGATGGCGATATTTTCCATCGTCTGCCTGGCGGCATAACCGTTTTCATACAGAAGTTCAAACCGCTCCAGGGCCTTCTTGTGATATTCGTCCTTACGGCCCTCCTCCGATCCTGCCTTGCGGACATAGGCATCTGCCAGCCGCTCCGTGATCTCCATGGAGGATGCGGCCCCGCCGGCGCGGTTTTCCTCCTGCTCCAGAAAAGCGATCTCCTCGTCGAGCCATGCCGCCCCCAGTTCCCGGTAGACCCGGTCGCCGAGAAGGACGGCCCGCTTTCTCAGGGAATCATCCGCCGAGGCGGCAATGGCCTGGGAAAGATACCCTTTCGCCTCCTCATAGCTTCCCTCTGCGCAGGCGATCTCTCCCTGGACCATGTAGATGGAATCTTCTCCGAGCCCTAATTCTACGGCCCGCTCCAGCATAGACTCCGCCTCGTCCGACTTTCCCTGCTTCGCCAGCGCGACCGCATAGTCCCGGTAGTACAGGCTGTTCCCGCCATACTGTCCGATCGCCGTTTTCAGGCTTATTTCCGCATCGGGAGGATCCTCTTCCTCCAGGTAGCTGTTTCCCAGAAGGTAATAGATATTCCCAAGCTTCTGTTTATCGCTCTCCGATCCGACCCGGTAAGAGACATTCTGCAGGACGTCTCTCCCGTAGCGGATGCAGGCCTCATGATCCCCCTGCCGGTAAAGCCTGAGGGTTTCGCACTCGTAGGCGTCGATCCGCTTTGGCCGGAGACCGACGGCCTCTTTGAGCAGCGCCAGGGCCCGGTCGTAGTCCCGCCCCTCAATGTACTCCCGCGCCTGCTCCACCATTCGGTTGTAGGTCCGGTCTTTTTCCTTCTGCCACAGGAAAAAACCGCCTCCGAGGGCCAGGACGAGACTCAGAAAAAGGACGGCCAGACAGAGTTTTCTCCTCTTCCTCCGTCTCTGCTTCCTCTGGTATTCCGAATCCAGCTCATGGATGTGCTGCAGGGCATACAAAAGCTGGCCTCCGTCCTGATATCTGGCCTCCGGCCGGAGCTCCATCGATTTTTTCAGGATTGTGATCAGCCCTTCGCCAAGATCCGTTCCGCACCGGTCGATGGGGACGATCCGGTCAAAATCCCGGCCCGGCCGGATCCCGGTCGCCAGATGGTAAAAAGAGGCTCCGAGGCTGTATATGTCGGAACTCCCGTCCACGCCACGGCCCACGATTTGCGCCACGATCCCGTCCGTGGCGGAAGCCGTTCCCGGATCCTCCTGCCTTCCCTCCGGCCGGGCAAGTCTTTGATAGGTGGGAAAATCCGGATACTGCTCCGGCGGGGAATACCCTCCGCTGATCCCGGACGAGGTCCGGATGCTGTGGTCGAACACCAAAGAGATATTGAAGTCGATCAGACAGATGTTTTCCTCCGGCGTCACCATGATGTTGGAAGGCTTGATGTCGCTGTGGATCACAGGCGGTGTCTGGCTGTGGAGGTAGGCCAAGGCTTCTGCCAGCTGCGTCATCCATCTGAGGAGCAGTTCCCGGGGAATGCGCCTGTTTTGTTTTAATACCTTGTCCAGGCTCTGCCCCGGTATAAAATCCATCACCGTGTAGATCTCGCCGCCGATCTGCAGAAAATCGTACACCCTCGGCAGGTAGGTGTGCTTGAGGTTCTTTAATACGTCCACCTCCGCACGGCCGTCTAAGAGCCCCTTCACCTGCTCCTTCATCCGCTTTACCACCACATAGCTCTGCAGCCGTTCATGGTATGCTTTGTATACGATCCCTCCGCCGCCGGAGCCGATCTCCTCCAGCAGCCGGTAGGTGCCGTTTAAATATTCGCCTTGTCTCAACATACAATCCTCTCCGCCCCCGTTATCCGGCCGGGCACTCCCGGCCGTCTGCTCCTTCTATTATAGGCGCTCCCCGGCGGAATCGTCAATGCAAAATCTCAGGATCGGTCCAGATTGATATCCCTCACATACAGGAACAGGCAGAGGACCGTCAAAACCGTCTCCACCACAGGATGGGCCGCAATCACGCCGTCCAGCTTCCAGAACCGGTTCAGAAGGATCACTCCGAGGATAAATAAGACCGCGTTTCGGAGGACGGTAATGGTCAGCGATTTCACCGCGAAGGCTGCGCCCAGAAAGATCCCGTACCATACCGTGCATTTTACGATCCCGCGCATCCGCGTTTTCTTGTTTTTTCCGTAACAATAGCCCACCAGGGGAGCCCCGCAAAAATCCATTTCAGATAATCACAGGGACATCTTTTTCAAAAAAACGGCAGTATCTATGCCGAGACAGCCGAAAACCTGACCTGCATCGCCTTTTCCGTCGAAAAACACCGGGAACGGCTCTGTTTTCATTATCATGCGTGCGGTCTGATCCATATTCCATGGTCCGCGCATTGCCGCAAGCCTCATCATTTTGATAAAAACTTATCAGCTATGCTGCCGACAATATCGTTTCTGTCAGGCATTAAGTCTAAGAAAACACTGATCAAATCATCGTTTCCTTAACTGTCTTTCAATATTAGGAGCAAGGCGTTTGCCCCCTTGCTCCTAATTCAGTGTTACATCTTGTCTGTCGGCGTATTTCTTTACCAATCGAAAGAACATATTCTTTGCTTGTTCATCTGTGTCAGCAAGGTAAGCGTTGAGGCTTCCGCTCGTTGTAATCTGTCCGCAGAGTATGGAGCGGAACAACAGGAATCGGAAAAAGGTCAAGTCCGGACAGCGGAGATTCCCGGATGCCCACCGGGCCCGCTCGCTGACGCTCGCTAGAGGCCGTCGCCAAATAGAAATAAACGGGAAGCCCCCAGGCTTGAGCAAGCTCAGCCTGGGGGCTTCCCGTTTATTTCTGCCCGGCTCGTGGCGGACTACATCATCCCCATCCCGGGATTTCCCGCGGGCATGGCGGGTGTTTCTTCTTTGATGTTGGCAACGACGGACTCGGTGGTGAGGAGAGTCGCCGCTACGCTGGTGGCGTTCTGCAGGGCGCTTCTGGTCACCTTTGCGGGATCCAGGATGCCGGCAGCTACCATGTCCACATATTCTTCTTTGTATGCGTCGAAGCCGTGGCCGACCTCGGACTCTTTTACTTTATTGACGATGACGGAACCGTCCATACCGGCGTTGGCCGCGATACGGTACAGAGGGGACTCCAGAGCCTTGAGAACGATCTTGGCACCGGTCTTCTCATCGCCGTCCAGGTCGTCTAACATGCCGGAGATCTTCTTCGCCGCATGGATGTAGGCAGCGCCGCCGCCTGCGATAATGCCTTCTTCCACGGCCGCCTTGGTGGCTGCCAGAGCGTCCTCCATACGGAGCTTTGCTTCCTTCATCTCGGTCTCGGTGGCAGCGCCCACACGGATCACGGCCACACCGCCGGACAGCTTCGCAAGACGCTCCTGAAGCTTCTCTCTGTCAAAGTCAGAGGTGGTCTCCGCGATCTGGGCCTTAATCTGGCCGATCCTGGCCTGGATCTCCTCGCTGGAACCCTCGCCGTCCACGATGATGGTGTTCTCTTTCTGGACCTTCACGGATTTCGCCCGTCCAAGCTGCTCCATGGTCGCTTCTTTGAGGTCTAGACCGACCTCGTCGGAGATCACGGTGCCGCCGGTGAGGATCGCGATGTCCTTGAGCATCTCTTTCCTTCTGTCACCGTAGCCGGGAGCCTTCACGCCGACCACGCTGAAGGTACCCCGCAGCTTGTTGACGATCAGGGTCGTCAGGGCCTCGCCCTCGATGTCCTCGGCGATGATCAGGAGCTTCGCTCCACTCTGCACGATCTGCTCCAGAAGGGGAAGGATCTCCTGGATGTTGCTGATTTTCTTATCGGTGATCAGCACGTAAGGGTTGTCAAGCTCTGCGCACATCTTTTCCATGTCGGTGCACATATAAGCGGAAATGTATCCTCTGTCAAACTGCATACCTTCCACCAGATCCAGTTCCGTCTTCATGGTCTTGGACTCCTCGATGGTGATCACGCCGTCCTTGGAAACCTTTTCCATGGCGTCCGCGACCATCTCGCCGACTTCGTCGTCGCTGGAGGAGATTGCCGCGACTCTGGCGATCTGCTCCTTGCCGCTGATGGGCTCGCTCATCTCGGCAATGGCATCCACCGCCGCGTCGGTGGCCTTCTTCATGCCTTTTCTTAAGATAATGGGGTTCGCCCCGGCTGCCAGGTTCTTGACACCCTCATGTACCATGGCCTGAGCCAGCACTGTGGCGGTGGTGGTCCCGTCTCCGGCCACGTCGTTGGTCTTGGAAGCAACTTCTTTGATGAGCTGTGCGCCCATGTTCTCAAAAGCATCCTCCAGCTCGATCTCCTTCGCGATGGTCACGCCGTCATTGGTGATCAGGGGCGTCCCGAAGGACTTATCCAGGACCACGTTTCTTCCCTTCGGTCCCAGGGTCACTCTTACCGTATCTGCCAGTTTGTTTACGCCGGCCTCCAGTGCCGCTCTCGCATCAGCGCCAAACTTGATTTCCTTCGCCATAGCTTTTCAATCTCCTTTATTCTGTAATATTATTTTACGATTGCCAGGATGTCGCCCTGCTTCACCACGATGAATTCCTCGTCGTCCAGCTTCACTTCCGTGCCTGCGTACTTGGAATAGATCACCGCATCGCCTACCGCTACTTCCATCTTCACCTCATCGGTACCGGGGCCTACCGCTACCACTTCCGCCTGCTGGGGCTTCTCTTTGGCCGTGCCGGGAAGAACGATCCCGGACTTGGTGGTCTCTTCTGCTTCAACCTGTTTTAATACGACTCTGTCGCCTAAAGGTACTAACTTCATTTTTATTCCTCCTGTTTGATTATTAGCACTCGTTTCAAATGAGTGCTAACTGACTGTTGTTATATTACATAATTTAAATTCAAAATGCAACGTCGTCTTATCCTCTGTTTTGCTCTGTTTTTCCCTCTTATCTCTTATTTTCCCCGTTTTTCTCATTATTATTTGTTTTTTCTATATTTTTTCAAATTTGTGCAATTATCCCTTTTCATATTTTCCAAAAAGGATTACAATAGTACCATGTAATTTTTCAATAGAGAAAGGAGTTTTTGACATGTGCAAGGGAAAAGGACTTTTAAAAAAGCTTCTGGCCGTGACTGCCATTGCCGGAGGCGCCGCCGTCTTGATCGCAAAATTCAGAAAAAACAGCTGTAAGGAATGCGATGAAAACATGGACGAGGAGGAAGAATTCGACGAGGAAAACGATACGTCCTCCAGAAATTACGTTCCCCTCTCCCACAGTGAGGAGGACACCTCCGAAGAAGAAACCGTCCCGGAGGAGGCTTCTTCCGAAGAGGAAGCCGTTCCGGAGGAGACTGCTTCAAACGACGCGGCTTCAAAAGAAACGGCTCCCGCTGCGGATGAGATCGCGGCCAGGCTGGAACAGGCCGTTGCGGAGACGGAGGCCAGATATGAGGAAGCCGCAAAAGATGCGGAGGTTTCCGAAGACAAGTCAAATACCCCGCAGTAAGCTTGCGGGGCAGGACTTAACGTGAGGACAGGGCGGCCGAGAGAAGCTTGGCCCCCTGTCCGATCTCTTTTCCGGAAAGACTGGCATATCCAAGCAGCACTGTTCCCGGCCCTTCCTTCCGCCCCGTCTCCCCGATATCAAATTCAGAAAGCCCGTAGATGCGCACGCCGGCCTCCATGGCCGCCCGGACCAGTTCCTGTTCCGTGCGCCTTTTTTTGCTGTGCAGAAGGATGTGGATCCCCGCGTGCTCCCCGCTCACGTCAAATTCGTCTGCCAAGGGAGACAGGGCCGCCAGCAGCGCATCGTGCTTTTCCCGGTAGATCCCCCGCATCCGGTTCAGATGCCGCTCATAATGACCTTCCTCCAGGAACCGGGCCAGGATCCTCTGATCGATCCGGGATACCGTGGAGGCATAAAAGCTGCAGGTCTCCTCGTAGAGGGCCAAAAGCGGCTCCGGAAGCATCATGTAGCTGACCCGGATGGCGGGAGCCACCGCCCTGGAAAAGCTGCCCAGATAGATCACCCGCCCCTTTGCGTCCGCACTCTGGAGCGAGGGGATCGGCTTTCCCCGGTAACGGAATTCACTGTCATGATCATCCTCGATGAGATACCTGCCTTCCTCCTCCGCCGCCCAGGAGAGGATCTCCATGCGCCGTCTGATGGGCATGACGATCCCCATGGGAAACTGATGGGACGGCATCACGTAGGCGATCTTCGCACCGGAGGCGGACAGTTCCTCCCGCTTCATGCCGCTCCCGTCCATCGCCACCGGGACTACCCTGTGCCCAAGGCGCTCGAAGGTCAGGAACGCCTGCCGGTAAGTGGGCGTCTCCATGGCGATCACCTGATCCCCGAGAAGCTGGTGCAGGAGCATCAGGAGGTATTCGTTCCCGGCCCCTACAATGAGCTGTTCCGGCCGGCAGCAAACCCCTCTCGCACCGTAAAGATACGCGCAGAGGGCCCGCCTGAGAGCCGCGTCCCCCTTGCTTTCCCCTGCCGAAAAAAGCTCCAGGTTCCCGCCGCTCAAGCTCTCCCTGGAAAGCCTCCTCCAGAGGGCGTAGGGAAAATGCTCCAGATCGATCCCCCGGAGGGAGAAATCCACCAGAAAGGAGGGGACTTCTTCCTTTTTCTGTTTCCGCTCCCGAAAAGGCTCCGGTTCCGGGTGGTCCAGCGTCTCCAGCGCCGCCGCAAAGTATCCCCGGCAGGGCTCCGCCTCCAGATATCCCTCTGCCACAAGCTGGTCATAGGCAAGCTGGGTGGTGCTCCTGCTGACCCCCAGGTGCTCCGCCAGCTTTCTGGTGGAGGGAAGCTTCGTTCCGGCCGGGATCCGTTCCCTTCGGATCTGCTCTCTGATATATTGATAGATCTGTTCGTATAAGGGGCCCGTCTCATTGAACGGGATCGTCAGTTCATGCATGTCTCTCACAGGCAGGGCCATGACATCTGCATATGCCATGGCCCCCTGTCTCTCCGTATGATCCAAAATTTTTTCACCTGTCGATTTTGTTTCGATCGGATTTCTATCTGGTCTCGATCTTAAAAGAACTCTTCAAGGACACGATCCGGTTGAAGACCAGGCTTCCCGGCCTGGAATCCTTGCTGTCCACGCAGAAATATCCGTTCCTCACGAACTGGAAGCTCTCCGGGGCAGAGGCATCTGCCAGGTTTGGCTCCAGATAGCAGTCCTTGAGCACCACCAGGGAGTTTGGATTCAGGTTCAGGCTTCCGTCCTCCTCGTTGTAGACCCCCTTCTCCTCGTCCACGATATTCTCATAGAGACGGACCTCGGCCTTTACCCCGTGGCGGGCCGAGACCCAGTGGATGGTCCCCTTGACCTTTCTTCCGGTAAACCCGCTTCCGCTCCTGGTCTCCGGGTCATAGGTGCAGTGGACCTCCGTCACGTTCCCCGACTCGTCCTTCACCACGTCCGTGCAGGTGACGAAATATCCGTTCATCAGGCGGACCTCGTTGCCGGGATAGAGACGGAAATATTTCTTCACGGGCACCTCCATGAAGTCCTCCCGCTCAATATAGAGTTCCTTACAGAAGGGCACCGTGCGCACGCCCAGCTCCGGGTTCTCCTGGTTGTTGGCCACCTCCATGTACTCCACCTGATCCTCCGGGTAATTGTCGATGATGAGCTTCAGGGGGTGGAGCACCGCCATCATCCTGGGCCGTTTCAATTTGAGGTCTTCCCGGATACAGTACTCCAGCATGGGCATCTCGCAGACGCTGTTGCTCTTGGAGACGCCGGCCAGTTCCACGAATCTCCGGATGGATTCCGGCGTGTAGCCCCTCCGCCTTAAACCGCTGATGGACACCAGCCTGGGATCGTCCCAGCCGTCCACGGTGCCGTCCTCCACCAGCTTTTTGATATACCGCTTGCCGGTCACCACATTTTTCAGATACAGCTTCGCAAACTCAATCTGCTTGGGCGGGTGGTCAAACTCACATTCCTGCACGACCCAGTTGTAGAGGGGCCTGTGGTCCTCGAATTCCAGGGTACAGATGGAATGGGTCACGTGCTCCACCGCATCCTCGATGGGATGGGCAAAATCGTACATGGGGTAGATACACCAGGTATCCCCCGTGTTATGATGGCTCATGTGGGCCACCCGGTAAATGACCGGATCCCTCATGTTGATGTTGGGGGAAGCCATGTCGATCTTGGCCCGCAGTACCTTCTCCCCGTCTTTATAAAGGCCGTTCTTCATGTTCTCAAAAAGCTCCAGATTTTCCTCCACGCTCCGGTCCCGGCAGGGGCTGTTCTTTCCCGGCTCCGTGAGAGTCCCCCGGTACTCCCGGATCTCCTCAGCCGTCAGGTCGCAGACGAAGGCCTTTCCCTTCTTGATCAGAAAGACCGCACACTCATACATGGTCTCAAAATAGTCCGAGGCAAAGAACAGACGGTCCTCCCAGTCCGCCCCCAGCCAGGCCACGTCCTCCTTGATGGACTCCACGAATTCCGTCTTCTCCTTGGTGGGGTTCGTGTCGTCGAAGCGCATGTTGAACCGGCCCTGATATTTTTTCGCCAGCCCGTAGTTAAGGAGAATGGATTTGGCATGTCCGATATGGAGATACCCGTTGGGCTCCGGCGGAAACCTGGTCTGCACGTGGTCGTAAACTCCCTCCTCCAGATCCTTGTCAATGATCTGCTCGATAAAATTTTTCGTCTCGTTTTCCATAAAAGCCTCCTGCACCGATATTTTTCTATCATACCATCCGAAATCCGATTTGTAAAATACTTTGTTGCCTGCTCAAGCTTTTCCGCCCGCGCCGGGAAGATAAAAGACCGCGGTGGCGAGGGCCGCCGGCTTCCGGTCGGATCCCCGCCTGGCCTCCGCTCTGAGATTCGCCATGTGGCCGCCCAGGCGCACCAGCTTCGCCGTCACCAACAGCCGGTCCCCGCCAAAGACCGGCCGCAGATAATCCACGTTCAGGGAGACCGTCGAGGCCAGAAGGTTCTCGCTCATATAGCGGGTCACCATCCCACAGGCCGTGTCGATGGCCGTACCGATGAGCCCTCCGTGCATCGCCCCGTTGGGATTTAACTCCCAGTCCTCCACCTCGTAGGCCAGGGTCACCTCCGCCTCCTCCTCGCTGCAGGAGACCAGTGTTTTCTTCATCATATCGTGGATGCGGACGCCGTGCGTCCCGGTACTCGCAAGCACCAGCTCAAGACCCTGCCTCATGACCGCCTGCCGCTCCTCCGAAGAAGCCTCCGCCGAAAGCTTCCTTTTTTCTTCCAAGAATTTCTGATAATCCATTGCTTCCCGCCTCAGTCCTTTTTCTTTTGAAACACAAACAGCTTGCTGAGAAGATAATTTCCCGCCATCACCACTACCTGGCTCACAAGCTTCCCGATCTTGTCGCTGCCGCCAAGCAGTGTCACGAACACGTACATGACCGCCATGTCCATGAGGAGGGTAGTCACCCTGGAGCCCACAAACCGCACCGCCTCCGCCAGCCGGTCCTCACTTTTGCTCTTGAACACAAAGCTCCGGTTGATCCCATAGGCGAAGGCCACCGCAAGGATCCAGGAGATCACATTGGCCGCCTGCAGCTCAAGGGCGTCTCCCGGATCCAGAACGGTCAGCACGCAAATATAATATACAGCAAGGCTGACGATGGTCGTCAGCACACCCGCGACGAGATAGTTGACGATCTCCTCGTATTTTTTATAAAGCTTCCCCAACTTGTCCCACATGTCATCCACGCCCTCTTCCGGTCTGTTTTTTCTGATAGAAGCCCTCTGTCCGGCTGTAGCAGTCCCGGATCTGGGCGCCGTTGTTCAAGCGGAGTACATTGCCTGTCCTCCTGGCGACAAAATCCTCCAGCTTCTTCATATATTCTTCCCCGGTGATGGTCCCCTCCGCCACGTAGGTGAGGCCCTTTTCCCAGCTGGCCGTCAGTTCCGGGTTTAAGAGGGGACGTATGGACAGATACACGGTGTCATGGATCATCTCGCCCAGGAGCGTCGGGGTGATCACCTGCGTCTTTTTATTCAGCGCCAGATACTCATTTCCCACCAGTTTTTTCAGGATCTCTGCCCGGGTGGCGCTGGTGCCGATGCCGCTTCCCTTGATCTGGGCTCTCAGTTCCTCGTCCTCAATGAGCTGTCCCGCGTTCTCCATGGCCAGGATCATGGTCCCGGAGGTGTAGCGTTTCGGAGGGGAGGTCTCCCCCTCTTTGACCGAGAGGCCCTCCACCGGGAGCTTCTGCCCCTTCGCAAGCCGCTTCATAGCCTCCAAAAATTCCGGATCCCCTATGTCCGCCACCTCGCTTTCCGGATTTTTTCCGTTCGGACCATTGTCTCTTCCGGCTTCCTCCCTGTCCTCCGCCTGTCCCTTCCCTGTCTTCTTTCCGCCTCCGGCATATCCGGTCACGGCCAGATATCCCTCCTCCAGAAGCACGCGGAAATTGGCAAAAAACTTTTCCCCGCGGACGGAGAGCTCCAGGCCGAATTTCTGATAGACGGCCGGCGGATAAAAAATGCTCAGGAACCGCCGCACGATGGCCTCGTAGACCTTCACCGACACCGGGGAAAGTCCCTTCAGGGCTCCGATCCCCTGTCCGGTTGGGATGATGGCATAATGGTCTGTGATCTGTTTGTCATTGACGTACCTGGTCTTTGTGATTCCTTTGTAACTCCCCGTCTCCAAAATGTGGGAGACAAAACCCGCCACTCCCGGAATGGCAGAAAGACCCCCGATATTCTTCTGGATCTCCTTTGCCACCGCCGTGGAGAGGACTCTGGCGTCAGTCCTCGGGTAGGTCACCAGCTTTTTCTCATAGAGCTCCTGTACCACCCCCAGGGTCTCGTCGGGGCTCAGCTTGAACCGTCTGGAGCAGGTGTTCTGCAGCTCCGCCAGGTTGAACAGAAGGGGCGGATTTTTCTTCTCCCTCTTTTTCTCCAGGGCCGTGAGCTCCGCCGTCACCTGGCGCTCCTCCTCAAGGAAGGCGATCAATTCTTCCGCCTTCTCCCTAGTCCGGAACCCGTTCTCCTTGTAGAGATAAGGCGTCCCGAGATAACGGCTCCCGGATACGGCCCGCCACTCTGCGTCGAAAGTCTTTCCCTCGCAGGACACCGAGGCAAGGACCCGGTAAAAAGGCGTCTTCACAAACTCCCGGATCTCCCTCTCCCGCCGGACAGCCATTCCCAGCACGCAGGTCATGACCCGCCCCACGCTGACCACGGTCCGTTTGGAATTCATGCAGCCGGAGATCACATTCCCGTACTTTAAAGTCAGAAGCCTGGAAAAATTGATCCCCATCAGATAATCTTCCTTGGCCCTGAGGTACGCAGACTCGGCCAGGTTGTCGTAGGCGCTAAGATCCTTCGCCTCCCGGATCCCCTTGCGGATCTCCTCCTCTGTCTGGGAATCGATCCACACCCTGAGCCTCCGCTTTCCCTTCACCCCGGCCATCTGCTCCACCAGCCGGTAGATATATTCGCCCTCCCGCCCGGAATCGGTACAGACATAGATCGTGTCCACGTCCTCCCTGGTGAGAAGGCCCTTGACGACCTGAAACTGTTTCTTCACATTTCCGATCACTTCGTATTTAAACTTTTGGGGAAGGAACGGCAGGGTCTCCAGACTCCACCGCTTATATTTGATATCATAAACCTCCGGATAGCTCATGGTCACCAGATGCCCCACGCACCAGGTCACAATGGCGTCCTCCGATTCCACGTAGCCGTCGCCCCGTCTGCCGCCCACCTTCAGGGCCTTGGCAAACTCCTGGGCAACGCTCGGCTTTTCCGCAATGTAAAGCGCTTTTCCCATAAACGAACTTCCTCCAACGGACTCTATCATATCACAGGAAGCTCCAGGTTTCCATATTTTTGTGTGAAATCCGGCAGATTGCCCACACAGGCAGCCGAGATCGTCTCGAGCCGTCTGTGTGGGCAATCCAAGTACCCTATGATCTTCTCTTTTGTCCGAATTCTTTTTCCGTCAGTCCTCTCCACTGTCCCATAAACTCCGGATACAGCTTCCTCCTGCGCCATCCGAGGACTCCAAGGACTGCCATCAGGCCGAAGGAGGTACAGAGTGTGGAGATCCACATGGCCGTTGGCGCATCGTCCCCGGTATAAGTGCCGCCCTTCCCGTCGGATACCGTCCCGTTCCCACCGGAATCCCCATTGTTGTTTCCCGACGTGGTCCCGTTATTTCCGAAATTCGTCCCGTTGTTCGTCCCCGTGGAACCGGTATAGGTCCATTTTGCGGTCACGGTCACATCTTTATCCGGCATGGTAAAGGTGGTCGTCGCACTGTCCGCATCGGCGAAGGTGACTCCGTCCTCCGTGGCCCAGCTATCGAACCGGTAATTCTGCCTGGTCCCCGCCTGTATGGTGACCGTCGCCCCTGCCGCATAGGTTCCCGCGCCCGACGTCTGGGCGTAGCTACTGTTCACCGTCACCGTATGGGAGGTCTGTGCCGGCGTGTCCGCCTCAAAGACGGCCGTCAGGTTTCTGTCCGCCGTGATCTCGAATGTATAGCTTGCGCTGCTGCTGACCTCGCTGCCGTTTTCCGTCCAGCGCACAAAATGATATCCTTCGTTTGCCGTGGCCGTGACCATGACCTGGGAGCCGGCCTCATAGGTTCCGCTTGTGCCGCCGCCGGACACCTCCGCCTTTCCGCCCGCCGCCGGACTGGCGCCCACCGTGACGGTGCAGGTCTCCGCCGGCTCGCTGCTTACGGCCTTAAAAGAAGCCTGTATGGTGTGGTCCCGGGTCACATTGCGGAAGGTATATTCCCCCCGGTCGGAGAGCTGCCCCGTGACATCCTCCGCCCCGTCCACCAGGACCTTCTCCACCTCATAACCCTCCTCCGGGGTCACTGTGAAGGAAGCGTTTCCCCCTTTTAAGACCTCTGCGCTTGAAGGGGTGATCGTCCCCCCTTCGCCCTCGGTCTCCGCCGTTATGGTACAGGTCTCCGCGGCCGCTCCGGGACTCGTCACCGTAAACTCCGCCGTCACTACCGCCTGCGCGTCGTCCGCACGCCGGTTCCCGGTAATGGTGATGGTCTCTTTATAGGTCCCCTTTGAAAGCCCCGCCTTCGGCTGCACGGTAAAGGAAGCCGTTTCTCCCGGCGTGATCAGAAGCTTCGATCCCGAAAAACTGCTGATGGTGAAGGGGCGGTCATCATAGTCCGCCGTCTCCGTGGATTTGCTCAAATGGATATCCTGATTCCCCGTATTTTTCACCGTCACGGTCTTTGCCTCCGGCCGCCCGTAGCCTTCCTCCGCACTTCCAAAGTCAAGGTCCGCCGGATCCACGGAGATGGAATAGCGGGCCTTCTCCGTAACCTTAAAGGAGAGAGGGATCACTTTCTCCTCCTGATTTCCGCCGGCCCCCGTATAGGAGACCGCGACCGACCCGGGATACTCTCCCACAGCCAGCCCGCTCTTCGGCTGAACCTTGAAGGTCACACTTTGTTTGAGCGCAAGGGTCGTCTCCGGAAACGTCTCCGCTAAAACATAATCCCCTGCGATGGCCGGCGGCTTTACGGTGGCCGGCTGGTTTCCGGTATTCGTGATCGTTATTTCTTCAGAAAGCTCCCCGTAATCCTCCTCCTGAACGCCAAAATCGAGAGAGGCAGGATCCACGTCAAGGGAGTAGACCTGGGCCACATCCGCAGATACCGAAACCGGATAAGTGTCGCTCACATTCGGTGTGGAGGCTTTGTCCTTCGCAGCAATATAAACAATGTATTCGGTCCCCGATGTCAGACCGTCGACCTCAAAGGTCTGCGTCAGGACATCGGCGGGGATATCGGTTCCCTTCCCGGTCGTATCGATAACAGGGGCCGGATCGCCTTTTTTTACCACTTTATAGTAATATTCACCCGCCTCGCTGCTGGTAAAGGTGATCCTCGCTTCCGTACCGCTGAGGCGTTCCGCTTTTAACTCAGTCAGAACAGGTTTCTTCGAATCTTTGACTTTGATCGCTATATCGGAGAAATCACTGGCCGAACCGGTCAGCGCAGAGCCCTGGCCCGCCTTTTTCTCTTCATTAAATATTTTAAGCGTATAACTGCCCTCCGGCAAGTCTTTCGGGACCGCGACCGTTCCCGTGCCGTTCTTCTTGTCGTCTGTCTTTACATCGCAGATCTGCCCATGGTACAGGACATTGCCGTCGGCGTCGGCGAGCAGGAAAGAGACATACTCGTCATCTCCCCTCATCGCGTCCTGATACGTAATGTCGATATTTCCCCCCTTATCCTGATCCAGCTCGACCGGGCCGGAACCACTCCCCCCGTCAAGGTAGGCTTTAAAGGTACGGCTAGTATCCCTTAAAACGATCCTCCAGCCGGCCCCCTTGTCCGCCTCCAGAGGCACAGTCGCATTCGTTCCCGCAGACGAAGATCCGCCGGACTCCACGAATAAAACCTGACTCATATCCAGTTTAAAAGCCGGACGTACCCCGTAGTAGGGGGAATTCACCAGCACATGATTAGTGAGCCCGTCACGCTCGACTACCAGCACCTTATTGTTGTCTGTAGGAAGAGGAGTCCGCAGCCACCAGGAGATATTCTTAAATATCCGCAGACTAGGCGATCCAAAACCATATGCCGCATTTTTCACATCCGCCTCGGACAAAAAGAACACATTATCCGCCGACAGGACATCGTCAGACACTGCCAGAAACGCCGCTCTTTCTTTGTCCGTAAAAGGGCTTGCTGCCAGCCCGGAAGACGTTTCCCCCGCAAAATCCTTACACCATGCCTGGGCGTTGCTTCCGGACCATGTATTACTGTCTGTTTCGCTCTTGTTAAATTGTATATTTCCTCCCAGCTGCTCGTCTGCCAGAAGAAACAAGACCGTCTTTCCGCCGCTGGTCTCAACGTCCAAAACTCTCCAGGCAAGAGGAGCAGGAGGAGTATCCGCAGAGGAGCCTCTGGCCCCAAAATAAACGTGATCATACTCGCCTGCGCGATAGCCCAGGATCCCGCCGCCAGGAGCCGTCGGATCCACCAGCAGAACCGACCTCCGCTCCCTTGCCGCCCGGCTCGCCGCCGTCCGTGGATTTCCCGAAGTCCCGGGCACCGCAAAAACCGTGGCCGGCATCATCCCTGCCGCCAGACAGACCACAAGCAAAAGACTGAGGAGTCTTCCTTTTCGTCTCATTCTGATTCCCCCATGAGAGCTTCCCATATATTTTAGGAATCTCATATATTAGAATTATATTTAATATCCTTATTTTACAGGATTCTTTTCTAAAAAGCAAGCTTTTAAAACCGCTGGTAATCCCTGACATTCTTCATCTCTGAGTAAAACGACAGAATTTCTCCGGATATGATGGTGTTTCTTGATAGGATGGTGTTTCTTTATGGATCAATACATAAATTTCGATGGACTGCCGTTTTCCCCCGCCAATCCCGGTTTTCATACAGATTCATATAGATTTGATCACAGACAGGATTATAACTGATACTCCTTCCATATCTTTTCTAAAAATTCCGGCTCACCGGACAAACGGGAAACCTCTTCCGCTCTGCCGTCCGCAAGCATTTTGCCGATCAAAGTAAGGAGTCTCTGCGTTGCCGTTTCCGTTGCTTCTTTTGTCACAGCCTCCGTGATTTCTTTTGTCACCTTCTCGGTCACTTCTCCCGTTACCCTTTTGGTTACTTCCTCGGTCACCCTTTCGGTTACTTCCTCGGTCACCTTTTCGGTTACTTCCTCGGTCACCTTTTCCGTTACTTCCTCGGTCACCCTTTCCGTTACCTCTTCGGTGAGCCGTTCAGCCATTGCTTCCGTCTCTTCTCTCACTCCTCTTTTCACTTCCCGATCAATGTACTCTCCGAGCAGCATATATCGTCCCTCCCATCTCCGGCTCCGTTTCAGGCCGGTAACCCGTTCATGGATCACGCTGATTTTGGATTCTCCGCTCTCTGCCGCCAAGGCAGCCGTGGTATTCTCCACATAATGGAGAAAATGGACCAGGAGCGCCGGCACTCCAGACGGATCCTTTCCCCTGGTATTCAAAAATATTTTCTTCGTACCGTCCTCCAGGGGAAAATCCTTTTCCAGACACCGGTTCTCAAACGTGTAACGATACAGTCCATGAGAAAACGGGTCAAATGTACAGATGAAGATCACATAGCTGGGCTTCAGTTCCGAAAAACCCTCGCTAGGCTTAAGCGAGGTGGCGTCCATTTCTGCCTGATGAAAACGGCTCCGCTTCGGAAGATTATGCTCATCCTCGTTCTGCATCTCCAAATTGTATCCCACCTGCATTTCATCTCCGGCATAAATGTCCAGCCGCAGACTCCTGTAATCCGAGCTGAACAACAACGTCTCCTCCGCGCGGACCTTTACCCGTCCAACAGGCTCTCCCAAAATGATCTCCAGGATCAGGCGGCAGATCTCTTCATCCTGAAGAGCGGCCCCAAACAAAAAAGAATCCTTTAAATCCAGTTCCTGAAAACTCTTTCTCATAAAATATCCTCCTTATGTCCCGGAGAATATTCTGTCCGGATCTATTATAACAGGCATCCGTTTCCATGACAAGTACTTCCCACTTGCTTCCCCGCCAAGCCAGGAAGCCGCCCGGCCTTTCCATCCCGGCAGATAACGTCTGTGGGATGGAAAGGCCGGGCGGCTTCCGTCAGATCATCGGTCCTTTATTTACTCATAGATCGGATACTTGTCGGTCAGCTCCTTCACCATGGCCTTTGCCTTCTCCGTGTTGGCCGCATCCTGGGTGATCACCAGCCGGATGGCCTCCGCAATGGTCACCATGTCCGTCTCAACAAGCCCCCTGCTGGTCACGGCCTGGGCGCCCAGGCGGATGCCGCTGGTCACGAAGGGCTTCTCCGGGTCATTGGGGATCGCATTCTTGTTGCAGGTGATGTTGGCTGCGTCGAGAAACTTCTCCGCCGCCTTTCCGGTCACGCCCGCAGGACGCAGGTCCACCAGCATCAGATGGTTGTCGGTGCCGCCGGAGACGATGTCAAAGCCTCTGGTGAGAAGCTCCGCCGCCAGCCTGGCTGCGTTCTTCTTGGTATTCGCCATGTATTCCTTAAAGCCGGGCTCCAGCGCTTCCTTGAAGCAGACGGCCTTGGCCGCAATCACGTGCATGAGGGGGCCGCCCTGGATTCCGGGGAACACGGCCTTGTTGAAATTGAATTTCTCTTCGACCTCGTTGCTGCAGAGGATCATGCCGCCCCTGGGGCCTCTCAGGGTCTTGTGGGTGGTGGTCGTGGTCACATGGGCGTAGGGAATGGGGCTCATGTGGAGTCCCGCCGCCACCAGGCCGGCGATATGGGCCATGTCCACCATCAGGTAAGCGCCCACCTCGTCGGCGATCTCCCGGAACCGTTTGAAATCGATCTCCCTCGCATAAGCGCTGGCTCCGGCCACAATAAGCTTCGGCCTGCACTCCTTGGCCAGACGGCGGACCTCGTCATAGTCGATGACGCCCTCGTCCGTCACGCCGTAGGGGACGATCTTAAAATAAGCGCCGGACATGTTGACGGGGCTCCCGTGGGTCAGATGGCCGCCGTGGGCCAGGTTCATGCCCATCACCGTGTCGCCGGGCTTTAAGATGGCGAAAAAGGCCGCCATGTTGGCCTGTGCGCCGGAATGGGGCTGCACGTTTGCGTACTCGCAGCCAAAGAGCTTCTTCGCCCGCTCCCTGGCCAGCTCCTCCACCACGTCCACGTACTCACAGCCGCCGTAGTAGCGCTTTCCCGGATAGCCCTCCGCATACTTGTTGGTCAGCACGCTTCCCATGGCCGACATGACGGCCTTGCTCACCAGGTTTTCGGAGGCAATCAGCTCCAGATGGCTCCTCTGTCTCCCCAGCTCGTCCTCGATGGCCTCTGCCACCTCCGGATCATAGGCAGTTACTTCATCAAATGCATACATGGTTTTTCCTCCTGCTTTTCGCAATGATTTATGATTTTTGTCTCTATCGTTTCCCTCGTGATCTTAAGACTCTTTCTCACAGATATCCAGCTTGATGTGCACGTCCCTAAGCTGCTTCGGATCCACCTCGGAGGGCGCTCCCATCATGACGTCCTGGGCGCTCTTGTTCATGGGGAAGGGAATGACTTCCCGGATGCTGTCCTCCCCGGCGAGAAGCATGACCATCCGGTCCACGCCGGGGGCGATACCCGCATGGGGCGGCGCACCGTAACAGAAGGCATTGTACATGGCCGGGAATTTGGCCTTCACGTCCTCCTCGCCGAGACCCACCAGCCGGAACGCCTCGATCATGATCTCCGGGTCATGGTTCCTCACCGCCCCGGAGGAGAGCTCGATGCCGTTGCAGACCAGGTCGTACTGGTAGGCACAGATCTCCAGGGGATCCTGCTCCTTTAAGGCCTTCCTGCCGCCCTGGGGCATGGAGAAGGGATTGTGGCAGAATTCCAGCTCCCCCGATTCCTCGCCGATCTCGTACATGGGGAAATCCACGATCCAACAAAATTCATAGCATTCCTTATCTATATACTGCTCTGCGTAATTGGCCACGATCTTCCTTGCGGCCCCGGCCGTCTTCTGGGCCTGGGCCTTTGTGCCGGCTGCCAGAAGCAAAAGCTCGCCGCCCTTCAAGGAGAGGGCAGAGAACACCTCATCTTTTCTGTCCGCCAGGAACTTGGAGATGCCTCCCGTCAGGCTCCCGTCGGCCCCCGCCTTGCACCAGTAAAGCTTCCGCCCCATCGTAACTTCCACATCGGAGCAGATCTTGTCGATCACCTTGCGGCTTTCCGTGAATCCCGGGCACACCACTGCCCTCACCTCAGCCCCGGCAAAGGGCTCAAAGCCGCAATCCTTCATCACCGCCGTCCCGTCGGAAAGCTCCAGTTTGATCCGAAGGTCCGGCTTGTCCGTGCCGAACCGCTCCATGGAATCCCGGAAGGAGATCCTGGTGAAGGGAGCCCCGGAAGCCCGGCCATAAGTTCCGTACTTTTCAAACACCGGAGGGAGCACCTGTTCGATGATGGCGAACACGTCCTCCTGGGAGGCGAAGGCCATCTCCATGTCCAGCTGATAGAACTCGCCGGGGGAACGGTCCGCCCTGGCGTCCTCGTCCCTAAAGCAGGGGGCGATCTGGAAATACCGGTCAAAGCCGGATGCCATCAGAAGCTGCTTGAACTGCTGGGGCGCCTGGGGCAGGGCGTAAAACTTGCCCGGATGGTTCCTGGAGGGCACCAGATAGTCCCTGGCTCCCTCCGGGGAGGAACAGGTGAGGATCGGCGTCGTGATCTCGTAAAAATCCAGATCCGTCATCCGTTTCCTGAGTTCCGCCACGATGCGGGAGCGCATGAGGATCTTCTCCCGCACCTCGGGATTGCGAAGATCCAGATACCGGTATTTTAAGCGGGCGTTCTCGTCGGCCTCCCTGGAGCGGGATACCTCGAAGGGCAGGGCGTTGTGATAGCACTTTCCCAGAACCTCCAACGACTCCGGCACCACCTCGACTTCCCCGGTGGGAAGGGCCGCATTCTTGCTGGAGCGCTCCCGCACTGTACCCGTCACGGAGAGGGTCGACTCCCGGTTCAGGGAAGCAACCTGCTCCATCATCTCCTCCGACTCAATGACCACCTGGGTCTCCCCGTAAAAATCCCGGAGGATCAAAAAGCCCAGATTTTTGCTCACCCGGCGCAGGTTCTCATACCACCCGGCCAGCGTTACCTTCTCCCCCACGTGCCCGATCCGAAGCTCGTTGCAGGTGTGCGTTCTTGACTGAAACATGTCCGATCCATCTCCTCTGTCTTTATTTCTCCCGGTAGCATTCCACGAATTCCTCGTAACCCTCTTTTGCGAGCTGCTCCTTCTGGAATTTCTTGTTCTTCTTCATCCCTGCCACCAGCACCTGGACGCCCATTTCCCGTTCCTTCCCGGCCGCCGCCAAGACCTTCACCATGTCCTTCGCCGGCAGGTTCTTCTCCAGCAGGTACGCCTTCTTCTTCCCCGCTTCCGGCACCGCAAAACCCTGCTCCATCAGGATGGTGATGATCCGCTCAAAGCCGATGGAAAATCCGCAGGCGGGCGTGTCCATGCCGGTAAACTTGCCGATCATCTCGTCGTAGCGTCCGCCTCCGGCCACGGAACCGCCGAAGCCCTCCATCTTGATTTCAAAAATGGAGCCGGTGTAGTAGGACATGCCCCGCACCAGGGTCGGGTCGAAGACCAGGGAAAATCCACAGGAGGCCGCCGCCTTCACGCTCTCCATGATGGTCTGCATGGAAGGGATCACCGTACCGTCGATCGATCCGGCAAGCTTCTCTTCCAGACAGGACAGACCGTCCTCCGCCCCGGAGACCGCCGCAAAAAGGCCCAGGTACTTTTCTGCGGACTCCTTCGAAAAGCCGCTCTCCAGAAGCTCCGCCTTTACGCCGTCCATGCCGATCTTGTCCATCTTGTCCAGGATGATGAACACCTGGTCATAATCCGTTTCCGAAAAACCGCTGTAAGCCGCCATGGCCTTTAACACCCGCCGGTCGTTGAAGCAGACCGTAAAACCGCTAAAGCCCAGCTTCCCTAAAAGGGTCGTCGTCGCCGACATGAGCTCGATCTCCGCCAGGCAGGTGGAATCCCCCAGGATGTCGATGTCGCACTGCATGAACTGGCGGAACCTTCCCCTCTGGGGCCTGTCCGCCCGCCACACGTTCCCCATCTGGAGGGCCTTGAAGGGGGACGGAAGCTCCGCCGAATGGTTGGCATAATAGCGGCACAGGGGCACCGTCAGGTCGTAGCGCATGCCGCAGTCCACCACGTCCGCCTCCTCCTTCGCCTCCGGGATATGAAGCTTCTCCCCCCGTTTTAACACTTTAAAGATCAGCTTCTCATTCTCCCCGCCCTGCCTGCTGGAGAGATTCCCGATGTTCTCCATACAGGGCGTCTCGATATGGGAAAAGCCGAAGCTCTTATAGGTCTCCTGGATCACACGGATCACGTAATCCCTCACCTGCATCTCCGCGGGCAGGATGTCCTTCATGCCGGTCACCGGCTTTTTCGTCATTGCCATGTCGTATTTCTCCTCGTCTGTGCCCGTTCTCCGGGCACTCCCCGTCTATCATACACGAAGAGAACACGGTTTTCAACCATATTTTGTATTTGGATTGGATTTAAAGGCGATTTGTGGTACACTTGAAAAAAGAAAAGATGTGAACGTATGCCACTGCTGAAAGAAGACTACAGAAAACAGGAAAAAATCGACGGCATCTTTTACGACATGTCAACACCGCATTATCAGCACGGGATTGTCAGCGGAAACATCTGCTGCCTCATAAAAGCCGGATTAAAAAACACATCCTTTCTTACTTTCATGAGAAACCTGGAATTCTGGTACCACCCGAAGGAAAATGACGATTACGTGATCCCGGACGTCATGCTGGTCTGTGACCGGAAGCATTTAAAGGGCGGAAGCTACAGCGGCGTGCCCCGGCTCATCGTCGAGACCTTGAGCCCCTCCACCGCTTTCCGGGACAAGACCACGAAAAAGGACATTTACGAAAAAGCCGGCGTGGAGGAATACTGGATCGTCTCTCCCAAGGGAGAATCTGTGGAAATCTATTATCTGCAGGACGATCCGGAGGAAAATGATTACAACGCAGACACGGTCATTGCACTCCGCTCCTTTCCGGAGATCCGGATGAAGCTGTACGAATTGTTCGAGGGAGTGAACGTGTGAGGGGCCGGGAGCTCTACGGCCCTGCATGTTTAAAGATGTCCTGATAGGCCCCGGGCGCCAGTCCGATGAACTGTTTAAAATAGTGGGTGAAATGACTCTGGTCGGAAAAGCCGGTCTGCAGCGCCACATGGACGGGAGGGATCCCCTGCTCCAAAAGCTTCTTGGCCTTTCCGATCCGGATGTTCTGCAGATAACTGTAGGGCGTCACGCCCCTCGACTGCATAAAGGCCCGAAGGAGGGTGGATCTGCCAAGTCCCGCATGACGGCAGATCTGATCCAAATAGATCCTCTCCCCATAATTTCGTTTCATAAAGGCGCAGGCCCTGGCGATCTCTTCCCAGCACTCCGGGATGCACTCCTCGAAAGGCTGCCCGTACCGCTGAATGAGCAGCGACAGAAGAAAAAACAGGTCCTCCTCCTTCTCAAATTCAGAGGAACCCTTCATGACCTTCTCGTGGAGCGGTCTCAGATAACAGGTGACTTCTTCGTCACAGATCACATTCCGGGTAAATCCGGGAAGCTCCCGCTTTCCCGTGATCTCTTCCGCCAGATCCAGCATGACTTCCTTTGCGATATTAAATCCCCGGTAATCCAGGGCCCCCTGGCCACTCTGCACGCAGGCATGGTTGTCGCCAGGGTTGAACAGGAGCACGTCTCCCCTCCGGACCGTGTACTCCCTCTTTTTGCAGGACAGCTCCCGCTCCCCGTCCTCCAGAAAGCCGACCACGTAATACTCGTGAAAATGATTGGGAAAAGGTTGGACGATCCCCTCAAAACGATATGCTTCCAGCCGCAGTTCCTCGTCAAAAACTGCGGTTCTGACCTCCTTTTTCACCGGCGGCCCTCCTTTCCGCTCTCCATCATATAGATGATTGCGAAACTCAAAAATTTGTCGAATATTCTGGCAATTTCGGGTTTCGCAACCACCTATTCCATCATACCGGCTTCCGGCAAAAAAGGATTGTAAAATATCTTCATTATATCGGCTTTACGCTTCTCCCGAGCCTTTGCAGCATGTCCCTGTCGCTCCGGATGGTCGCACAGGCCGTCGTGGTCAGCATGTCGCCGGTGATGGAGGCGGATGCGCCCGACCGGAAGGCGTACTCGCCGTCATTGGTCAGCAGGGCCCGCCCCGCCGCCAGGCGGATGTTGGCCTCCGGATTGATATAGCGGAAGAATGCGATGGTCCGCAGGATATCGTCTTCCTTAAGCGGCTGCAGATGCTCCAGGGGCGTGCCCGGAATCGGCATCAGCGCATTGAGGGGAATGGAATCGATCCCCAGTTCCGCCAGGCTGACCGCCATATCCAGCCGGTCCTCCCAGGTCTCGCCCATGCCGATGATCCCGCCGGAGCAGGCGCACATCCCCTCGGCCTTCACCAGCTTTAAGGTCTCCACCTTCTGCTCGTATGTATGGGTGGTGCAGATGTAGGGAAAATAACGGCGTGAAGTCTCGATGTTGTGGTGATAACTGGTCACGCCCGCCTGGTGGAGCCGATGCAGCTGTTCTGCCGTGAGAAAGCCCATGGAGGCACACAGGTCGATCCTGCATGCTCTGTGCATCGTCTCAAATGCGTGGAGCGCTTTCTCGAACTCTTCTCCGGTCAGCGCCCGGCCGGAGGTCACGATCGAAAACCGGTCGACTCCCTCGCTCTCATTGAGCCGGCAGGCATTTACAATGGTCTCCTCCTGGAGAAACTCATATACTTCGCAGCCGGTATGGTGATGCACGGACTGTGCACAATATTTGCAGTCCTCCGGGCAGCGGCCGCTGCGGCCGTTGATGATCGAGCAAAGATCCACTCTCTCACCCACAAAGCGGGAACGGATGCGGTCCGCCCCCTCGCCAAGCTCCTTCAGGCCGCACTCCAGAAACAGCTCCAGATCGTCCCTGCGGCCGATGCGCCGCCCTTCCATGATTTCTTCTGCCAACGTCCTAATGTCCATATGAGATCACTCCTCGCTTTCGCCACTGTACATTTCTTTTTATGAGCATTATATTTTTGTCACGCTAAAATGTCAAGCAGCATTTGGCTTCTCCCGCCAGGAGGAAAACGATCCTGCCTTGTGTCAAGTCCTTCATCTTAACGTCTCCTGATGTGGTATAAAAAAAGTTGACAGCCCATTCTCAAGGATTTGAGATATAAT
>CAMSZT010000037.1 GCA_947066815.1 uncultured Lachnotalea sp.
GTTCCGAAGTCTGTCGGCGAGGACATTACACAGTTCATAGCCCAAATGCGTGAGATGGAAATCCGCTTAACAGATATAGGTATTAACCGCCCGAAGGATTCTATCTTGGATATTTACAGCAATATGTATATTACAGAATAACATGTGCATTCCGGAAGAAAATGCGTATCATCATATTGCGCATTCCGGAAAAGAGCACTATTATGATGAAAAGAAGAGGATGTGTGAATAGAAAGGCAAACCATGTCCTACCGGGAATTCCTTATACAAGGCGTTCAAAGCGAAAAGCTTCACGGACCTGGTATTTCCCCTGAAGGTGTATGTCGGTACCCAGAACGGCCGTCTCCACCTGATGGCTTATTATTATCGTGCCAGGCGGCCGTGGATGTACCGGCTGGACCACGTCAGGCGGGTGCGGAGGGTGCAGATCCGTTACGACGGAAAAAGAGGCGGGCTGCGAAAGACGCTGACGCCGGAGAAGATGGAGTATTCTTCAAAAGACGATAAATTCCGTTTTACGGGATATTCGGAGGGAGGAACGTTTTATACGGTCAATGTGGCCAGGGTGAAAACGGTTGAACTGATGGAGCGGGCGATGCTGCATATTTCCGACTTGGAGAAGGAGACAATCCGCCTGGACGGGGGGATTACCGGATCACGCTTACATACCGTCAGGAGGATGAGACGGAGATCTTGATCCGCATCATGCCCGACGTCCACGCCGGAAACGGCTGCACCATCGGCACCACCATGACGATCACCGACAAGGTAGTCCCCAATGTGGTCGGCGTGGATATCGGCTGCGGGATGTATATGGTGGATTTGAACCGGGGGATCGGCGCCTACCTGGAGGCCAGGGAAGAGCTGATCCGCACCTACAAGGCGCAGGGGAGGCGGAAGGAGATTGAAGAGGCGTTAAAGCGGCTGAAATGGGAGAAGGAGAGCCGGGTGCCGACGGTCCCGGAGGACCTCTGCTGGCTGGAGGGCGGTTCTCCGCATGAAGGAATACCGGGCGGCCATGAGCGGGATTTACACCACCTCCGTGAATGAGGAGACCATCGACGAGGTTCCCATGGCTTACAAATCCCTGGAGGATATCGTGGACGTGATCGCGGAGTCCGTGGAGGTGGTGGACGTGATGAAGCCCCTCTATAATTTTAAGGCATCATAGGCCCGCGGGCCGTCTGAAGAGCTTTCTGGCGGTGAAGAAAAACAGGAGCATGGTCACGGCGACGGAGGTAAAGTCTGCCGCCGGTTCGGCGAGGTAGATCCCCTCTACGCCCAGGGACCTGGGGAGCAGGAGGGCGAGGGGGATCAACAGGATCACCTTCCGCAAAAGCGCGATCACCAGGGACACTTTGGCCTGCCCCAGGGCCAGGAAGGTAAACTGGCAGCCGGTCTGGATCCCGAAGATGGTGATCCCCAGGAAATACACAGGCATATACTTACAGGTCAGGGCGACCAGCTCTTCGTTACTGCTGAAGAGCCCCGCATAGAACTCCGGCCATAATACCGCGATCCCGCCAAACAGCAAGGTCCCGGCCAATGACACGAGGACCATGCGGGAGAACGTCGCCTTTACCCGATCCAGGTTTCCGGCGCCGTAGTTGTAGCTCATGATGGGCTGGATCCCCTGGGCGATCCCCTGCACCGGAACGACGATGAGCTGCATGATGCTGCTCATGATGGACATGGTGCCCACATAGAGGTCGCCGCCGTACTTTTGCAGGCCGGAATTCAGGGTGATCATGACCAGGCTTTCCGTGCTCTGCATGATAAAGGGGGAGATCCCCAGGGCGGCGATGCCCGCGATGATCGTTTTGTCCAGGCGGATGTATTTTCTGCGGATCCGTATGACGCTTTTTTCGGAGGCCAGAAAACGGACGACCCACAGGGCGCTTAAGGCCTGGGAGAGGATGGTGGCCAGGGCGGCGCCCCGCACGCCCATCCCGAGGCCGAAGATCAGGATCGGGTCCAGGATGATATTGGTCACGGCCCCCAGAAGGACGGAGAGCATTGCCACCTTCGCATTCCCCTGCCCGCTGATGTAGGTGTTTAAACCGAGGGCGAACTGGACGAACACGGTCCCGCTCAGGTAGATGGTAATGTACTGTTCGGCATAGACGATGGTGCTTTCGCTGGCGCCGAATAAGTAGAGGACCGGAACCTTGAAGATCTGGAAGAGGACCGTCAGGGCGACGGAGAAGGTCAGGAGCATGGCGATGCTGCTCCCCAGGATCCGCTCCGCCTGTTCATAATTTTTCCTGCCCAGATGGATCGAGGCCTGCGGGGCGCCTCCCATGCCGGCAAATGCGCTGAAGGCGGAGATGACCATCAGGATCGGGGCGGTGAGCCCCACCCCGGTCAGCGCCAGCTGGCCGTATCCCGCAATATGCCCGATATAGATCCGGTCAACGATATTGTAGAGCACGTTGATGATCTGCGCCGCCACCGCCGGGAGCGCCATGCCAAGCATCAGCCTTCCAAGGGGAGCCGTCCCCAGCCGTTCTTCTTTATTTTGTTCCATATTCTATGTACCTCTCTGTTTTGTCCTGCTGTCCGTTCCGGACAGGCGGTTTCCATGGAAAATAAACTTATTATAGACCCAAAGCGGACCGGAGTCAATCAATACCGCATTTTATGCCTCGGGTTTCGCGTTTTACGCCTCCGTCCTCTCGCGGATGAACACATAATCCCGTTCCTCTGAGCGGCCGGGATCGAACCGGTAACCCAGCCGGTCGAACTGCTTCATCTCCTCCGGATCTTCTGCGTTCCGTTCCGCCATGAATCGGACCATCTCGCCCCGGGCCATCTTCGCATAGACGCCCTTCTGGACCACCCGGTCTCCCTCCGGTTCCCCGAACACACAGGTGAGAAACGTGTCCTCCGGCCTCAGATACTTCTCAATGCATCTGGAATACTCTTTCGACGCCAGGTTGACGATGAGCCTGCTCTTATCCAGGACCTCCCGGTAGAGCCGGTCCCCCCAGAATTCATACAGGTCCTTCGCGCCGCCGATCTTCGCCTTCGCCTGCATTTCCAGCCGGTAAGGGGCCACGCCGTCCATGGGCCTCAGCACGCCGTAAAATCCCGAAAGGATCCGCAGGTGCTCCTGCACGTAATCAAACTGGCCGTACTCAAATACCGCCGGGGCCATGTATTTGAAGGCGATCCCGTCATAGGAGAGGATGGCCGGGGTCAGGCCGCGGCGCAGATCCATGGAGGACAGCCGCTCATAGTTGAGCCCGGCCAGCTTGTCGCTGCAGGCCCAGAGCTCCTTCACCTCCTTATAGGAGAGCCCTCTTAAATGTTCCAGGATCTCCTCCGCCTGCTCCAGAAACACCGGCAGGCCCCGGGTATCCAGAATATCCGTATTCAAAACCATCTGCTTTGCAGGAGAAAGAATGATCCTCATCACCGCACCTCCATCGATCTCACAAAACAGTCACAAAACGGCAGAGCATTCACGCTCTGCCGTTCATAGGACTCCGGCCTTGCTTTCGCCGTCAGTCCGTTCTTTAGTTGTCGATCAGCTTGTTTGTTCCGTTCCAGCTGTAGAGCTTCCGAAGCTCCGTGCCGACGGCCTCCAGCTGGTGGGCGGCCTCTCTCCTTCTCATGGCCTTGAAGTGAGGTGCGTTCACCTGGTTCTCCGTAAGCCAGTCTTTTGCGAAGGTGCCGTCCTGAATGTCGGACAGGATCTTCTTCATGGCCTTCTTCGTCTCCTCGGTGACGATCTTCGGCCCGGTGATGTAGTCGCCGTACTCGGCCGTGTTGGAGATGGAGTATCTCATGCCGGCAAAGCCGCTCTCGTAGATCAGGTCTACGATCAGCTTCATCTCGTGGATGCACTCGAAGTATGCGCTCTCCGGCTCGTACCCGGCCTCCACCAGAGTCTCGAATCCGGCCTTCATGAGGGCGGTCACGCCGCCGCAGAGAACGGCCTGCTCGCCGAAGAGGTCGGTCTCGGTCTCCTCACGGAATGTGGTCTGGAGCACGCCGGCCCTCGCGCCGCCGATGGCCAGGGCATAAGCCAAGGCCAGGTCATGGGCCTTGCCGGTGGCATCCTGCTGCACGGCGATCAGGCAGGGAACACCCTTGCCGGCCTGGTACTCGCTTCTCACCGTGTGGCCCGGTCCCTTGGGGGCGATCATGGATACGTCCACGTCCTTCGGGGGCACGATCTGTCCGAAATGGATCGCAAAACCGTGGGAGAACATCAACATGTTGCCGGGTTCCAGATTGGGCTCGATGGACTCCTTGTACATCTTCGCCTGCTTCTCGTCGTTGATCAGGATCATGATGATGTCGGCCTTCTTTGCCGCCTCGGCCGCCGTATATACCTCAAAACCCTGCGCCTCCGCCTTCGCCCAGGACTTGCTGCCCTCGTAGAGGCCGATGATCACGTTGCAGCCGGATTCCTTTGCATTGAGCGCCTGGGCATGTCCCTGGCTGCCGTAGCCGATCACCGCGATGGTCTTGCCTTCCAGTAGCGATAAATTACAATCCTCCTGATAATAAATCTTCGCCATAATTCATTCCTCCATGAATATCGTGATAAAAACTTAATTTATGGGTGATACGCCGCCTCTTTCAAGGCCCGTAAGACCTGTCCTTGCCATTTCCCGGACCGTGAAGCCCTGGATCAGCCGAAGGAACGCATCCACCTTCGCCTGATTCCCGGTCAGCTCGATGATCAGGGAATCCTCCGCCACGTCGATGACCTTTGCGCGGAATATATTTACGATGGAAAGAAGCTGATCCCGCTCCTCCGGTGCCGTCTCCACCTTTAAGAGCACCAGCTCCCTGCAGACGGAGGTGGTATGGGATTTCAGTTCCTTGATCTCAATGACGTCCACCAGCTTGTCGAGCTGCCTGTGAATCTGCTCCAAAATCTCGTCGTCCCCCCTGGCCACCACGGTCATCCTGGAGTAAGCGGGGTTCTCCGTCTCCCCCACGGTCAGGCTGTCGATATTGTAGCCCCTGCGGCTGAAAAGCCCCGAGATCCTGCTCAGGACACCAGGTGTATTTTCCATTAAAAGCGAGAATACTGCTCTTCTCATAAGCGTCCTCCTTCCAAGTTAACGTCTTTCAACGGATCATTCCCATAATAGCACACCATTTTCGGAATTTCAATCGCTGTTCCCCTTTTTTTGTTATATTTCTCCCACGTAGTCATACCTATTAGTTATAGCTTTTATTCTTGATCCATATATTGTCAAGTGTGGGCTAAAAAAACAATTATAATTTGCCCGCGGCCTGCGCATCCTAATCTCAGAAACTACAGACAGCGAGGTGTGGATAATGAAAAATACCAGTGATTCCCTGACGGGAAAACCCAAGAACAACATTCCCGGAGACCACTTTGAGGAACCGGCAGAAGCCATCCGCCAGTTTTCCGATTATAAAGAAAATGACCGGCCTGTCCCCGACAACAACCCCTTCTGGGAGAACGGGCACAATCCCTTAAGCTCCAAAGGGAATTAGCTTTGTCGGTTTTTTATTGATCCGCAAGAAATCCCTAATAATTTTCACGCTTTTTTTAGAAATCATACAAACTCTTGTCACAATTGCCCTGTATACTGGAACCATCAAATGAAGTTGATAACAAATACAGCGCGCAACCGTTATCAGCTTCGACAAACAACAATTACCATTTATATAGATTGTCTTTTTCATACTTAGCCGGTGCCTGACGCACCGGCTACTCCTCTTTGATCCCCGATCCACATTGAAAAAAACAGAGAGGGCAGTCGGTCCTGCGGCCGTCTGCCCTCTCTGTTTTTTTGTTCCTATTCCGCGGCCGTGGTCTCCTCCGCACCGCTTTCTGCCGCGGCCGTGGTCTCCTCCGCACCGCTTTCTGCCGCGGCCGTGGTCTCCTCCGCACCGCTTTCTGCCGCGGCCGTGGTCTCCTCCGTACCGCTTTCTGCCGCAGCCGTGGTCTCGTCTGTCTCCGTCTCCTCCTCCCCGGAGGTCTCCGACGGCGCCTGCGTCTCCGGTACATACAGGTTCTTGTCAAAGGTGATCTGGCTCCACACCTTCTCGTCCACCTTGAAGGAAGGCGCCTCCTTCACCCATCCGGCATAGACCGTCTGGAAACGCTCGCTCTGTCTCTTGCGGACGATCTCCGGCTTCTCCCTGTCGGTGGCGTCCCGGTCGAAATCCGATACGCAGTAGACCACGTACCAGCCGTAACCCTCCTGGTAGACGCTCCCCGTCTCTCCGGTCGCAAGGGACAGTCCCAGGTTTCCGAGCTCATTGTCGATATCGCCCTCGCCGTAAGTGTTGGTGCCGGAGTAATAATTCTCGCTTTCTTCGCCGATGGCGTCCATCGCTTCCCCGGAATTTTCTCCGCCCTCCACCCGGGCTTTGATCTCTTCCGCCTGGGTCTTCGCGGCCTCGGCATCTTCTCCGTCCCTGATCAGAATGTAACGGATCACGCGCTGGGCGGCCTCCTCGTCACTGACCTCCGTGTCCACATCCTTGATGGCCTCTTGATAAGCCTTCATGGCAAGGGCGTTGTCCGTCACGAACTCCTTTAACCGCTCCTCGGTGATGTTTGTCGCAGCCTTCACGGACTCGTTCATGCTTTCCATAGCCTGTCCTGCGGCCTCGTCCACCTTCTTTAATTCGTCCTCATCCAGTGTAAGGCCAAGCTCCTGGGCCTTCGCCTTCAGCACATAGGTCTGGTAGATCCCCGCCATGACGCTCTGCTTGCTGTAAGTTTCATAGGTCGCGCCGGTCCCCAGGTCGGACTGCCACATGGTTGCAGGATCCATGCCGTACATGGCAGAAGACAGTTCCATTAGATACTGGTTCGACCTGGCCATATAATTGGCCTCGTCCAGATAGATCTTTGTGTCCCCGAACGTCGCTACCACCGTATCCGGATATGTTTCCAAGGTCACCCTGGTCCGTCCGCAGCCGGCCGCCGTCCCAAGCAGGAGGGCGGCTGCTGCCACAGGCGCCAGCTTCCTCAACAATTTTTTCATAATAACGATTTCCTCCTGGATCATTTCCTTAGCTATTATAATACCAAACTGTCAAAGTAGCAACTCTTTTATGGCATTTAACAGGATTTTCACCTTCTCCATCATCTGCCTCGGTTCCTTATTCTCCCTTTTCCGGTCTGCAAGGGTGAAATACGGCTGCTCTGTACCGCTGAACTTTAACGCCCCGCCGTACTGCTTCATGAGTTCCGGCAGCCGTTCCACCTGAAAGGGCGCTTTCTCGTACAGCGCAAGCCGCACCTCCGAAAGATTGCCGGAGAGCTCCGTCACGTAGGCGCTGTGGGCCAGGCCCTTCAGGAGAGAGACCTCCAGGAGGTTTTCCACGGCCCTGGGAATGTCACCGAACCGGTCGATGAGCTCGTCCCTCATGTCGTCTGCCTCGGTCTCGTTCTCAATGCCGGAGATCCGCTTGTAGATCTCCAGCTTCTGTACTTCGTTCTTGATATAGGAAGGCGGGATGAATGCGTCGATGTTGAAGTCGATGACCGTGTCGAAGGCCTCCGCCGTGCCTTCCCCCCGGATGGCCTTCACTGCCTCGTTTAAGAGTTTACAGTAAAGGTCGTAGCCGATGGCCTCCATGTGGCCGTGCTGCTCGGCTCCCAGAAGATTCCCGGCGCCCCGGATCTCCAGATCCCGCATGGCGATCTTGATGCCGGAACCAAGCTCCGTAAATTCCCGGATGGCCGCCAGCCGCTTCTCGGCCACCTCCCTCAGAAGTTTATTGCGCTTATACATAAGGAAGGCGTAGGCCGTCCTCCCGGAGCGGCCCACCCGGCCCCTGAGCTGGTAGAGCTGGGAGAGGCCGAACCGGTCCGCGTCGTGGATGATCATGGTGTTCACGTTGGAGATGTCCAGCCCCGTCTCGATGATGGTGGTGGAGACCAGCACGTCGATCTCCCCGTCGATGAAGTCCAGCATGATCCGTTCCAATTGCTGCTCCCTCATCTGGCCGTGGGCGTAGACCACCACCGCCTCCGGCGCCAGCTTCTGGATCTTTGCCGTGATATCCTCGATATCCCGGACCTTGTTGTACACGTAGTATACCTGGCCGCCCCTGGCCCTCTCCCTCTCGATGGCCTCCCGGACCATCTCTTCATTATATTCCATGACATACGTCTGGATGGGCACCCGGCCCGTGGGCGGTTCCTCCAGAACGCTCATGTCCCGGATCCCTGCCAGGCTCATGTGGAGAGTCCTGGGAATGGGCGTGGCCGTCAGGGTCAGCACATCCACGTTCTCCCGGAGCTTCTTGATCTTCTCCTTGTGGGCCACGCCGAACCGCTGTTCCTCGTCGATGATCAGAAGGCCCAGGTCTTTGAAAGCCACGTCCGACGAGAGCACCCGGTGGGTCCCGACGACCACGTCCACCAGTCCTTTTTTCAGGTCCGCCAGGGTCTTTTTCTGTTCCGAGGCCGTCCGGAACCGGGAGAGCATATCCACCCGCACCGGGAAATTCATCATGCGCTGGACGAACGTATTATAATGCTGCTGGGCCAGGATCGTGGTGGGCACCAGGTAGACCACCTGCTTCCCCTCCTGTACCGCCTTGAAGGCCGCCCGGATGGCGATCTCCGTCTTCCCGTAGCCCACATCCCCGCAGATCAGGCGGTCCATGATCTTTCCGCCCTCCATGTCCCGCTTGACCGCCTCGATGGCCGCCTCCTGGTCCTCCGTGGCCTCGTAGGGAAACAGCTCCTCAAACTCCCTCTGCCAGACCGTGTCCGGCCCGTAACGGAAGCCCTCGCTCCTCTGCCTGGCCGCATAGAGCTCCACCAGGTCCTTGGCGATGTCCTTGACCGCCCCCTTGGCCCTGGCCTTGGTCCGTCCCCATTCCTGACCGCCCAGGCGGTTTAGCTTCGGCGCCTTCGCCCCGGCCCCCGCATATTTCTGGATCATGTCAAGCTGGGTCACCGGCAGGTACAGGCTCCCGTTCCCCCCGTATTCCAGCTTGATGTAGTCCCTGGTAACGTGATCCACCTCGATCTTTTCGATCCCCCGGTAAATGCCGAGGCCGTGGTTCTCATGGACCACGTAATCTCCCACGGAGAGCTCGGAAAAGCTCTGGATCTTCCGCCCCTCATAGACCGTCCTCTTCCGGCGCTTTTTCTTCTCCGCCCCGAACATGTCGCTCTCCGGGATCACCACGAACTTGATGAGGGGATACTCGAAGCCCCGCCGCAAAGTCCCGTAAAGGACGCAGATCTCCCCCGGCAGGATCTCCTTGTCCTCGTCCTCCGTGTAGTTGGCCAGCAGCCCGTACTGCTCCCTGAGGTCTTTCGCAAGCCGGGCTCCCCTGGTGCGGGAACCACAGAGAAGGGCCACCCGCCATTTCTCCCGCTTCCATTTTTTCAGATCGCCCGCCAGAAGCTCGAAGCCGTTCTTATAGGAATTTCCGTTCTTTACGGTCATGCTGTACCGCTTTTTCACCGGAAACGCTTTCTGCTCCAGGGCAGAGAAGAGGACGCTCCGCTTTCCGGCAAGGGCCGCCGCCGTCTGGCCCGCCGACCAGAGGATGTCCGTCTGGCCCGGCAGGAGATACCCTTTCTCCAGCCGGTTCTGCATGCTGTCCCGAAATTCTGCCTCCAGGACCTCTGCCTTTTCTAAGATCCTGGCCGGCTCGTCCAGGAACACCGGGGCATCTTCCCCGAAATAATCCACGAAGGACACCGTGTCCGGACAGAAATACCGGATACAGCTCTCCAGGGCTCCGGGAAACCACCCCTCCGAGAGTTCCTCCGAAAGCTCCTTCACGGCCGTATCCAGCCGGTGGGCCTCCTCCGTCCGGCCCGACTCCCGGAGGGCTTTCACGGAGGTCTTCCGCTCCCTCTCCATCTTCAAAAGCCCCGCCTTAAGGCTCTCCGTTGAGACCACCAGCTCCCTGGCCGGATACAGCCGCACCCTCTGCAGCCGTTCGACGGACCGCTGGCTCTCCGCGTCAAAAGAGCGGATGGAATCCACCTCATCCCCCCAGAGTTCGATGCGGACCGGATTCTCCTCCGTCAGGGGAAACACGTCCAGGATCCCGCCCCGGACGCAGAACTGCCCGCCCTGCTCCACCTGGCCGCACCGCTCGTAGCCCATGGCCGTGAGCAGTTCCTTTGCCGTCTCCATGGAAAACTCTTCCCCCTCCTCCACGGTGAGAATGCTGTCCTCCAGGGCCTTTAAGGGCATCAGGTGGTCCATGCAGCCGTCCACCGTGGTGATTACGGTCCCCCGCTCCCCCTCCAGGAGCTGCTTTAACACCAGGAGCCGCTTCCCGCCAAGGACCTTCCCCTGGATGTCCGCCCCGGAAAACAGCAGATCCTTCGCCGGGTACAGAAACACGTCCGCGTCAAAGGTCCGGTAATCGTCGTAAATGTCCCTCGCTCTGGCGTCGCTGTAGGTCACCACCAGTTTAAAGGGAAACTCCCTCCCAAGCTCCGCCATCTGGTGTACCTTTTGAGAATCCGTGCCGCCGCTGACAGAAACAGGACCCCTGCCCCTGCAAAGGTCCTCCTTCGTGTCTTCGTATTCCTTAAGCTCCGGCAGCGGGTTTCGAAACGAACCTGCCATCTGTCACCTCCGCATTCTATTCTTTCTTCCGATTAAATTGATTCATGGCCTCGGCCATCTGCCCGCTCACGATGAGGGCGGCGGCCTGGGCGGCCCGGCCGATGGCCTCCCGCACGTCTGCCAGCTCTTCCGACGGAAAGCGGCCCAGCACGTAGTCGGCCAGATCCATCCGGGAGGGTTTGTCCCCCACCCCGATGCGGATCCTGGGAAACTGGTCCGACCCCAGGCAGGAAATGATGCTCTTCATTCCGTTATGGCCGCCGGCGCTCCCCTTCTCCCGGATCCTGAGCCTTCCTACGTCCAGATTGACGTCGTCATAGATGACCAGGACCTCCTCCGGAGAAAGTTTGTAGTAAGCCGCCGCCGCCTGGATGCTCTCCCCGCTCAGATTCATATAGGTCTGCGGTTTTACAAGGATCACCTTCTGCCCTTCGATGACGCCCTTTCCGATCAGAGCCTTGTGCTTCCTTGCATCCACGTCGATCCCATATTTCTCCGCCAGCATGTCGATGGCCCCGAATCCCACATTGTGCCTGGTCCCGGCATACTTAAGCCCCGGATTCCCAAGTCCCGCAATTATAAACATAACGCTCTTTTCCCTCTATTTCGTTTTCTTCCAGGAGGAAGGGTTGAATAAGATCAGCATGGGGAACAGTTCCAGCCTTCCCGCCAGCATGCAGAAGGAGAGCACCAGCTTGCTGAACACGGAAAATCCGGCAAAATTCCCCATGGGTCCCACGGCAGAAAGACCCGGTCCGATATTCCCGAGGGCCGAGAGCACCGCCGTGACCGTCGACTCGATGTCATAGCCGTCGACGGAGATCAGGATCATGGCCGTCCCGGCGATCATCATATATGTGGCAAAAAAGATCAGGATCCCCTTCAAAACGCTCTGCTCGATGATCCGTCCGTCCATCCTGGGCGCATGGACCCTCCTCGGATGGATCAGCCGCCGGAATTCCTCCCGGAGCGCCTTGATGAGCGCCAGAAGACGGCTCACCTTGATGCCGCCGCCGGTGGAACCGGCGCTGGCCCCTACGACCATCAGGACCACGATCACCATCTTGCTGAAGGTGGGCCATAGGTTAAAGTCCGTCGAACTGTAGCCGGTGGTGGTGATGATGGACGATACCTGGAAAAAGGCGCTCCGGATGGCGTCCGGCCAGGATCCGTTGTAGTGATCCCTGGCGATGTTCAGCGTCATGCACGCCACGGCCGCCGCAATGATCCCCAGATACAGCCTAAACTCCTCGTTTTTAAACACATCCTTCACCTGTCTCTTTAAGAGCAGGTAATAGAGACTGAAGTTCACGCCGAACAGCATCATGAACACGGCGATCACCCATTCCGCCGCCGGGTTCCCGTAAGCGCCCACGCTGGCGTTCATGTTGGAAAAGCCGCCGGTGCCCGCGCTTCCCATGGAGTGGATCACCGAGTCAAAAAGCGGCATCCCCGTGGCAAGCAGGCAGAGGATATGTAAGATCGTCAGCCCGAAATAGATCAGATACAGGATCCTGGCCGTCTCCTTGAGCCTGGGGACCACCTTCCCCGGTGTGGGGCCGGGGCTTTCCGCCTTTAAAAGCTGGACGTTGGAGGCGTCCATGTTGGGAAGGATGGCCAGCACGAAAACCAGGATCCCCATGCCCCCGATCCAGTGGGTAAAGCTCCGCCAGAACATAAGGCCGCCGTTTCTAAGCCCCTCGATATCGGTTAAGATCGTCGCCCCCGTGGTGGTAAAGCCGGACACCGTCTCAAAAAAACAGTCCACATAACTGTTAAAATAGCCGCTGAAATAAAAGGGCAGCGCGCCGAAGGCAGCCAGAAAGATCCAGGAAAAAGCCACAGCCGCCAGGCCCTCCCTGGTGGTCATCCGTTTCACTTTCGGCTTCTTAAACCGCAGGAAAAAACCGGCCAGTCCCAAAGGGACCACCGTATAGACAAAATAGATCCAGTCTCCCACCCCGGTCAGGACCGCCACCGCCATGGGCACGAGCATCAGCACCGCTTCCATGCAAAGCACGTATCCCACCACGTATGCTACAAGTGCAATATTCACCTCTACACGCCTCCCGCCCTAAGCCTCAAAAATGTCATTTAAGTCGTTGACGTTGGACGAGCGGGTCACGACGATGACATTGTCATGGACCTTGATGCAGTCATTTCCGGTGGGAATGATAATGTTCCCGTTCCGCACGATGGACACCACCAGGAAATGCTTTTTAAACCGGATATTTTTAAAAGGCTCGCCCAGGTGCCTGCTCCCCTCCCTGGCAATGAACTCCAGCGCCTCGGCCTTGCCGTCGGCGATCCGGTGGAGGGTTTCAACATTGCATCCGATGGTGTTTCTGAGGGCCCGCACATAGCGGATGATCTGGGCCGAAGTCACGTTTTTGGGGCTCACCACCGAGTCGACGCCCAAGGTCTTGATGATCCCCTCGTAATTCCCCCGGTTGATCTTGGCGATCACCTTGGGCACCTTCATATGGCTGGCAAAAAGCGCCGTCAGGAGATTTTCCTCATCTTTTCCCGTCAGCGTCACCACCGCCCCGGCCGCGTCCACATGCTCCTCCGCAAGGATCTCCTCGTCGGTGCCGTCCCCATGGATGATCACACAGTTCGGAAGCAGTTCGTCCAGCTCCTGGCACCGCTTTTTATTCTGCTCGATGATCTTGATCTTCATCCCCATCTGGCTCATGCCAAGGCCCAGGTAATAGGCGATGCGGCCGCCGCCGATCAGCACGGCAGTCTTTACCTGCTTCTGATATTTTCCTTCATATTTAAAAAAGTCCGTGATGGCAGAGGGCTTCCCGGCAATGTACATCAGGTCCTCCTCCTGCGGCACAAAGGTTCCGTCGGGAATGATGACTTCCTCCCCCCGGACCGCCGTGCAGAACAGGATCGGGAGCTTGATGCTCCCCATGACCTCCGCCAGGCGGCGGCCCACCAGCTTATCCCCGGCCTTCACCCGGAACGCGATCAGTTCCACCTTCCGGTTTGCAAAGGTCTCCACGTTGATGGCAGTGGGAAAACGGAGGACCCGCCCGATCTCGTTGGCTGCTTCCAGCTCCGGGTTGATGATCATATTAAGGCCCAGTTCCTGCTTTAAGACCGACACCTCCCTGGCGTACTCCGGATCCCGGATCCGGGCCACCGTGTTCTTCGCCCCCAGCCGCTTGGCCGTCAGACAGCAGAGCATGTTGACCTCGTCGCTGGGTGTGGTGGCAATGATCAGGTCTGTCTCCCGGACGTTGACATCCAAAAGGGCGCTGGTGGAGAGCCCGCTCCCCTTAAGGCACATCACGTCCAGGCTGTCACCGGCCCAGTCGATGGCCTCCTGGGACTTGTCGATCACCGCCACGTCATTATCCTCGGCCGAAAGATGCTTCGCCAGCGTGTAGCCGACTTTGCCGATCCCGACAATTATAATCTTCATAGCTTCCCCCTGGTCATGCCCGCCTGCACAAGGCACTTTTATCTCTATGCCGACAGGCGGATTCGTTTGTACGTAACCTCTATTATAGCCCGCCCGCAGGGAAACTGCAACTGTTTCTCCCCCGCAGGGCCATGCAATTTCTTCAAAGGAAACGCTGATCGGATCACCGTTTCCCAAAATACCGATCCGCCCCTACGGCGTGACGGTAAAATAGGTTTTCTCCAGATACGTGTTATCCCGGTGATCGTCCGAGACGATCAGCGGGATCTTTTCCGTATGGTTTTCAAGAACCGGCAGTGCCTCCCCGCTCCCTTTCTTTTTCAGGCGGTAATACCCGGCGATCCCCCTGGCATCCGCCAGGGCCAGCCGGCCGATCTTGTCCGGATCCGCAAAGAACGCCTGATAGTCCTCCTCGTTGTCCGGAAACGCATGTTCCACGATGATCCCCGGGATCCCCGCCTGCCAATATCTATAGTATATCGGATTTCCCCCGAGAATACAAACCTAAAATTCCTTTCCGCTTTTCTCTTGACAGTTTCCACGGAAACACTTACAATAGAACCACATATCCGGGAGCACATCTGGACCGTTCGGTTACTGATTCCCTTGTATGAACAATCAAAACCATGGCGGAACGGGACCGACGAAAAATCCCGGTTATAAATGTATAGCCATTATCGGCTCGCAGGCATTTTCTCATTCCTTTCCGCCTATGCAGAAAGGACGAGGAATATGGCACAAAAAACGTTACAAAATTTAAACTTGTTGGACGACTTTCTCTTCGGAACGCTCCTCAGCAACGAGGAGTTCGGCGAGCAGTTCGGCAGGATCCTACTGGAAATTATCTTTCAGAAAAAATTCGGCCGGCTCAAGGTCGTCCCCCAGAAGGTGTATTTCGGCAGGAACACAAGTTTGCACGGCACAAGACTCGACGTATACCTGGAGGAAGTGCCGGGGGAAGATCTTCTCGGACAGGCTTCCGTCTACGACGTGGAACCGGATAATTCTCCGGGAACGATCCGGGAGCTCGCCAGACGGACCAGGTTTTATCACAGCCTGATCGATTCGAAATCTCTGAGATCAGGCCTTAAATACGAAGCCCTGAAAATGTGATCATCATTTTTATCATGCCGGAGGATCCCCTCCGGGAAGGGCGTATGATCTACACTGTCCGCAGTATGTGCGAGGAATCCCCGGAACTTCCTTACGACGACGGAGCACGGACGCTCTATCTCTATACCAGGGGGACGAAGGGTGATCTGCCGGAAGCGCTTCGTCAGCTGCTGCGTTATATGGAGCAGAGTACCGAAGAAAATGCAGTCAACGACAGCCTGAGACAGCTCCATCATATGGTGGAGACTGTGAAACGGGATGGGGAGGTGGCATTAACCTATATGAAATCCTGGGATCGCGAAGCACGGATCCGTGAAGAGGGACGTGCGGAAGAAAGGCAAAAGAGCGAAGCGGAAATCAAGCGGCTGCAGGCGGAGATCGTCCGCTATCAGGAAGAGCTGAAAAAAGCAGGCGGGCGGCTGTTGTGAATATGTGGCCATGATATGGCAGAGCACCGGAAAAAGAAAGGGGAAACCTGGGATGGAAACCTTGATTCGGATCGCGGCGCCGGACGATGCGCAAGCGCTCCTTGACATCTATGCTCCCTATGTGAAGGACACGGCCATCACCTTTGAATACGACGTGCCTTCCGTCGGCGAATTCCGGCAGCGGATCTGTCGGACGCTTGAAAAATATCCTTATCTCATTGCCGAACAAAACGGAGTGCCGGTTGGTTATACCTATGCGGGCGTTTTCAACGAGCGGGCCGCCGCAGACTGGTCCGTGGAAACCAGCCTATATGTGAGAGACGATTGCAAAAGACAGGGCATCGGGAAAAAACTGTACCTGGCGCTGGAACAGGCCCTCTCCCTGCAGCGTGTCATCAATCTGAATGCCTGTATCGCCTGTCCCGAGACGGAGGACGAATACCTGACCAGAAACAGCATCCGGTTCCATGAACATCTCGGGTATCGCTTTGTGGGTGAATTTTATCAATGCGGATATAAGTTTTCCCGCTGGTATAATATGGTATGGATGGAAAAGCACCTGGGAGAGCATCCGGAACATCCCCCCGCCGTAAAAACGTTTGACATGGTCCGGGAGGAATTCACCTCTCGTCTCAATCAAAACCACGGGCGGCCAGCCGGTCCGCAAGCCCCGCAAACTGCTCAAGGGTAAGGGCCTCCCCCCGTACCGTGGGAGAAAGCCCCATTTCCTCAAGAGCCGCCCCGATCTCTTCCTTGGTAAAGGCGATCTCGGGCGAGTTCCCCAGGCTGTTGGTCAGGGTCTTGCGCCTCTGGTTAAAGGAAGCACGGATCAGCCGGAACATGAGCTTCTCGTCCCTCACCTTCACCGGCGGCTCCTTATGGCAGGTCAGGCAGATGACCGCAGACCCCACCTTCGGCCTCGGCATGAAACAGTTGGGCGGCACGTTGGCCGCCAGATAGGCCTCGGCATAATACCGGACCGCCAGGGAAAGCGCTCCGTAATCCTTGCTGCCGGGGCCGCTCTTCATCCGGTCGGCCACTTCCTTCTGCACCATGACCGTGACGCTCCGAAGGGGCACATGGCTCTCAAAAAGGCCCATGATGATCGGCGTCGTGATATAGTAAGGCAGGTTCGCCACTACTTTCATGGGGCGTCCGCCGTTTTTCTCCCGGACGAGAGCCGCCACGTCCACCTTCAGAATGTCCTCGTTGAGGATGGACACGTTCTCATAGCCGGACAGGGTCTCATGAAGGATCGGGATCAGGTTCCGGTCGATCTCCACGGCGCACACACTCCCCGCCGCCTCGGCCAGGTATTGGGTCATGGTCCCGATGCCCGGCCCGATCTCCAGGACGAAGTCCTCCTTCGTGATCTTCGCCGCCCGGACGATCTTGTCAAGGACATGGGTGTCGATGAGGAAATTCTGTCCGTATTTCTTTTGAAACACAAACCCATATTTCTGAATGATCTCTATGGTATTTCTCGGATTTCCAAGTTCTGCCATGATCTTACTCCTCTTCCCCGACGCACCGGCCGCAAACCTGTTCTTCCCCTGTGCCCCGGTCATGGACCTCGCCATTCGGGGAAAGCCGGTAGAAACGGCAGGCATTCTCCCAGGTGATCCGCTCCACCTCTTCTTCCGAAATCCCCTTGATCTCTGCAACGACCTTCACGACATAGGGCAGGTTCAGAGAGGAATTCCGCTTCCCCCGGAAAGGGACCGGGGCCAGGTACGGGCAGTCCGTCTCCAAAAGAAGCCGCTCCATGGGCATATAGGAGACCACCTCCTTGAGCCTCCGGCCGTTGGCAAAGGTGAGCACCCCGCCCACCCCCAGGTAATACCCCATGTTCAGGTACTCCCTGGCCAGCTCCACACCGTAGGAAAAACAGTGCATCACGGCGGAAAGCTCGCTTCCCCCGGCGCTTTTCACCATCTCCAGCGTATCCTTGGCGGCATCCCGGCTGTGGAGCACCACCGGCATCCCCGTCTCCCTCGCCAGAGCAAGCTGCCGTTCAAACCATTTCTTCTGAACAGGCCGCTCCGGATCGTCCCAGTGATGATCCAGGCCGATCTCGCCCAGGGCCACGATCTTCGGGTGGGCGAGGGCCTTCCCGATCTCCCCGAAATTTTCCTCGCAAAGCTCCCCGGTGTCCGTGGGATGGACCCCCGCCGCTCCATATAGATAAGGATACTTCTCCGCCAACTCCAGGGTCCGCCGGATCGAGGACAGGCTGCAGGCGATGTTCACCGCCCGGCCGATCCCCTGTCCCTCAAGGGACGCGAGAAGCTCCTCCCGGTCCCCGTCAAACGCCCTGTCGTCATAGTGGGCATGCGTGTCAAAAATCATAACATCCTCTCTCATCCTGCCATTTGTGCCGTTTCTCATACAACGAAAAAATGATCTGTCATTGACTGTCGTCCCTCCAGAGGCGCCCTCGCTTTGCCGGGGCAGGCTCTGCGCACTTCTTATACCGTTAAAATATCGCCCTTCAGTCCGGGATAGAAGTCCTCCCCGCTCTCCGGATGGGTCAGCACCCACTTGTTCTTCATGCAGAGCAGCTTGTCCTCCTCCGTCCTCTTCACGTTTTCCTTCTCACTGGGGAAATTGGTTCCCTCCGGCAGCACGATGATGCACTGGAACACGCCGTCCCCCGCGCTGCAGGGCGCATAATGCAGGGTGTCACTGTAGAGCATGACCGCCGTCCCCGCCGGCACCAGGAATGCTTCCGCCTTCGCCAGGTCAAAGGAGGTCAGAGAGTCCATATCCTTGCGGCTCCCCAGCACCACGATCAGGTCCGTCACGGCGATGTCCAGCTCCTCGCCCCGGTGATACTCCAGCGTGTCGCACTTGTGGTTCTTTCCGTTGCAATAGCCGATCTGGATGGGCATCTCCCCGTAGACCTGACGGCTGATGTCCTCTGCAACGTCAAGGGCCTCCGCCTCCTTCACGGACGGTTCATAAATCACCTCGTCCGGTGCGGGCGTCGTCTTCCCCCAGGCCAGAAGTTCCGAAAGATCCATCCCCTCGATCACTGCCCCATACTTCTGAAATGCTTTGTCTGTTACCTTTTTGATCTCCATAGTGTTCTCCTTTATTATTGTAGGTATTTCGGATTCAGGTGCGGGAAGCCGCCTCCGGATTTGACGGCAACCGAGGAGACGGGCGGCTTCCCGCACCCGAATCCACTTCAGCAGTTGCAAAACTCAGCAGATCTCCGCCCCCGACGGCATATCCTTGTCCGGCGTCATGAGCGCCAGGTTGCCCTCGGCGTCCTCGGCGCAGAGGAGCATTCCCTCCGAGAGAAGGCCCGCCAGCTTGGCCGGTTTCAGGTTGGTGATGACCATGACCTTCTTGCCGACGACCTCCTCCGGCGTGTAGTGGGCCTTGATGCCGGAGACGATCTGGCGCACCCGGCTTCCCACCTTCACCTGGAAGCAGAGCAGCTTCTTGGACTTCTTCACGGCCTCGCAGGCGACGACCTCGCCCACCTGGAACTGGAGCTTCCCGAAATCCTCGATGGAAACTTCCGGCTTCGCCTCGACGTCCATCCCGGCGGCTTCTGCGTTCCCGGCCGCCTCCGCGTTCCCGGCTTCCCCGGCGTTTTCCTCCGCGGGTTTTCCGAATTTTTCCTCCACGTCCTTTAAGACCTCGTTCACGTCCAGACGGGCAAAGAGGATCTCCGGCTTCTCCGTCACTTTGCCGCCGGAGGGATAGAGGCCGAAAGTCTTAAGCTCATCCAGGCTCCGCTTGGTTCCGTTCACCTGGGCCAGGATCTTCTTCGAGGTGGAGGGCATGAAGGACTCCAGGAGGCTCGCCCCCATGCAGATCCCCTCCACCAGGTTGTAGAGCACCGTCGCCAGGCGGGGCTTCTTCGCCTCGTCCTTGGCGAGGGCCCAGGGCATGGTCTCGTCAATGTATTTGTTGCAGCGCTTGAACAGCACAAAGATTTCACTGATGGCGTCGGCCACCCGCAGCTCGTCCATCTTGGCGCTCACCTTGTCCGCCGCCTCGCAGGCCACCTTTTTCAGCTCCTCGTCCACCGGCTCCGCGACCCCGGTGTTTTCCACCACACCGCCAAAATATTTATTGGACATGGAAATAGTCCGGTTCACCAGGTTGCCCAGGGTGTTTGCCAGGTCGGAGTTAAGCCGCTCCACCAGAAGCTCCCAGGAGATCACGCCATCGTTGTCAAAGGGCATCTCGTGGAGCACGAAATACCGCACCGCATCCACGCCAAAATAATCCACCAGATCGTCGGCGTAGAGCACGTTCCCCTTGGACTTGCTCATCTTGCCGTCTCCCTGTAAAAGCCAGGGATGGCCAAACACCTGCTTCGGAAGCGGCACGCCCAGAGCCATCAGGAAGATGGGCCAGTAAATGGTGTGGAAACGGATGATGTCCTTCCCGATCAGATGCAGGTCGGCCGGCCAGTATTTCTTGAACTGGTCGCTGCTCTCCCCGTCGCAGTCATAGCCAATGCCGGTAATGTAGTTGCTGAGGGCATCCAGCCACACGTAGACCACGTGCTTCGGGTCAAAGTCCACGGGAATCCCCCATTTAAATGAAGTTCTGGAAACGCACAGATCCTGGAGGCCCGGAAGCAGGAAATTGTTCATCATCTCGTTCTTCCTGGACACCGGCTGGATGAACTCCGGGTGGGCGTTGATGTGCTCGATGAGCGCCGGGGCGTACTTGCTCATCTTGAAGAAATACGCCTCCTCCTTCGCCGGCTTCACCTCCCTGCCGCAGTCGGGACATTTCCCGTCCACAAGCTGGGATTCCGTGAAAAAGGCCTCGCAGGGCGTGCAGTAAAGCCCCTCGTAATAGCCCTTGTAGATATCTCCCTGCTCATAAAATTTCTTAAACATCTTCTGGATCTGAATCTCGTGGTCCGCATCGGTGGTGCGGATGAACTTGTCGTAGGACGTATCCATCAGATCCCAGATCCGCCGGATCTCCTTTGCCACGTTGTCCACAAATTCCCTGGGCGTCACGCCGGCCTCCTCAGCTTTTAACTCGATCTTCTGCCCGTGCTCGTCGGTCCCCGTCTGGAAGAACACGTCGTAGCCCTGTTCCCTCCGGTAGCGGGCGATGCTGTCCGCCAGGACGATCTCATAGGTATTTCCGATATGCGGCTTGCCCGACGTGTAGGCGATCGCCGTCGTCATATAATAAGGTTTCTTTGCCATGGTCTCTCCCTCCATCAAAATAAACTGTTTCTCATTATACTACAGAATCCATGGTTTGTGTGAGAAAATATTTCAGATTTCTCCTTGACATTTCTTACGTACAATGCTATTTTTTGTTTTGATGATATTAGATATCCGATGAGCAAAGATGAAGACTACATCCGTGGCGGAAGCGGCCCTTTTGTAAATTGACGAAGGATTTTTATCCGTGTTAGAATGTGGTTGACAGAATGGCAGAATTTTACAGAAATATAACTATAATTCTAATATCTATCATGTGAAGGAGAGGAACGGATATGTCAAACACATATCGAAGAGAGTACCCGAAAGTTCCCATTTTGAAAACAGAAAATTTATCGGAACGTGTTGTTGCGTGGTTAAGGCAGGCGATCTTGAACGGGGAATTCCACCCGGGAGACGAGCTTCCCTCGGAGGCCGAAATGTGCGCCATGCTGGGCATCGGGAAATCCAGTATCCGCGAAGCCTTAAAAATGCTCCAGATGATCGGTGTGGTGGAGATCCAGCAGGGGAAACGGAGCCGGATCTGCAATACGATCAAGTCCGACATGATGATGCCGCTTATCTTTAACCTGATGCTCCAGGGAGTTCTATGATTTCCGGGTCATATTCGAACAGGTCGTGATCGAGTTCGCCCTGGAACAGGCGACGGCCGAAGACGTGGCTTCCCTGGAAGAAGAAGTCGCGTATTTCCGGACAAAGCTGGAGGACGGGACCATACAGCTGGAAGACGATTTCCGTTTTCACAAAAAACTTTTGGAAATCTGCAGAAATTCTTTTATCATGCAGATCGGAACCCTTCTCCTGGAAATCTTCGAAGTGCCCATGAGGCGTCTGAAGGTCTATGACGCAAAACGGTTGCTGGAGGACCACGAACAGGTTCTGCAGCTTTTTCAACAGGGGGACGGAGCCAGAGAAAAAGTCCGGGATATCGTGAAAAAATCCTTCCGCGTGTATTACGAAGCCCTGGACATGGATGAATGACCGATCTAAGGAAACACTTTTATCAGCGTTTCCCTAAAAAGATCCCTTCCTGCAGGGCGGAAAGCCCCACAGAAAGGGATTTTCTGTTTGGATCTGTGTGACATCCTTAACTCGCTCAGGCCCTCATGCTCTCCAGACAGGATCTCACCATGGCCACCACCCGGACCTCCGGATGCTCCCTCAGCAGGGTCTCGGTCGCGTTGATGTCGGGATAAGACGCCCAGGGGAATGGGCAGTCCACCAGCGGGATCTTATATTTTCGGATGATCTCCAGGAGCCGTTCGCCGAACATGCCGTTGCGGATCAGCAGAACAGCCTCCCCCTCCTTAAAAATAGAGGACAGCACCGTCTCGTTGGCGGAAGTCCCGGAACCGGAAACGATCACGCTGTAATAAGAATCGTCCCCATGAAACAGCTTCAGGATCTTTTCCTGGGTGTCCGCGAACATCTCTTCAAACTCCCCGCTCCTGTGGCAGATGTCATAGTGCAGAAGCGCATGGCGCACATTGTCCTTCACCATGACAGGTCCTGGACTGAACAACTTGGTCTTACTCATTCTGTTTCCTCCTCGTAATAAAAATAATTTCTGCCTGTGCGGTTGAAGATTTTCCATGTCTCCGTCAGGGAACAACCGCTTTCGCAGCCACGTTGATTTTTTGATTCGCCATAGCATGCAGGAAAACTGCCAGTGCCAGTTTTCTCGCTTTGCTGCGTCGCCTATTGTCATCGAACCTGCTTCCATCAAAGCGGGTCAGCCGGTTCGATGACGCTATACAAAGCACTAAAGCTCGAAAAGACCTCGCTAAGTGCTTTGCATGCATCGCACGTAAGCGACCAGACTACGGTCGCTAAGTGCTCATAACGATACTCGCAAAATCTGCAAAATCTGCCTATCGTCTGCTGCAAGCGGATGTTCCCTGCCGAAGACAGAATCCACTCTTTCTACCGCACAGGTGGGATATTTTACCGCTCCACCCAGCCTCCGGACCGGTCGACGGCGCATCTCCAGTCATGGATCAGCCTCTTCCGTTCTCCCTCGCTCATTTTCGGCCTATATATGCTATCGGTTATCTGATATATAGAGAGATGAGAAAGCCCTTCGTAGAGCCCTGCCCCAAGGCCGGCCAGCCCCGCCGCAGATCACAACCTGCCGCTCGATCATACCTGTCCTCCCCTCATCCCATAGCCTTCTTGTGTCTCAATGACCATGCCCTCCTCCACCGGAGTGATGCAGGTCCTCACATTCGGACGGCCGTTCACGACCATGACGCAGTCGGTGCACTGCCCGATCCCGCAATAGATCCCCCTGGGCTCATGCCGCCGGATGGTGTGGCGGTGTACCATGATCCCGTTGGCCATCAGGGCTGCCGCGATCATTTCCCCCGCCACGGCCCGGATCTCCTTTCCGTCCACGACGATCGTTACATACTCTGTATTTTCCGCCTCGCCTAAAATCGGATGTGAAACAACACGCAATTTCATCCTCCCCTTCTCACTGCTGTTTTTTGTGTTCATCCTTCTGCTTATCTGATATATACCATCCAATATCATATGAATAACTTAATGGAAACCATAAACAAAGGAGGGACAGCAAATGAACAACTTTACCTACTATATTCCCTGCAAGATCCTGTTTGGCTGCGGAAAGCTGAATGAACTTGCCGCCATTCCGCTTCCGGGGAAAAAAGCGCTGATCTGCATCACTGCCGACCAGGTCATGAGAAAGACGGGGTATCTGGACCGAGTGATAAGCCTGTTCCGGCAAAACGGGGTGGACAGCATCGTTTTTGACGAGGTACAGCCCAGTCCCGCCAGCCGCGGAGTCATGAAGGACGCCGAACTGGGGAGGAGCGAAAACTGCGATTTCACGGTCGGACTCGGCGGCGGATTCTCCATCGATACGGCAAAGGCAGCGGCCGTCGTCATGAAAAACGGCGGGGACGTCTGGGATTATATGGGAGGGATCACCGGCAGGCTGGCCAGGGTAAACGGCGCGCTGCCGATCGTTGTGATCTCCACCACCTCCGGTATCGGTTCCGAGGTCACCCCATTTGCGGTCATCACCAAAGAGGAAACCTTTGAAAAGATCGATCTCGGCAGTGAAAACGTCTACCCTACGATCACCGTGGTGGATCCGGAGCTGCAGAAAACCGTCCCCAGATCCCTGACTGCATTTCAGGGCATGGACGTGCTCTTCCATTCGATGGAAGGGTATATCTGCAACTGCGCGACGCCCTACAGCGACATGTACGCGCTGGAAAGTATTAAGCTGGTCGCAAAATATCTTCCCCGCGCTTATCAGAACGGCGGGGACATGGAGGCCCGCGAGGGGATGTGCCTTGCCAACATCCTGGCAGGCATGGTAGAATCCACGGCCGCCAGCACTTCCGAGCACGCCATCGGACACTCCTTCGGCACCATGCACCCCGGCATTCCCCACGGCGCGTCTTTCGTCCATGAAAGCATCACCGGCACCCTGTTTACCTGTACCAACACCGGGGAGACGACGGTTGCCGGCATCCCTGCCATCTACCCGGAAGTAAGGGGACGCGCCTTCCTCGTGACCATCGGCAAATATCTCTTAGACCCCGACGACCCCTTCCAGGAAGGATTCCTTCTGTAATAAGATTGAGAAACAAGATCGAGACGCGAAAAACAGGGCCCAGGCACGTTTCCCGTGCCGGCCCTGTTTTTCGCTTTCCGCACAAACGAACCTCTTGGCTTTTTTTCCTCCATCGTCTATAATAAAGACGGAACGACTATTCTATCTTTCTGATGAATATTGTTATAGAAGTATAAACAACAAGGAGGACGTTATGAAACAACGAGCCACCCGTCTGCTGGCTCTCCTCATGGTTTTGGTCCTGTCTGTCTGCGCCGTCGGCTGCGGTGCGGGCCGGACATCCCAGGGCAGCGAGGATGAGCATCAGCGGTTTATGGAGTTTTCCGAGGAACTGTTCCGGTCGGAACTCCTTGAAAACACCATCAACCTGCATTATACTCTGGCCTATCCTGAAAAATACGGGATCGAAGATTACAAGGTGGCCCTGCCCACCGTCAGCATGGATTCGGAAGAAGAGTCCTACGCCGGCGTCCGCGAGATCTTGGAAGCGCTTGAGGATATTGACTACAAGCTCCTTCCGGAGGATGACAGGCTCACTTACGATGTGCTGGAGGAATATCTGAAGACCTCCCTGGAGGGGGAGGGTTTCTATTACTTCTATGAGCCCTTCTCTCCCGTCATGGGCTTCCAGGCCAATCTGTCCATCACCCTGGCGGAATATGCCTTCCGGCAGGAACGGGACGTGCAGGATTACCTTAAGCTTCTGGAGCTCCTCCCGGCCTACGTGGACTCCCTGATCACCCTTGAGAAAACCCGCTCCAAAATGGGCTACGCCATGCCGGACAGTGCCATCGACGATGTGTTTGACAGCATCCAGGAGTTCTTAAATTCGGGAGAAGATAATATTTTCCTCACCTCCTTTGAGGAGCGGCTGGGGAAGCTCGACGGACTTTCCGATGCCAAAAAGACGGAATACGCCGAAAAGAACCGGGCGATCCTGAAAGAACAGATCATCCCTTCCTATAAAAAGATCGGCCACTGCCTGAAGGAGGTCCGGGGCACCGCCGAAAATACCGGGGGGCTCTGCCACACGGAAGGCGGCAGCGACTACTACGCCTATCTCTTAAAGAGCATGGTGGGTTCCGGCCATACCCCGGAGGAGATGCTCGCCCTCGTCGAGGATCAGATCCAGCAGGATATGACCGAAATGTTCATGATCATGAGCGGCTCCCCGGAACTTTTGGAGGGCTTTGACGGCACGATCCAGGAGGACCGGACACCGGAGGAGATCCTGGAGTATCTGAAAGAGGCCATGAAGGATGAGTATCCGGAACTCCCTGTGGAAGCCTCCTACCAGATCAAATATGTCCCGAAATATATGGAGGAGGGTACCAGCCCGGCTTTTTACCTGACGCCGCCCTATGACCTTCCGGGTGAAAACACCATCTATATCAATAATTCCTCCACGGACGAGAGCTCCCTGTTTTCCACCCTGGCCCATGAGGGCTACCCCGGCCATCTGTATCAGACGGTCTATGCCTCCGCCGCCTTCTCCAATCCCATCCGGAACCTGCTGTCCTACCTGGGATATGCGGAGGGCTGGGGTTTTTATGTGGAGCATGAGTCCTATGCCATGAATGACAAGCTGACCTCCCAGTCGGAAGACCTTGCCAGACTGCACCGGCTGAATTCATCCGTCGGCATCGCCGTCCACGCCCTGGTCGACTTGAAGATCCACTATGAGGGCTGTTCCCCGGAGGAGATCCGGACACTTCTGGCTTCCTATTTCGGGGATCTGGGAGAGGAGGCGGTCCGGGAGCTTTACGACCTGATCGTCAGCGAGCCGGCCTATTATCTGAAATATTACGGGGGCTATCTGGAATTTCTGCTGCTTCGGGAAAAGGCGGAGGATCAGCTTGAGGAGAAATTTGACTTAAAAGAATTCCACAGATTCCTTCTGGACATGGGCCCCTGCGCCTTCCCCACCATAGACGACTACATGGAGAACTGGATCAAAGAACAGAAGTAAAAACCGGTAGCCCTGCCGGTTCGGCGCTGCCGTTTTAAGAAAGGAGACTTTATGAAAAAACAAGCAGATGAACTTTGGAGGGACCGGAGGCATGTCCTCTGGTTTCCCTTCACCTTCGACAGATATTACATCGCAAACGGACGGCTCTACTGCCGCCACGGCTTCCTCCGTCAGGACGAACATGAATGCCTGTTGTACCGGATCCTGGACATTTCCCTCCGCCGGACCCTGGGAAACCGGTTCTGCGGTACCGGTACCGTCACCCTCCGGACCACGGACGCTTCCGACCCGGTCTTAGCCTTAAAGAATATCAAGCACAGCCGGGCCGTCAAGGAAATGCTCAGCAACCTGATCGAGGAGGAACGGACCAAAAAAGGCATCACCGGAAGGGAGGTCCTCACAAACAGCGGTATGGCGGATCGGAACGGGGACGGGCGGATCGATATCGATGATTTTCTGTAATGACCGCTTTAAGAGAAAAGGAGTGTTCGAACAGATGCAGGATAAGGGAAATATGGAAGGCCTCGGCGTGGCAAGTGAGCCTTTTGCGGCTTATGAGGAGGTATACCGGGACAGATTTTTTAAGCATTACGACGAACTGAAATGGCTTTATTGTGAGTTGTATGAGAATCGGGAGGACGCTTTTGACGCGCTCTGTGCCATCATGTATCGGTATTACCGGGAGAGAAAGAAGGATTTGAAGCGGATCGACGGGGAGCGCCTGGAGAGGCCGGACTGGTATAAAGGGAACCGGCTGGTGGGTATGATGCTCTACGTGGACGCTTTTGCGGGAAATCTGGAGGGCGTCCGGAGGAAGCTGGATTATATCGAGGAGTGCGGGGTCAATTATCTCCATCTCATGCCTTTTTTGGATTCTCCGGAGAAGGACAACGACGGCGGCTACGCCGTGTCGGACTTTCGGAAGGTGAAGCCTTCCCTCGGGACCATGGAACAGCTTTCCCGGCTGGCCGACGACTGCAGGGAGCGGGGGATCAGCCTCTGCATGGATTTTGTCATGAACCACACGTCCATGGAGCATGAGTGGGCCAGACGGGCCCGGAACGGGGAGAAGGAATACCAGGACCGGTATTATTTTTACGACGATCACAGCATTCCGGCGGAGTTTGAAAAGACGGTCCCCCAGGTGTTCCCGACGACGGCCCCCGGCAATTTCACCTGGCTTCCCGACATGGGAAAGTTTGTCATGACCTCCTTCTATCCTTATCAGTGGGATCTGAATTACTGGAATCCGGCGGTCTTAAACGACATGATCGACAATGTCCTCAACCTGATCAATAAAGGGATCGACGTGATACGGATCGATGCGGTCCCCTATATCTGGAAACAGCTTGGGACTAACTGCCGGAACCTGCCCCAGGTCCACAGCATTGTGCGGATGATGCGGATGATCTGCGAGATCGTCTGTCCCGGCGTGCTGCTCCTGGGGGAGGTGGTCATGGCCCCGGACAAGGTGGCGCCCTATTTCGGGACGGTGGAGAAGCCGGAGTGCCACATGCTCTACAACGTGACGACCATGGCCTCCACCTGGAGCTCGGTGGCGGCCCGGGACGCAAGGCTTTTGAAGCAGCAGATGGACATCCTGAGCCGGCTGCCCAGGGAATACGTGTTCCTCAATTACCTGCGGTGCCACGACGACATTGGCTGGGGCTTAGATTACCCCTGGCTGGCGGGGCTCGGCATGGGCGAGGTGAGCCACAAGAAGTATCTCAACGATTTTTTCACGGGATGCATTCCGGATTCTTTTGCGAGGGGCGAGCTCTACAATTCGGACCCGGCCTCCGGCGATGCGAGGCTCTGCGGGACCACGGCCTCCCTCTGCGGCGTTGAGAAGGCGAGGGTGGAGCAGGATAAGGCAGCCCTCTCACGGGCCATCAAGCTGGATCTGATGCTCCACGCCTACATGTTCACCCAGTCGGGGATCCCGGTGATCTACAGCGGGGACGAGATCGGCCAGGAGAATGACTATTCCTACCATGAGGACCCGGTGCGGAGGGAGGATTCCCGGTATCTGCACCGAGGAAAATTCCGCTGGGATCTGGAGGAGCGGCGGAAGGAGAAGGACAGCGTCCAGGCGAGGATCTTCGACGAGATCGGCAGGATGGAGGAGATCCGGGGCCGCCACCCGGTGTTTGAGTCGGATGCGGACGTGTGGACGGCGGACACCTGGGAGGACTCTGTCCTCTGCGTGATCCGAGCCAAGGGGGACGAGAAGCTGGTGGCCCTGTTCAATTTCAGCGAATGGGACAAGACCGCCTGGATCAACGAGGACGACGGCGAGTACGTGGACCTGATTTCCGGAAGGACCATGGAGGCGAAGGGTGTGGACATTCCCGGCTACGGGGCATACTGGCTGCTAAAGAAGTCTCAGGTGCAGGAAGCATGAAATACGATTGCCTGATCATCGATGACGAAAAGCTTTTGGCGGACAGCACGGCGGAATACTTTAACCTGTTTGGCGTAAAAACCGCCGTCTGTTACGGTGTTTCGGAGTGCAGGCGATTTCTGGAAGAGCACACGGCGGGGCTTCTCCTTCTGGACATCAACCTGGGCGACGGGAGCGGTTTCGCCCTCTGCAAGGAGCTGCGGGAGCGGACGGGAATCCCCATTCTCTTTATCTCGGCCAGGACCAGCGACGACGACCAGATCATGGCTTTCCACATCGGGGGCGACGATTACGTGCCAAAGCCCTATTCCCTGGGAGTCCTGCTGGCGAAGGTGAAGGCGGTGCTCAAGCGCCTTGGCCCGGAGGCGGAGACCAGCTATTCGGACGGATGGCTGTCCGTCGACGTTCCGGGAAGGCAGGTGAGCGTGAACGGCAGGGCCGTGAAGCTGACGGCCCTGGAGTTTAAGCTGCTCTCCTTTCTGGCAGACCATGCGGGCCGGGTGGTCTCCAAGCAGGAGCTCTTCGAGCAGGTGTGGGGGGATAAGTTCACGGGCGACGGGACACTGAACGTGCACATCCGAAAGCTCAGGGAGGCCATTGAGCCGGATCCGGGAAATCCCCGGTACATCCACACCGTCTGGGGCGAAGGATACAAATTTGTGAGACAGGGGAGCGGGCAGGCGTGAGGCGCCTGTCCGCTTTCCTGTACAAGCTAAAACGCATTCATAAAAATGGCGTGAAAGAAACCGATTTTCTTCCGTATTTCTTGCAGCGATAAAAATGCGGAAACTCAAGCAGTACAGGAGGTCGAGATGAGAAAACGCACGCTCTTTATCAGTCTGTTCCTGCTCCTTGCAGCGTGGGCGGCAGCTTTCCTGACCGTATTTTTTCAGGAATGCGAGCTGCCGCAGGATGCGGTTGCGGTCAACGAGGTGCTGCAGACGGTGCAGGATGGCTGGGAGGACCTGGCGGGCGGCAGGGCCGGCGGGGAAGCCTGGAGCGGGGAAGCCGGAAGGACCGGGGCGGACGGCGGGAGCGGAGATGATGGCGGAGCCGGGACAAAGGAATCCGGCGGGCCTTTCGTGCCGACGGAAAATGCGGCGGGGCCGGACTACGTGGTGCTGTCTGCGGACGGGACGGTTCTGTATCGGACCGGTTCGGACTTAAGTGAAAGCATTCATGAGGCGGTCCGCCACAGGGACACGGTCCTGGACGTGGAAGCATCTGGCCGGACAGTGGGGAAGCTGATCATTTACAATGACAGTCAAAAGCTTCGGCAGGAGGAGAGGGGGCGGACGATGGTCCTCTTAGCGGCGGCCCTGTCTGTCTCCTGTGCCCTTTGCGCCGGGTATTTTTGTTATCTGTACCGGAGAGTGGTAAAGCCCTTCCGGAAGCTTGAGGATTTTGCCGTGCGGGTCGCCGGAGGCAATCTGGACATTCCCCTGGAGATGGACCGGGACAACCTGTTCGGCGCCTTCACGGAGAGCTTTGACCTGATGCGGTCGGAGCTTAAGCGGGCGAGGCTTGCGGAGGCGAAGGCCAGCCGGGAGAAGAAGGAGCTGACCGCACAGCTCTCCCATGACATCCGCACGCCCGTGGCCAGCATCAAGGCGGCGGCGGAGGTGGGGGCGGCGCTTGCGGAGCGGGGGGCGTCGGAGGGAGAACTTTTCGGGCAGGGGGCGGCCGGGGAGACGGAGAACCGGGCCGCCGGCGGAGAACGGGATAACGGAGAAAACCGGGAGTGCGGAACGTACCGTGAAGGAGGGGCGGCCAGGCTCCGGGAAAATTATCTGCAGATCGTGCGGAAGGCGGACCAGATCGACGCACTGGTCACCAACCTTTTTACCTCCACCCTGGAGGAGCTCCATGAACTTCCCGTCACCCCCGTGGACATGGAGAGCGGGGAACTGCGGGACATTCTGGAGAATGCCGATTATCTGCACCGGGCGGAGACATGCGCCATACCGGATTGTCTGCTCCGGGCGGACAGGCTCCGGCTGCAGCAGGTCTTTGACAACCTGTTTGCCAATTCCTACAAGTATGCCGGCACAGAGATCCGGGCGGAGGCGAGACTGGAGCCCGGCGCCCTCGTGGTTGCCATCGAAGACCTTGGAGGCGGGGTTTCGGAAGAGGAACTGCCGTTTTTGAAGGAGAAGTTTAAGCGGGGGGAGAATGCGAAGGAGGTGTCCGGTGCGGGACTGGGACTCTATATTTCCGACTATTTCATGAAGGAGATGGGCGGGGAGCTGGAGGTTGCCAACGGGAAGCGGGGGCTCAGGGTGTCGGTGCGGATCCGGATGAGCTGAGGATGGCTGTGCGCTTTCCCTGCACACAGCCGCCTCTACCGGCAGAAAATAGTTCCGCCTGTGCGATTGAAATATTTCTCATGCACAATATCAGTGGTCTTCGGAAGCAGTTCTCTGACCCAGGTAATCCATCAGGGCATTTTGAAAAATTTTAGAACAGTTTACATTTTCCGAGTCGGCTTTTGCCGCAAGCCAGGCTGGGAGAGAAAGAGTCTTTTTCACAAATCGGTTATTAATACGTTCACGGACGGGCGGCATAAACACGTCGATCAGGATGGGAATCTGGTTCGGCTTCAAATGTAGAGCGGTGATGGAGATCGGTTCCGGAAGGGATTCTCCATCCTGCTCCATTCCCCAGATATGGAGTCCCAAAGCTTCCCTGGCATTTTTTAACGCCATGTCGGTATCGTCTTTGTCTGCGCAAGGGCAGCAGCCGGGCAAGTCGGGAAATTCAATACTGATGCCGTCGTCATCATAAGAAAAAACAGCGATATAAGTATAATGATTTTTCAATATAAAATCCTCCAGACATTATTCTGAAAATTGAGAAGTTAAAAACCAATTCCTGATTGTCGTGATATGTTTTTTAATGTTCCATATGGAATATCTTTCTTGGGATGTGTGACGGTTACCCTGCCTTTTTTTGTTGGATGTTTGAACTGGTGATGATCACCGTCGCAGCCGACTTCGTACCATCCATCAGACTTAAGAAGAGCGATGATCTCTCTTGAAGAGTAGCTTTTCATTCGAGTCTCCTTTATAAATTTATTGTAATACATAATTTGTTACGTGTCAACGAAGCACTATCCTATTTCTGCAAATGGGAAATATCCTTATTAAAGAAGAATGGAGCAAAGAACTAAATTTAGATTATATCCCGGCATCATTCCAATTC
>CAMSZT010000038.1 GCA_947066815.1 uncultured Lachnotalea sp.
GCGCATCGGCGGCACAGCGAGCAGGGGAAGAAAATCTTTCCTGCTCGATCACACACGCCGATGCAGAGGAAATATACCCAAAGGGCACACCTTAATGCATGTGCTTCGCACGGTAAAGATAAGGTATGCCACGGGAGCGGTGCATAAGGAAATTCAGAAAGGATATATTATTAGGAAAGGACAGATCAACTATGGCAATCCCTTACAACCATAAGGAAATCGAAAAGAAGTGGACGAAGAAGTGGGAGGAATCCCCCGTCAACGTGGATGACGGAAAGAAACCGAAGTATTACTGCCTGGATATGTTCCCCTATCCCTCGGGGAACGGACTCCACGTGGGACATTGGAGAGGCTACGTGATCTCCGACGTCTGGAGCCGTTACAAGATGATGAAGGGCTATTACCTCATTCATCCCATGGGCTGGGACGCCTTCGGGCTTCCGGCGGAGAATTATGCCATCAAGATGGGGGAGCATCCGGCCAAATCCACGGCGGACAACGTGAACCATATCAGAGAGCAGATCAAGCAGATCGCGGCCGTCTATGACTGGGACATGGAGGTGAACACCACCGATCCCGCCTTTTACAAGTGGACCCAGTGGATTTTCGTGAAGATGTTCAAGGCGGGGCTGGCCTATGAGAAGGAGATGCCCATCAACTGGTGTCCCTCCTGCAAGACGGGCCTGGCCAACGAGGAGGTGGTCAACGGGAGCTGCGAGCGGTGCGGCGCCCCGGTGACGAAGAAAAATCTGAAGCAGTGGATGCTGAAGATCACCGCCTACGCCGAGCGGCTTCTTGCCGACCTGGATAAGTTAGACTGGCCGGAGAAGGTCAAGAAGATGCAGACCGACTGGATCGGCAAATCCTACGGTGCGGAGATTGATTTCAAGGTGGACGGAAGGGAGGAGGCCATCAAGGTTTACACGACCCGCCCCGACACCCTCTACGGCGCCACCTTCATGGTGCTGGCGCCGGAACACGCCATGGCGGCGGGCCTGGCCACGGCGGAGCAGAGGCAGGCAGTGGATGATTATATCTATCAGGCGTCCATGAAGTCCAACGTGGACCGCCTGCAGGATAAGGAGAAGACCGGCGTGTTCACGGGAAGCTACGCCGTCAATCCGGTAAACGGTGCAAAGATCCCCATCTGGCTGTCCGACTACGTCCTTGCGGATTACGGGACCGGCGCCATTATGTGCGTGCCGGCCCACGACGAGAGGGACTTTGACTTTGCGACGAAGTTCCAGATTCCGATCGTTCAGGTCATTTCCCCCGACGGGAAGGAGAATCCGGATCTTAAGGAAGCTTACGTGAATCCCGGCATCATGATTAATTCCGATGAATTCAACGGCATGCCTTCCGAGGAGGCGAAGGCCAAGGTGCCGGATATCATGGAGAAGAAAGGGCTTGGCAAGAAGACTGTCCAGTATAAGCTCCGTGACTGGGTGTTTTCCAGACAGCGCTACTGGGGCGAGCCCATTCCCGTCGTCCACTGCGACCACTGCGGCTGCGTGCCGGTGCCGGAGGAGGAGCTTCCCCTCCTGCTCCCGGACGTGAAGTCCTATCAGCCCACGGGAACGGGAGAGTCGCCGTTGGCGGCCATCGACGAGTGGGTCAACACCACCTGCCCTGCCTGCGGCCGTCCGGCCAGGAGGGAGACCAATACGATGCCTCAGTGGGCTGGTTCCTCCTGGTATTTCCTCCGTTATGTGGACAACAAGAACGACAAGGAGCTGGTTTCCAAGGAGAAGGCGGACAAATACCTGCCGGTGGATATGTATATCGGCGGCGTGGAGCATGCGGTGCTCCATCTGCTCTACTCCAGATTTTACACCAAGTTCCTCTACGACATCGGCGTGGTGGGCTTTGACGAGCCCTTCACCAAGCTGTTCAACCAGGGCATGATCACCGGAAAGAACGGCATCAAGATGAGTAAGTCCAAGGGCAACGTGGTCTCCCCCGACGACCTGGTGAGGGATTACGGCTGCGATTCCCTGCGGATGTATGAGCTTTTCGTGGGACCGCCGGAACTGGATTCCGAATGGGACGAGAGGGGCATCGACGGCGTGAACCGGTTCCTGAACCGGTTCTGGAACCTGGTCATGGACAGCAGGGATAAGGAAGTGGCCCCCACGAAGGAGATGGAGAAGCTCCGCCACAAGATGATCTACGACATCACTACCCGCCTGGAGAGCTTCAGCCTGAACACGGTGGTCAGCGGCTTTATGGAGTACAACAACAAGATGCTGGAACTGGCCAAGAAGAGCGGCGGGATGGATCAGGAGACCCTGGAAGCGGCCGTCACCCTGCTGGCGCCCTTCGCTCCCCATATCTGTGAGGAGCTTTGGAGCGAGCTTGGTCATGAGACCAGCGTGTTCGTGGGGAATCAGTGGCCCGAGTACGACAAGGCCAAGATGGCCGACGACGAGAAGGAGATCGCCGTCCAGTTAAACGGCAAGACCAGGTGCGTCGTGACCCTTCCGGTCGACATTGACAAGGAAGCCGCCCTGGCGAAAGGGAAGGAAGCCCTCGGTGACAGGCTTACGGGGACCATCGTCAAGGAGATCTATGTACCGGGCAGGATTATTAATATCGTGGCAAAATAAATGAGAGTAATTTGATAATTTTTAGACAGAATATGGATTGACTTTTCCATGGGAAAATGAGATAATAAAGCAGATTTGGTTTTCACTTAATTTTCTAAAGGAGGACGCAAGAAATGGCGACAAAAGCAAATTATCCTATTTCTGAGATCGGCAAGGGCAAGGTGGGATTTTCCAAGACCCGTGCGATCGTCGAAGCCGCTTTTTACGGCAACAACGTGGTGAAAGTAAACAGCTTAAAGGAAGCCTACAAGCTGGCGAAGAATTCTCCCGGAACGGTAGTGACCGACATGCCGGTATATAGAGCAGAAGAAATCGGCCTGGACAGCGATGCGAAGGTTCTGCTGTTTAATGACGGCGCCATCACCGGACGTTATGCGACGGCCCGCCGGATCGCCGGAGAGCCCGGAGTGGACTGCGAAGCCCTGGACAAGGTGGCGATGGATGCGATTTATGAATCCCGCTGGAAGAAGATGTATCATGCGGAGGCTTATGTGGGACTGGACTCCGAGTTTATGGTGAAGGCTCATTTGCTGCTTCCCGAGGGCGAGGAGAACATCATGTACTCCTGGATGTTAAACTTCCAGTACCTGTCCGACGAGTATGTGAAGATGTACAAGAATTCCAAGATGGTCGGCGACGGCAAGGAAGCCGATATCTATATCTTCTCCGACCCCCAGTGGGTGCCCGTGGAGCATCCCGGTGTCAGCTTTGACTGCCTGAGCGATCCCGCGAAGAAGACGCTCTGCTATTTCAATACGGAGACCAACTGTGCCTGCATCCTCGGCATGAGATATTTCGGCGAGCACAAGAAGGGCACCCTGACCATGGCATGGGCCATCGCAAACCGCAACGGTTACGCTTCCTGTCACGGCGGACAGAAGGAATACACCCTGGCGGACGGCAGCAAGTACGTTGCTTCCGTGTTCGGCCTTTCCGGTTCCGGCAAGTCCACGCTGACCCATGCGAAGCATGGCGGCAAATACGGCGTTACCGTGCTTCATGACGACGCCTTCGTGATCAACACCGACACCTGCGCATCCGTCGCCCTGGAGCCTTCCTATTTCGACAAGACGGCAGATTATCCCACCGGCTGCCCGGACAACAAGTATCTGCTGACGGTGCAGAACTGCTCCGCAACTGTCGACGAGGACGGCAAGATTCAGCTTGTGACCGAGGATATCAGGAACGGCAACGGCCGTGCCATCAAGTCCATTCTCTGGTCCCCGAACCGGGTGAACCGAGTGGACGCTCCCGTAAACTCCATTTTCTGGATCATGAAGGATCCCACCATTCCGCCCGTTGTGAAGTTAAAGGGTTCTTCCCTGGCTTCCGTCATGGGTGCGACCCTGGCCACCAAGAGATCCTCCGCAGAGAGACTGGCTCCCGGCGTGGATCCCAACAAGCTGGTCGTGGTGCCTTATGCGAATCCGTTTCGGACCTATCCGCTGGCCAATGACTATGAGAAGTTCAAGAAGCTGGTGGAAGAGAAGAACGTGGACTGCTATATCATCAACACTGGTGATTTCATGGGCAAGAAGGTTCAGCCCAAGGATACCCTCGGAATCCTCGAGAGCATCGTGGACGGCAAGGCCGAGTTCAAGAAATGGGGACCCTTCTCCGACATCGAGATCATGGATTGGGAAGGCTTCGTTCCGGACATGAACGATGCGGAGTACCTGACTCAGCTGAAGGCCCGTATGCAGGACCGCGTCAACGAGGTTGCCGCATTTGCGACCGAGAAGGGCGGATACGACAAGCTTCCGGACGACGCTCTGGATGCCCTGAAGAAGGTTGTAAGCGAGCTGGGCTGATGCCGGCATGAAAAAAAGCTACAGACAGCGTTTGAGGTCTGATAGATACCGTCTGACGATCGGGAAACCGGTTGTCAGGCGGTTTTTGTGTGTATGGCGTGTGGTATGGAGAAGAGATTGGGAATGGAGCGAAGGAGAAAGCACCGGAGCGGGAGGAGAAGGGGAACATGGTCAAAGCTCTTTGAAGATGCGGTAAGGTTCTATTTCCAGGGCATCTGAAAGGTCGAAAAGGACTTCCAGGGTAGGCGGGTTGCAGAAAGCGGCAGATTCGATAAGAGACAGATATTTTGTAGAGATCCCCGCACGGGAGGCAACCTGTTCCTGAGTCAGCTCGAGGCGGTTGCGGAAGTAGCGGAGGTTGAGAGACATGGTTTTATATTTCTGAAGGTTTGATTTCTTGGGCAATTTTGGCTGCGACAAGACGGCCTCCTCTCTGCCGTGGAAGAACGGCAAAATTTTTAAAGTGCTCATACTTATAGTCTGACACAAATAAAGCAAATAATAAACTCATTGTTGGGATCTATTGTATTACTATTAGTTATATTAATGGTATTAAGATGAAATGAAAGAATAATAACAGGAAGACTTGCGGAGAATGTCCGGATATAGTAGAATCAAGATGGATTTCTAAAAAGACAGAGTAGAAGACGTGTGAACAGAAAGGAGGCAGAAGCAATTTATGCATATGGATGAGTTGTTGCATCGGATCTATTACCTGAAAAGCTACAAGGGATATCCGTGTCTTGTTTCCTGTATCCAGAAGGTAAAAGAGGATGAATCGAGATTGTGCGGGATCCGGGAGCAGGTGTATGGCCCGGTGGCCAGGGAACACGGAGTGAAGCTGGAAAATCTGGAAAAGAATCTGAGAACTATAAGAGATACTTTCCAGAACCGCGGAGGGACGGAACTTTTAGAAAGGCAGCTTGGGGGAAAGCAGGAGTCTCTGTACCCGCGGGAGCTGATCGAAGCGCTGGCGGAATGCGTCACGGATCTGTGACAGAAAAGAGGAGCCGCTGATTTTATGGTAACTCGTCCCGACTGATGTTGTCAAATAAAAAAAGCAGAAAAAATCGGTAAAAAACCAGTAAAAAGATCTGCAGAGAAATTTGAAAAAACGGCCGGCGGTTCTTGTATTTCCGCCGGCATTGTGTTATACTTTTGGCATCTCAAAATCGTTCTTCAGGATTTCTCCTGAAAATTTCCCACAAATCGGTTGACTTTTGAACGAAACTATATTACTATGTTTACAACGGGAACGAACATTCGTTCTAAATGGAGGATGTGTGATGATCAGAGAAGAAAAACAGAAAGCATTGGATGCGGCATTGGTAAATATCGAAAAGGCATTTGGAAAAGGAGCGGTGATGCGGCTTGGAGACGCCACGGCCAATATGAATATCGAGGCGATCCCCACAGGGGCCCTGAGCCTGGATATCGCCCTTGGTCTGGGAGGGGTCCCCAGGGGACGTGTCGTGGAGATATACGGACCGGAATCCAGCGGAAAGACGACGGTGGCGCTCCATATGGTAGCGGAGGTACAGAGGCGTGACGGGATCGCCGGTTTTATCGACGCGGAGCATGCCCTGGATCCGGTCTATGCGAAGAAGATCGGGGTGGATATTGACAACCTCTATATCTCCCAGCCGGACAGCGGCGAACAGGCGCTGGAGATCACGGAGACCATGGTCCGTTCCGGCGCCGTGGATATCGTGATCGTGGACTCGGTGGCGGCCCTGGTGCCCAAGGCGGAGATCGACGGGGACATGGGGGATTCCCATGTGGGCCTTCAGGCAAGGCTCATGTCCCAGGCTCTCAGGAAGCTGACCGCGGTCATCAGCAAATCCAACTGTGTCGTGATCTTCATCAACCAGCTGCGTGAAAAGGTCGGCGTGATGTTCGGGAACCCGGAGACCACGACGGGCGGTCGCGCGCTTAAATTTTATTCCTCGGTCCGCCTGGATGTGAGGAAGACGGAGACCCTGAAGCAGGGAGGGGAGATGATCGGGAACCACGTCCGCGTGAAGGTGGTGAAAAACAAGGTGGCGCCGCCCTTCCGCGAGGCAGAGTTTGACATCATGTTCGGAAAAGGGATTTCCAGGGAGGGCGATATCCTGGACCTGGCAGTCAAGGAAAATATCGTGGAAAAAAGCGGAGCCTGGTATTCCTATCAGGGGAACAAGATCGGGCAGGGACGGGAAAATGCGAAGACATTCTTCACAAATAACCCGGCCGTCATGGAGGAAGTAGAGAAAAAGGTGCGGATCCACTACGGCTTTGAGGAGGGGGATCCGGAGGGGGAAAAACAGGAAGGCGGGAAAAAGACGGACAAGAAGGCAGACGGAAAACAGGAGAAAAGATCGGAGGAGGCCGGGGCTGCCAAAACCGAAAAATGAATCTGCGCCCGGACATAGTGCAATAATGCTTGACAGTGGCAGGAAAAAAGTTTAAAATTGTATATGTTGCAATGCTTATGGTATGTCTGCCATTACGTGCGATAAGTGATGTACAATGAAAACTAAATAAGGAGGTGCTCCTGTGGGAGGGATTATAATTGCTGTAATCATCACACTGTGTGTTGTAGTTCCTGTTACCTGGTTCGTCGCGATCGAATACCGCAAAAAAGTATATGAAAGCAAGCTTGGCAAGGCGGAAGAAAAATCAAGAGAAATCATAGATGAAGCGCTGAAGATCGCAGAAACCAAGAAGCGTGAAGCTCTCTTAGAGGCCAAAGAAGAATCCATGAAGACTAAGAATGATCTGGAGAAAGAGGTCCGGGAGAGGAGAACGGAAATACAGCGTTATGAAAGACGTGTGTTGAGCAAGGAAGAGAATTTAGAAAAAAGATCCGAGGCACTGGAGAAAAAGGAATCCGGTCTGGCATCGAAGGAAGAGCAGCTTGCGAAGCGGAAGAAGGAAGTTGAGGAACTCTTTGACAAGGAAGTAAAGGAACTGGAGCGGATTTCAGGATTTACCTCCGAACAGGCAAAAGAATATCTTTTAAAAACTGTTGAGAATGATGTGAAACATGATACGGCAAAGCTGGTGAAAGAGCTGGAGTCGAGGGCAAAGGAAGAGGCGTCGAAGAAGGCGAAGGAGTATATTGTCACTGCGATCCAGAAATGCGCCGCAGACCATGTGGCGGAGTCCACGATCTCCGTTGTCCAGCTTCCGAATGATGAGATGAAAGGCCGTATCATCGGGCGGGAGGGCCGCAATATCCGTACACTTGAGACACTGACAGGAGTGGACCTGATCATTGACGATACTCCGGAGGCGGTGATCCTCTCGGGATTTGATCCGATCAGACGGGAAGTGGCCAGGATCGCTCTGGAAAAACTGATTCTGGATGGACGCATCCATCCGGCCAGGATCGAGGAAATGGTGGAAAAGGCTCAGAAGGAAGTAGACGTCATGATCCGTGAGGAAGGTGAAGCGGCTGTCTTAGAGGTCGGCATTCACGGTATCCATCCGGAGCTGGTAAAGCTTCTGGGTAAGATGAGGTTCAGGACCAGTTATGGTCAAAACGCTTTAAAACATTCGATTGAGGTTGCGCATCTGTCAGGACTTCTGGCATCGGAGATCGGGATTGATGTGCGTATAGCTAAAAGGGCTGGTCTTCTGCATGACATCGGAAAAGCAGTGGACCATGAAATGGAAGGCTCACATATTCAGCTGGGTGTTGAATTATGTAGGAAATACAAAGAATCTGCCGTTGTGATCAATGCGGTGGAGTCCCATCACGGCGACGTAGAGCCGGAAACGCTGGCGGCCTGTATCGTGCAGGCGGCAGATACGATTTCTGCAGCACGTCCGGGCGCTCGTCGCGAGACAATCGAAACATATACCAACAGGTTGAAACAATTAGAAGATATCACCAACACCTTTAAGGGTGTGGACAAATCTTTTGCTGTTCAGGCAGGACGTGAGATCCGTATTATGGTGGTGCCGGAGCAGGTGAGCGACGACGACATGGTTCTGATGGCGAGGAATATCGCAAAACAGATCGAGTCGGAGCTTGAATACCCCGGACAGATCAAGGTGAATGTGATTCGTGAATCCAGAGTCACCGATTACGCAAAATAAAGTTGAAGAGCGGAAGAGATCAGCAGGTTGATCTTCTTCCGCTCTTTATTCACACGCCGATGCGAAGGGAAAAGCCCTCTGTGCCTATGGGTCCATTGGAATGCCTGGCGCTGCAGGCCTTGGACGGACATATTGTCAGGATATCCTTTCAATTTTGCATTTCACAATCACCTATTTTATAGACAGGAAGGAGAGTGATCACTGTGGATGAGATCAGACGGGTGAAAAGAGAACTGGTACACAAAGGGGCGATCGTTAATTTCTATGAGGACTATATGGCCCTTCCCAATGGGAATACGGCAGTATGGGATTTTATCGAGCATAAGGGGGCGGCGGCGGTCGTTCCGGTGACCGGGGAGGGGAAGATCCTTATGGTGCGCCAGTACCGGAATGCCCTGGAGCGGTATACGCTGGAAATCCCTGCAGGGGCCGTTGATTATGTGGAGGAGCCGAAGGAACTGTGCGCGGCCAGGGAGCTGGAGGAGGAGACCGGTTACAGGGCGGGGCGGCTGGAATGGCTGATGAACGTCAATACGACGGTGGCTTTCTGCAATGAGTTTATCGGGATCTATGTGGCGGAGGAACTGATCCCGGCCAGGCAGCATCTGGATGAGGATGAATTCCTGAACGTGGAGGAGCATGAGCTTGAGGAGCTTCTTTCCATGGTCTATGAGGGAAAGATCACGGACGCAAAGACCGCGGCGGCTCTTCTCGCCTATCGGGTAAAATACAGGTAAGGAATACCCTGAACACTTCCATCATATAGTACTTTAGATGGAGGATGTCATGGAGAACAAGAACAGGTTTGTGCAGATGGCGGTTGTTGTGTTCGCGGGATTTCTGGTGGCAGGGACACTTGCGGCCAACTTAAGCGGAAAATATGGACAGGATGGCTGGAGGCTTTATTTTACGCAGATGGGGGAAGCACTGAAGCAGGATGGATTTGCGAGGGAAAGTTATTTTTTTTATGTGCTGAGGCTCCGGCTTTTGGAGGCGGCGGCCCTGTGGCTTTTGTCCATGACGGCTTTTGGGGCCGTGAGCTTGTGGGCAGCGCTTGGATGGCTTGGATTTACCTGCGGTGTGCGGATCTCGCTGGGAACGATGGTGTTCGGGAGAAGGGGTATCCTGTATTTTCTGTGCAGCATCCTTCCCCAGGCGGTCTTTTACATACCGGCGATCCTGCTTTTGGGGATCCGGGGCTTTCAGGTCTGTTCCTTTATGCGCAGGCAGAGGAGCTTCAGCCAGTACCGGCGTATCCGGATGGGCCGGGATCTGCTGCTTTTGATCATTCTCCTGCTCTGTCTCCTTCCGGGTATCATCTGCGAATGTTATATCAATCCGCTGCTGCTGAAGGCGTATTTTTAAGAAACTATGGAGCATATCCAGTGATGTTTGAGAAACGGAGGAAATGAAAATGAAGGTGTTGTTGTTAAACGGAAGCCCCAGGATGAAGGGGAATACCAGGGCGGCCCTTTCCCTGGTGAAGGAGGGGATCGAGGAGGGGCTCCATCCGGAGAGCCTGGAACTTTATGATATTTCCCGCCATAAGCTGTCTGCCTGTCTTGCCTGCGACAGCTGCAAAAAGAATGGGGGAAACTGTGTGCAGCCGGATGAAAGTGCCGCGCTGGTCCAGAAGATCTATGATGCGGATGCGGTCATCTTAGGAACTCCGGTGTATTGGTGGGGAATGTCTGCCCAGTTAAAAATGGCGGTGGACAAGCTCTATTCCAGAACGGCTCTTCTGCAGGAGCAGGAGGCGAAAAAGATCGGCCTGATCGCCGTGGGCGCGGCCAAGGTGGACGATCCGGAATACCGGCTGATCGAGGAACAGATGAACTGTATCTGCGGCCATCTGGGCTGGGAGCTGGCCTTTTCCTATGGGATATCGGCCTGGGAGCCGGGAGATCTGGAGAAAAAGGAGGAGACGGTCCGTATCCTGAAGGAAGCCTGGGGGACACTGGGGTGATAAAAACGGGAGCCTGCAGACTGTCTGCAGACTCCCGTTTTCCGGTATACGCTCCCTTCTCCCGCCATACGGCCGGGGACAGACCGGAGGCTCCCGCGGGAGTCCGGGGTCAGATCAGCTCCGCGATATCGTAGATCAGCTGGCGGGATTCCTCCCAGCCCAGGCAGGGGTCGGTGATGGAGCAGCCGTAGATATGGCCGCCCACTTTCTGGCTGCCCGGTTCGATGTAGCTTTCGATCATGACGCCCTTTACCAGGTTTCGGATGTCCATAGAATGGCTGCGGCTGTGAAGGACCTCTTTTACAATGCGGATCTGCTCCTTGTAGAGCTTGTTGGAGTTGGAATGGTTGGCATCCACGATACAGGCCGGATGCATAAGATCCCGCTTGGCGTACATGTCGCAGAGCAGCCGGAGATCCTCGTAGTGGTAGTTGGGCTGGCTCTGTCCGTGTTTATTGACCGCTCCCCGGAGGATGGTGTGGGCGTAGGGGTTTCCGTCGGTGTTGACCTCCCATCCGCGGAAGATGAAGGTATGGCCGTGCTGGGCCGCCATGACGGAATTTAACATCACCGAGAAATCGCCGCTGGTGGGATTTTTCATCCCGGCCCCCACATCCATGCCGCTGACCGTCAGCCGGTGCTGCTGGTTTTCCACGGAGCGGGCCCCTACGGCCACGTAGGAGAGCAGGTCGGAGAGATACCGGTAATTTTCCGGATAGAGCATCTCGTCGGCGGCAGAAAGGCCGCTTTCCTTCAGGACGCGCATATGGAGCTTGCGGATGGCCAGAAGTCCTTCAAACAGGTCGGGCGCTTTTTCCGGGTTGGGCTGATGGAGGATCCCCTTGTAGCCCTCGCCGGTGGTGCGGGGTTTGTTGGTGTAGATGCGGGGGACGATGATCAGATCGTCCTTCGTGTCCTCCTGGACCTTCACCAGTCTGGAGACATAGTCGCAGACGGAATCTTCGTTGTCTGCCGAGCAAGGGCCGACGATCACCAGGAATTTGTCGCTTTTTCCTGTCAGAACATCGCGGATCTCCTGATCCCGTCTGTGCTTTTCGCGGGTCAGATCCTCCGGGAGAGGGAACTGGCGGCGGATATCGGAGGGTGTGGGCAGTTTGCTGATAAATTCAAAGCTCATAGTCAGTCTCCTTTTTGTCAGGCATGTTTTCTGCCCATGTACCAGGTGACAAAGCCTCCCGCAAGGAAGAGCACGATGCCGATCAGGAAGCCGGGCAGGGTAAAGCGGGCAAGGGCGCCCGTGTTATAAAAAATCCCGAAGGGGGAAGAGAGGATCAGTCCCAAAATGGCCGCATAGGTGGAGACCGTATGCTTTTCGAACATGTATTCAATGATCTTGGAGATCAGGAAAATGCCGAGTACTGCGCCGATCCCGAAGGGGACTAAAAGCCTGCACTGGGACAGGACGGCGGAAAGATCCCCGGCCCGGAGTCCGTCCATGAAGGTGGTGATGGAGTTGATCACTCCGTAATAATATCCGAGGATCATGAGGATCATGGAACCGCTGACGCCCGGCACCACCATGGTGGCGGCGGCGATGATCCCCATGAAGAACAGGAGGATCATCGTGCCGAAGGACGGATCCAGGACACTTAAGGTGTCGTCCTTCCCCTGGAGCAGGGGCAGGACGATGGCAAATGCAAAGAGGAGGGCAAACGCCAGCACATTGACTGCGGTCAGCCTGCCTGAGCGGCTTTGTTTTACGCCGTCAGCCATGCTCCTGACCAGCACGGGAACACCGCCCAGGATCAGCCCCAGGAAAGCGAGGCAGGTGGGGAGCGGCTGGTTTGCCAGCAGATATTCGATGGCGTAGGAGAAGCCCACAATGCCGATGGCGGCGCCAAGGAGGACCGGGATCAGGGTGGCGGCGCTCTTTTTAAAGTCCCGGAACAGATGGGTGATAGAGGAGATCAGACGGTTGTAGATCCCCATGGAGACGGCCATGGTGCCGCCGCTGACCCCCGGGATCACATTGGCGATGCCGATCACGGCGCCCTTTATGGTATCCAGAATAAAATTCATAAACAATTCCTTTCTCTGACATATTTTGACACGGTTAAATTTTTTGCATTCAATCACATATTATAGAAGGTATTTTGTGCAATGTCAAGGAAAGCACAGCCGGAAGAATGCCTGATTCTCTAAGAAAATCCCAAGAATTTTAGTGGAATTCCCCTATAGGAATTTATGAGGAAATCTGATATATTCATGGGGAACAGTGATATAAAAATGGGAAGAGGAATTGGGACCATGCGTGCATATATGGAAAACCTGAGGCGGGAGGCGGGGAAGCATCCGGTGCTTTTCAGTTTTATGGCGGCCGTAGCTTTAAATTTCCTGGTGGAGATATTTTCGCGGCGTTCTCTCTGGAAGCCGGTCGTGTTTTTGGTGACGAGGCCGCATATTTTTCTGTACAATACCTGCATTATTTTTTGGTGTTTTTCCCTGCTGCTTTTGGTGAAAAGGAAGCTGTTTTTGGGGACAGTGATCAGTGTGGTCTGGCTGCTCTTAGGGTTTGTGAACCTGGTCCTTCTTGGCTGCAGGGTCACGCCCTTTAACGGGGCAGATCTGCGTCTTACCAGGGATGCGATGACCATTGCCGGGAAATACCTGACCTGGTGGCATCTGGTGCTGATGGGAGCGGGACTTTTGCTGCTCCTTGCAGGTCTGGTGTTCCTTTTTCGGAAGCTCCCCAGATGGCAGAAAAAGCCATCCTATATAAAAGGGACCGTGTTTGTGCTCTTCTCCCTGCTGGCGCTTTTCGGGCTTTCCGGGCTGGGCATGAGGACAGGGCTTTTGGCAGACCAGTTCGGCAATCTGGCACAGGCTTATCTGGATTATGGATTTCCTTATTGCTTTGCCAACAGTCTGGTCAATACCGGCATCAGCAGGCCGGAGGACTACAGCGTGGAGGCGGTGCAGGAGATCAAAGAGGAGGAGATCCTTCCGGAGGAGCATGTGTGGGCGCCCCTCATCGAGGAGGAACGGCCCATGGCGGTGGATGAACAGGGGGTGGCGGTGACCAGACAGACTCCAAACATCATTTTTCTGCAGCTGGAATCCTTCAGCGATCCCATGAAGTATCTTCACATGAGATGTTCCAGGGATCCGATCCCCAACTTCCGAAAGCTTAAGGAACAGTATTCTTCCGGATATCTGTGGGTGCCCGCCGTGGGGGCGGGGACGGCCAACACGGAGTTTGAGGTGATCACCGGCATGGATCTGGACTTTTTCGGCCCGGGAGAATATCCCTATAAGACGATCCTCCAGAAACAGGTCTGTGAGAGCCTCTGTTTCGACCTGAAGGAGATCGGTTATCACGCACAGGCCATCCACAACAATTCCGGGACCTTTTATGACAGATACACGGTATTTTCCCAGCTTGGCTTTGACAGTTTCACATCCCTGGAATATATGGCGGCCGGCTATGAGAAAACCCATATGGGCTGGGCAAAGGACGAGATGCTCACGAAGCAGATCGCAAAGGTCATGAAGTCCACCGCCGGTGCGGACCTGATCTATACGATCTCTGTCCAGGGGCACGGTTCCTACCCGGAGGAGAAGGTGCTCGATGCGCCTGCGGTCACCGTGAGCGGCCTTCCCTCGGAGGAGGAGACCAACGCCATGGAATATTATGTGGAGCAGGTCTATGAGATGGACCGGTTTGTAGGAGAGCTGATCGAGTATCTGGAAGACTGCGGGGAAGAGACGGTCCTTATCCTGTACGGGGATCATCTCCCCAGCCTGGATCTTACGGAAGAAAAGCTGGAGAACGGCGATGTATTCCAGACGGAATATGTGATCTGGGACAATATCGGGCTGGAACGGTCCGAACGGGATGTGGAGGCTTATCAGCTGGGCGCCTGGGTGTTAGACCGGATCGGGATCCAGAGGGGGACCATGTTCCGCTACCATCAGGGATGGCTTCAGGAGCCTGCGCATACGGAGGCGGAGACGGAGGATTATCTGGAGGATTTAAAGATCCTGGAATATGACATCCTTTACGGAGATCAGGATGTGTTTGAGGGGAAGATCCCCTACGAAGCGACAGAGCTCCACATGGGAGTGCAGCCCATCACCATCAGCCAGGTCATGCTCCAGAGCAGGGGGCTCTATGTGACCGGGTGGAATTATACGCCGTTCAGCGTGGTGTATTTGAACGGGGAACCCTGCGAGACGGACGTGGTGTCCATGAATATGCTCTACTGCGGTGATGTGTCCCTGGAGGAGGGGGAAAATGAGATCACCGTATGCCAGGTCAGTGAGGACAATATCGTTCTGAGTGTCTCCGAGCCTTATACTGTGCCTTACAAGCCCCAAGAACAGGAATAGAAAACGGCCGGAAAACAATCTTTTCGGTTGCCTTTGGGAGGCTCCTGTGGTATAGTTTAAGAGTGCAGAAATATTGCCGCACCGAGTGCCTGCCCCGGCGGGGAAGAGGGAATCAGGTGAGAGTCCTGAGCGATCCGGTCACTGTATTCAGCGCGCGTGCCTCAAGATCCATTGCAAACCCTATCATGCGAGAAGGAGAGGTCATGCGGAAAGAGCTGTAAGTCAGGAAACCTGCTTGGTGTGTGAGATGGGCTTCCGTGTAAAGCCATACATCCGACGGGTTTTCCCGGGATGTCAGCCTGTGGGTTGGGCGGACATATCGACAAAGTCTCAAAGCAGAAAGAAACATGCACAATCGATCGTGTGGAAAATGAGTTCCGGCACAGTGCGTTCCTACTCGCCGGGCAGAGTCTGTCCGTGTGCTGTGTTTTGGGCCATGTACACATTCAAAGCGGGGCGTGCCTTACGGCGCGCCCTTTTCATCATATAAGATGCGCCAAGCTAAGGGCAGGATTCTATTTTAGGAGGAAAAGAGAATGGCAATTTTATTGACGGGCGGAGCAGGGTACATCGGCACGCACACCGCCATCGAAGTGGCAGGAAACGGCTATCCTGTGGTGATCGCGGACAACCTGGCAAACAGTCTCCCGGAGGCAGTGAAGCGGGCGGAAGCCCTTGCCGGTACGAAGTTTCCTTTTTACAAGGCCGATGTGGCCGATGAAGCCGCTTTGGAGAAGGTTTTTGAGGAACAGAAGATCGAGGCGGTCATCCATTTTGCCGGCCTCAAGGCCGTGGGGGAGTCGGTGGAAAAACCTCTGGAATACTATGAAAATAATCTGGGCAGCACCCTTACGCTCTTAAAAGTCATGAAACGGCATGGCTGTAAGCGGATCGTGTTCAGCTCCTCCGCCACAGTCTACGGGACGCCGGAGACGGTTCCCATTACAGAGGAGATGCCGGTGGGGAGGAGCTGTACCAACCCTTACGGGTGGACAAAGGTCTTTATCGAGCAGATCCTGCGGGATGCGGCCCATGCGGATCCGGAACTTTCCGTGGTGCTCCTGCGGTATTTCAATCCCATCGGCGCCCATGAGAGCGGACGGATCGGGGAAAATCCGGACGGGATCCCCAATAACCTGATGCCCTACATTTCCCAGGTAGCCGTGGGGCGGCTTCCCAGGCTCCGGGTCTTCGGGGACGATTATCCGACGCCGGACGGGACCGGCGTCCGGGATTATATCCACGTGGTGGATCTGGCGAAGGGCCACGTGTCGGCTCTTGCCTACGGAGAGGAACATACCGGCGTGGAGGCCTTTAATCTGGGGACCGGGGCAGGGTACAGTGTCCTGGATCTGGTGAAGACTTTTGAGCGGGTGAATGGCGTGGCGATCCCTTACGACATCGCAGCGCGGCGGGCCGGAGATATCGCGGAGTGCTATGCGGACGCGTCGAAGGCGAAGGAGCTGCTCGGATGGGAGGCAGAAAAAAATCTGGAGGATATGTGCCGGGATACCTGGAACTGGCAGAAAAACAATCCGGAGGGTTATCCGAGAGAGACTGCATAGAATCTGTCCGGGCCTCATAAATATAGAAGGAATGAGGAGACCACGGAGCAGGTTTTATGAAACGATCATTTAAGCAGATGGCAGTGTTCCTTTTGTCGCTTTGCCTGGCGTTTTCTTTGTGGCGTCCGGCGCTGGCGGCAGAAGGGGGACGGCCGTTTTTGCTGTCTCCGGAGACGGAGGCGGCAGGGGTACAGCCGGAGGCGGAGAGCGGGACGGAAGTACAGCCGGGAACGGAGGGGCAGACGGAAGCAGAAGTGCAGCCGGGGGCGGCAGGAGGTGAGGGAGCGCAGCCGGGGGCGCCTGGCGGGCAGCAGGCGGATCTGGGGATCACGGCCCGCTCGGCGGTCCTGATGGAAGCCTCCACGGGGACGGTGATCTATGAAAAAAATGCAGACGAGGCCCTGCGGCCGGCCAGCATCACGAAGATCATGACGCTGATCCTGATCTTTGACGCCATCCGGGACGGCAGGATCGCACTGGGCGACCAGGCGACCACCAGCGCCTATGCCAAATCCATGGGCGGCTCCCAGGTGTTTCTGGAGGAGGGGGAGAGCCAGACGGTGGAGACCCTGATCAAATGCATCGTCATTGCCTCCGGGAATGACGCGGCGGTGACCATGGCGGAGTACATAGCGGGAAGTGAATCGGAGTTCGTGCGGATGATGAACGAGCGGGCGAAGGCCCTTGGGATGACTCAGACGAATTTCGAGGACTGCTGCGGCCTGACGGACTCGGCGACCCATCTGACCTCCGCCAGGGACGTGGCGATCATGAGTAGAGAGCTGATCACCAATTACCCGGAGATCGAAAATTACAGTACCATCTGGATGGAAAACATGACCCATGTGACGAATAAAGGGAGCAGCGAGTTCTGCCTGTCCAACACCAACAAGCTGTTGAAGATGAGCAATTCCTTCACGGTGACCGGGTTAAAGACCGGCAGCACCAGCCTGGCGAAATACTGCCTGTCGGCCACGGCTAAAAAGGACGGCGTGGAGCTGATCGCCGTGGTCATGGCGGCACCGGACTACAAGGTGCGGTTTTCGGAGGCGGCCAGCCTTTTAAACTATGGCTTTGCCGGCTGCCGGCTTTTCCGGGACAACGACGAAGCCAGGGAGCCCCTTCCGAAGCTTCCCGTCGCCATGGGCGTGACGCCGGAGACGTCCCTTCGCTACGGCGGGGAATTTTCATACCTGGGGATGAACGGGGAGGACTTTTCCGCCGTGGAGCGGACCGTCACCCTGCCGGAAAATCTGACGGCCCCGGTGGCAGAGGGGGATATTGTCGGAAGCCTGACCTACACCCTGAACGGAAAGACCCTGGGGACCGTGGATATCCTGGCGGCAGAAGCCGTGGAGCCCGCCGGCTACGGGGATTACCTCAAATGGATGTGGGAAGAGATGATGCTCACGGAGCAGAATTGACTTTGTGTCCGAAAAAGCCCCGGCGGCCTTCCTATCGTCTGCAGGGGAAGGACGCCGGGGCTTTCGAACAGCCTCAGGGGAGACTCACAATGTGCACAATTTGCGGAGACGATCGATCTTCCGGTCGGTCAGCTCCTGGAGGGCGTCGATGTCCTCGTCTGTCAGATGACGGAATTTCTTGAATTTTCGAATGAATTCCCGCACCGGCTTCGGATTTTTGACGTCGACGGACATTTGAAAGCTTCCGTTCTCCACCTCATAGAGGGGGGCGAAGTTGGTCTCCACGGAGAGACGGCAGGCTTCGATGCTCTCGTCGGAGGTGCAGCCCCAGCCGGTCAGGCAGGGATTGTAGACGTGGAGGTACACAAGGCCGCTCTCCACCGCCATGGCTTTTTCCAGCTTGCGGACCATGTCCGGGATATAGGCGGGACTCATGGTCGCCATGTAGGGCAGATCGTGCATGGCCATGATCATGGGGAAATCCTTTTTGTTCTGTTTCTTGCCGCCCTTGCCGTTGATCACGGGGGTGGTGGAGGTCCAGGCGCCCTTGGTGGTGGAACCGCTGCGCTGATAGCCGGTGTTCATGTAGCCCTCGTTGTCGTAGCAGATGTAGATCAGCTTGTCGCCCCGCTCGGCGGCGCCGGAGAGGCACTGCATGCCGGCATCCACGGAGGCGCCGTCGCCGGCAAAGGCGACCACATTGACATGCCTGCCGATATGCTCATAGTGGAGCTTGATGCCGGCCAGCATGGAGGCCACGTTGTCTAACAGAGGGAAGAACACGGGAGTCTTCGCGCCGGACTTTTTATCCCAGCCCACCACGCCGACTCCGCCCATGCATCCCGGCGGGATGGCAAAGATTGTATCCGGTCCCAGCACCTTCATGCAGGTGCGTAAGGTCAGCTCCACATTGCATCCCACGCAGGCGGAGATGCCGGGGGAGATCTGATCCTCGTAAATCGCAAGCTTGTCGATCACGTTCATTTCGTGTCCTCCTTCCCTTTGTCTTCCCGATTTAACCACACGGTCGCATTTTTGACGGCGTCCGCGGCATGGTTGATGATCTCGTCGATGGCATAGTCGATATGGGCTGCCGTGATGTCCTCGCCGCCCAGGCCGGCGATGAACGGAATGTTGGGGACGAACTGGCCCGCCCGGTTCATGGAGGCGCAGATCTCCTCGTAGATGATGCCGGTATTCCATCCGAAGGATACGTTGCGGTCGATGACGCCGTAGGCCTTTCTGCCTTTCAGGACGGCGGCCACCCGGTCGGAGGGGAAGGGACGGACCATGCGGATCTTTAACAGGCCGATCTTCTTTCCCGCCTCCCTGGCAGCGTCGACGCAGTCCTTGGAGACCCCGGTCATGGAACCCATGGTCACCAGGATGTAATCGGCATCTTCGCAGAGGTATTCCTCCACGGCGCCGCCGTAGTTCCTGCCGAACCGTTCCTTGAATTCGCCGTCCAGGGATTCTAAGAGTTTCAGGGCGTTCTGCTGGGCCAGCATGTGCTTCAGACGGTATTCCGTCAGCAGATAGCCGTTTGTAAGAGGATCCACGGCCATGGGGCGGGAGGGATCCAGGATGATGTGCTCCGGAACGTATTTCGGTAAGAAATCGTCCACCTGGGCCTGCTCCGGGATCTCCACCCGCTCCGACATGTGGGAGAGATAGAAGCCGTCAAAGCATACGTTGATGGGGAGCAGGACATTTTTGTCCTCTGCGATCCGGTAGGCCATGATGAGGGTGTCCAGGATCTCCTGGTTGTCCTCTACGTAGATCTGCAGCCAGCCGGCGTCCCGGACGGTCAGGGAGTCCTGGGGGCCGCCCCAGAGGGTCTGGGGGGAGATCATCTCCCGGTTTGCCACCGCCATCACCACGGGAAGGCGCAGAGTGGAGGCACGGAAGTAGGGCTCATACATGAGGGAGAGGCCCTGGGAAGCCGTGGCGGTGAACACGCGGGAGCCGGCCAGGGAAGCGCCGGTCACGACGCTCATGGCGGACAGCTCGCTCTCCACCTCGCTGACCGAGCTGTCTAAGAGCCCGCCGGTCACAAAATCCGCCAGATATTCGACGATGGGAGTCTGGGGAGTGATCGGATATGCCGCGATGATATCCGGGCGGCAGAGTCTGGCGCCGATGGCGGCGGCCATATTGCCATTGATAACTTTAACTTCGGCCATTATTCTTCCTCCTTTACCGGCACCATTTTGATCGCGCCTTTTTTGCATTCATGGGCGCAGATCCCGCAGCCCTTGCAGTAATCGTAGCAGATCTCGAAGCTGCCGTCGGCAAGCTTCTTTACGGAGTTCACCGGGCAGTACATCAGGCACATGCCGCAGCGGACGCAGGCTTCCTTATCCATCACCGGTTTCCTGGTGCGCCATTTGCCGGTCTGTACGATGTGGAGCCCCTCCGGCCCGATGGGAACGATATAATCACTGATAAATTTCATGAGATCCCTCCTTGGTCAAAATGATACAGCTTTACTTCGTCATAACCCCGGCGGAAAGCCTCGATGTTCTTCTCGCCGAAGGTGCGGCCGATGACTGCCTCCAGCCCCTCCTTGTCCACCCATCCGGTGGCGCGGACAAAGGCGCCCAGGACGATGGTATTGGGGATGGGACGACCCAGAAGCTCCAGGGCGATGGAGGTGGCGTCCAGGCAGGCCAGACAGGCCACGTTCGGGTCCGTGATCAGTTCCCTCGGATTCTGGGACTTGGTGTTCAAGATCACGTAGGAATGTTCCTTCAACCCTTCGAATACCGGGGTGGAGACGAGGAGGCTGGGATCCTGGATGATGACACAGTCCGGGTGGTAGACCTGGTTTTTTGCGCGGATCTTCTGATCGCCGAGCCTGACATAAGAGGCGACCGGCGCCCCCTGGCGTTCAAAGCCGAAAAAGGGCATGGAATTTCCGAATTTTCCTGCTGCGACGGCGGCATGGACCAGCATTTCGCCGGCTTTCACCGTCCCCATGCCTCCGATGCCGTGAAGCCTTATTTCTTTCATACAGCGTTCCTCCTTCACTTTTTAAGAAGTTATGTGTTTTCGGACCGGACCACGACCATGGCGTCCACGCCGGTCCCCCGGCGGCCGTCCCCGAAGAGGACAAAGGGGTTCACGTCGATCTCCTCGATCTCAGGGTGGTCTGCGGCCAGTCTGGAAAGGTTCATCAGGGCGTCTGCGATCTCTTCTCTGTCATAGCGTACGCCGCGGAGTCCCTCGCAGGCTTTGGCCAGCGGGGTTTCGTCGATCATCTGGAGGGCGTCTGTCCTGGTGATCGGAAGGATCCGGAGGGAGACGGCCTGCAGAAGCTCCACATAGATCCCGCCGAGCCCTGCCATGATGACCCGGCCGAACTGGGGATCCGTGCTGACGCCGAGGAGTATCTCAAAACCTTTCGGGAGCATCTGCTGTACCAGGACACCCTGGATCCTAGCCTTCGGGGCTCCCTTTTCGGCGTTTGCCATGATCTCCTCATAGGCGGATCTCATTTCTTCTTCATCTGCGATATTTAACTTGACGCAGCCAAGATCCGTCTTGTGTAAAATATCCTCCGACAGGATCTTCATGACAACCGGAAATCCGGTCCTGGCCGCGGCTTCCCGGATGGCGGCGGCGCTTCCCTCTGTCAGCAGTTCCGATGCGACGACGGGGATCTTGTAATCATTCAAAAGCTTTCCGCTTTCCAGTTCATTGAGCGCTTTTCCCATGAGGTTCCTCCTGTCTCGAAAGATATTCGGCATAGATACACATATTTTTGGCGGCCAGAACGGCTTTTTCCGGGGTGTTGAAGGTACAGAGCCCGTTGTTCTCCAGGATCTTCCTCGCCGGAGCCGTATAGGCGCCTGCCATGACACAGTAAAATACCGGTTTCTTCCGTTCTTTCGGAACAGACTGTTCCACGGCTACCAGCGCCTCCGCCAGTTCCTTCTGAGGCAGGAAGGTGGGAACTACCGTGAGGAAGACCACCAGGTCGACGGCCGGATCCTCCAGCACGATCTTAAGGCCGTCCGCATGGTTTTGGGGAGAGGCGGAAGCGGTGATGTCCGCATAGCCCTCCGGATGGCAGATATTTGCCATGGGAAGCTGTGAGGCGGCCAGACGTTCCTTCGTCTCGTCGGAAACCACCGGCATCCGGAGGTTTTTATGGCTGCTGATGGCATCGGTGCAGTAGATGCCTGGGCCTCCGGCCTGGGTGTATAAAAAGGTATTGCTTCCCCTAGGGACCGGAAGGCGGTCAAAGGCCTGCAGCGTGTCGATCAGTTCGTCGATGGTTTCCACCCGGACTGCGCCGGTCTGTTTAAACATGGCGTCATAGACCCGGTCGGATCCGGCCATGGAGCCGGTGTGGGAGTTGGCCGCCGCGCTGCCAAGGCTGCTGCGTCCGACCTTTAAGACGACCACCGGCTTTTTCCGGGTGATCTTCCTGAAGATTTCCGCCAGCCTGCGTCCGTCTTCATATCCCTCCATGTAGATACCGATGACCGTGGTGGTCTCGTCGTCCGCCAGCCACTCCAGCAGATCGGCAAAATCAAGATCGGCCATATTTCCGATGGAGATGAATTTATTGTAGAGGACCGGGACGACCCGGGCCGCGCCCTCCATCAGCACGGAGGTGGCCAGGGCCCCGCTCTGGGAGATAAAGGTAATGCCGGTTGGTTTTCCGAAAGAGGAGAAGGGGACTCCCGTGTCGACGAAGGTGGTGTCCACCAGGCTGCGGTTGTCGATCACGCCGATGCAGTTGGGGCCGACGACGCGGATCCCGAAGCGTCCGGCCGTTTCCATGAGCCGCTCCTGGCGCCGGATCCCCTCCGGTGTTTTGGTCTCGGCGTAATCGGCGGCGGCACAGACAAGGAAACGGACGTCCCCCTTTTCCTCCATCCTGGCATCCAGGTCATCCATCACTTCATAGATCAGCCTGGAGGGCATGATCAGGACCACCATATCCACATGCTCTTTGATGTCTCTTAAAGAAGCGGTGCATGGATAATCCAGGATGCTGGTTTCTTTTGGATTGACGGGAAATACCTTTCCGGGATAATTCTTTTCCCGCATATTCCGGATGGCGACAAACCCTGCCTTTGAAGGATTTGCAGACGCGCCGACCACGGCGATCCCATCCGGGTTAAATAATCGCTCTAACATCAATTTCACCTCCTGAAAATTCATGTACATTTGAAAAAAGAGTTCTAATTGTCTACATTTTTTATTATCACAAAAGAGAAGTCTTAATTCTGTAATTCATTTGACAAAGTGTGATTTTTTCTTTAAAATAACGGTAACCTGACAGTACGGATTTGCATATGAGGTAGAAGGATGAGGCAGAAGGAAGGATCCCATACTCATTTTGAGATTGACGATTCATTGTGGCTGAATACGAAGGAACTGGACTGGAGTTCTGTCACAGAGGGACTTACGCCGAAGCAGTACCGGCCGCAGCAGGAGCTCTTTCATCAGCTGCAGGCATTTCGTTATGTTTATCTGTGTAAGAGCGGCCGGGTCCAGCTGAGCGTTTTTGGCCCCAACGGAAACCGCAGGATCCTTTTCATCTGCGATCAGAACTCTATATTCGGAGAACTGTCTTTGTTTAACGGCCTTCCCTATAATTGCGCGGCGACCGCGGTGACGGATTCGATGATCTATGCCATTCCTGCCGATCAGTTCCTCCGCCGACTGGAGGAGAATCCGAAGCTTGCCATGAACGTGATGAAGACCCAGGCGTTAAAGACCAGGCTCCTCACCACGGCGATCAAACAGATGTCTTTCAATGACGCGACCTACCGGGTTGCCTATGTCCTGGTCAATCTGATCAATGATTATTCGAAGCAGTTAAAGACTTCTTCCTACAAATTCACCCTGAAATATACCCATCAGAATATCGCCGATCTGACGGGCCTCTCCCGCGTCTCCGTGTCCAACATCATCAGCAAATTTCAAAATCTTGGCATCCTCAAAAAGGATTCCTTTGACGGATATATCATCATCAAGGATCCGGAACGGCTGTATGACTTTCTGGACGAGTACAAGAACGATCATTAAGAAGAACGATCATGAGAAGAACAGTCAACAGAAAAACGATCATGAGAGAGACCGGTCGTGAGAGAAAACCGGCAGGCCGTCGTCCGGACAGCCTGCCGGTTTTTTGTTATATAGCCAAGGCGGCGCCGTTTAGAGCATGCCGTGCTTCAGGAGCCTTCCCGATGGAATGTCGTCGGTCAGCTTTCCGTCCCAGGCGGCGATCCGTCCTCCTTTTATGGTCCCGCGGGGCCAGGCCCGGAGCGTCTTTCCCTGGAACAGGGAGAAGTCGGACCGGCTCATCAGTCCGGCGGGATCTGCCGTCCGGCTCTCGTTCATGTCTACGAGGACCAGGTCGGCGTCGGAGCCCGGCAGCAGGGTCCCCTTCTGCGGGTAGATGCCGAAGATCTTTGCCGGATTCCTGGTCATCAGAGGGACCAGCTTCTCCAGAGGGATCTCCTGGCGGAAAAAGCCTTCGTTCAGGACGGAGACCAGATGGGTCGCCAGGGCGGGATAGCCGGCGCCGGCTTTTGCCATGCCGTCCATAACCTGTTTTTCCGCACTGGTGATGGTGGTATTGTCCGTGCCGATGGTGTCGATGATGCCTTCCCGGATGCCGTCCCAGAGGGCTTTCCGGTCCCCCGGCGAGCGGAAGGGCGGGAGCATTTTTCCGTAGGCTCCCACGTCGCTTTCCGTGTCCAGGGACAGATAGGGGGAGGTGGTCTCCACAAACAGCTTGTCATGTCTGGCGGCCCGCAAAGCTTCGATGCTTTCCCGGCAGGAGGTGTGGACGATGTAGGTCCGGAATCCAAGCTCCTTTGACAGATGGGCAGTCCTCACCACAGCCTCGCTCTCCGACAGGTTCGGATGGCTTTTGGCGAAGGCCTCCAGGGTGTCCATGGGCAGGGACGCCGCGGCGGTCTGGGCATATTCCACGATGGAGGTGTTTTCCGCATGCACACAGAGGATCGGATCGGCGGGAAGCGCCGCCAGTTTCTGCATACAGCGGACGATGAAGCCGTCCTCCTGGTGGGGAAAGAGCCCCGGGATCCCGCACATATAAACTTTATAAGAATTCATCCCCCGTGCGCAGTAGTGGGGAAGCTCCGCAAGCTGCGCCTCCTCCCGCAGGGTGAGATGCGGAAAGATATCCACCCTGGAACGGTCCGGGACCTGTCTCTCCAGAAAGTCGAGCAGGGGAAGGTAGCTGTCCGGCCGGTTGAAAAAAGTGCCGATGGTGGTGACGCCGCCCAGGAGGGCGGAGCGGGTCTCCGTCTCCAGCTCTTCCTCAAGGGGAGCGAACAGGCCCAGGTGGGTGTGGGGATCCACGATCCCCGGAAGGACGTAAAGCCCGGACGCATCCACCCGGGAGACGGCGGAGGCGGACTCCGTGGTGAGGGCGGCGACCCGGCCGTCCTTGATGCAGAGATTGACGGCAAGGCGTCCGGCCTCCGGAAGGATGACCGTCCCGTTTTCGATCATCATGTCGTACCTGGGGAGCAAGGAAACCTCAGGCCGGACGGCCGGAGGCACAGGCGCCGGGGCGGACTGTGCCCGGGACCAGGAGGCGGATACCGCCTGCCGGACTCCCGGGGTCCCTGCCTGTGCGGGAGGGACGTATGGCCGCGGAGGAGAAAGAGGCGGCGCTTTGGAGGAGGCAGCGGCAGATCCGGCCGGAGCCTTTTCGGGGAGGGGGAGAGGCGGCCGGACATTTTCTGCGCGTACCAGCCGGATCCCCCGCCGCCTGGCCGTTTCCCTGGCCAAGTCGGTCAGTTGGTCGTCCGGGCCCATCACGTATTCGGTCTTCCCCTGACGGCCGAGGGCGGTTATATCGTTGGCAGTAATGAATTTTTTCACTGTTTTTCTCCGATGGCGGCGCGCAGCCCCGGCATTTCCTGTGATACGGCAGTCCCGAGGAGCGCCAGCTCTGAATTGATGATCACCATGTCAAAGCCCTTGTCGAACCAGTTTTTCGCGGCCTGGAAATTGCCTGCAAAGACTCCCAGCCGTTTTCCTGCGGCTCCGGTCTTTTCGCGCAGGTACAGGATCGTATCCACCAGCTTCGGATTGGAAAACTGACCGAAGATCCCCATATCCATGGAAAGGTCGCCCGGCCCGATGAAGAACATGTCCACAAAGTCGGCGGATTCCGCCAGGATCCCGTCGATGTTTTCCACGGAGGCCACGGTCTCCAGCTGGATCACGATGTTGGTGGTCCGGTTGATGTCCCCTGCCTCTCCCAGCTTTCCGATGGAATCGCCGTATTCCCAGAGACGGGAGGGGCCGACTCCCCTGCGGCCTACGGGAGGGTACTGGCTGTAGGATTTCAGGCGGACGATGTCGTCCACGGTCCGGATCTGAGGGATCAGAAGCGCGTCCGCGCCGATATCCAGCGCGCCGGTCACCATCTCGTAGGAGAGGGTGGGGACGCGGACCATGCCGTAGGTGGGCGTGTGGGTCAGGGACTGGAGCATCTTCTGGAGGGTCTCCAGGTGGATCGCATTGTGTTCGCTGTCGATGCAGACAAAGTCAAAGCCCAGGTGTCCCACATACTCTGTCATGACCGGGTGGGGTGTGCCGATGAAGGTCCCTGCCAGTTTCCTGCCGGAACGGATCACCTCTTTAAAGAGGGGCTTGCCGCATCCTGCGTAGACGGCGGCTCCTCCATAGCCTCCGCCGGTACTGCCGGGGGCCGCAGAGCCTGTCTGGGGCGGCGGAGCGGAGGGGGCTTTCGGGCCTTCTTTCGTGAGGACGATCTCCATGCCAAGACGCCCCAGCTCTTCCCTTGCCAGGTCCGTCATCAGCGGCATTTCTTCCATGGGGATCTGGCGGATCCCTTTTTTGCTGTACTCCAGTATTTCACTTTTGGTAAGGATTTTCTGCATAAGCCGTCACCTCCTCAGTATAACTGCCCAAGGCTTGGATCCGGTTTTGCGATCACATTGGTGTGGACCACTTTTCCGATGCGGGAGACGGCTTCTTCCGCGGCGTCCAGCGCGGCGCGGACAGCGCCGATCTCTCCCTTGACGATCACGGCGACCATGCCGGCTCCGGTGTTTTCTTTTCCGACGACCTCCACGTTGGCAGCCTTTAACGCGGCGTCCGCCGCGGTCACCGCACATACGAGGCCCAATACTTCGATGTATCCATATGCGTCCATGGTTTTCTCCTTCCCTGTCTATCCTTCCTGAACCATCTGGATGTTCAGGATCTTCTGTGCGTCTTTGCTCGGTCTTGCGATCACGTTGAAGCCGTGCAGGGTCCCGGCCTGTTTTGCGGCGTCGACACCTGCGTCGATGGCCGTTCTCACGGCGCCGATCTCCCCGCGGATGGCGACGGTCACCATGCCGCCGCCGATGACTTCGATGCCGGCGATCTCGATATTGGCCGCCTTTACCATGGCGTCGGCGCCGGCGATCGCCGGCACATAGCCGATCACTTCTATAAAGCCCCAGGATAACATATCGTTTTTTCCTCCTTTTCGGTGTTGGTGTTTTAAGACTGGCTGTCGATCATTTCGAGCAGCTCTCTGGTGGGTCTGGCGATGGTGAGACAGCCCTCCAGGGCATCCATCTGATTGGCGGCTGCGGCTCCCGCGTCAACGGCCATGCGCACGGCGCCTACCTCGCCCTCCACGATCACGGTCACCAGTCCGGCGCCTACCCATACTTTTTTCCTGATCTCCACATTGGCTGATTTCACCATGGCGTCCGCCACGGCAAACGCAGGTACATATCCTTTTGTTTCTACAAATCCTAAAGACTGCATACGTTCCATTTCCTCCTTTTCTGATGGGCTATCCTGACACGGAATCGACGATCGCCACGATCCGGTCATCCACATAAGTGTCCCCTTCCATACAGATATGGCGGCTGACCAGTACCTCGCTCCCGACTCCGGCACCAACCATATCCACAGCCACGAACTTCTGTCTGTCTTCTTCTTCCAGAGTCTCACAGACGAGCAGCTTTTTCCCTGTCAGGAACGCTTCCTTTTGCTGTGAGACTACCATGCCGACGACTCTGCATAGCAGCACCGACCGTTTCCCTCCTTTCCTCGGCAGGATCCTCCGGAACCCTTGCCTGATTTTTGCTTACATATTAACAGATTCCTCCGAAATTTTCAGTAACCTCATTTACATTATGAGAAATAACTTTCTCTTCCGGGGGCTCCGGCGCAAAAAAACAGACCCCCGAAAGCGGGAGTCTGTTTGGAACAGCTGTTGTCGATCATCGTTTTTCCGGACGTCCGTCCGCGCCTTCGAAGCGGCGGCCCCATCCGGTGAACACGGAGACTGCCAGTACGATGAAGAGACACCAGCAGTGGAGGGTGGCGCCGGCAATGGAGACCGGACTGAGCATCTCGATAAAGGAATATTCTCCGGCCACGCCCTGGATACAGGAGATGACGATGAAGATGAAAGAGCTGGTGACCGGGATGATGACCGGCAGGGTGCTCCCGAAGCCGTCCAGGAGATTGGCCCGGCGGTAGGGGTGCAGTTCCCTGGATTTGCCGATGTCGTTGGCGATGGGACCGAACATGATGATGGCGGGTCCGTTGGCGGAGCCTAAGCATACGGAGGAAACCATCATGCCTACGGCCATGATAATCTCGGAGCCGAGGGCCGTCTGGTTCAATTTGCTGTTGACCAGCTTTTCGATGATCGTCTCCATCATACCGCTGCCGTTCAGGACGCCGATGATGCCGGCCACCGCATAGAGGTAACCGAAGGTGCCGAGCATGTTTTTCACGCCGTCGATCAGGAAGCCGGCCAGAGAGCCGTTTTCCATGCTCATGATATCGGCGGGAGTCAGAACGCCGGAGACGAGTCCGACCACGCAGCCGGAGAGGATACCCCAGGTACAGGCGCGAAAAATGCTCTTGGATTTCACGGCGACTACCAAAAGGACTACGACGGGAATCAGCATGATCAGGCCCTTGGGATCCTTATACTGGGCCAGAAGCTCTCTTCCGGCCTCGTCGACGCCGGAGCCGGAGCCGCCAAGGATGATAAAGAGTACGATCGCGGCCGCCGCGGCGACCAGCGCGTATTTCATACGGGTGGCCACAACGCCGCCGATCTCCGCAACGCCGTCTCTCTTTGTGTATTCCTGCGTGGAGGCAGAGGCGATGGTAGTGTCGGAGATGGGAGCCACATTGTCGCCGAAGATGGCGCCGCTCAGGATCGCGCCTGCCAGGAAGACCGGATGCGCGCCCAGGAGGATGCCGGAGGGATAGAGGATCGGGAATCCTGTGAAAAGAGTGCCGATCGAGGTGCCGGTCGCCATGGAGATGATGCAGGTGGCAACAAAAGCGAAGGCGGTGAACAGACCGCCGGAAAGCCCCAGGGAGTCCCCGAGCCACACGAATCCGTTTGCGATGCCGGCACGGGTCATCATCTTGCCGAACATCCCTACGATCATCAAGATCAGAGCCAGGGTGCCCATGGTCTCAGAACACATGCCTTTTACAACTGAATCCCAGTAAGCGCCTTTCTTTTTTGCAAAAATGCTGCCGATGATCAGTGCCCCGAAGCCTCCGACACAGAGGGATTCCATGGCATAATCCTTAAATACTACAAAAAACAGTACGCAGGACGCCACGAACAGGGCCAGCGGAAGCAGGGACATGCCCTTTCCGCCGTAAAACAATACCTTGTCGTCTTTTTTTTCCATACAGTTACTCCTTTCGCTCGTGTATGTCTTTCAGTTATAAATAAAAATATATTTTTTGCAGAGAAAAATCTGTAAAATGGTTTACATTTCTCTTTGTTTGTTTTTTAACTTTTATATTCGCGAGGATTTACCATAAAATATTGCGTTTTGTAAAAGAATTAACATATTTTTGAGGGAGATTGTGATATGTTTTTCGTAAATTATGAATCCGGAGATGGATCATCCGCGGGAAATAAGCGGGAAAACGATCTATGTTTGAAAAGGAGGACTCCAGCATGTTCAAAGACCTTGTAAGTAAATTTGTCAAAGAAGTTCCCCCCTACAATTTCGGTGTGGGCGATACCTTCAAACCGTTCCGGGAAGGGGTGACGGAGGAGATCATTATGCATAAAAATGAGAATCCGTTCGGGACATCTCCTAAAGCGGTTGCCGCCATGGCGGAACAGATCGCCCATTCCAACCGTTATCCGGATATCCGCGCGGTCTCCCTGTGTGAAAAGCTGGCAAAGCTCCACGGCGTAAAGACGGAGCAGGTCATGGTGACCCAGGGCGGGACTTCTGCTCTCGGCTTCATCGCCGAAATGCTGATCCGGGAGGGGGACGAGGTGATCGTCACTACGCCGACCTATCCCAATTACCTGAACCTGACCAAGAAAAATAACGGTGTCCTTGTAAGTGTACCCCTCGACGACAATTATGAACCGGTATTTGAAGAGGTTGCAGATGCCATTACGGAGAAGACCAAGGTCATCTTCCTTGCCAACCCCAACAATCCCACGGCGACCATCTGCGACGACGGTGCGCTGGCGGACTTTATCCACAAGCTGCCGGAGCATGTGGTCCTGGTGGTGGATGAGGCGTATTTTGATTTTATCGAGCGTCCCGGTTATCGCAGCATGATCAGTGAGGTTGCCGACGGCGTGAACTTGATCATCGTCCGCACCTTCTCCAAGATCTACGGCATGGCAGGCTCCCGGATCGGATACATGATCTCCAACAAGGAGATCATCGATTATCTGCAGACGGACGCCACCGGCTTCTGTTGCAACCGGGTGGGCCTTTACGGGGCGGAAGCGGCGCTGGAGGACAAGGAATTTATCGAGATGACCATCCGAAAGAACAAGGAGGGGCGGGATTATCTGACCGGCGTCATGAAGGAGCTGGGGTTCCGTGTGTGGGAATCCCACACCAACTTTATGTTTTTTGATCCCCATATCCCGACCAAATATTTTGCCGACGAGCTCTACACCTTCGGGGTGAGGATCCGGGGAGACTTCTGCCAGTGCCGCCTGAGCATCGGCACCATGGAGCAGAACCGCGTTGCCGCGGAGGCGATGCGGCAGATCGTCCGGGAGTATCGGGAGAGCGGGAAGTAAGGCGGAGCATCGGATCGTAAAAACAGGGATGTCAGAAAAGGGCGGAGAGGGTCTCCGCTCTTTTCTGGATGTACAGTGGGCGCAGGGAGTAAAAAAATGCTGAATTATGAAAAAAACTCTTTACATTTTCCAAAGTTGTGATAGAATGGATAAATGTACGGGGCATTAGCGCAGTTGGGAGCGCGCAACATTCGCATTGTTGAGGCCAGGGGTTCGAAT
>CAMSZT010000039.1 GCA_947066815.1 uncultured Lachnotalea sp.
AGCATTTCTATATGTTCATGAATAATTCAGGTTCAATATACTGTTTATCAGAACAAGTTGTACTTAGCGAAGGACATCTTGCTGTTTGCACAAGAATCTCATACCCCGGGCTGCACGGGAATGGTGCTTGATACAAAGGAACATGGTACGGTGATTGTCACAAGTGACACCATCTATACGGAAGACAGTTATGAAATGGAGCTGCCGCCCGGAGGAAGTATCAATGCGACTACGGAAGAATTTTATACAAACCTGGAAAAAATAAAGAAGATGCAGGCGGATATGAATGCAATGTTGATATATGGTCATGATTTTGAACAGGTTATGCAGTTGAGTAAATGTACTTTGTGTTAGAGGATAACATTTTTAGAGGATTTACAGGGAATGCGGAATATTCTGGACTGAAGAAGGAAATGGAAAAGGGACTGGTAGAAGAGCCGAGCGGGAAAACGCTATCAATTGAGCGGGGCTGGGTGGAAAGCGGGATGTTGAGGAGGGGTTGGATTGACATTACGCAAAGATGCAGAAATGATCATGGAGGAGGCAATCCGGCGGGTTCTGCCGGATGAGGCGGTGCGGCAGGCCCTGGAGAACAAAAGCTTCGGCCCGGGGAAGCTTTATGTAGTGGCGGCGGGCAAGGCAGCCTGGCAGATGGCAAAGACGGCGGCAGACATTCTGGGAGAGGGGATCGAAGCGGGGGTATGTGTCACAAAATATGGCCATGTCAAAGGGGACATCGCAAAAGTTACCTTCTATGAGGCTGGTCATCCGGTGCCGGATGAAAATTCCTTCCGGGGGACGCAGGCGGTTCTGGATATGGTGGCGGATCTGAAAAAAGAGGATACGGTGATTTTCCTCCTGTCAGGGGGAGGCTCTGCCTTGTTTGAAAAGCCGTTAATCTCTGGGGAGGAGCTTTCGGATATCACGAACCAGCTGCTTGCCTGCGGAGCGGACATTACCGAGATGAATACCGTCCGGAAACGGCTTTCGGCGGTGAAGGGCGGAAGGTTTGCAAAGCTGTGCGAGCCGGCCAGGGTGTACAGCATCGTCCTGAGCGATATCCTGGGAGACCCGTTGGACATGATCGCGTCCGGGCCGGCTTATCCGGATGCCAGCACCTGCGGACAGGCGGAGGCGGTTATTCGGAAATATCATTTGAAGATCAGTGAACGCGCCATGGAACTGATAAAAACAGAGACGCCGAAGGAGCTCGAAAACGTAGAGACTGTCATTACCGGAAGCGTCCGAAACCTCTGCGAGGCGGCGGGGGAAGCCTGTAGGAGACAGGGGTATGAGGCAGTGGTTCTGACGGACCAGCTGGCCTGCGAGGCGAGGGAAGCCGGAGTCTTTTTGGCTGCTATTGCGAAGAGCCATCAGGATACAGAAAAGAGTCTTGCCTTTCTGGCAGGGGGAGAGACCGTGGTCCATCTGACCGGGAAAGGGAAGGGAGGGAGGAACCAGGAATTGGCTCTCTCCGCAGCCATCGGGATTTCCGGCCTGAGAGAGACTGCGGTGTTCAGTGTCGGAAGCGACGGTACGGACGGGCCGACCGACGCAGCCGGCGGATACTGCGACGGGGAGACGAAGCCGTTCCTGGATTCTGCTGGGATCGATATCTACCAGGTTCTACAGGACAATGACGCCTATCCGGCATTAAAAAAGGCGGGCGGACTGCTCATCACCGGGGCGACGGGGACTAATGTGAATGACGTGTCGGTGCTGTTGATCCGCCGGTAAGGCTTGGGGTGCTTTCCCGCAATGCGGAAAATGTTCTGTACAGCGGAGGATCAGTTCTTTACGGCTGAATACGGAAGGCGGAACCAATACGGAAGCAAAAAAATTAACATAGCTTGTTATGCTGATTGGCAGGGCGTTGATTATCTTTATTATAGAACCGCAAATTCCAAACCTATTTCCGATACCGGGAACCAGGCTGGAGATTGCCAATATCATAACAGTCTATGTACTTTACAACTAGCATGATGGCTCTGCTTTGTAGCTTTTCCGGCGGAGTGCTTGCCTATCTTCTGTTCCTGTTGGTATCTGGTTGTCTTGCCGGCACATTTACGGGAACCTATGCGCAAATGGTGGTGCGGATTAGAATGAAAGGCGGGGGATTATGATGGAAAGCGATTGGATACTATGTCCTCTATGCGGAAGCAAAACCCGTGATAAAATCAGGGCAGATACAGAAATGAAAAATTTCCCTGTGTTTTGTCCGAAGTGCAAAGAAGAAACATTGGCAGCCTGTTCAGAAAGCATGAATAATCAAAAACTCCGGCGCCCGGTATTATACTGAGCGTCGGAGTTATTTTATTCGTTTTCAGAAAGGAATGCCAGCCATTTGGAACCATAAGTATCCAGATAAAAGCGGTTGCCATACTCATTCTGAACAAAGCGGTCTTTTACCTGGTACCATCCCTGCAGTTCTTTTCTTAGATCTGAGTCTGGAGAGATTGGTTCCACCCAGATTTCTTTTTGTCTTTTGACTTCAGAACGGGACAGCGGCGGTTCGTCTGGCGGCGCTGCCTCGGAGGACGGAGGGGAAGAGACGAATATTTCACCAGCAACATCTGCAAACGGCATGGTATGGCCATCGGGAAAGGTCATAAACCTGTCGACAGCATTCACCAGCAGCCATCCATATTTGGCGGACCATACCGGCCTGCCATGAAAGGCCGGCAATGCCTGCAGTGGAATAGATTTTTTGGAATCCGGTGTTTGGGTTTCGGAACGGCCGAGTAGGAAATCTGTTGTAACGCCGTAAAGGTTGGCAATATTCTCAAGGCTGTCTATGGACGGGGACTTCCGTTCGCCCTCCCAGGCGCTGAGCGTCGGCTGGGAAACGCCGAGCTTTTCGGCAGCTTCAATTACCTTTAATTTATTGATCTGTCTTGCCGTTTTAAATTGTTTTGGCATTTTGTCACCGCCTTTGCTTTAAGATGATCCATCTGCCTCTCCGGTCTGAGCCTTCCCTTTTCAGAATGCCCTTTTCTTTTAGCGAATTGATATTGCGCTGGATAGTTCTGGATGTTTTGTGGAGCAGGGCGGCAAGCTCTTTGGCTGAAAGTTCCGGTGAAAGCTGCAGATGATCTAAAATCGCCTGTTCTGTAGAGGACAGCTTTATGGCATCTGCGACATTATCTACGACGCTTTCTGCGACATTTATTCTGTTCCGGATTGTCGCATTCAGCATAAAAGCGACATCTTTATATTCCGGCGCTGGCAGTCCTGCTTTTTCCATCTCCCGGTACATCCGGTCAACGCCTTCCCCGAATTCCTGTACATAATCGTACTCATGTAAAAAGGCGGCAATTTTAGGGTTGCGGGAAAAGTGGACCTGGCGCATATTGTTCAGGCGGACGATGCCGGGCAGGTTGCCGGGGCTTTCCACAACAATCCGGTCATCGAACATTTTGACCTGGATGTCGGTGCCTTTGATGCTGTAGTCGCGATGCGTGGCGGCGTTTATGATAATTTCCTTCCAAACGAATTCTAGGAATTCGGGTGTTGTGACAAATTTTCCCTCTTTTCCGAGGTAAGTATGCTCCTTGATCTGGTCCCGGACGAAGGAGAGTGTCTTTTCCACCATGTCGAGGATGCGCCCGGTAAATATTTTATCCTTTACCACATTCATTTCAGCGCCGACTTTGGCTTCCGTGCCGTCATAGCGGATGAAGCGGATCCTTGCCCGCTGGAAGTATTGCTGCGGGTCTTCCCAAACAGGAGGATGGCGGCGCCGCTCATTTCCTGGCGGCCGCTTTTCGTGACAATAAAAGATTTGTTCTGACGGATATATTCCTCCGGCGATTTGGCATAGCCAATCTTTTGGCAGTAGTATGCCACAAAGTCCATATCAATATCCTCAATGGAGGAATCAGCCACCAGTTCGTCTTCATAATAGCGTGAGCCTTTGGAATATATCAGCCGCAGCCGGTCGTGACAGTGACTGGTCTGCATGTGTACTATGGCATGATAAAGGCCGTCAAGGGAATTGACTTTCATGTGGAAGAAGGGGAGATCGTTTCCCTGATCGGGGCGAACGGCGCCGGCAAGACGATGATCCTGCGGACCATTTCCGGGCTGGAGGCGATCACCGGCGGGAAGATCGTGTTTAAGGGAAATGACCTGACCGGCAAGGTCGCCAGGGATACCCGCGTTAAGATGGGGATCGCCCATGTCCCGGAAGGGCGGCGGGTATTCCCGAGCCTGACGGTGAGACAGAACCTGGAGCTTGGCGCGATCCTTCGCCGAGGCCGGCAGGGGATCGAACGGGATATGGAATATGTCTTTCAAAAATTCCCCCGCATCAAGGAGAGGGAAAAACAGCTGGCCGGCACCCTCAGCGGTGGTGAGCAGCAGATGCTGGCGATCGGCAGGGCCATTTTGACCCAGGGAGACCTCCTTCTGCTGGACGAGCCGTCCATGGGGCTGGCGCCTTTGGTGGTCGAGGAGATTTTTGCCATCATTAAGGAACTCAATGAATTGGGAAAGACGATCCTCCTGATCGAGCAGAATGCCAGCATGGCGCTCAACATTGCCAGCCGCGCCTATGTGCTGGAGACGGGCCTGATCACGAAATCCGGAGATCCAAAGGAGCTTTTCACGATTCGGACATCATCAAAGCATATCTGGGGGTATGAGGACATGACAGCGGCGGATGCTGCCTTTGGATTTTCTGAAAAATCAATGCTTTAAGCGCACAAAATAGTGGCCAGGCAGCATTTCGCCCATATTTCAGAGCTTCCTGTATGTAGTTGGGAAGCTTTTGAAGATCTCGGTGGCCTCCCCCGTTCTCATCTTCCGGCCGGATTACATATAAATGCAGGCGCTTACTTGACAGTAACCGAATCTTTCCGTAATCTTGCAATTTTCACGCTGTTCCGCTATAATCTTAAGTTATACAGGGGCGGCCGCCCGGCAAAATGATGAAGGCCGGGGAAAGCCCGGCCGGTTTTTTGTGCGTACGGGGCGGGCAGGAGAAGGTGAACCGTCCCTGTTCGGTTAAAGGAGAGGAAATGCCGATGGGGCAAATACAGGAACTGCGGAACGGGCTGGAGACGGCATTTATAAATCAGAATCAAAATTCCAGTCTGGCATACCGCCCGGAATTTATATCAAATGATCGCAGGCAGGGAAAGGGAGTCCTCTCCTCCATCGAGCAGGAGCTTTTGGATTGCGAAGAATTTTTTATCAGCGTCGCTTTTATTACACTGGGAGGAATTACGCCTCTTCTGCAGACGTTGAAGGAGTTGGAGCAGAGAAAAATCCGAGGGAAAATTCTCACGACGGACTATCTGGCATTTAATGATCCGCGGGCCCTGGACAAGCTGCATGAACTGAGTAATATTGAGCTGAAGATGTTCTGTACCGATGGGGAACGGGACGGTTTTCACACAAAGGGTTATATTTTTCGGAGGGAAGAGGTTTATCGGATCATTATCGGAAGCGCCAATATGACAGCCGGCGCATTAAAGCTCAACCGGGAATGGAATGCAAAGCTGGTCGGGTATGAGTCAGGAGAGGTAGTTGGGGAGATTCTTCGGGAGTTTCAGGCTTTGTGGGAGGATGCCCGTAGCACCGTCTATGAGGATTTCATCGAAAACTACCGGGTGAAATATGAATTAATTCAGAAGCAGCGAAGGATTGCGAAGGAGATGCCGTTAGTCTCCCTGAAGCAGTATAAGCTGCAGCCGAATGCCATGCAGACGGCATTTGTGAAAAACATAAAAGCGCTGATCGCCAGGGGAGAGTCGAGGGCACTGCTGATATCCGCGACAGGAACCGGAAAAACCTATGCTTCGGCGTTTGCCCTGCGGGAAATGAACCCGAAAAAGGCCCTGTTTCTCGTACACAGGGAACGGATTGCGAGGCAGGCGCTTGAGAGCTACAGGAGAGTATTTGGAAGCAGGCGGGAAGACGGTTCCCCCCGTCAGTACGCGCTTCTGTCCGGAAATACCTCCAGGGATCTTGTAAAAATCAGGGATGCAGATCTGATTTTTGCGACCATGCAGATGATGAGCAGGGACAATGTGTTAGATGCCTTTGCTCCGGATGATTTTTCCGTCATCTGCCTGGATGAGGCCCATCATTCCGGGGCGGACAGTTACCGGAAGATCATGGAGTATTTTAGACCGGGGTTCTGGCTGGGGATGACAGCCAGCCCGGAGACTAACCGGTTTGATGTTTATGAGATTTTTGACCATAACATTGCCTGCGAAATCCGACTGCAGCAGGCATTGGAGGAAAATCTGCTCTGTCCTTTTCATTATTTTGGGATCACGGATCTCTGCGTAGACGGAGAAATGATCGGAGATGATGCAGGGGGGCTTCGCAGCTTTAACCGCCTGGTGAGCGAGGAGAGAGTATGTTATATCATTGGACAGGCCAGGTATTACGGCTATAGCGGGGACCGGGTCAAGGGTCTGGTTTTCTGCAGCCGCAAGGAGGAAGCGTGGGAATTGTCCAGGAGATTCAATGAAAAGGGCTTTCGGACGGCGGCGCTGACCGGAGAGGACAGCGAGGTCAGGCGGGAAGCGGTGATCGAACGGCTGGTGATGGAGGAGACAGGAGAACAGGCGGCAGATGCGCTTGACTATATTTTTACGGTGGATATTTTTTCGGAAGGGGTAGATATTCCGGAGGTGAATCAGGTCATTATGCTCCGCCCGACGAAATCGGCCATTGTCTTTGTACAGCAGCTGGGACGGGGGCTTCGCAAGGCAGAAAACAAAGAGTTTGTCGTGATTCTGGATTTTATCGGAAACTACAGAAACAATTTCCTGATTCCCATTGCGCTTTCCGGAGACCGCAGTTATAACAAGGATAATATCCGCCGCTATGTGATGGAAGGCGACCGCATGATCCCCGGGGCTTCCACGATACATTTTGATGAAATCAGCCGGAAGCGGATTTTTGCGGCAATCGATGCGGCAAACTTCAGCGATATCCGATTGATCCGGGAGAATTATACGAATTTGAAGTATAAGCTGGGAAGGATTCCGGCCCTGAAGGATTTTGACGAATACGGGGAAATGGATGTGTGCCGGATTTTTGACAATGCCAGCCTGGGATCTTATTATAAGTTTCTTGTGAAATATGAGAAAGAATATCAAGTCCGCCTGTCCGAAAAAGAAGAGAAGATGGTGGAATTTATATCAAAAAAGCTGGCTTCCGGAAAACGGATCCATGAGCTGGAATTTTTAAAACGGCTCATGGCGTACCGGCATGGAATATTTGGGCTTTTGGGAAAAGCGCTGCAGGAAAACTATGGAGTTTCCATGGAGGAAAATGTCCGCGGGAATCTGGTCAATATGCTGTCCAATGAGTTTCCCACCGGCGCCGGAAAAAAGCAGTACAGCTCCTGCATTTTTATTCGGGAAGAGGGGGCGGAGTACGGGATTTCCGGAGAATTTGAAAGAATGCTGAGAAATCCGGAATTTCGGGAAATCGTCAGAGAACTGATTGAGTTTGGTATTTCCAGATACAAAACCAACTACAGCAATAGATATCAGGATACGGATTTTGTATTGTATCAGAAATATACCTACGAAGATGTATGCCGTCTCTTAAACTGGGAGCATAACGAGGTGCCTTTAAATATCGGGGGCTATAAGTACGATAAAAAGACAAAAACCTTCCCGGTGTTTATCAACTATGACAAATCGGCCGATATCAGCGATACGACAAAATATGAGGATCATTTTATCAGTGCGGATACGTTGATTGCCATTTCCAAATCAGGGCGGTCTCTGGCTTCAGAGGATGTGCAGAATTTTCTTCATGCAAAGGAACGAGGGATTGATGTGCATTTGTTTGTCCGGAAAAATAAGGATGATAAGATTTCAAAGGAATTCTATTACCTCGGCCGGATGACGGCATCCGGGAGGACAGAGGAATTCTGCATGGCCAACACGACAAAGACGGCGGTTGAGATCGAGTGGCGGCTGGATACGCCGGTGCGGGATGATATTTATCGCTATATTATCGGATAAAGACTGAGGAATCCCATATAAGCCGGTCCGATCATTTGGCTATTATTTCAAAGGCGAAAACAGAAGCAGAAGAAGTTGCAGGAATTGATCGATATGCCTTTGCAGGAGGATCAAATGAATCACTGTGGGACAAAAACAATAGAGACGGACAGGCTGCTTTTAAGGGCTTTTTGCTTGTCGGATATTACTGTGGCCTATAATAACTGGACTTCTGACGGCAGGGTTACCGAGTTTCTGCGGTGTACAGCATCCTGAAATCAGAGTGGAATGAACAATAGTTTGAAGCAGGGAGGCAGATGAAATGAAGACCATACACGTGGCGGCGGCGATCATACGAGAGGGCGGCAGGATTTTTGCGACCCAGCGGGGATACGGGGAGTTCAAGGATTTCTGGGAGTTCCCGGGAGGGAAGGTCGAGCCGGGGGAGACGCCGGAGGAGGCCCTTGTCCGGGAGATCCGGGAGGAGCTTGACACGGAGATCTCCGTGGGGGAGCGGGCGGCCCGGGTGGAGTATGACTACCCGGAATTCCATCTGTCCATGGAGTGCTTCTTTGCGGAGGTGGTTTCCGGCGGGCTGGTATTAAAGGAGCATGAAGCGGCCCGGTGGCTTTCCGGGGAGGAGCTCGACAGCGTGGACTGGCTTCCGGCGGATCTGGAGCTGATCGAGAGGCTGAAGCTGCTGATGGAAGGGCGAGTGTGATGGGAAAACGGATCTTGGTGGCGGAGGATGAGGCGTCGGTCCGGGCGGGGCTTTTGGAGGCCCTCTCGGACAGCGGTTATGAGGCCTGTGGCGTGGAGACCGGGGAGGAAGCCCTGGAGCGGCTTCGGACGGGGGCGTGGAGCCTCTGTGTCCTGGATGTGAAGCTGCCGGGGCAGAGCGGTTTTGAGGTGTGTAAAAAGCTGCGGGAGGAGTCCGGGATCCCCGTCTTGTTTTTGACGGCTTTTTCCGAGGAGGCCAATGTGGTCCGGGGGCTGGAGCTGGGCGGCGACGACTATGTGACGAAGCCCTTCCGGTTAAAAGAATTTTTGTCCAGAGTCCAGGCCCTGATCCGCCGTTCGGAGTTTTCCGGGCGGCAGGGACAGGACAGCGGCGGCGGGAGGGCGGGGGCATTCCCGGCCGGGGCCGCCGACGGGGCCGGAGGCTTCGGGAAGGGGGAGCGGTACTGGGAGAGCGGCGGATTTCGGTTAAACTTGAAGAACCGGAAGCTGGAGCAGGACGGGGCGGAAGTGTTCCTCACACCCAAAGAGAGCCAGATGGTGTATCTGTTTATGGGAGCGTGGCCGGAAGCCGTGACCAGGGAGGAGCTGATCCACACGGTCTGGGATAAGGGCGGGCAGTTCATCGAGGACAATACGGTCCGGGTCCATGTGAGCCGCCTGCGGGAAAAACTGGGAAGCTTCGGGGGGCAGCCCTACCTGGAGACCGTGCGGGGCGTGGGCTATCGGTGGAATCTGCCGGTGGAGCGGTGAGAGACAGACGACGGAAGTGGAGAAATGCGGCCGGGACGGGCGGCAGCAGAGGAGGCGAAACGGCCGGGAGGGCAGCAGGGGATACGGAGAGGTCTGCAGCCGGGAAGAAAGCAGGGACACGGGGCGGCCGGGACGGGCGGCAGGAAGGATAGAAGACGCAGGAAGGGCAGGATCTGCGGGTATCGGGAAGGCGGACAGGTGCAGGGGATATGGGATGCTACGAAAATAAAGAGATGAGACGGCTACGGACGGGATTTTTCCTGGCAGCGGCAGCGGTACTTGCCGGGGGGATCTGGATCCTACTGGCAGAGCGGGCCTCCTGGCAGGCAAGGTTTACGGGTGCGGTCCGGGAGCTTTACGGGGAGCTTCAGGCGGAGGAACTTCTGGTCCTGGCGGGACAGGGAAGCTACGGGAATGCGTGGCTGTTTTCCGGCCTGGCGGCGGCGGTTTTTGCCGCTTACTTTTTTTATATGACGGGAGCGCTGTCGGGGATCTGCAGGGAGATCCGGCGGTTTTCCCTGTGTCTGGAGCAGATGACGGCCGGAAGGACGGTGAGCCTGGCCGAGTGGAAGGAGGGGATCCTGGCGGCCCTCTCCAACCAGGCGGAGCTCCTCTATCTGCGGAACGGGCACATGGTGGAGCTGGTGCAGCAGGAGAAGGAGACGGTCTGCCGGTTTACGGAAAATATGGTCCACCAGATGAAGACGCCTTTGACGGCCATGCGGCTGGATCTGGACCTGATGGAGACGAAGCTCTCCGGAGGGCAGGAGCCCTGGAGCCGGGAGGCGGGGCGGCAGATCCGGGATTCCTTTTTAAAGAAGCTGGAGGACTGCCAGGAGCAGTGCGGCAGGCTGCAGGAGAATGTGGATGAATTCCTGGCTGCCAGCCGCCTGGCCGCCGGGAAGATGAAGCTTGTCCTGAAACCGGCCCGGGCAGAGGATATTGTGGCCGGAGCCCTGGGAGAGCTGGCGCCGGTCCTGGAAAAGCGGGGGATCCGGGTGCAGGTCTTTTCGGAATCGGAGCAGCCCCTCTACTGCGACAGCGGCTGGATGCGGGCGGCGATTGCCAATATACTGAAGAATTCGGCAGAATCCATGGAGGAGGGCGGAATCATTGAGATCCGCCACCGGGTGGAGGGAAAAAGGAACATCCTGGAGCTCACGGACGAGGGCGGGGGCATTTCCGAGGATGCGGGCCGCCATCTGTTTGAACGGTTTTATACCGGCAGGCAGGGATCGGGGGGGACCGGGCTGGGGCTGGCCATCGCCAGGGAGGTGGTGGAGGCCTGCCACGGGACCATCGATGCGTTTTCCGTTTCCGGGGAGGGGAAAAGAAAGGACGGTACCAGATTCCGGATGAAATTCCGGATCCTGTCCGGGCCGGAGACCTACGGATAAGTAAAAGCTTACAAAAACGTCACGTGTAAACGTACCGTGTCTGTGCTACCATAAAGGCAGAGACGAGAGGAGGTGCGGATGCGTGGCGTTTTTACATGGACGGAAAGAGGCGCGGAAGAGAAGCGGGAGAAGGGGCACAGCGGGGAAGCTGGCCAGGCTTTCGGCAGAGGGAAGGCGGAGGGAGAACGCGTCCCTGTTTGCGGTGCTGTTCCTGCTGTTCCTGTTTGTGGGGGCGGTAGTTTCCTGGCTGGGGATTTCGGAGAAGACGGAGACGGAGCAGCGCTTTGACGCCTACGGAGAATGGAAGGCGGCCTTTTATGACGTGGACGAGGCCAGGGCAGAAGCCTTTATCGGCAATCCGAGGACGACGAGGAGCGGAGTCAGCAAGGTGCTGGGAGGCGTTACAAAGGACGGTGCGGCAGAAAAGATCGAAGAGCTGGAGGAGATCACGGCGGGGTATTCGGAGGAATACAGGGGGTTGGCATTCCGGGAAAAGCTGGGAAGATGCATGGGAGTCTACGAGGACTACGAGTATAACAGCTATTTCGGGATCTACGGCTTGATCGGGACCATAGACGAGGGCTTTGCGGAGCTTGGAAGGATCTCCATGGAGGAAGGGCGGCTGCCGGAGGCCGCGGACGAGATCGCCATGTCCCGCGCCATGCTGTTCCAGATGGGATGCGGGGAGGAGCTGGGACAGGAGCTCTCCCTGGAGGTGCTTTCCGGGGAAGGGCAGGTGGAGGAGAGGACCTGGCGGCTTTCCGGGATCCTCTCCCCATACGGAGGCACCTGGAAGACAAAGGGATATCCGCTGGTGTCGGCTGTCATATCGGAGGAGTCTCTGGAAGGCTTTCCCTGGGAGCCGGTTTATAATGTGCTTGCCGATACGGACGGGATCGTGGGAGATACCCGGTTTATCTATAAAGTATCGGAGGAGTCTATGGATGTGATCAGCCGTTTTGCCTTTAACGACGCGGCTTACGATTTCTGGGGCCGGTCCGACGACGGCTATCTGTGGGGCATGCTCCTGGCCGCGGCCCTTGCGGCGGCGGTGACCGTATTTCAGATCATGTCCGTCCAGATCCGGAAGCGGAGCCGGCAGGTGGGGCTTTTGAAGGCCATCGGGGCCACAAATGTCCAGCTGCGGAGGATCTTCCTGCGGGAGGTCACCGGGATCCTCTGGAAGGCGGCCGTTCCGGGAACCCTGCTCGGGACAGCCCTGGTGCCGGCCGTGCTCTGGGGGAGCGGCCTGGCCGGGAAGAGGAGGCTCTACTGGGGGCTCGATGTGCCGCTCCTTTTGGGGACGGTGCTTGTCTGCTGCATTGTGGCCTGGCTTGGGGCGCTGCTCCCGGTCCGGAGGGGGAGCCGGATCCCGATCCGCGGGGAGATCCGCCCGAGATCGGTCAGGCTCCGTTCCATGAACGGAAAAAAGAAATACACGGCGGGGAGGATCGCGGCCGGCCGCGGGCAGGGGGTCTTCCGTCTGACGACGGTCCTGTGCCTGGCAGCGGCGGCTTCCTCGGTGTTCCTGGCTCTGTATCAGGGAGGAAAAGAAATGGCTCCCTACCGGAACGGAGAGAATGCCCTGCATTACCAGCTGGTTTATCACAGCGTCATGGACCGTTACGCAGAAGACAGTCCTCTGAACAATACGGTCCTGGAACAGTTTTCGCGGATCCCGGGCGTGGGGGGAGTCTATACGCGCAAAAACGGGGTACGGCATGTCTGGGATTTTTATATCTCCTATGAGGGAGTGGAGGACTGTGAGCTGGAACAGCTGCGGAGGAACTGGGAGATCTCTCCCTATTCCTATGCGCATGACCTGCCCTACAAAAAGAAGGACGGCCTGGCGATGGCGCATCTCATGGGGATCTACAGTGGCTGGGAGCCGAATATGGAAGGGCTTTCGGAGCTGGTGACGGAGGGGACCTTCGACCGGGAAGCCTTTGAGTCGGGGGAGGAGGTACTTTTGTTCCTGCCCCCCTGGCGGGAAAGGGATAACCGGGCCAGGACCGGGGATATGGACCGGCTGGAAACGAATACGGACAAACGGTACCGGGATTTTTATGAAATGGAGACCTGTGTAAAGCCGGGGGATACCATTACGCTGGTGGTGGACGGGCAGGATATGAACGGCGTGGGAGAGTCGGAGTATGACGGGGTCCGCAGGCGTACCGTGACGGTGGGAGGAATCATCCGTTATCTGCCGGAGGATAAAGAAAATGTCCTGTGGGATGAGGATTACACGGGGACAAGCGGCGCCCAGTATGGCAACGATGTGCTGAAGCCTTACACCGTGGTCGCGGACGGCCGTCTGGTCAGCGAACTCAGAAGCCTGAGGACAGAAATGCTGGAGGAGCGTGACCGCCAGGAGATGGAAAGCGCCGGGGAAGAAGAAAGCCTGGAGATATACGCGATGAACTGGGAGAGCGAACGCAGGGAGGCGGAAGCCCCTTTCGAGGAGATCGAGCTGGTCTGCGATACCTCGGTCTCGGAAACAACCCTGGACTCGATCGAAAGCCTGGCAGAAACCTGCCGGCTGAATGTCAACGGCCCCGGCCTGGATGCCTACGAGATGTGGAAGACCGGCTACAAGGAGGCATCCAACCGGACGCTGATGTATCAGATGGCGGCGGTGGCGGCCGTGTTTGTCTTCGCGTGCCTCCTCCTGCAGAACGTGAACGAACGGCTGGCGGAGGACAGGAGGAGACTGGGGATCTTCCAGGCCCTGGGAGTCCGGAGGCAGGAGATGGCAAAAGGGTATGGCCGGAAGGGATTCGGGAACGGGCTCGCGGCGCTGCTCCTCGCCCACGGCGTCCTCCTCTTCTCGGCAGTATGGCAGTCGAGAGAGGCAGCGGCGGCTCTTTCCCCTTACCGGTTCATAAACGAAAAGGAGGCATCTTTATATCGCTTTTACCTGCGGTTCGGCGGTTATGACTGGAAGTGGCATATACTGGTCTGTATTTTGGTGCTGGCCTTTTCCACGGCGCTCTATGTCATGCCGCTCAGGGGAGTTCTCAAAAACAGCCCGGCAGAGAATATCAGGGAGCTGGGAGAATAGGAGGGAGATATGGGCAGTTTACTGGAAGCGAGAAAGCTGGAAAAGGTATATGGAACGGGAGAGCTGGCGGTGGAAGCCTTAAAGTCCCTGGACCTCTCCATAGAGGAAGGGAGATTTTACGCCGTGATCGGCAGGAGCGGCTCCGGGAAGTCCACGCTCCTCCACCTTCTCGGCGGGCTGGACGCGCCCACCGGCGGCGACGTGATACTGGAGGGAAAAAGCCTGTATTCCTTCACGGACAAGGAGGCAGCCGTCTTCCGGCGCAGGCGGATCGGGTTTATTTTCCAGGCCTACAATCTCCTGCCGGAGTACACGGCCATCGACAACATCCGCATGCCCCTCTATCTGGACCAGAGGGAGATCGACGAGGAGTACGAGATCATGCTCCTCAAGAAGCTGCGGCTGATCGGAAAGGAGAAGAAATATCCGGCGGAGCTCTCCGGAGGGGAGAGCCAGCGGGTGGCCATCGCCAGGGCCCTTGCCACCAAGCCGGCCATCGTGCTGGCGGACGAGCCCACGGGGAACCTGGACGCAAAGAGCGCCGGGGAGGTGCTGGAGCTTCTGCAGGAGACCTGCAGGATCTTCCACCAGACCCTGCTGCTGGTAACCCATGACCTGCAGATTGCCAGGAAGGCGGACGTGGTCCTCACACTGGAGGACGGAAGGATGCTCCGGGAGGGAAGCCTTCCGGACGGAACGGCCGGTTAGAGCGATTTTCAAACACGCTCCGGTGTGGCGCTGTACCAGGTAACAGCAATGCAGCGGAGCCGGGATGATAAGGGGGAGGGTGCTATGATCCGGAAAAAGGTCTGTGTTTTATTGGGTTTTCTGTTGATATCCTGTGCCGGCTGCGGCGGCCCGGGGGAAATGGGGCCTTCAGGGCAGATGTCGGTCTATGACGGCAATCTGTGCTTTACGGAGGAGGGGGTGGTCTATCAGGATCCGGCCCCCGGGGCGCTGACCGGATATTTTGATTATAAGACAAGGAGCTGTCTGCCCTTGTGCGCAAATTCGAACTGTCTCCACGATTCCGAGGAGTGTCTGGCGGTCTACCTCAATGAACACGCGGGCTTTATCGGGAGGATCGGGGATCAGTGGTATTACCATGTGGCGGAGTGGGAGGAGGGGATCGGCGGTTTTCACTGCTGTGACCTGGACGGCGGGAATGACAAGATCGTCGGACATTTTCCCCATTGGAAGGGAGACGGGCTGGTCCTGTTTTATGACCAGGTGTGTGTGCTGGACACTTGGGACGTGCAGTATGACGAGGCGGACGAAGAGGTGACCGGCAATATCAGCGGGATCTACCGCTTTCATCTGGATACCGGGGAATGTGAGACCCTGTGCCCGGAAAGAGAGACGGAGAACGGGCCGGCTTACCGGCTGTGCGGAAAATACGGGAACGACCTGTTTTATACTGTGCGGGAGGGGGAGAGATCTGTCTTAAAGCAGATGGATCTGGAGACAAAAGAGGTCACGGAGCCCTTTGGGAACGGATATTCGATCGGGGCCGAGATGGAGGGGAACTATCTGCTGTGCTGGTCCTGGAAGCCTAAGCCCCGATTGATCGAGTGGAACCTGGAGACGGGAGAGCAGACAGAGATCCCGGAGCCGGAAGGGGATTCCTTCTGGTCGGACGACCTGAAGGTGATCACAAAATCCAGTCCGGAATTTTCCGATGAGAGATTTTGGACCTACCGGTATCAGGACGACGGAACCTGTGAGCTCATCCGCCAGGGGGAGAGGGACGAAGAGATTTTTCTCCCCATCGCAAAGAAGGGCAGCCTGATCCTCGGCCGGATGATCGGACAGACAGGCGGCTACGGAGTCCTGGCATATATGGAGGAGGAGGACTTCCTCGCGGGAAATTCCAACTGGACGGTGGTCGCGGGGAGGAACTGAAGGAAGACTACGGTGAGGCGGCCTGTACCGCATTCGGCATCGAATAGGAGGGGGCTGTTATGTTAGAAAAAATTGAAAAGGTGGCAGCCTGTGCCTGTGTATCCGTGATGGCGGTGCTGGTCTTTGCCAACGTCATCGCCCGCTATGTATTCAACAATTCCCTGGCATTCTCCGACGAGATGTCCACCTATCTGTTCGTGCTCATGAGCTTTATGGGAACGGCCATTGCGGCCCGCCGTCAGGCCCACCTGGGGCTTTCCATTGTCACGGACAAGGTAAGTCCCAAGACCCGTCTGATCATCAATGTGACCACCTACGGGATTGCGGCCCTGTTCTGCCTGCTGATCGTGATCTTTGGCATCCAGATGGTCGTAAGCCAGTACCGGATGGGGCAGGAGACGGCCACCATGCAGTGGCCGGAGTGGATCTACGGTTCCTTTGTCCCGATTGGAGCAGCCTTTTCCATGGCTTGCAATCCCCTTTTTCATCCTTTCCGGCAACGTCATGGAGAAGGCGGGGATTTCCGGGCGGCTCATCAACCTGGCGGAGAAGTGCCTGGGCCATATCAAAGGGGGAATGGCGATTGTCTGCGTGGTGGTCTCCTGCTTCTTTGCGGCCATCTCCGGTTCCGGCCCCGCCACGGTGGCGGCCCTGGGGCTGATCATGATTCCGGCTCTCGTGAAGGCCGGGTATCCGGCGGCCTTCTCCTGTGCGCTGATTGCGGCCGGGGGAGCCATCGGCGTCGTCATCCCGCCCTCCATCACCTTTGTGGTCTACGGCTCCATTGCGGACGCCTCCATCACGGACCTGTTCCTGTCCGGCCTGGTTCCGGGGCTCTGCATGGGCGTTGGGCTGATTATCACGGCTCTTCTGGTAGGGAGGCGGCTGGATTTAAAGGTCCTTCCCAGGGCGATGGGAAAAGAGCGCTGGCAGGCCTTTAAGGGAGCCTTCTGGGGGCTTCTGATGCCAGTCATCATCCTGGGCGGCATCTACGCAGCATCTTTACGCCTACGGAGGCGGCGGCCGTGTCCGTGTTCTACGGGCTGGCGGTGGGGGCCTTCGTCTATAAGGAGCTGAACGTGAAGAAGATTGTAAGCATCCTGGGGGATTCCTGCAGTACCACGGCCACAGTCATGTTCATCACCATGGGCGCAACCCTCTTCGGCTATGTGCTGACCCGCGCCAGGCTGGATCTGGCCATCAAAGGCTTCATGCTGGCCATCACGGGAGGAAACTGGATTATCTTCTTCCTCATCGTCAACGTGGTGCTGCTGATCGCCGGCTGCTTCCTGGACTCCGCCTCGGCCCTCTACATTTTTACTCCGCTTTTTGCGCCGGTGGCCCTGGAGCTGGGAATCCATCCGATCCACCTGGGCGTGGCCATGATCGTCAACCTGGCCATCGGCCTCTTCACGCCGCCGGTGGGGGTGAACCTCTACGTGGCCTGCGGAATCGGGGACATCAAGATCGAGGCGATCACGAAGGGCATCATCCCCTGCCTGATCGCCGAGCTGGTCATCCTCCTGCATTGTCAGAATATTCGACAGGTTTTTGAGTTTCGCAATCGCCTGGTTGATTTTCAAAACCTGGCGGGAGGAATTCTTTCACAGTGCGCTCAGCGCCTTCATGTCATCTTTCAGGTGCCGATAAACGGACTTGTATATCTCGAGACAGCGGTCATATTGGATGTGGCGGGCCGGGTCGGGCATCAACGGCTGATCCAGAATCTGCCACGCTTTCACATCCTCGCAGGTGAGCAGGCCGGTGCCGATCCCGGCCAACATCACGTCCCCCATATTGGCTTCCACGTCGTTTTTGGGGCAGACCACCGGATAGCCGGTGACGTCTGCGAAAATCTGCCGCCATAGTTTAGACCTGGTCACGCCGCCGGCCAGCAGGATGTGCCGGCCCAGATCCTCCCCGGTGGCGTTCATGGCGTCTCGCAGAGAGTAAGCTACCGCTTCCAGAAAAGCCCGGTACAGGTGAGCCTTGGTGTGGGTCAGGGAGAGTCCCACGATGGTGCCTTTGGCATCGGAATCCCAGACAGGGCTGCGTTCTCCCATAAAATAAGACAGGACGATCAATCCTTCGCTGCCCGCCGGGATCTCGGCGGCCTGTCTGTTCAGTACGTCGTAAGCGTTGGGGCCTCCCTCCAGCTCGGCCTGGAGTTCCAGCTCGCACAGGTTGTTGCGGAACCATTTTACAATCGCTCCGGCCGTTGCACCGCCTGCAAAATAGTAGGACAGTTCCCTGGCGTGATAGAGATAGGGCCATACGATGAGTCCCCACGATGTCCGTGGACTCCACCAGCCGCCGGGGCATCATCTTGGCGGGAATGCTCATGGCCTCCAGAAGCTTTAGCGACCAGGTTCTGGTGTTCATATCGAAGATGCCTCCGATGTTGCCTGCGGAAGAGTAATCGATGGCGATCTCGCCGGTCAGCCGGTAAGTTACATAGGCATTGGGCGGCAGGAACAGCTTTGTTTTTGCCCGGTTTTCCGGCTCGTTGTGTTTCATCCACGGCATCTTGGTGTAACCGTAGTAGGGATCCGCACCGTTATGGGTGATTTCCAGCAACTGCTGTTCCCCGATGGTCTGCAGCACCCAATCGCTTTCCCGCTGTGCCCGGCGGTCCATCCAGATCATGCAGGGCCGGACGGGCTTCATATCCTTATCCAGGGGAATCCCGGAGCCCCCATAAAGTCCGCTGATGGCGATGGCTTTGATCGCCCTGGCGTCCACTCCGGACTTTGCCACCGTATTCCGGATGGTTTTTATGGAAAAATACTGGACTGCACCGGCCTGGCCGTGGAGCCGCTGGAGAGCCAGGTGCCTTTTCCGGTCCGTTTCGTCCATGACGCCGAGTGTGCCGCTGAGCTGGAGTTATGGCGGGATCCGGAACTGACAGACGCCATCTATCTGTCGCTGGGAGAACACCTGGGGGGAGCGATCGTTTCGGATGGAAAGATCCAGCGGGGGCGTACCGGGACCTTTGAGTATATGACTCTGGAGGAGGGGGGACGTAAATGCTATTGCGGGAAACTGGGCTGTGTGGAGTGCTATTGTTCCGCGGACGCCCTGCTGCGTGAAGGGGAATCTCTGGAAAGCTTCTTTCAGCTTTTGCGGAAGGATGATCTGGGATACTGCAGGCGATGGGGGATGTACCTGGACTGGATGGCGGCGGCCCTGAACAACATCCACATGGTAATGGACAGTGTGATCGTACTGGGCGGACACATCGCGCCTTATCTGACCCGGGAGGATCTGGCCCGGCTGTTCATGGCGATACAGGCCAGGACGGCCTTCCCGGAAAGCGAGAACTTTTTGCGCCTGGGGGTCCAGGAGCAGGACGCGGTCGCGATCGGCGCGGCGATCCCTTTTGTCCGCAGTTTTTTGGCTTCCATTTAACCGGATATCGGATATGTTTAAGGAAACGCTTTGATCAGCGTTTCCTTAAATGATATCGGATTACCTGTGGAAGGCCGCCTGAGCGGCCTCTCACAGCCTACGGTGACGCCTCTGCGAGGAAGGCTCTTGCCTTTTTGTTAAGGACGTCTTTTTTTAACAGGGCATAGTCCTCCCCCATAAAACGCCGGACCATCTCCAGCGTCGTGTGTTCTTCTTCGGCCAGCGCTTCGGCGGCCTGCCGTAATTCGGCCTCGGAGACCTGGATCTGTTCCTCCCGGATGATGAGGCGCAGGATCTCCTCCGCCTGGTGGTCCCGGATGATCTCCCTCCGGAGTCTTTCCGTCCATTCCTCCAGGCTGGTCTCTTCCAGCTGGTGGTCTCCGCCCATGGCCCGGTAGCGCATGGTCTGCATGAGGCCGGCCAGTTCCATTTTCAGCTCATCTTCTACTTTTTCTTCCGAGAAGCCGACCTTGGACTCCCGGATGATCTGATCCAGGAGAAGCTCTGCTTTTTCGTCGGCGGAGGAGTACGGCTTTTTTAAGGTCAGCCCTTTATATTGGATCGCATTGTCAGGCAACATCGCTTATGGTTCCTTTGCTGTTTTTGGCGCGGCCGTCACCCCTGCTTCGGCCGTCATCAGAGTGGAGGCGGCCGAAGCCGCACATTGGAGGGCCAGCCGTGCCGCTCTCGCAGGGTCCACGATGCCGGCTTCCATCATATCGGTATAAGTATCCATCCGGGCATCGTACCCGTATCCTCTTTTTAAAGCTTTCACTTTGGCGGCTGCGACGGAGGGCTCCGCGCCTGCGTTTTCCGCAATCTGGCGGACCGGAATTTCCAGGGCTTTCAGGACGATGGCGGCTCCGGTCTTCCTGTCGCCCTCCAGGGAATCCACGTAGGCGCGGACTGCCGGGAAAATATCCAGATAGATGGTTCCGCCTCCGGGGACGACGCCCTCCTGCAAAGCCGCCTTTGCCGTCTGCACGGCCTGCTCTATCCGTTCTTTGGATTCCTTCATTTCCGTGTCCGTCGGCGCCCCGACCCGGATCACGGCGGCGCCTCCCGTGAACCTTGCCAGACGTTCCTGAAGCTTCTGCTTCTTAAATTCGTAGCTCTCGGTCTGTATCATCCTCCGGAGCATGGCGAGATGTGCCTGCACGCCGGCCGGGTCTCCGCCCCCGTTTACAATGGCGGTATGGTTTTTGGAGACGGTCACTTTCTCTGCCGTGCCCAGCATATCGAGGGTGGTTTCCTTTAAGGCGAGCCCCATCTGCCCGGAGATCCATGTGCCTCCCGTAAAAACGCAGATGTCCGCCATCTGCTGCTGCCGCCCGTCCCCGTATGCCGGGGGATGGACGGCGACGGCATTGACGATGCCCTTCTTTTTGTTCAGGATCAATGCGGAGAGTGCGCCGGCCGTGACATTCTCTGCAATGACCAGGAGGGGACGGCCCTTTGCACGGACCTGCTCCAGAAGAGGAAGGATCTCCTGCACATTGGAGATTTCGTGATCCGTCACCAAAATGTAGGGGTTCTCAAGCTCTTCGGCCCGGGCTTCCTGGTCCCGGATCAGCTCGATGTTCAGATAGCCCTTTTCATACTGCATTCCCTCCGTGATCTCCAGGCTTGTTTCCATGTTCGGGGTCTCCTCGACGGTGATCACGCCCTCCGCCCCGACGCGGCCGAATGCCCTGGCGATCAGCTCCCCGGCAGATTCGCTTCCCGATGAGACGGCGGCAGCCTTCCGGATGTCCTCCGGCCCCTGTACCGGCCGGGAAAGCTTCCGGATGGCGGCGCAGGAGAGCTGGACGCTCCCCTGGATCCCCTTCCGGAGTTCGACGGCATTGGCTCCCGCTGCGATATTTTTGAGCTCTTCCTTCAAAATACCCGCGGTCAGGAGCATTGCCGCCGTCGTTCCGTCGCCTGCCTGCTCCCGGAGGACGGCGGCCGTCTCCTTCATGATCCGGGCGCCTATCCTCTCATAGCGGTCTTCCGGCTCGACGGCCTCCGCGATCCGGGCGCCGCTTCCAACCATGGCGGGAGGGCCGGAGGCCCGTCCGATCAGCGCGTTTCTCCCCGTGGGACCGAAGGCCGTCCGGACGGCCTGGGCCGTCTGCTCGATACCTGCCAGTATCCGTTCCCGTGACGCCTGTCCATATAGAATCTGCCCGACCATAAAAACCACCGCTTCCTTCCCGCCGCGTTCCCGTTACGGAACGCTTTTTATCAAATGTCCTTTACAAATATATTTTCTACAGTTTATCCAGTTCTGTCAAGAACGTGTCCAGTTCTTTTTCGTCCATGTGATAGCCGTGCTTGTCCTCGGGGTATGCGCCCGTGCGGACGTCGTTTGCCCAGGTGGCATAGGCGGTCGCCGCCCACTCGAAGAAGTTTGCGTAGGCCTTTGCGTGGGAGGCGGGGTTCGGCATCATGCCGAAGGTATCAAAGTCCACCATCTCGCAGCCGTCCGCGGCGCCGCCCGCCGCGATGGAGATTACCGGCACGCGGAGCTTCTTGGCGATGGCGTTGGTGACCTCGATGGGGGTCAGTTCGATGCTCATCGCCATCATGCCGTTCTCCTGGTATTCGTAGGCCATCCTCGCGACCTTCATGGCCTCTGCGGCGGTCTTTCCCATGCGCTTGTATCCGCCCTGCCTGTTGGTCTGCCATCCGGAGAGGGCGCCGACATGGCCGAATACCACCAGATAGTTGTCCGCCATGTATTTCAGGGTCTCGTTGGTAATGCCCATGGGGAGAAGGGAGTCCGCCCCGCAGTTCATATAGTAGGAGCCGTACTCCATCGCCTTTTCCTTGGAGGAATAGGTGGGCGTCTGCATATAGAAATTGATGTGGATGTTTTTTGCGGCCCGGCGTACCGTCTGGATCCACCAGGGCGCAATGTCGATCTGGAGCTGGGGGTCCTGGGCGCCGTCGCCGGGAACCGTCAGACGGCAGATGTCACAGCCTGCGATCTCCGCTGCCTGTGTGAAAAACTGATCTCTGCCGGCCGGGCACATCTGCACGATGGGGGTTCCCTCGTCCTTCAGCTTCTGAAGGTAATTGATAGATTTTCGGCCCTTCACCACGCGGGATGCAGTCACTTTTTTATCTTCTTTTGCAACGACAACTTCTGCCATGATCGTTCTCCTTTTCTTGTGGTCATATAACAATGGGTTTCGAAAGCTTAAATTCGGACGGCAGACCTGTCCGTGGTCCTCATGCGCTGAGGCACACGCCCCCGTCGATGATGAGGGAAGCGCCGTTCATGAAGCTGGATTCGTCGCTGCCCAGGTATACGGCCAGAGGGGCGATCTCGTGGGGGAAGCCGATGGCCGGCATTCTGGGGTCATCTCCCAGGGCAAAGCGGGAGGACTTTACCATCCACTCTTTCGCATGGGCATTGTACCCGGTCATCCGGTGGATCGCGGCTCCGCCCTCGTGGACAGTGCCCATGCTTTTGTTGATATTGGTGAGGACAGGTCCCGGACAGATCGCATTGCAGCGGATCCCGTCACGGCCATATTCAAAGGCGATGGCCTTCATCAGGGCGTTTGCCCCGGCTTTTGACGCACAGTACGCCGGGCCGCCTGTCGCACTCTCGAAAGCGGCATTTGAGGTGATCATCACGATCGACGCACTCACTTCATTGACAAGAAAGTACTGCAGTGCCGCGCGGGTGATCTTCATCGAGGCAGTCAGATTGACGGAGAGCATTCTCTCCCACAATTCGTCGGTCATCTCGGCTATTGGCGTAAAATTATCTGCCGCCCCGGCATTGTGGGACAGCACGTTGCAGGTGCCGAAGGCCTCCGCGCAGACCCGGACCGCATTCCCGCAGTCCTCCGACTTTGTTACATCGCAGGAAACGATGCGGATATTTTCTTCAAGACCCAGCTCTTTTGCCTCTTTCGCGAGAGCCGAAAGCGCATCCATATTGCGGGCCGCCGCTACGACTTTGGCCCCCTCCCTCAGATATGCGAGGGCGATCGCCTTCCCCATACCAGAGCTGGCGCCGGTGACAACGGCCGCTTTTCCCGACATCCGTCCGCTCATTTTAACCACTCCTTTCTTTTCCATGTGGCTTGTTCTGTGGTGGCTTGTGCAAAACAACTAAAATACCTGGAAATTATTCCTGGATACCGTTGTTTTTTACAATTTTATTGTAACGTCCTTTTCTGTGTATTACTATTCCTATCCTTATGTAATAAAAAAAGGGATTTCTACATAATATTATGTAAAAATCCCCAAAAAACGTTTCGCCAAGGACGGGTTCCGTAGGCCGGGGGCGGCCTTAAACCAGGAAGCGCAGAAGCAGCTCCTGCAGGTTGTTCACATGGAGCTTTTTATAGATATTGGCGATATGCCTGTAAGCGGTTGCCTGGCTGATCTGGAGTATTTCGCCGATATCCGCGGGCGCGGCGCCCTCGCAGAGGCAGGAAACCACTTCTTTTTCTCTTTTGGTCAGGGCGCCCATCTCCATCAGTGCGTCTTTCCGGCTGTTGATCTTGAAATTGCCCCCGGAGATCAGAAAAAATTTGCGGTGCATATTGTTCAAATGGGGGGCCAGCAGATTGATGATGTCCACGTCCCGCTCCGAGTAGGGCTCTTTTCTGGTGCGGTCCATGGCCAATACGAGCCGGCTGTGCCCCAGGTTGTCGTAGAGCGGAAGGTCCAGGGAATGGCGCAGCCCGCGCGTATGGATACAGTCGGCGATAAAACGGTTGTCCGGCAGCTCGGCCCATGTGATCGGCTCGATGGGCGTCTGTGTATTGCGGCAGCTTCGCTCCTTGTTCATCCCCAGGGAAAACTGCGCCTGTATCCTGGCGTAATATTCCAGGTATGCGTAACCCCAGTTTTCCTGGACGCCGTTTAAGTGAAAATCCACTACCTTTCCGGAAGCGTCGGTGAAAACCGCGACAGCCTGGTCAAAAGCGATCAGCTTCCGCAGTTCCTTCAGGGCGGTGACGGCAAACTGCCGGTAGTCGTCCACGCCCCCCACGGCCAGGAAAAACATATCCAGCGCTCTCAGGTCCATATCGAAATACCGGCTGTCTTTTTTCATAGTATCTTCCCCCCATGTCACAGATGGAATACTGTCCGCAGACTCCTTGTTTCTATCATAGCTGTATTGTATCAGATCTTTTCGGGCCGCGCAATCATGCCGGATGCCCGGGCGGTAAAGCCCCGCTCTTCACCGGCGTCCAGGAGAAGGGCGGCGTATTTTTTCCGGGTGTCCCCGTCCGCTTCCAAAAGGACGGTCTCGTCGCAGCTCAGCTCCAGGTCTTCGGCGCTTTTTCGCATGGCTGCCCACATAAGCGGATTGAACCAGCACATGGCGGTGCAGAATACAAAGAAATATTTGGACCAGGAGTCCTCCCGCGCGATATGGACAGCCTCGTGCCGGAAAATGAGCTCCAATTCTTCTGCGCAGTAATCTTTTGCGGGCAAAATTACTTTGATGCTGCGCCGGAACAGCAGATGCTCTACTGTTTTCCAGGACAGTACGGCCAAAAATCCGGCAAGCCATATAGAAAGAAGGATCCACCCCCAGTTTCCGGAAACGGAAATGACAAGCCATGGCTTTGGCAGCGCCATGTAGCTTTGGCTCATGATATAGAGGTAATTCGGGATCATCCACAGCAGGGCGCAGGCTCTTGCGCTTATGGTTTTGCGGAAGAGGGGGAGCGTAAAGATCAGGACTGCGTAATAGAACGTGATGTGGAGGAAAACGCCGAAGCATAAGGACAGGGTGAGATTCGCGGCCCTGGCAGTCCTGTAAAAAAGCGTATAGAGCGCTGCGGCCAAAAGAAACAAGGGCAGCAGGTATCCGGAAATATAGGGTTGGTATTTGGGGTATTTCTGGTTCGTACTTTCGCATCCTGCTTCTTTCCGGTGCCTGGAATATACAAGGTATGAAGCGGCAAGGGCAAAGCAGCCGGAACCAAATCCCCGCCAAAACAGCTCCCTGCTCATAGTTCGTTCCTCTCCAGAAGGGCGCGCAGTTCCCTGAGCTCTTCCCTGCTCAGACCACTGCCGCAGAGGGCGTTTGCAAAGACGGAAAGATTCCCGCCGCAAAGCTTTTCAATAAAATTCCTGCCCTGTGACGCAAGATATTCCTCCTGTGTGATGCAGGGGGTATAATAACCCTTGCGGCCCTCTTTCCGGATCGTAAGAAAGCCTTTTTTACTCAGCCTGGTGAGCATGGTCAGCAGGGGTGTCATTGCCATGGGATGTGTTTGGAAGAGGATGCTTTCGATCTCTGCCCTTGTGGCCGGGGGCTCGCAGGCCCAAAGGGCGCACATCACTTCCTGTTCCGTATCCGGCAGACGCCTGATTGCCTTTTTCATGGTTTCTCTCCTCTATAACTGTAGTGTTTTCTTCGTTCTACATGCGTAGAGTGAATTATTCAAGTCCCGGGACCGGGAGCGCTGATTTTTCTTGACGGGATGAATATTTTGTATTATGTTATACATAAGACCAGGCCGAATGGCCATATGGGGTACCCGGAGGGTATACATAAGACCAGGCCAAATGGCCATATGGGGTACCCGGAGGGTATACATAAGACCAGGCCGAAAAATCTTACTGGCGATATAGCAGAAATTTGATGCGGAAGGAATAAGGAAGAAATGGCAGAGAATCCGGGTTATCTGAAAAATCTGAAAAAGGAGTCCGTTGTGCAGAGCGTGATCAACTGCCTGACGGACGCCATGCGGAATAAAGAGCTGAAGCCTGGGGATAAGATCCCGCCGGAACCGAGCCTGGCAGCCTCCATGGGAGTTGCGAGGAGCTCCGTGCGGGAGGCGATCAAGATCCTGACCTATCTGGGCGTGCTGGAGAGCAAGCGCTCGGAGGGGACCTTTGTCTGCGACGGCTTTAAGGAGAGCATGATCGACCCGATGATCTACGGGATCATCCTCAACCAGGATTCGTTTGAGAATCTCATGGAGCTCCGGGAGATGACGGAGACCGGGATCATGCGGCTGGCGGTCATAAAATACGACGAGGCGGAGGGCAGGGAGCTGGAGAAGCTTCTGGAGCGGATGCGGGAGGTGCTGGACGGCGGGGAGGACATGGTGGAGCGGTTCTTCCGGGTGGACAATGAATTTCACGACATGATCTCCCGGATGGGGAAAAATCCCCTGGCGGATAAAATAAGCCGCGTGGTGCGTACCCTGACCTGCGCCATGCGCTACGAGACGGTGTCCACCATGATCACCAGCGGCCGCAGCGAGGAGCTTCTTGAGGCCCACAGCAAACTGTATGAAACCTTAAAAAACCGGGATCTGAACAACCTGCAGGGGGTGGTCCGGGACAGCTACTTCGGGGAGGCCCTGCAGGGGAGAGAGGAGATCGGGTAGAGAAGAGTCATTTTTTTCCGTGTAAATAAAAAGCATGTATATAAAGAGGAAAACAGTGAGACAGCAGAGACAAATGGCCTCTGCTGTTTTTGTCATGATATATTCAGAATGATTTTATTAAAAACGATCTGGATCAGGATTTTACCAAAGCGTCCATGAACTTCTCCGGCGGTGAGGTTGCCGGATCAGATGTAATTATGGAAGCAGGGCGTCCTCCTGGATGGCGCCGGACTGGAACGCGGCGATGAGCTGTCTGAGATCGCCGACCAGCTCCGCCTTCTCCCGGCCGGCGTCGGTGTCCGCCACGAGCATGCGGCGGGGGGCGGTGTAGATGATCTCGCTGCGGCTCAGGATGTCCTCGTCCTCCAGGATGGCCTTCTCGGCGCTCTCAAAAGGCTGATGGGTGCGGAGGGTGAGGCCATGGCTGTTATAGACGAGGGTATATCCGGCGATCCCCGTCTTTTTGTGGTAGGCGCGGCAGAAGCCGCCGTCGATGACGATGAGCCTTCCGCCGGCTTTTACCGGATTTTCTCCCTCCACGGCGCGGACGGGGACGTGGCCGTTGATGATATGGCTGGATTCGTGGAGAAGGCCGAATTCCGCCAGGATCTTCTCGGCCGTCTCGGGGTTGGCGATGCATCGGTAATAGGGATCCTTAATCTCTTTGTGGGTTTCGGCGTCCTCGATGTAGATCCGCTCGAAGGTCGTCATCGCGCTGCGCCCATAGAGGGGCGAGAGCGGACCGCACCAGAGATACCACAAAAAGTCTTGTCCCGCCTGTCTGGCGGCGCTGCCCTCCGGCGCGAAATATCCTGCCCTGGCCCGGCGGTCGCAGTAATCAAAGAGCGACTTTCCGCTGTAGCACTTTCCGCCGAAGGCTTCCACCGCGAAATCGCCCTCCTCTGTCATCGGCACCGCGCCGTGGTAGAGGAGGTTTCCGTTGAAGCAGGTGTAGGCCGCGCCTTTGGCATAGAGAAACTGGACGTGCCGCTGCAGTCTCTCACTTGCCCTAAAGCCCCGCACCAGGTCGTGGAGGACCGATTTCTCCTCCGGGGAAAAGCGGGTGGGATCCTTTGGATCCACCGTGGGGAAATCACACTCCCGCAGGGGATAGGTCTTCCCTCCCAGGAGGACGGTGCCCGCGGCGTAATCGATGTGGTTGAGGAAGTCGCGCCCCTCGAGCTTAAAGTCCGGGTTGCGGGCAATGACAGCGGCCTCGGCCTTGAACATCATGACGGCCACGGCCTTGTGCATCCTGGCGCAGTCATGCCAGCGGGCTCCGCCGCGGGCCTCGTCCTTGGGACGCCAGAGGGCCAGGTCGGAGTCGGCGTAGACATGCTCCGCCATCTGATCCAGGGTGCGCAGGCTGATTCCGTAACCGGTTTCCAGCACGTCCAGGTTGTTGTAGCTCAGTGTCGTTTTGAGGACCGTCAGCACGCAGATGGGGCTCCCCGCCGCCGCGTCCATCCAGGCAACGTCATGGTTGCCCCACTGGATATCCACGTCCCGGTAGGCGATCAGCGTGTCGAGGATCTGATCCGGCCGCGCTCCCCGGTCAAAGAGGTCGCCGACAATGTGCAGGCGGTCCACGGCCAGCCGCTTGATGATCCCGCACAGGCGGGTGATGTATGCGTCCGCCCGGTTATTGCGGATGATGCTATCGACGATCTCGCTGTAGTAGAGATCTTTGTTGTGGTCCTCAAAATGAGCGTGCAGCAGCTCGTCCAGAATGTGCCCGCAGCTGGCCGGAAGGTATTTGCGCACGTGGGCGCGGGCATGCTTGCTGGAGACAAGGCGGCAGAGGGCGATGAGCCGGTAGAGAGTCACGCTGTAAAAATCATTCAGGTCGCCGGTGCGGGCTTTCAGCTCCGGCAGCTTCTGGGCGGGGTAGTAGATCAGCGTGGCCAGATCCGCCCGGTCCGGCGCGGAGACAGTCTTTGAGAATAAATTGTCGATCTTTTCCCGGATGACCCCGGAGGCGTTGTTGAGGATGTGGATAAAGGCTTCATTTTCCCCGTGGAGATCGCTCATAAAATGCTCCGTACCCTTTGGAAGGCGTAAAAGCGCTTCGATGCGGATGATCTCGCTGGCGGCAAAGGCCGTGTTGGGGAATTTTTCCGCAAGGGCGCGCATATAGCGCAGTTCTTTTGCGGAGAGGGCTGTCTGTTTTTTGGGCTTCGTCATTTCATGTACCTCCCATCATCGTGTCTGTGCGGCGTGATATCGTTTTCATAAAAATGATCCATAGGAATCTTCCCCTGTGTTTATTATGACACAGATCATAATAATTTCAAGTATAATCCGGTTTTGCCGGTTCTGGCTCGTGCCGTGGACCGCATCGAACTCAACCGCCATATCGCCCAGATGTTCTACAGCCAGGATATTCAGCTTCGCTTTTCAATGACAGAGACGCCGATTCCTATAGCGTCGACGCCGACATGGCAGGCAATGCTGCAGGGGAGGGTTTTGCGTTCGCTTTGTCGGACGCCCCTCGCTTTTGCAAAGGGTTCCAGTTTTTCCCCCTGGATGGTGAGGATCGGCTTTATGCCCAGGATATCGGCGAGGCCGGCGGCGGCCAGCGTGATGCGTCCGCTTTTTTTCAGATAGCTTAAGGAATTGACAGTTATATAGATGCTGGATCGGTGGGCATTGGCCTCCAGGCATGCCTTGATCTCCTTTGCCGTCTTTCCCTGGCCGGCGAGCCATTTTGCGTCAAAGACAGACTCCATGAGCGTGACGGAAATCCGATGATTGTCGGCAACCCACACCTTTGCCCTGTATTCCTCTGCCAGGACGCAGGCCGTGTGGCAGGAACCGCTTAAGCCGCTGGACATGGGAATATAGACTATAGACCAACTCCTCATATCCGTCGCCTAAAATCCTGTCCCACATTGCCATCAGGTCTCCGGGGGACGGCTGGGAGGACGACAGCTCCCGGCCGTCCGCTGCCGCACGGTACAACTGTTCATTTGTGATGTCCACACCCTCGAGATAGTAAGTCCCGTTTATGATCACGGGCATGGGGAGGACATAGATACCGACTCTTTTCCCCTCTTCTGCCGTGATCACGCTGTTGGTATCGGTTAATATCGCTGTTTTCATACTTTTCTCCAGCCATTGACAAAATATGAAAGTTTTTTTAAAATGACATGAGACAACTGTATCAAATTTGCGGCGGTCCAACAAGGGTCTTATCTGAGACAAAATCGCCTGATCTTGTATCAGGTATTGACGTGGAGGGGCTATGGATAAACGAAAAGAAGCAAACATGCGGGCGAAGTGGGGAAAACTTACCATTGAGGAGAGCGCAGAGGATACGGGACTCAGTGTTGCGGAGGTGGAGCGGCTTGCCGGGATCCGGATGAATTGATCTTGCGGATCGATGGCGTTGCTTCAAGGAAATATGCCCGAGCGAAAATGGCTTAGAGTATAATTATCGTTGGCAAAAATAAAAGGAAGAGACCGAAAACCCCTTCCCGATCATACAGATTTCGGTTATTGTTTCGTTGAGTGACAAAAACAGAGGAGAATCTGTATGATGAAATCTATCATAGCGGAAAACGGGATCACTTTCAAGGATTTAGAGAAAAAAATTTACGCGTGGGTCTGCCAGATCGGCCAGGAATTCACCCGGGAGTTCCTGGAGAGGTATGACCAGAT
>CAMSZT010000040.1 GCA_947066815.1 uncultured Lachnotalea sp.
GGATAGCGGAACTTGACCGTATCTTCAAGCGGATTTATGAGGACGACATAAGCGGGGCAATCAGCCATGACAGGTTTTTGAAGCTGTCCGCAGAGTATGACGCGGAACAGCGGGAACTGGAAGAAAAAGTCAAGGCAGACCAGCAGGAAGTCGATACCTACGAACAGAATAAGAGCGATTTTGACAGCTTCGCCGCGATTATCCGCAAGTATGTGGGGATAAAAGAACTCACCCCCGCAATCGTTAATGAATTTATCAAGAAAATCATAGTCCATGCGCCGGAAAAGGTGGACGGGAAGCGGGTACAGAAAGTGGATATAATGAGGGGGGACGGCCGGATGAAACGGAAACGGTTCTGGAAGAGGGCGGCGGTGCTGGGGGTAGTCCTGTTTTTTTGTGCGACAGCCGCCGGGAAGCGGCAGGACGGGAGCCGGGTCGAGGAGAGGACGCCCGTTGAGCTGACGTTTTTTTTGAGGAAAAGGGAGACCATCCATATCTTCGAGTCCATCATCGAGTCGTTTAATGTGTCGCAGGACGAGGTGACGGTGCGGGCCGTGGTGGTGCCGAACCCGGATATCGAGCTGGAGATGCGGGCGGTGAGAGGGGAGTTCCCGGATATCGTGGAGATGATCGGTTCCTCGGAGGAGACGGTAAGGAAGTATGCGAAGGGCGGGTATCTGGCGCCCCTTGACGGGCTGGGGCTTTTGGAGCGGATGACGGACCCGGAAGGGTACGGGCCGTGGCTCCAGACGGACGGGAAGACTTACATCTTTCCGCTCTCCGTGAATTTTAAGGGCATTTTTTTGAACTGCGGGCTTTTGGAGCGGGCCGGCTACGGGATACCGGAATCCTGGGAGGAATTCCGGGAGCTTTTGGAGGCGATCCGCGCCGACGGGGAGCTGGCGATGATCTTTCCGGACGGGGACACGTGGACTTATGCCCAGGGATGGGACACCGTGTATGGGGCCGAATGGGGAAACCGGTCGGAGGCCGTGCGCATGGCGGCGGAAGGGATTCTGCCTTTGCAGGAAAACGAGGGGATCGTTGAGTCCTTGGAGCGGTATCTGGAGCTGCGCAGGTTCGGGCAGGAGGAGTCCTGGAAGACGGGGTACGACGAGGCTCTCAGGCGGTTTGCCGGAGGGGAGGCCTATATGTTCATGCAGGGGAACTGGGCGTATTCTGCCATCAAGAAGCAGAATCCCAAGATCCGTCTGGCATTTATCCCTTTTCCGGCGGATGGAAGGGAAGGAAAGGTGTACGTGAAGCTGGACGCCAGCATCGCCCTGTCCGCATCCTGTGAGCATCCGGAAGCGGCAAGGGTGTTTTTGGACTATCTCCTGTCGGAGGAGGTGGCCAGGGAGTATGCGGAGAGGACGGGGTCCTATTCCCTGATCCGGGGAGGAAACGGGGACCTCTCTTTTGCGGAGCGCTTCACGGAGAAGTTTGAGAAGGGGTGGTTCGAGCTGGATACCGGCATCGCTTCGGGATATGTGGACACCATGTGCGAGCAGATGATCCAAAAGCTGATCATGGAGCCGGAGGAGACGGACATACTGGACTGTTTGGCGGGGGTGAGCGAGGCGGCCAGGAGCAGGAGAGAGGAGATTTCGGGCGACAGGGGAGGTGCGCGGTCCGGATGAAAAAACGGCAGAGAAGTTCGTTTGGCAGGCAGTTGGTCTTTCGTCTGGGCGGCTGCCTGTTTTTTTCCATGGTGCTCATCGGCATCTGCCTGTTTCTGGATATCCGGGAGACCAGGCAGAGAAACCTGTTTTACATGGAACGACTGAACGAGCAGTGGGAGGAGGAGCTTAAGTTCATGGTGTCCAACGTGGACCGGATGCGTTTCCTGCATTTGATCGACGACGGGATGGACCGGATCATGAATGGGCCGCAGGAGCGGGGCGGGCGGGAGAGCCAGGTTGAGAGGGAACGGTATGTCAGGAATCTGCTCAACTGTCTCGGCATGGTGAATTCCAACGTGCTGCGGGCGACCATCGTGACTGCGGACGGCAGCATCTATGGCAATTACGTGGAGGATTCTCGGAGCAGTGTCGCGCTGGCGGAGGAAATGCGCTTGTATGTGACGGAGAGCGGAAAGAACCGCAGGGCGGTGACGGACGTGTATGAGGGGGAGATCAACCTGGTGCCCTATACCCTTCTGACCCTCAGCTATCCCCTCTATCCGGTGGAGGGAGCGGAGAGCCTGGGGACCATTTACATTGACCTGGATTTCGGTGCGATGAGGGAGCGGTTCGACGGGGTGAGAAGGCAGGAGGGGTGGTCCGGCTTCATACTGAACGGAAACGGGGCGATCTATCCCTCTGAGGATGCCCTGCCGGAAGCGGCGGACGGGGAATGGAGGAGGCGGGCCGCAGAGATCGCAGCCGAAAAGGGGGGCAGGGGCCTGCTGCCTGTCGGGGGACGGGATCACGTGGCCTGTGTTAAATACCTGGAGGAGCTGGACTGGTATTTGGTCCAGTGTGTGAGCCGGGGCTCTTTTGTCTTTCAGGCGGGCCGGGGGATCTGGGTCCTTGCCTTCTGGGTGATCCTGCTGCTGTGCGGACAGATCTGGGCGGGGACCCTGGCGGCCAGGCGGATCAGTGCGCCGATCAAGGAGCTCGCCCTGGTCATGAGCCGGGCGTCCACCAGGGAAAACAGGTGCCTGACGGCGGCGGAGTGCCGGGAGGACGATCCGGCGGAGGTGTATGAGATCTCCAGGGGATACAATGCGCTGCTGGAACGGATCGAGGAGAATATCATCCGGGAATATGAAATTGAGCTGAACCAGAAAAGGACGGAGCTCCAAATGCTGCAATACCAGGTCAACCCGCATTTTCTCTACAACACGCTGAATGCGATCAGCGCCATTGCCAGGCTTTATGACACGCCTTACATCTCGGAGGTGTCGGAAAGTCTTTCCCGGCTCTTTTCTTACAGCGTGAAGGGCGGCCAGGATGCGGCTCTTCGGGAGGAGCTTGACTGCCTCCGGAATTACATCCATATCCAGAAGGTCCGCTTTCCGGAGAAGTTCGAGGTGTCCTGGGAGGTGGAACCGGGGCTGGAAGCGTGCCGGGTGCCGAAGCTGTTATTGCAGCCGCTGGTGGAAAACGCCATCGACCACGGCATTGCGCCCAAAGGGGAAAAGGGCCGGATCGAGATCCGCATCGGATACGGGGAGGAGCCCGGCACGGGGGAGATCCTGGTGGAGGACGACGGCGTGGGGATCTCGGAGGACGAGCTGGGGAGGCTTCGGGCCGCCCTGGAGGGGGCGGAGCCTTCCCGGGATCCCGAGGGCGGGATCGGAATCCGGAATGTCCATATGCGGGTGCGGAATTATTACGGGGCGCGGTACGGAGTTGTTTTGCGGAGCAGGGAGGGATGCGGCACGCAGGTGCGCATTTTGTTCCCGGCGGAAGGAAAGGGGGCGATGCGCCGTGAACGTGATCGTTGCGGATGACGAATTTTTTGCCAGAAAGGCCCTGGTCAAAATGCTGGAGGAGATGGATCTTCCCATTACCGTCTGCGGGGAGGGGGAGAACGGGAAGGAGGTCATGGAGCTGCTGAGGACGCGGCCGGTGGACCTGGTCATCACCGACATTCGGATGCCGGAGATGGACGGGCTCGCCCTTGCGAAATTTATCAGGGAACAGGGGTATCCCACGGACGTGATCATCGAAACCGGCTATGCGGATTTCGACTACGCGAAGACGGCGATCCACTATGGGGTGAAGGAGTATATCATCAAGCCGTTAAACGGGCAGGAGCTTTGTGACAGTGTTCGGAAGGTGCTTGAGGAACGAAGCCGAACGGGCATGGAGGTTTTTGCTTTTTCGGATATTGTGAGGAATGCGGGCGTCTGTCGGCAGATCTTCGGCCGGGAAGGGAGCTGGGGGGACCGAAGCTTCTGCATGGTCCTGGCAAACGGAAGGGATCCGGTGCGGGACGAGCCGTTCCTGGGGGAATGGCTGAGGAAGCACGGGGAGTTTAAGGAGCTGCGCAGTTTTTATTTCGCCGGCAGGAACGAAGGGGTCTGGCTGGCTTTTTCGGACGAGCGGAGGGAGGTGTCCGGCCTGTTTGGCCGGCGGGCCGTCCTGGAGCTTAAGACGCATCTGCCGGCGCAGGTGCAGGTGAGCTTCAGTCTGTGGCACGGGGGGATCGGGGAGCTAGAGACGGCCTACAGTGAGTGCGTGTATGCCATCAATGAACGGATATTGAGACGGGAACGGGTTTTTTTCTACCGGCAGGAAAAGCAGATGGAGGAGATCCTGACGGTGGAGCAGGAGCGGAGGCTCTATCAGGCGGCCGAGTCGGGAGCGCTGGAGGCGGCCGAGTCGGTGGTCTGGGAGGTCTTTTTGGAAGCTCAGTCAAAAGAGCGGAACATTTACAGTTTTTTTGCGGCGCTGATGCGGGTCTTTTTTGTGCTGAACCGGGTGTTTTACCGGGGAGGGGTGGAACTGGGCCACGGGACGCAGACGGCCGGATACCTGCTGTTTGACTTTAAGATCGACATGTACCGGTTTTATGATTTGGAGGACGTGTGGGGGTATGTGGAGATGCTGCTGCGGGAGGTGTGCGAGCAGAATGCGGAGACGGATGTCTCGGTGGCGAAAAACCTGGTCGATTATCTGGAACAGCATTATGCGGACGACATTTCCCTGGGAGAGCTTGCGAAGGGGCGGTATTTCATGAGCATCAGCTATCTGAGCCGCCTGTTTAAGGAGTACACGGGGCAGACGTTTGCCAAATACCTGACGAAGCTTCGCATGGACAAGGCGAAGCGGTTTCTGGAATGCGGCCGGATGGCGGTCAGCGATGTGGCGGTCTGCACGGGCTATAGCGATGCGTCGCATTTCGCACAGATTTTCCGGAAGACCTACGGCGTGTCCCCCAGGGAGTATCAGAAGCGGTTTTTGAAGGAGGGATGAAAGCGTGCGCGCGGGCATTCGGCGGAAATTGTAAAAAAAACAACAGTGAAGTCGAAAAAATATCATGGTGGAGGGGGGGCCGCTTTTGCTACAATGAACCCGAATTCAACAGAAGGAGGGTTATGTGCAGTGAAAAAAAGGAACTTTGGTAAGAAGGCGCTGTCGGCGGGGCTGGCTTTTCTCCTGCTTTTGCTTGCGGGCTGTCAGGAGCAGGCGGAACTCGGGTCTGAGTCCCCTTCCGTTTCCGAGGAGGTAAAGACGGAGGCGGCTGCGGGCCAGACGGAGACGGCGGGCCAGGAGGAGACTTCCGGGCCGATGGCGGTGGTGTCGAATTTTACCGCCAAGGACGGTGTCATTGACGAGCAGGAGGGTGACGTTTTCTACGAGATCTATGTGCGGGCGTTCCGGGATTCCGACGGGGACCACATCGGTGATTTCAAGGGACTGGAGGAACAGGTCCCGTACCTGGCGGACCTGGGGATCACGGGGATCTGGCTGATGCCGGTCACGGCTTCGTCCAGCACCCACGGCTACAGCGTGGATGATTATTATGACGTGGCCAGCGACTACGGGACGATGGAAGAGTTCGAGAGCATGCTGGAGACCTGCCATGAGAATGGGATCAAGGTGATCATGGACCTGGTGGTGAACCACTGCGGAGGAAATAACGAGTGGTTCCTGGAGGCGCTCAAGGGGCCCACCCTGGAGGACGGAAGCCCCAATCCTTACTGGGATTATTTTACCTTTGTGCCCAGTGACGCCAATTACGTGGAGAAGACGGCCGAGGAGATCCATCAGGAGGAGGAGGCGTATCTGGCGGAGCACGGAAGCATGGACGGGTACGAGACGCAGTATCCGCTTTACGACAATGCGACCTATGGGCCGGAGCAGACGGTGTGGAGAAGCACCGACGAGCTGGCCGAGAGGATGGTCTCCGGGGGGCAGGTAGAGAGTGCGGACGATATTGTTTCTGGTTACAATTTCATCGGTATTTTCGGTTCCGGAATGCCGGATCTCAACTTTGAAAGCGAGGCCCTTCGGGAGGAGATCAACAACGTGGGCGCCTTCTGGCTGGAAAAGGGCGTAGACGGCTTCCGTCTGGACGCAGCCCGTCACGTGTACGGCGATTTTTATTCCAATATTTACAGCGACTATATCTTTGAAAAGAATATGGATTTCTGGAAAGGCTTCCGCGCTTCTCTGGAAGAGAAATACTCTGACGCATACCTGGTAGGCGAGGTGTGGGAGAAGGACACGGACAACGTGGTGCCGTTTGTGTCCGACGGAGGACTCCACAGCATCTTTGACTTTAATCTTTCCGGAAAGATCTACGAGGCGGTGTCCAATGAGTCCACGGCCTATGATTCGGCGGCGGCGTCCGAGACCAACAAGCTGACGGACGGCACGGACCTGAACATCGTGAAAGATTTGATCACTTATTACAACAAGCTGGGCAAAGGCTCGGATTATGAATTCATTGACTGCCCGTTCATTACGAACCACGATCAGAACCGTCTGTTCAGCCTTCTTCATTATCAGTTTGACGAAACGGCGGACGACATTCTGGTGGCCAACGTCCTTCTGGACGAGAACGAGAAGCCGGTCCTGAGGGAGGATGCGGACAAGGCGGAAAGCCGGGTCAAGGTGGCGGCCGACATCCTTCTGACTCTTCCGGGCAAGCCCTTCCTCTACTACGGGGAAGAGATCGGCATGGACGGCGCAAAGCCGGACAGCCAGATCCGGGAATGCATGGGATGGTTCGAGGAGCCCTTCGCCGGCGGGACCGGAAAGGCGGGACTGGCCGATTACGAGGAGGCGCATTACAGCCTGGGCGGAGACGCTTCCGTGGAAGCGCAGCAGGACGACCCGGAATCCATCCTTTCCCATTACAAAGAGGTCATCAAAGTGAGGAAGGAAACGCCGGCCCTGATGAACGGGGACATCGACGAGTACGTCCTGGACTCTCAGGAGATCGTATCTTATATCCGCATGACGGGGGATCAGCGGGTCCTGGTGCTGATCAACCTGACCGGGAAGGAGATAGTGCAGGAGCTGGAAGCGGACCCGAATTACGGCGCCTTCACCAACGTCCTGTTCCGGTCCTCCGTGGACGAGACCAGCGGCCTTGAGGGGACGACCCTGACCCTGGCCCCCTATTCCATGGTGGTTCTTGAGTAGATAGCAAAGCGACGGCGGTCTTTCCGAAAAAAGACCGATCGAAGCAAAACCCGGAGGGAAAAGCCCTTCGGGTTTCTGCCGTTTTGGGGATCGAATGGGAGAGGCCCCAAAGATTAATATTCACCGCCCTTCCTGCATACTATGTAAAAAACAGTTGCAGGGACTAAGCCTTGAAAGATTATATCGAAGAACGGGCAGTGGAGATTGCCAATTATATTATCGAAACCAATGCGACCGTGCGCCAGACGGCGAAGAAGTTCGGGATCAGCAAAAGTACGGTACATAAGGACGTCACCGACCGACTTATGCGGATCAATCCCGCATTGGCCTCGAAAGCCCGACTTGTGCTGGACGTGAACAAGTCGGAACGGCATATCCGGGGCGGAATGGCCACGAAGGAAAAATATCTGCACCAGCTTCCGTCGAAAGACAATCCCATGTTTACTTTATAGACGAAGAGATGTTATAATGGAGAAAACACAACGGCCGTATCAGCAGAAAGAGGCAAAGAACGGGAGGACTGCAGATCGGGGGATCACCGCAGAGGAAGGTACGAGGGGGAGGATCAGGGATGGGGGAACGATTAAAGAACATGCTGCTGCCGGGGAAGCGGCAGACGATCAAAAGATTGATGCTTGCCGCGAAAATTGCAGTGGGAAGCAGTATTGCCATTTATGTGGCGGAGCTTCTTGAGCTGCAGTTTTCCGCCTCGGCGGGTATCGTGACACTGCTGACGCTGGTCACGACGAAGCGGGGGACGATCAAGCTGGCCCTTGCCAGGTTTGCCACCTTTGCGGTGGTCGTCCTGTTTTCCTGGATGACCTTTATTCCCTTTCGGAGCGAATGGCTTGCGTTTGGAATCTTCATCTTCCTGACAGTTCTCATGTGCCAGATGTCGGACTGGATGGCGACTTTGTCGGTCAATGCGGTGATCGGGACACATTTTCTGACAACGCTTGACTTCAGCCCGTCTTTTTTCCTGAATGAATTTCTTCTGGTGTTCATCGGGAGCAGCATCGCCTTTGTGCTGAACCTTTTTCATCACAACCGGAGCCAGGAGGAGCATCTCAGAGAAAAGATGGCCTACACGGAGGAACAGATGCAGTTTATCTTCGGGGAGGTGGCGGCCTATCTCTCCAACAAGGCTATGGAAGTGGATGTGTGGGGACATGTGACCAGGCTGGAGGGCGCGATCCGGGAATACATAAAAGAGGCCTACGAATATCAGGAGAACTCCTTCCGTTCGGATCCAGAGTATTATATTGACTATTTCGAGATGCGGATGGACCAGTGCAAGACGCTCTACAACCTGCATTCCGGGATGTGGTGGCTGCGCATCGTACCTGACCAGGCGGAGCCGTTAGCGGACTATATGCTTTATCTGGCAGAGCATGTGACGGAGCTGAATGTGCCGGAACCGCAGCTTGAGAGGCTGGAGGAGATGCTCGAGGGGCTGGGAAAGGAGCCTCTTCCGGCGGACCGGGAGGAACTGGAAGGCCGGGCGATCTTATATCATATCATGAAAAGCATCGAGGACTTTCTTTTGGTAAAGAAACGGTTTGTCGATGCCCGTCTTTCTGCAAAGGAAAAAGCGGCACTCCAGGCGGAGAGAGAGGACGAGAAAGAAGCAGGAGAGCCCAAAAAGGCAGAGGCAGAAAGAGGGGAAGAAGAGGAGAATGCGGCGGAGACGGATGCCGGGACGGAAGCGGAATAGTCCGCTTGCCGGGGGTTCCTCCGGCTGCGGGCCGTTTTTTGCAGAATCGTTTGTACAAAAAGGTCGATACTGGCGGATTTTTGTCGAGCATTCTGTGATCTGAGAAAATTGGTATATAATGTGCGGGAACGCATTTCTGACCACTGCGGACTGCCGGGATTCTTTCGGCCCGTCTGCGGCACATGGGACGCAGATCTGGTTCAGAAGGGGCAGTGGACGGAGCCTTCCGGAATGACCGGATGGCTCCGCAGTTCCTGGGGGAGGGGTGGCCGGAAAAGATACGGGAGACGCATGCTTTGGCGGGTATTATTTTGGGGATAGGGGGCAGACAGATTTTTGAGACGGGTTTGGGGTTGACAGACGGCGGCACTTGCACTAGACTTGATAACAAGGGAGGATCATATGAATTATTCTATCCAGCAGTGGCTGCTGTTTTTTTATATTTACTGTTTTTTCGGCTGGTGTTTTGAGAGTGCATACGTTTCGCTCAGAAAGCGCCGTTTTGTGAACCGGGGATTCCTCCATTCGCCGATGCTTCCGATCTATGGTTCCGGGGCGGTGGTCATGCTCCTTGTGACCCTGCGGCTGAGAGAGCATGTGGTCTGGATGTTTCTGGCCGGCATGGCGGGGGCCACCCTTCTGGAGCTGGCGGTGGGCCTTGCCATGGAAGCCATATTCAAAGTGAAGTATTGGGATTACAGCAATCAGAAGTTTCAGTACAAGGGCGTGATCTGTCTGTCTTCCTCCCTCTGTTGGGGACTGTTCACCGTGCTGCTAAACCGGTATATCCACAGGCCGGTGGAAGAATTTGTGCTGGGCCTTTCTCAGGTGACGGTGCTGGTCGCCGTGATCGTGGTGTCCGTGGTCTTTGTGTGTGATACGGTGGTGTCCGTGAAGGTCGCACTGGGGATCCGGGACATGCTGGATGCCAGGGCGCGGCTTAAGAAGGAGTTCGGCGAGGTGGCGGAGCAGCTTTCCGGACGGTTTGAGAGCCTGCGGGAAACCTGGACGGAATCCTTTGGAGACAAGCTCACGGAATTTGGGAAGAGTCCCGCGGTGGAGCGTTTGAACGTCCTGGCGGATGCCGTCAACGAACGTCTGAACGCCCTGTCAAAGACGGCCGGGGAGCGGGAACAGGAGGATATCCGGGTGCTTTCGGGGCTCAGGGAACGGCTGAAGGCTCTGAAGCGGGAGGACGAGTCCCAGACAGAGAAGATGGATTATCTGAAGCTCAGGATGTTCCGCCGCAATCCTACGGCTACTTCCCGGAAATTCAGGGAAGAATTTTCTCAGGTGCGGGAAGAACAGCTTAAGTGGTACGAGAGGCGCAGGCGGGAAAAGAAGAAATAAAGAAGACGTAAAAAACACCCGTATGACCGGGTGGAGTTTTAAAGGGGGGACCCGGCAGCTTTCGCTGCCGGGCGTGAGTATGAAAAAGCTTGTTTATACCAACCTCCGTTGGTATGCCTATAGTATACGGGCAAAATGTGACCAAAATATGTTCAGTCTATGAAAAAAAGATGAAGAAGATAAAAGAAATTTTATGGAAATGGAAAATTTCACAGGAGTTTTGAAATTGGAATTGAAAAACCCGGAAAATTGTTTATAATATAAAGGATTGGAAACGGGCAGCGAACAGCACAGGAGGAAGGAAAATGTTATTGTCAACAGATATCGGGATCGATCTGGGAACCGCCAGCATACTGGTTTATATAAAAGGAAAGGGCGTCGTATTAAAAGAACCCTCGGTGGTGGCTTTTGACCGGGACAGCAATCAGATCAAGGCCATCGGGGAGGAGGCCCGTCTGATGATCGGGAGGACGCCGGGAAACATCGTGGCCGTCCGGCCTCTGCGCCAGGGAGTCATCTCCGATTATACCGTCACGGAAAAGATGTTAAAGTATTTTATCCGCAAAGCCCTCGGGAAGAAGACCCTGCGGAAGCCCAGGATCAGCGTCTGCATCCCCAGCGGTGCCACGGAGGTGGAGAAGAAGGCCGTGGAGGACGCCACCTATCAGGCGGGCGCCAGGGAGGTGTCGATCATCGAGGAGCCTGTGGCGGCCGCCATCGGCTCGGGCATTGACATTTCCAAGGCGTGCGGGAACATGATCGTGGATATCGGCGGCGGCACCGCGGATATCGCGGTGATCTCCCTGGGAGGGACTGTGGTGAGCACCTCCGTCAAGGTGGCCGGCGACGATTTTGACGAGGCCATCGTCCGATTTATGAGGAAGAAACACAATCTTCTGATCGGCGAGCGGACGGCGGAGGAGATCAAGATCCAGATCGGCTGCGCTTTTAAGCGGCCGGAGCTGGTGGCCATGGACGTGCGGGGCCGGAACCTGGTGACCGGGCTTCCCAAGACCATCACCATCACCTCCGACGAGACGCTGGAGGCGCTCAGGGAGCCGGCCATGCAGATCGTGGACGCCGTGCACAACGTTCTGGAGCGGACTCCGCCGGAACTGGCGGCGGACGTATATGACAGGGGGATCGTGATGACCGGAGGCGGGAGCCTGCTCAGCGGGCTGGACGCTCTGATCGAGGAAAAGACAGGCATCAACACAGTGATCGCCGAGGAGCCGCTGACGGCGGTGGCCATCGGCACCGGCAAATTTATCGAATTCATGCACGGACAGCGGGATTCCGACTGAGGACAACCTTAGCGGAAACTCCGGCTACAAAAGATGGAGGCTGCGGAGGCCATGGGCTTTCGGGGCCTCTTTGCCGTTGCCGGTGCTGCGGGAAGGGCTCTTTTTGCGGCGGCAGGAGGCCGGGCAGCATTTGACACGGCAGATGATACGGGAGGAGGAGACCGGATGGAGACGGTTTCGGGTTATGTGAACAAGATCGTATTCCGGAATGAGGAGACCGGCTACGCGGTGGTGGAACTTTTCGGCGGCGGGGAGGAGATGACCGTCGTGGGCCCCCTTTCCATGGTGGAGGAGGGGGAATACATAAGGGCGGAGGGCATCCGAAAGACCCATCCCATTTACGGGGAACAGCTGGCGGTGGAGTCCTATCAGGTGCAGGCGCCGGAGGACGCCCTTTCCATGGAGCGGTATCTGGGCTCCGGAGCCATAAAAGGGATCGGTCCGGCGCTGGCGGCCCGGATCGTAAAGCGGTTTGGGGACGACACCTTCCGGATCCTGGAGGAGGAGCCGGAGACGCTGGTGCGGGTGAAAGGCATCAGCGAGCGGATGGCCCTGGAATTCGGAAGCCAGATGGCGGAAAAGCGGGACATGCGCCAGGCGGTGCTGTTTCTCCAGAAATATGGGCTCTCCTTAAACCTGGCGGAAAAGATCTTCCGCCAGTACGGTTCGGATCTCTATGCCGTCATCGAGCAGAACCCTTACCGTCTGGCCGACGACATTGCCGGGGTGGGCTTTAAGATCGCCGACAGCATTGCCGTGAAGGCGGGGATCCGGGCCGATTCCGGGTACCGGATCAAGAGCGGGATCCTCTACACGCTGTTCCAGGCCATTGCGGGAGGGCACACTTACCTGCCGATTAAGGAGCTCTGGCAGGAGACTGACCGCCTGTTGGGAGTGGAGCTTCCCTCCATCGAGGAGTATGTGATGGATCTGGTCATGGACAAGCGGTTGGTGGTGAAGAAGGAAGAGGGCGGGCCCATCGTCTATGCGGCAAAATATTATTATATGGAAATGACGGCGGCGAAACGGCTTTTGGAGCTGGATTTTTCCTGGGAGATCCGGGAGGAGGAGGTCTTGTCCCGGATCGGGCGGATCGAGGCGGAGGAGGGGCGGAGCCTGGATGAAAAGCAGAGGGAGGCTGTCCGGGGGGCCGCGGAGCGGGGCGTCCTGGTGATCACAGGCGGGCCGGGGACCGGAAAGACCACCACCATCCGGGCGCTCATCCGTTTTTTTGAGATGGAGGGCCTCAAGGTGGAACTGGCGGCGCCCACGGGGCGGGCGGCCAAGCGCATGGCGGAGGCGGCCGGTCATGAGGCCAGGACCATCCACCGGCTTCTGGAGATCTCCGGCATGCAGGAGGAGGAGCGGGAGACCGTGCGGTTTTCCAGAAACAGGGACAATCCGCTGGAGGCCGACGTGATCATCATCGACGAGATGTCCATGGTGGATATCCAGCTGCTGGATTCCCTTCTGGACGCAGCGGCTGCCGGGACCCGCCTGATCCTGGTGGGGGACCGGGACCAGCTTCCCAGTGTCGGCCCCGGGAACGTATTGAAAGATATCATCCAGTCGGAGCAGTTCCACGTGGTCCGGCTTACCAGGATCTTCCGGCAGGCGGAGGCCAGTGATATCATTGTCAACGCCCACAAGATCAACCGGGGAGAGCCGGTGGAGCTTCAGGCCGGAAGCCGGGATTTCCTTTTCATCCGGCGGTCGGACGCCAATGCGGTCATAAGCGCCGCCATCACCCTGATCTGCAAAAAGCTCCCGGAATACCTGGGGGTCTCCATGCAGGACATCCAGGTCATCGCCCCCATGCGGAAGGGCGCTCTGGGCGTGGAGCGGCTCAACCAGATCCTGCAGGAATACCTGAACCCGCCGGACGGAAAGAAAGCGGAAAAAGAGTGGGGGCAGGGCCTCTTCCGGGAGGGGGACAAGGTCATGCAGGTCAAAAACAATTACCAGCTGGAATGGGAGGTCCCGGGCAGGAACGGGACGGTACAGGACAGCGGTACGGGGGTGTTCAACGGCGATATCGGCCTGGTGAAGGAGATCAATGCCTTCGCGGAGGAGATGAAGGTCGAATTTGACGAGGGCCGGGTGGTCACCTATGGGTTTGACGGGCTCCAGGAGCTGGAGCTGGCCTACGCCATCACTATCCACAAATCCCAGGGCAGCGAATACGCGGCGGTGGTGATCCCTCTGCTCTCCGGCCCCCGGATGCTGATGACAAAGAACCTTCTCTATACGGCGGTGACCAGGGCGAGATCCTGCGTCTGCATCGTGGGGCTGCCGGAGACCTTCCGGGAGATGGCCCGCAACGAGACGGAACAGAGGCGTTATTCCAGCCTGGACAAGCGCCTCCGGGAGCTGCAGACCCTGTCTGCCGAGGAAATCAGGTAATTGCGAATTTCAAAGACTTGTTGAATATTCTGACAATATTTCCGGGAAAAGCCCTCTGCGCCGTGAAGGCAAGACCAGGGAAGACAGGAGGGACGAATCCCGAGTGGCTTCTGCGGTTCTGGGCTTGCCGGAACGTTTGGCGCTGCAGGCTTTGGACGGACATATTGGCAGAATATTTCCACAACTTCAGGTTTCGCAATTACCTGATCCGAAAAAATTTCCGGAAAGGAGCGATGAGCCTTTGATACTGGACCTGATCTACCCCAGGCGCTGCCCGGTGTGCGGCGGGGTACTGCCCTTCGGGGAGTCCGGGGCCTGCCCGGACTGCGCGGGGGAACTCTCCTTTGTGGCCCAGCCGGCCTGCATGGGCTGCGGGAAGGAGCTCGGACAGAGCGGCCCCGGCCGCTTTTCGCAGGAGGAGTACTGTCCGGACTGCCTGCGCTGCAGGCGGAGCTTTTCCGGTGGGATCGCCCTGCTCAATTACAACGATGCGGCCAGAAAGGTGATGGCGGGGCTCAAATATAAAAACCAAAGGGAATATGCGGATTTTCTGGCGGCGGAAATGACGAAGCGCCACGGAAGACAGATCTTAAGGCTCGGGGCGGACGCGCTGGTGCCGGTCCCGGTCCATAAGAGGAGACGCCGGGAGCGGGGCTACAACCAGGCCGAGCTCCTGGCAAAAGGACTTTCCAGGAGGCTGCCCATACCGGTGAAAAGGCTTCTTCTCCGGGTGGAATATACGGAGGCCCAGAAAAAGCTGGGGTACGAGGCGCGCCAGAAGAACGAGGAGCGGGCATTCCGGGCGGTCCACGCTGCAAGGATCGGACGGGCACTGTTGGTGGACGATATCTACACCACCGGGGCCACGGCCGAGGCCTGCACGAAGGCGCTGCTCTCGGCGGGGGTGAGTCAGGTTTTTCTTTTGAATATGGCGGTCGGCATCAGCCGAAGATAAAATAAAATGGGCGGAAAGATCATAGAAGGGGCTTCTTCGGCGTAAACTGTTTTTAAAGACAGGCCAAAGGAGTTTTTATGAAAAAAGGGTATTCTGCGGTCCTTTTTGGGACAATCCTTCTCTTTTTGTTTCCTTATATCGTCACACTGTTTGTGAGCGGGAGTATTTCCGAGGAGCCGGAAAAGATCCGGGAGAGCGGAAAGCTCATTGTGCGGAAGGGCGCTTACGGGACGGAGGAGGTCGACCTGGAGGAGTATGCCGTCGGCGTGGCGGCCTCCCAGATCCCGGGGACCTACGAGAAGGAGGCCGTGAAGGTCCAGCTCATCCTCGCCAGGACCTATCTCTGCAAAGCCATGGGAGAGGCGGAGAGGCTTGAGGAGGCGGAGCTTTCCTGTACATATCTGGACCGGGCCGGCAGGGAAAAGGAGTGGGGAAAGGAGTATGGGGCCATCGAGGAAAAGTTTGAGGCGGCGGCCGCCGAGACGGCGGGGATGGTGATCCGGTTTGAAGGGGGCCTTGCGGATGCCATGTTCCACCGGGCCAGCGCGGGGATGACCAGGGATGGCGGGGAAGCCTTTCCCTACCTGAAAGGTGTGGACGGGAGCAGAGATGTGGATATGGAAGATTATGTGACCATCCGGGAATATTCGGAGGCGGAGCTTGCGGGGGCCATCACCGGGATCCGGGGACAGAGCCTGGGGGCGGGAGAAGCCCTGGGACTGCAGATCGTGTCCAGGGACAGCGCCGGCTATGTGACGCGGGTCATGGCAGGGACGGAGGAATATACCGGTGAGGAGCTTGCGGCCGCCCTCTCCCTCCCCTCCCCGGCTTTTTCCGTTTCCCAGACAGAAAAAGGCCTTAAATTTGTGGTGAAGGGTTCCGGACACGGCTACGGCGTGAGCCAGTGGGGAGCCAACAAGATGGCCCTGGAGGGAAAGGACGCCCAGACGATCTTAAATTATTATTTTCAGAACATTACGGTGGAGATCCCGGGGCAGGAAATGCCGCAGGCAGGATGAGAACCGGAGGAATTTCCTGCAGGACCAGAAATGCCCAGTTTATTTTTGAATAGGACGCGGTAATCGGGCAAGAATAATACCGAGGTGATTATCGTGAAAAAGAAGCAAGGATTGCTGGTCATGCTGCTGGGGTGTCTTGTTACCGTGAGCGCCGTCGCCGGAGTACTGGTGTGGCAGGGAGCGGGCAGGAAGGATGAAGAGAACCAAAGGCACGCAGAGTCTGAGGGTTCTTCCGAACAACTCTTATGGAATGACGAAGAAACAACAGGTACAAAAGAAGAGACGACGAAAGCCGTAACAGAGACAAAAGAGACTGTGAGAGAAGCAAGAGAGACCACGCCCGCCGAGACGGAGGCGAGGGAGCCTGTGACGGAGGCTCCCACTTTGGAGGCGCGCCGGGAACCGGAGGCGCCGGAGGAAGAGCCGGAAGCTCCCTCCGAGGCCCCCGCGGCCGTATCCCAGGTGCAGACGGTGAATTTTCAGGCGGAGAACGGCCTTGTCTGGCCGGCCCTCGGCAATGTGATCATGGAATACTCCATGGACAAGACCGTCTATTTCCCCACGCTGGATCAATATAAGTGCAATCCGGCGGTGCTGATCCAGGGCGAGGTGGGAATGCCGGTGAACGCGGCGGCGGACGCCATCGTGAAGGTGGTGGGTACCGACGCGGAGATCGGAAACTACGTGACCCTGGACCTTGGGAACGGCTACGAGCTTACCTATGGACAGCTTGCGGACCCCCAGGTAAACCCCGGCGACTATCTGGAAGCGGGGGCCCAGGTGGGGACATTAGCTTCTCCCACCAAATATTATGTGGTGGAGGGCGCCAATCTGTATCTCAAGATGACCAAGGACGGCGCGCCCATCGACCCTCTGGATTTCGTGGACTACGCGGAAGATTGAGATCAGAGGTTTTTGCAGACAGAGAAAAAAGGGACTGTTGGGAAATCGACAGTCTCTTTTTGTCTGTTGTTCTCGCAAAAAGCTGTAATTTATGCGGCGATATCCGGCCTGTCGTCAGGGAGTTCCGCTAATATAATACACAAAATGGATGATATACATAATTGATAAACAGCTTGAAACTGTGTATGATAAAGATGATAAATACTGGGGAAATCAATGCTTTTCTCAGATTATAGCGGTACGGTTCCGTAAGTTTAATTATCAGTAGATCAGAAGCCTTTTTTCGGGAGTGGCCCCCTGGGTGAGGAGAGAGGATCTGCTGTTGGTTATAACGAGAAACAGGACGGATTGGAACAATTGCAGATGGTATCTGTGGAAATGTGTTATGCTGCCGTTGCCAATCTGGGAAGCTTTACGGATTCCACAGAATTGCTGGATCTTCCTTTTTTGTTTAAGACAGAAGAAGCAGCGCAGGAAGTCCTGAGTGGAGAGATCGGAACCGGTATCCTGGATTCCTTGACGCCGGTCACAGGAAGTGGAGGTGGACAGCACATTGCGGGAGATGGCCGCCCACGGCTCGTCCCTGCTTCCGATCGCAGTCTATATTGATGAGTTTAAAGAATATTCCATTCCGGTGATCCAGCGCCACTGGCATAAAGAGCTTCAATTTGTGGTGGTCTTGACAGGAAGCGTCCGGTATACGGTCAATGAAGAATCGATCGTCGTCAATCAGGGCGAGGGCATCTTCATCAACTCGAACGTGATGCATATGTCGAGCCCGCTGCTGACGCAGGATACAAAGATGTGTTCCGTGCTGTTCGATCCGTCTATGCTGAGCGGTGCGAATCAAATGGTCATCGAAAACAAATATGTACTGCCGGTGCTCAAATGTTCTCAGCTGAAATATGTTTTTTTGTCACTTGACGTGAGCTGGCACCTGCAGATCCTGATCTGTCTGCGCAGGATCCTGGACCTGGAAGAAGATAAGGACTATGGGTACGAACTGGAGATCCGGAATTGTCTGGGAAAGCTGTGGCTGCTCCTGGTGCAGAACTGTAAAAAATTTCTGGACGAGAGGGGAGGAACTTCCTCGGTTGATGAAGAACGCATTAAAAAAATGCTGAAATTCATACATGAAGAATATCGCCGGGACATTACTCTGGCGGACATTGCAGGTACGGCGGGACTCAGCAAAAGTGAATGCTGCAGATGCTTTCAGCGCATGATCGATTCCTCCCCTTTTGAATATCTGATCAGCCGGAGGATCTATATGGCCGCGAAGAAGATATCCGAGAGCAATATGCCGATCGGCGCAGCCGCCGAAAGTGTCGGATTCCACGGATCAAGCTATTTTTACAAGAAATCAAAAGCATAATGGGCATGACACCTTCCAAATACCGCCAGCAGTATAAACAGAAAAACGGCCGCTTTCATAAATCAGGCTAAAAAGGCTCCCTCTCATCCATTTTCTCAAAAGCCGTCTCCTCCAGGGTGATGGTCAGGAGCTTCCCTCCGCTCCGCTGTCCGGCGCCGTGGAGGAGCGGATTTCATCCCACAGGGCGGATTCCTCTTCTGTCGCAAACCGAAGTCCCCGGAATTTTCCGTTTTCATACACCGTGTAAAGGTCGATGGCATCGTCACCGTAGGCGGAATTTCCGGTGTGGGCACTGATCCAGGTGTCCTGTTCCGTGTCGAAAATGCCACGGACCTCTTTCCCTTCAAAAAACATCCTCAGTTCCCCGTTATTTAAGCACTGCCAGGACAGACCGTAGGGGCGGAAGACGGCCAGCTCCTGCTCGTACTGGGCCCGGATCTGCTCCATCAGTCCCTCCGTGAACCGGGCATCCTCCGAGACGGCCATGTCGGTAAAAAAGCCGCGTTCCGAAGTGAAGGAATAGTCGGCGCTCATGGAAAGGCCCTCCGTCTGCCGGCTTTCCAGCTCCTTTTTCAGGATAGCCAGGCGCTCCCGGATGGCATCTTCGTCCGGAGAGGACAGTGAGGAGCCCGGATTCAGTCCGGATAAAAAGCCGTCCAGAATGGTATGGTAACCGATTCTCGCCTGATCGTATGCCTCGACCGTGAGCAGGTCCGGGTCGGTGACGGCGAGGGAGAAGGTGTACCGGAACATGGGCGTCTCATTCTCTCCGGAAAAGCTGGTGGCGGCGCTTCCCTCATAGCTCCGGAATTCCCAGTCTTCGCCGGTAAGGTTTTCCACGATGTCGAAATAAAAGACGGCATCGGGATTATCTCCTGATGAAAGAAGAAAGAAGCGCAGATCAGTGTGCTCCGAGAGGCGTCTCAGAAGATCCTGATATTCGGGGGTATCGGTCTGTGCGAGGAACCGCTCCCGGAACTTAGAGACGCTCATCTGCATATAGCCGTCAAGCTCCAGGGCCCGCAGCATCCGGATATCCTCCTCGGAAAGAAGGGAGGAAGCCTGTGGAGTGCCGCCGCGCGGACGGCCAGGATGGCCAGAATCAATATCCCTCTGGAAACACTAATTTGGAGCAGAGTCATAGTTCTCACCTCTAACTTATATAACAATCCATCACTCGTGGTCCAGCTCTCCGACGATCTGCTTCAGCGCTTCGATCTGCCCGGCGGAAAGCTTTTTCCTGCCGAGGAGCGCCGCGAACAGCTTGTCGGCGGAGCCGTCGTAAACCTTGTTGATGAGTTCGTTGGTCTCCGCCTCCTGCACCTGCTCTTTTCGGATCAGCGCATGGCACAGAAAGCCTGGCTCGGAGCGGGCGATGGCCCCCTTTTTGATGCAGCGCTTGATCACGGTGTAGGTGGTGTTGATGTTCCAGCCGGTCTCCTCTCCCAGTACCTGGGAAATGTGCTTGGCGGTGGAATCTCCCTCCCGCCAGAGCACTTCCATGACCTTCAGTTCCGAATCAAACAGTTTTATTTCCATAAACAGACTCCTTCATACGACTGCAGTAGTATCATATACATATACTATCGCAGTAGTGTGAAGGAGTCAAGAGAAAATCGTTTGGGTTTCCGTATAAGGTCAGCCGATCGGCATATAGGTATTCAGATATTCGGAAATCTTTTCCATATATTACGCATATTTGGCATTGTCGTTCTGCAGGCCGTGGCCGGAATGCGCAAAGACAATATACTCGTGGGGAATGTTATATTTCGTCAGAGCGCTGTCCAGCCGTTTGGAGGCGCCGAAGGCCTGCGCTTTGTCCCAGGAGCCATATGCACACACGCTGGGCACGGAACTTTCATCGATCCACATGGCGGCGGAGATGTCTTTCACCTGTTCGAGATAAGTGCCGTCCGCAAACATATCCGCCGTGATCTCCTTCCCGGCCATGACGGAGAAGAGCCTGGCGATCCCGCTGTAATCCGTATCCGGATCCACGGGATTCGGATGATCGGGGTCGGCTCCCCAGCGGTGAAGCCGCCCGGATGGAGGTAGACCACGAGGCCATAGGTTTCCCTGCCGGTATCGGCGGGAACGGAAAGGTCAAACTTAACAAAAGAGGGCTGGTCTATCTTCTGAAAGACATTATTTTGGACCTGTGCGGTTTTGACCCGGAACAGGAAGCGGCGGCCGCCTATTCCTCCGCCTATGCTGCCTCCTTTTTATATGGATGGATCGAGGTCTGGTTTCGGAGGGGGATGAAGGAGACGGCCGCCGAGCTGGCGGGTTACCTGAAGAGCGGCATGAATGGCACCGTGTAAAGGGCGCCGTATCTACAGAAAAAGAGTGCATCCGGCCCGGCATGGATCATGCATGGCAGGAAAGTTAAAAATAATATTTATTTCGACAGATTTTTACTGCGTGGCGTTCCATAATATGGTATCATCAAACCAATAGGAGTTATTGTTATCAAATGAAATACCAATAAGAGGGGGCGCGATGAAAACTTACCTGGCACATAAGACAGAAGACAGAGAACAAACTTTACAAGAGCACCTGCAGGGGACGGCAAAGCTTGCCGGGGATTTTGCGGCCGCCTTCGGGAAACGGTCCCTGGGAGAGTTTGTCGGCGGGTTCCACGATATTGGAAAGGCATCGAAAGAGTTCCAAGCCAGGATCCGGAATCCGAATTCCACGGAGACCTGTGACCATTCCACGGCCGGAGCCCTGGAAGCGGTTAAGATGCGGCAGATGACGGCGGCCATGTGCATCATGGGACATCACAGCGGCCTGCCGGATCTTGGCGGACAGATGGACCGGGATGTGGACGGGACGGTCCAGGGGCGTATCAAAAAGGGGATGGAGGGGAAGATTCCGGATTACAGCGGGTGGAAGGAAGCCTGTCCATCCTTATCCCTGCCAAGCGTGCCGGAGATGGACACTTCCCAGACGGCCTTCGGTAGATACATGGAGACGAAGTTTTTGTATTCGTCCCTGGTGGATGCGGATTTCCTGGATACGGAAGAATTCATGAACGGAGAACCGGCGCCAAGGGGAACGGGCGACAGCCTGGAGACACTGCTTGGGCGGCTGGAAACTTATCTGAAGGAACAAGGCTGGCTGGAGGAGAAGCCAGGCATAAACGGGATGCGCTCGGAGCTTCTTCGGACTGCGGCGGCCCACGGGCGGGAGGCGGAGCGGGGGATTTACACGCTGACGGTGCCCACGGGAGGTGGAAAGACCGTGAGCAGTCTGTACTGGGCCTTATGTCACGGGGTATCCCACGGGCTGGACAGAGTTATCTATGTGATTCCCTATATGAACATCATCGAGCAGACGGCAAAGAAATTCCGGGAGATCCTGGGAGAGGAAAACGTGCTGGAACATCACTCCAATGTGATCTATGAAAAGGATCCGGGGGAAGAGCGGAATCCCTTACAGCTGGCCAGCGAAAATTGGGACATGCCGGTGGTCGTGACCACGGCGGTGCAGTTCTTTGAATCCCTGTTCCACAACAAATCTTCCCGGTGCAGGAAGCTCCACAACATTGCAAACAGCGTGGTCATTTATGACGAGGTACAGATGCTTCCGGCCTCCTACTGGACGCCCTGCGTCCATGCCATGGAGGAACTTTCCGATTCGTTCCGGGCGACCCAGGTTCTCTGCACGGCTACCCAGCCCGCAATTACATTCCCGAAAGGAACAGAACCGGAAGAGATCACGAAGGACACGAAAAAGCAGTTTGAGCAGTTGAAGCGGGTCACGTTCAGGAATAGCGGGGAATCGTCACCGGAGGAGATCGCAGATCAGATGAAGTCCCACAGACAGGCCCTCTGCATTGTCAACACGAAGCGGAAAGCGAGGGGACTGTATGAGCTGCTGAAAGGACAGGGGGGGTGTTTCCACCTGACGACGATGATGGTTCCGGCCCACAGGGAGGAAGTGCTCTCCGAGATCAGGAGGCGGCTTGGGGACGAGCTTCCCTGCCTGGTGGCAGCCACCTCCCTGGTGGAGGCGGGGGTGGATCTGGACTTCCCTCACGTGCTCCGGGAACAGGCGGGGCTGGATTCGATTTTACAGGCGGCGGGGCGCTGCAACCGGAATGGAAAGAAGAAACCGGAGGAGAGCATCGTGGAGGTGTTCTCCCTGGAGGGCAGGCTTCCGGATTCCATCCGGCAGCAGGTGGATGCGGCCCGCTATATAATGAAAGACGATAAAGAGTGGGACAGCCTGGAAGCTATTGAAGCCTACTTCCGTTTCTGGAGAGAGAAACTTCGGGGAGAGGAAAACCTGGATCGGAAGAAGATCATGGAGAAGGCAGAGCGGTATGCGTTCCGGGAAATTGCGGAGACATTCCGCCTGATCGACGAGGAGACCTACACGGTGCATATCCCCTGGGGAGACGAGGGAAAACGGCTGATCCGGGAACTTCGGGGAGGAAAATGCGGCAGGGGGCTTTTTCGGAAGCTGGGAAGGTACAGCGTGAATGTCTACAAATTGCATTACCAGGATCTTTTGCGGCTGGGTGATATTGAACTGATCCAGGGAACGGCAGTTTTGGCAAATGAGAAACTATACGACGAACACGCCGGTCTTGCTTTTTCGGCGAAGGAAGGCGATGCAATCTTTATGTAAGAGAAAGGGGGAGAGAGATGTCCATAAAACTGGAAGTATGGGGGGATTATGCGTGCTTCACCAGGCCCGAACTCAAGACGGAACGGTATTCTTACGACGTGATGACGCCGGGGGCGGCGGTGGGGATCCTGGAAGCCATCTTCTGGCATCCGGGGCTTCACTATGAGATCGACCGGATCCACGTGATCAAGCCCATACAGTTCACGAGTGTGAGGAGGAACGAGGTGAAGTCCAAGATCGGGTGCTCCGGGGTGAAAGCCGCCATCAAGAAAGAAGCCTTCGACGGGCTTTATCTCAACACGAAAACGGAAATCGTCCAGCGGGCGGCCACGGTGTTAAAGGATGTCCGATACGTGATCGAGGCCCATTTCGACATCGGCCAGGAGGCCAATGACACGGACAATCCGGGGAAATTTCAGGACATCCTGAAACGGAGGGCGAGGAAAGGGCAGTGCTATCACCAGCCGTATTTCGGAGTTCGGGAGTTTCCGGCCCATTTTAAGCTGTGCGAGGGGAAAATCCCGGAATCAGAATGCAAGGGGGAAAAGGATCTGGGGATTATGCTTCACCACATGGAATACAGTCCTCGCAAATTGAAAGACGGAACAATGGCTTACGACGCCAGCCCGGTTTTTTTCCGGGCAGCGCTTTCGGACGGGATTCTGGACCTTTCGGAAAGTGAGGTGCTCCGGTGATCTTTTATGAACTGACAAAACTATATGAGGAGCTTGTAAAACAGGGGAAGATCGGCGCTCCCGGCTGGATGAATGAGAAAGTGTCCTACGGAATCCTTCTGGGAAGAGACGGAAGCGTCCGGCAGCTTCTTTCTTTGAAAGACGAGAAGGGAAAAGCCGGAAAGGTGAGAGTGCCGGAGCATCCGGCGAGGACCAGCGGGGTGCTGGCGTTTTTCCTCTGGGACAACGCCGGGTATCTTCTGGGCGTGGACGGCGGTGGAAAGCCGGAGAAGGCGATGGAGCGGTTTGGCGCCTCAAGGAAAAAACATCTGGAGATTCTGGAAGAGGTACACACGGAAGCTGCGGAGGCTGTGAAAAACTTCTTTCAAAACTGGGACCCGGGGAAGGCTCCGGAGCATGAAGTATTAAAGCCGGAACTGGAGGAACTTCTAAAAGGCGCAAACCTGGTCTTTTACTATGAGGGAGAGTCGGTGATGGAGGATTCCGGAATCAAGGAAGCCTGGGAAGCGTACCGGAACCGGGAAAAAGACGGGGAGACGGGAATCTGCCTGGTGACGGGGAAACGGGAACGTATCGCAAGGCTCCATCCCCTGATCAAAGGGGTGTGGGGCGCCCAGTCCAGCGGGGCGGCGTTGGTCTCCTTTAATGCAAAGGCATTTTGCTCTTACGAGATGGAGGACGGAGGAAACGCCCAGACCGGGGAGCGTGCGGCCAGGGCCTATGGTGCGGCCCTCAACTATCTGCTGTCGGATTCGGAGCGGGTTTACCGGGCCGGGGACGTGACGGTGGTTGGCTGGGCCAAGGAAGGAAAAGCGGCCTATCAGGATCTCTTGATGGCGTTTTTAAACCAGGAAGATACGATTCGGGATGTGGACGTCCAGTCGGCCCTCAAAAAATTGTGTCGGGGAGAGAGTGCAGACTGGAAAGGGCGGCAACTTCGGCCTGACAATATGTTTTATATTCTGGGCCTTTCCCCCAATGCGGCCCGCCTTTCGGTGCGGTTCTTTTTGAAAAATGAGTTTGGGAGGTGGCTGGCCAACCTCCAGGCCCATGAGGATCGGCTGGAGATCGTTATTCCTGCATTTGTAAAAAAACCGTACCTGCCACTTTGGGTCATACTGGATGAGATGAAGGCCCCGGGAGGGAAGGACAAGCTCCCGACCCTGACTGCGGCCCTCCTTCGGTCGGTCCTCATGAATTCCCGGTATCCGGAGGAACTTCTTTTCTGTACCCTGCGGAGAATCCGGGCGGACCATGACCTGAATTGGAAACGGGCGGCCATATTGAAAGCTTATCTATATAAAAACAGTACCGGCGACAAAAATAAGGAGGGATGCAGCGTGGGATTAAACACGGAAACAGATCATCAGGCGTATCTTTTGGGGAGGTTGTTTTCCCTGCTGGAGAATGTGCAGCTGGAGTCGGCAAAGGGAAAAGATTACCGGAAGGAAAGTGGTAAAGATCCTTTAAATGTGACAATCAAAGATCATTATTTGAACAGCATGTGCAGTACGCCGGCTTTAGTATTTGCTCAGCTTATGAAGCTAGAGGGAAGCCATATGAAAAAGCTGAAACGGGATAATACGGGACTGGCCATCACCTTGGATCAGCAGATCATGGAGATCATCGGACGGCTGGAGGCTCCGATTCCCAGGCGGTTCGGTCCGGAAGAACAGGCGGTGTTTATGCTGGGATATTATCATCAGACACAGGAAAGATATGGACAGAAAAAATGTGAACAGAAAGAGGAGGAGGCTTAACAATGGGAGAAGCGATCAGGAACCGGTATGATTTTGTGGTATTGTTTGACGTGGAGAACGGGAATCCCAACGGGGATCCGGACAACGGAAATGCACCCAGGGTGGATCTGGACACGGGACACGGGATCGTGACGGACGTGTGCCTGAAACGGAAGATCCGCAACTACGTGGAGACGGTGAAGGAGGAGGAGCCGGGATACCAGATTTACATTAAAGAAGGAATACCCTTAAACGTCAAGGACGCCGGGGCTTTTGCGGAACTGTCCATCGACGAGAAAAAAATTCCGGCGTTAAAAAAGGAAGATCCGGAACTGGACCGGAAGATCAGGGACTTCATGTGTTCCCGGTTTTTCGATATCCGTGCCTTTGGAGCCGTCATGACCACCTTCGTCAAGGCCAACTTAAACTGCGGGCAGGTGAGGGGGCCGGTGCAGTTTGGCTTCGCTCGTTCGGTGGATCCGATTGTCCCCCAGAGCCTGACCATCACGAGGGTGGCCATTACCACGGAAAAAGATGCGGAGAAAAAGAAGACGGAGATGGGAAGGAAGGAGATCGTCCCCTACGGGCTGTACCGGGCGGAAGGGTTCGTGTCCGCAAACCTGGCCAGAAAAGTGACGGGGTTCAGTGAAGAGGATGCAGAACTTCTGTGGGAAGCCATTTTAAACATGTTTGAACATGACCGTTCGGCGGCCAGGGGGAAAATGGCAGTGCGGGAGCTGATCATTTTCAAACACGATTCGGAGCTTGGCAATGCGCCGGCCCACAAGCTCTTTGACGCCGTCAAGGTGAACAAGAGGGAGGCCGGGATACAGCCCAGGTGCTATGGGGATTATGAAGTGACCGTCTGCGAAGAACAGATTCCGGAAGGAGTGACATGTATTCGGAAGAACTGAAGGGCTATGGAGAGGACGACTACCTGATGCTCTCCGGCATCCAGCACTTCTCATTCTGCAAGAGACAGTGGGCGCTCATCCATCTGGAACAGCAGTGGGAAGAGAACTTAAGGACCGTGGAGGGAAATCTGTTCCACAAGAAAGCCCACGACGGCCATTCCACGGAGAAACGGGGAGACGTGCTGATCTCTAGGGGGATGCCCGTGTTTTCCAGAACTCTTGGCACAAACGGCGTCTGCGACATCGTCGAATTCCACCGGACAGACGGGGAGGGGATTTCCCTGCGGGGCAGGGAGGGCAGATACCTGGTCTACCCGGTGGAATATAAAAAAGGCCAGCCGAAGGAAGATGAGACGGATATCCTCCAGATGGCAGCCCAGGCCATGTGCCTGGAGGAGATGCTTGGGTGTGAGATCGAGAAAGGCTATCTGTTCTACGGGGAGGTCAGGAGGCGGATCGAGGTACCTCTGGAGGAGGCGGTCCGGCAGCAGGTGAGAGACGCCTTCAAGGAAATGCACCGGTATTATGAGCGGAGACATACACCGATGGTGAAACGGACGAAGGCCTGCAACGCCTGTTCCCTGAAAGACCTCTGCCTGCCCCAGCTGATGAAAAAGAAATCGGCGAGGGAATACATCTCCAGACGGGTAAAGGAGGAGGACGAAAATTGAAGAGATTGCTGAACACATTATATGTGACTTCTCCTGACCGGTATCTGTCGCTGGACGGGGAAAACGTGGTGGTTCTGTCGGAAGGCGAAGAGGTGGGAAGAGTGCCCCTTCACAACCTGGAAGCCATCGTGACCCTAGGCTTTGCCGGAGCCAGCCCTGCCCTGATGGGAGCCTGCGCAAAGCGGAACGTGGCCCTCTCCTTTCTCTCCCGGTCAGGCCGTTTCCTTGCCAGAGTCTCCGGCGAGTGCCGGGGAAACGTGCTGCTGCGTAAAAAGCAGTATTTCCTGTCGGAAGATACGGAGGGCAGACTGGACATTGCAAAAAGCTTTATCACCGGAAAGCTGTTCAACGGCCGGTGGGTGCTGGAGCGGGCGACCAGGGACCATGCGATGCGGGTGGACGTGGAACGGCTGAAGCTGGTCTCCGGCAGATTAAAAAATGCGATGGAGGCAGTGCAGACCTGCGGTTCCATGGAAACCTTGCGGGGAATCGAAGGGGAGGCGGCGAGCCTGTACTTTTCCGTGTTCGACGAATTGATTCTCCAGCAGAAAGAAACATTTTCCTTCCAGGGAAGGAACAGGCGTCCTCCCCTGGACGAAATCAACGCATTACTCTCCTTTACTTACACCCTGCTGGCCAATATGACGGCCTCCGCCCTGGAGACGGTAGGCCTTGACCCTTATGTGGGCTTCCTGCACACAGACCGCCCCGGGAGGGCCTCCCTGGCTTTAGATCTCATGGAAGAACTGCGGCCGGTATATGCAGACCGTTTTGTGCTTTCTCTGATCAACAAAAGAATCGTTTCACCCTCCGGATTTTTCCGGAAGGAAAACGGGGCGGTCATCATGGACGACGACACCAGAAAAGCGGTTTTATCGGCCTGGCAGACGAGAAAGCAGGAAACCATCAAACATCCATTCTTAGAAGTAAAAGTGGAATGGGGAATGGCGGCCTACACACAGGCATTGCTCCTGGCACGTTACATCCGGGGCGACCTGGACGCCTATCCGCCGTTCATGTGGAAGTAGGTGAAAATGGAATGTTGGTACTGATCACTTATGACGTCAATACGGAAACGGCGGCAGGGAAAAAGCGGCTGCGGCAGGTGGCGAAGCAATGCGTTAATTATGGGACGAGAGTTCAGAATTCCGTCTTTGAATGTGAGATGGATGCAGCCAAATGCAGAGAGGTAAAAGCGATTCTGGAGGAAATCATTGACGTGAAGAAGGACAGCCTGCGGTTTTACTATCTGGGCAACAACTACAAAAATAAGGTGGAGCACATCGGTGTGAAGGAAAGCGTGGACATGAAAGCCCCCTTGTTTCTGTAAAAATTTCCGGTGCGAACTGTCGGTACACATAAAAACCCTGGAGGACTCGCACCGGAAATTCCGGAAAATTTTCTATACATCTGCGCCTGAATAGGGTAAAATAAATGATATATTGCTTTATATGGCAAAAATAGACAAAAACGATATGAGCTTTTTCTGCGAATTTGTCTGTTTTTGCTGTCGCTCCCCTCGCGGGAGCGTGGATTGAAATCAGCACTGGAAGCCGCCGCTGGGGCGGCTGTAGGTCGCTCCCCTCGCGGGAGCGTGGATTGAAATCTTTATACTGTTATTGCATAATTTTTATATAGCGTCGCTCCCCTCGCGGGAGCGTGGATTGAAATCCCGGACAGGATCCCTTTTGAATGACGGAGCAGGGGTCGCTCCCCTCGCGGGAGCGTGGATTGAAATCACCCGAGGGACGGATCCTCTGGATGATCCATGGCGTCGCTCCCCTCGCGGGAGCGTGGATTGAAATCCTACATGATCATAAAAGAGGGCCAGGATCCGTACCGTCGCTCCCCTCGCGGGAGCGTGGATTGAAATCCTGGTACAGCGGGGGTGCCAGTACAGAGCCGGAGTCGCTCCCCTCGCGGGAGCGTGGATTGAAATCTTGCATAGCCGCCATCCATAAAAATAGGTCCCCCGTCGCTCCCCTCGCGGGAGCGTGGATTGAAATACAAACTTGCCGCAGACGATGCTTGATGAATTGTGGTCGCTCCCCTCGCGGGAGCGTGGATTGAAATTGCAGGGAATGCGGTCGAACCCTCCAGCCGGTTACGTCGCTCCCCTCGCGGGAGCGTGGATTGAAATTTTTGTGAACGGTGTCATACGGAATTATGGGGACAGTCGCTCCCCTCGCGGGAGCGTGGATTGAAATCGAGATGCTTATGACGTCAACGTTACATTGTTTTTGTCGCTCCCCTCGCGGGAGCGTGGATTGAAATCCTGTCCGGTCCTGCGGGATATCCCGGAGGAGCGGAGTCGCTCCCCTCGCGGGAGCGTGGATTGAAATCGTTTGCATAAGGAGGAAGAAATGGGAAGGGCACATGGTCGCTCCCCTCGCGGGAGCGTGGATTGAAATTTTTCGGAGACAATGCCAGGGAAAAAGCGCCAGGGTCGCTCCCCTCGCGGGAGCGTGGATTGAAATTCGAAGAACATGGACGCATCGGAGGTATACACCGTCGCTCCCCTCGCGGGAGCGTGGATTGAAATATATATGAGCAGTAACGTTCCAAACGATGAAACTGTCGCTCCCCTCGCGGGAGCGTGGATTGAAATTAAATACGATAAAAAAGTTGGCAGAGCGGGAGGGAGGTCGCTCCCCTCGCGGGAGCGTGGATTGAAATTTACAGCCAGTATATAAAGGCGCTAAAACTCAAGGTCGCTCCCCTCGCGGGAGCGTGGATTGAAATCAGATGCCGGAAGGGAATCCCTGTGGAAAGAGACTGGGTCGCTCCCCTCGCGGGAGCGTGGATTGAAATTGCAGGGACGCAGGAAAAAGCCGTGGAGGTGGCGTCGCTCCCCTCGCGGGAGCGTGGATTGAAATTTTTTATGGAACATCTGCTTTCAAAGGAGAATTAAGTCGCTCCCCTCGCGGGAGCGTGGATTGAAATCTTGCGGAGACGCTGACGATGCTGTGGAACATGGGTCGCTCCCCTCGCGGGAGCGTGGATTGAAATTTACTAAGTCCGCGCCACCCGTGGGACATGCAAAGGTCGCTCCCCTCGCGGGAGCGTGGATTGAAATTCCGTCCCCATGATGTCATCACGGACTTCCAGAGTCGCTCCCCTCGCGGGAGCGTGGATTGAAATTGACACAAGGAGGGCGCGACATG
>CAMSZT010000041.1 GCA_947066815.1 uncultured Lachnotalea sp.
TAAAGGACAACCGCATTTCGAGTGCGGCTCGTTATGACCACTTCGATAACTCTCCAATCATACGAAGATTATTTTACCCGCTGGGCGACAGAATGTCAACCATTATCTGCGTAAGTTTGCATATTTCAGCCGAAGTGCCGCCTCCCCCACAGAATCGGCCAGGTATGCAGCCTGGGAACCTTCTCCCAGAAGTTCTTTAACGGCGGTATCCAGGACGATCCCGCAGAGATTCACCGCCGCATCCCCATGGATGCCGGATTCCTTCAGAGCCTTTCTCACATATTCTTTCGGAAACCTCCTCAGAAATCTCTGTTCCAGGCAGATGCATTCCAGGAAGCCGAAGATCCGGTCCACGCCCGCATCCCCGGAAAGATCCTTAAGCACCGGGTAATCCAGCGTCACGATGGTATTCTGCGGTTCAAATTTCACGTCGTACCATTTGAAAAACTCCGGCATTCCTTTCAGGAAGGTATCCCCCAGACAGCGGTTTCCGTAAGAATCAAATTCCGGCAGGATCCCATGGTAAAGCGCAAGGGCCGCCTTCACCTTCTCTTTCACACGGGACAGCCCGTACCGCTCTGCCGCCCGGTTCGTCTCAAGGACCTCCTCCAGCCCGGTCTGCCTTTCCAGCAATATCATCCAGTCTCTGTTCAACCGCCATTCCTCCCCTCTTCAAAATGTCTGGAAGACGATTATAACACCGGTCCTCCCCTCTTACCAGTCTTGAAAAAAAGCCGTTTTCGTGGTATAATAGCCATAGAAAAAAGGAACGGCCCCACTTGATGGACCGTTCCTTTTTTCCGTCTGACCACGGAAGATCTTTGCCCTTACAGGTTTCCGCCCTACGCCGCCACAAATCCCACGATCAGATAACCGGCCGTCGCCAGCCCGCCGCAGATCAGGGCGTAAGGGAGCTGGGTCTTCACATGGTCCAGATGATCCGAGGCGGAACCCATGGAAGAGAGGATCGTCGTGTCGGAAAGGGGCGAGCAGTGGTCGCCGAACACGCCGCCGCCGGCCACGGCCGCAAACACCGCCACCACGATGGTGCTCAGCTCCCCGCCGGTGATGCTGAAGGCCAGGGGCAGGGCGATGGGCATGCAGATGGCGAAGGTTCCCCAGGAAGAACCCGTGGCAAAGGCCATGATCGCCGAGACGATGAAAATCAGGGCCGGGAGCACGTGGGGCGTCAGAAAGCCCTCACAGAGGGAGATGATGTAGTTGGCCGTCCCCATCTGCTTGCTCAGGGCATTGACGGAATAGGCCAGGGCCAGAAGGACGATGGCCGGAAGGGCCCCCTTGATGCCGTCCATCATGGTATTCATGACCTCTTTGAAGGGAATCCCCTGGATCATCATGCTGACCATCATGAAAATTCCCACGAACAGGAATGCCTCCATGGTCTTGGCCGACTTGAAGGCAATGTACGTGCCGAGGGCCGTGGTGATGATCATCAGGACCGGAAGGACAAAGTTCAGAAACACCCTGGGCTTGAAGCCGGGATAAGGCTCCATGTCCGTGAGCTCCTTGCCGGTGAGGGGCGTTGCGCCGTCGGCCAGGACCTTTCCCTCCTCCATGGCCCGTTTTTCCGCCTTCCTCATGGGGCCGAAATCCTTGACGATGCCGGAACCGATCAGGCCCACGAAGATCACGGCGATCAGCGCATAGAAGTTAAAGGGGATCGCCCGCATAAAGAGCGCCGCCCCGTCGGCCTCCGTCACGATGCAGCCGACTCCCACGGCCAGGCCGCTTAAATAAGCCGCCCACCCGGTGATGGGCACCAGCACGCTCACGGGCGCCGACGTCGAATCGGCGATATAGGCCAGCTTCTCCCTGGAGATCCGCGCCTTGTCCGTGATGCTGCGCATGGTGCACCCCACGAACAGGGGGCTGAAAGAGTCGCTGAAATACACGAACATGCCGAGCACCCAGGCCATGAGCTGGGCGCCCCGCCGGCTCAGATGCTTGTCGTGGACCCACTGGGAAAAGCCCTGGATGGCCCCCGTCTTCTGGAAATAGGCCACCAGGATCCCGATAAAAGTGTTGAGCAGCATGACCCAGGAAAAGCTTGTGGTGCCCAGGCTTTCCTTGAGAAGGGTCGGGAATCCCAGGAGCCCCTGGCCCGCCAGAAGCGTCCCCGTGATGCAGGCGATCGCCAGCGACACGATCGTATTCTTCGTCACAAAGGACAGCACGATAGCCAGAATCGGGGGAATGATTGAGATAAAGCCCATGTTGATCAGTTCTTCCATACTCGTTCCTCCTAACGTGATTTTGATCTATCCTTAAACCGTGACCTCCTCTGCGGAAATGAAATTTTCCGAGCGGGACACGGTTGCAGGCGGAGCCATATCGAGGTTCCTTCCGGCGATCCCCAGAATATCCTCTGGCCGGATCCAGGGACGGCCCTGGAGGGCGCTGGTCTCCTCGTGGGTCAGATAGCCCTTGTAGGCGGTCAGGCTTCTCCGGAGGAAGCCGTCCCGCACACAGGCCTCGGCCACTCCCAGGTTCAGGATGCTCCGGAAATGGGGAAGCACGGAAGCCGCGTAAGCCACCGACGTGGAATTGGCGATGGCCCCGGGAATATTGCTGACGCAGTAATGGACCACGCCCTCCTCGATGTAGCAGGGATCCTCGTGGGTCGTCTCGTGGAAGGTCTCGATGACGCCCACGTCATTGCTGATATCCACGATCACGGAGCCCTTCCCCATGGTCCGCACCATCTCCCGGTCGATGAGATGATCCGTCCGGTCCTTGGGCCACTTCACGCAGTTTAAGACCATGTCCGTCTCAGGCAGGAGGGCCGCGATGTTCTCCCTGGTGGAGATCATGGTGTTGACCTGTTCGTGGTACTGACGGCTCAAGGACCGGAGCGTCCCGATGTTGATGTCCATCACCGTCACCCAGGCACCCAGGGCGTGGAGCACCGACAGGGCGGCCTGTCCCACCACGCCTCCGCCCAGGATCAACACCTTCATGCCAGGTGCGCCGCCCAGACCGTTCACGAACTTTCCCTTTCCGCCGTTGATGGAGAGCATGGCGTAAAGGCCCATGAGCGCCCCCTGCTTTCCCGCCGCCTCGCAGTTGGGCGACCCGTACCGGTGGGAGTCCTCCGCCGTGAAGGCGATCACCTTCTTATCCAAAAGAGCCTGCACCTCCTCCGGGTGGGCCGCCGGGTGGATGCAGGTGAACACGATCTGCCCTTCCCGGAGGAGGTCAAACTCACAGGGCTCAAACTCCTTGACCTTGGTCAGAAAATCACATCTCGCATACAGTTCCTCCGCCGTCTCCACGAGAACGGCCCCGGCCTTCTCATATTCCTCGTCCTCAAACCCGGCCTTCTCCCCGGCCCCCTTCTGGATCAGCACCTCATGGCCGTCGGCCGCAATGGACGCCGCCTCCGACGGCGTCACGATCACCCGGTATTCCCCGTTCTTGATATCCTTCAACACACCAAAAACCATTTTCGTTTCCTCCAAAATATTTTCGTTTCTATCCTAACACAGGAGGAAGGGGAGGTCAAGAATCCCCTTGATACAAGTTGCCGGGGCGTGGATTTTTGCCCTTCCCGGGTGAATGAAACGTGAATTTTCACACCTTTTGAAAAGAGGTCTGTACGGATGGCCCCTTACCCGATCCCGTTATACAAGAAGCCCAGGATCAGCACGATGATCGTGAGAGGGACGTAAATGTATTTGGCCAGGAAGCCGAAGGCGGGGGGAAGGGGCTTCTTCCGGCCCTCCTCCAGCTCCTCTCTGATATTCCGGTAGCCGAGGATGTAATAGATGGAAACCGCCCCCAAAACGGCGCCGATTGGCACGATGACAATGGTGACAAAGTCCATCCAGTGTCCCACCACGTCCCCGTGCTCCAAGAACAGGCCGACGCCCAGGACCGTGACGCCGCAGATCAGCACCGAAAGCCTCCTTCCGAGGCCAAACCGGTTCTGCCAGCTCTCGATCACCGCCTCAAACATGTTCATGAGGGAGGTGATCCCCGCCAAAGCCACCGACAGGAAAAAGATTACCGCAAAGAGCCGGCCCATGGGCATCTGCCGGAACACGTTGGGCAGGGTGACGAACATGAGGGAAGGCCCCCGGTCCGGCGCAATGCCGAAGGCGAAGACCGCAGGCATGATGGCAAGGGCCGCCAGAAGGGCCGCCACCGTGTCAAAGACCGCCGTCTGCACCGACGCCCTGGGGATGTTCTCCTTCTTATCCAGATAAGAACCGTAGACGATCATTCCCGAGCCGGTGATGGACAGGGAGAAGAACGCCTGCCCCATGGCCATGACCCAGGTGTCCGCCCGGAGCAGGTATTCCCACTTGGGAATAAACAAAAACTCATAGCCGGCAAAGGCTCCGGGGAGGAACAGCACCCGGACCGCCAGAATAGCGAACAGCAGGAAAAATACCGGCATCAGGATCTTGTTGGCCTTCTCGATGCCGGAGGCGGCGTTGCACAGAAGGATCACCACGGCGGCGGCGACCACCAGCACATGCCAAGGCACGCTTCCCAGGTGCCCCGTGGCCTCCGCAAAATAAGCGGCCGAATCCGCCGTCAGGATCACCCCCGTCAGAGAACCCGCGAGGGAGCGGACCACCCAGCCGATGATGATGGAGTAACCGATGGCGATCCCCAGGGAACCCAGCAGCGGGATCCAGGCCAGGACCTGCCCGAACCTTCCCTTTCCGATCCGGTCAAAACAATACTTGTACGCCCCCAGGGTTCCCGTCCCGGCCCGCCTCCCAAGGCCGAATTCCGCCGAAAGCCCCACATAGCCGAACAGGGCGATGAACAGGAAATACGGGATCAGAAAGGCCGCCCCGCCGTATTGCCCCAGCCGGTACGGAAACATCCAGATATTCCCCAGGCCCACCGCCGAGCCCACACAGGCCAGCACAAAGCCGAAAGAACTGGAAAACCCTCCGTTGACATGTCTCTTTTCACTCATAAAATATCCCCCTTATTTTCTTCCCTTGAAATTATGTGATCCTCGGCAGGTCCCACCGGAAGTGGGCCGCCAGGAAGCGGATGATCAGGATCAGCACGAAGCCCGTCACCATGGCGGCCTCCCTTCCGACCCATCTCCCAAGGACGACCACGGCCGCCGCCCCCGCCAGACAGGCACAGGCATAGACCCTCTTCACGAAGATCGAGGGTGTCTCCCCCGCCATCATGTCTCTGAGGACGCCGCCCCCGACCCCCGTGAGCACCCCCACGAAGATCATCAGGAACCAGCCGTGCCCGGCCCCGGCCATGGTCCCCTCCACGGTGAAGGCCGCCAGCCCCAAGGTGTCCAGCCAGAACAAAAGCTTCTCATAGTAAACCGCCGGAATGCGCGGCTTCTCCCGCTTTCTCCGCACCAGATAAAGGACCCAGAAGACCACGTTGGCCGTACCCACCGCCGTCAGGGCATAGACCGGGTTCCGGAAGGTGACCGGAGGGATCTGGCCGATGATCAAGTCCCGGATCACCCCTCCGCCCACCGCCGTGGTGAGGGCCAGGATGCTCACCCCGAACACGTCCATCCCCTTCTTGATGGCCAGCATGGCCCCCGAAAAGGCAAAGGCGACCGTCCCCATCAGGTCCATGACAAACAGAAACGTATCATTCACTGCTCCCTTTCCCCCTTATCCCGCTCAGCACCCGCCTCATGTCCTCCGGCAGGAGCGCCGTAAACTCCATGGGCTCCCCCGTCACCGGATGGCAGAAGGCGAGCCGGTAAGAATGGAGGGCCTGCCGCCCGATCCACTCCATATCCGGATTATAGAGATAATCCCCGACCAGCGGATATCCCAGGTGCTTCATGTGGATCCGGATCTGGTGGGTCCGCCCCGTCTCCAGCCGAAGCGCCACCAGGCTGTGGCCGTTCCCCTCCTCAAGCACCCGGTAATGGGTCACCGCCTGTTCCCCGGCCAAAAGATCCACCTGCCGCTCGATGACCGACCCGGGCTTTCTCCCGAGGGGCGCCGAGATGGTCCCGCAGGGAGGCTTCGGGCATCCCCGCACGATGGCCCGGTACTCCCGCTCCACTTCCTTTCGCACCGCCATCCCCGACAGCACACAGGAGCTAAACATGTGCTTGGCCACCACCGTGAGGCCCGAGGTGTCCCGGTCCAGCCGGTTGGTGCAGCGGAAAATGAAAGGCTTTTCCCGCTCCTTAAAATACCAGGCCAGGGCGTTGGCCAGGGAATTGTCATAATTCTTCATGGACGGGTGGGTGGGCATCCCGGCGGCCTTGTTGACCACCAAAATATCCTCGTCCTCATACACGATGCAAAGCGGAAGCTTCACCGGAAGGATCTTCTCCGAGCTCTCCGTCTCACAGATATGGACCATGAGTACATCCCCCGGACAAAGCCGCTCGTTAAGATACCGGGGCCGGCCGTTCACCGCCACTCCGTCCGGCCTTCCCTTCAAGTGGGCGAGACAGCCCCGCGAATATCCCCGCCGCCTCAAAAACTGCTCGATCCGAAGCCCTGCATCCCCCTCCCCCGCCCGGTAATCAAGCCTTCGTTCCATGGCTGCCTCCGGGCGGGGCCTGCCCGCCGCCCCCTGCGCCCGCACCGGGCTTTTGCTTTCCCAGCCGCACCGCCTCCATGTAACCCGCCATGTCCTCCGGAAGCTGGTCAAAGAGGTAATTCTTTCCCCCCGCCGGCCGGTCCGCACAGATCTCCCGGATCTCAATATTTGCCGCCTCGATCTCCTTTTTCAGACCCTGGGCCGACATCCGTCCGGCTCCCTGGCCCATGATGATCACCTGCTCCAGGGCATCGGAGGTGGCGACGGTCACCCGGTACTTCCGGCCGATCTCGTGGACCGTCTTCTCGATGTACTGGTCCGCCGTCTCCGCCTCCTTCGTGTACACCACGTGAATGTTGTGGTACTTGAAGATCTCCCCCGTATTCCCCTCCACCTTGTAGGCGTCAAAGACCAGAATCACCGTACAGCCCTTATAGCCCTGATAGTTGGACAGGATATCCATCAGCCGGTCCCTGGCGGCTCCCACGTTCCTCTCTGCCAGCTCCGTGAGTTCCTCCCAGGCAAAGATGATGTTGTAGCCGTCCACCAGAAGATACTCCTTCCCGGCCGGCCAGCCGGAATCTGCCGTCTGGTTCCTGCGGCCGGAGTCCGCGGCTTTCTGGTTCCTGCGGCCAAAATCCTCCGAGCGGGACACATGGACCGCCCCGCCGAAGCCGTTCCGCCTCCGCTCTTCCTCCCGCTTCCCTTCGTTTTTCCCGTCCTTTTTCCCGTCTTTCCTGCCGTCCCGCTTCCCATAAGTGCGGGTGAAGATCGCCTCCAGCTCCTTCTCGTTGGCCTCCATGGAACGAAAATCCCCCGGAAAGCCGGTCCCGCCGGGTCTCCCCGTCTCCCCCGCTCCGGCGAAAGCCTCCGCCTCCGGCCGGCCGGAGCCGGGACCGGAGGCCTCCCCCGCCGCTTTCTTTAAGGCCGTCTCCAGATGCATGTACTCCGGCACCTTGTTCCAGGGAACCACGAAGCCTGCCCCGTGGGCACAGAACACGGAGCCCGTCGGATTCTCCACATCCGCCTCCGGGTCATAGGGGGATGCCGAAAGGACCTCCTCCGCATTGTGGCAGGGTTCATAGCCCGAGAGGCTGCAGAGAAGACGCCCACGTCCCTTCGTGTAGGAGAGAACCTCCGACTGATAGCCCCGCATGGAGGCCACCGGCGCCTTCCCCGAAAGCACGGCCGTATCTCCCGACTGCTCCGGCGCCGAAAAACTCCCGTGCATCCGCTGCAGGTCGCTCAAGGCCCGTCCCACCGACTCCGCAGGCACCTCCAGCCGGTACTCATAGACCGGCTCCAGGAGCACCGACTCCGCACCCATGAGCCCCTGCCGCACGGCCCGGTAGGTGGCCTGCCTGAAATCGCCGCCCTCGGTGTGCTTCACGTGGGCCCGCCCCGCTGCCAAGGTGATCTTCACGTCCGTGAGCTCCGCCCCCAGAAGAACGCCCCGGTGCCGCTTTTCCTCCAGGTGGGTCAGGATCAGCCGCTGCCAGTTCCGGTCCAGGTCGTCCTCGCTGCAGCAGCTTCCGAACTGCAGGCCGCTCCCCGGCTCCCCCGGCTCCAGGAGCAGGTGGACCTCCGCATAATGGCGGAGCGGCTCGAAATGTCCGACCCCCTCCACCGTATTTTGGATCGTTTCCTTATAAATAATGCTGCCCGTTCCAAAATCCGCCTCGATGCCGAACCGCTCCCGGATCAGACCCTTCAGGATCTCCGTCTGGACCTCCCCCATGATCTGGGCACGGATCTCGCCCGCTTCCTCCTCCCAGGTCATGCGCAGAAGCGGCTCCTCCTCCTCCAGCTCCTTGAGCTTCAAAAACGCCTGATGGACGTCCAGCCCCTCCGGGAGCAGGATCCGGTAGCCAAGCACCGGCTCCAGGAGGGGGAGGGACGCCCCCTCGGAGATCCCGATCCCCTGGCCGCACACCGTCTGTTCCAGCCCCGTGACCGCACAGACCGTTCCCGCCGGAGCCTCCTGCACCATCTGAAAAGAAGCGCCCGAATAGATGCGGATCTGGTCGGCCTTCTCCTCCCCCACGAAACCTTTCACCCTGAGGCTCCCGCCGGTGATCTTCATGTGGGTGAGCCGCACCCCCTGGGCATCCCTGGAAATTTTGTAAACCCTTGCGCCGAATTCCTCCGGATACTCCGGCGGAGCGCCGAAAGCCGCGATCCCCGCAAGAAGCGCCTCCACCCCCTGCATTTTGAGGGCCGAGCCGAAATAGCAGGGGAACACCTTCCGCTCCCGGATCAGCGAAACCGCGTCCTCCCGCCCCAGGGCGCCCGTCTCCAGATACCGGTCCAGCGCCCCCTCGTCACACATGGCAAGGCTCTCCTGAAAGTCCGGGTCGTGAAGATCCCTTCCGAAATCCAGGCACCGCTCCGAAAGCCGTTCCGAAAGCTCCGATAGGAGCCGCTCCCTGTCACAGCCCGCCAGGTCCATCTTGTTGACAAAAAGAAACACCGGGACCTCGTACCGGGAGAGGAGCCGCCACAGAGTCTCCGTGTGGCCCTGCACGCCGTCGCTCCCGCTCACCACCAGCACCGCGTAGTCGAGCACCGAAAGCGTCCGCTCCATCTCCGCCGCAAAGTCCACGTGCCCCGGCGTGTCCAGGAGCGTCACCGGCCTTCCGCCGAGGACCACCTGGGCCTGCTTGGAGAAAATCGTGATGCCCCGGGCCCGTTCCATGGCGTAGGTGTCCAGGAACGCGTCCCCGTGGTCCACCCGCCCCGGCTTCCGGATACTCCCGGTCAGATATAAAATGCTCTCCGCCAGCGTCGTCTTGCCGGCGTCCACATGGGCCAGAAGCCCCACGCAGACCGGCCCGTCGGTCTCCCCCGTCAGTTTTCTTTGAGACGTGTCTCCCATGGGAAATACCCCTTTCCGCTTCCATGACAAGCTTTCCTTATCATATCACAGAAACCGGGATAAGTCGATATGCGTTTCCTCCGCACGGGCCCAACGCCCCGAAGCCAAGGTCACCCGGCATGCCGTTCCGTGGCGAAAAGACTGTCGATGTCAACAAAGGCATTTTCCAAAGCTTCCATGTGATACTGCTCATACATGGAAAAAATCCTCTCCGTCATACCTGCCTCGTCCCAGCGCTTCAACACTTTGTCTGCCGTTTCGCTTTTATGAGCCGCATACTGCTCCGGCAAAATATGAAAAACTCCATTTCCTCAGACATACTCATCCCTCCTCAAATAAAGAGAGCTTCCCGGATCACCCGTGATCTGTTCGCTTTCCCACATGTCAAAAATGCCTCCCGGTGAAAAATCCCACATTTGTCTTAAACGCATATTGGTCTTTCAGTTTCTGAGGCAGCAGCCTTTTGATCGTCTCCGCTTCATCATAGATCTCCGCAAAATACGCTGCGGGGACCGGGGCGGTCCTGTCAATATCATACCATCCAAGCCGCAAAAGTTCACGGATCATTTTCACTGGCATGCCGTGAAAAATCATGCTATACTGAGTTTAGTTTTTTATGGGGAACAACAAAATCTTCGTCGTTCCCCATAGGTACATTTCACCAGAAGGAGGAAATCCCCATGATCTGCCCTCAGTGCGGCCTTGAGGCCGCAGAACAAGCAAAATACTGTCCCCGCTGCGGCGCCCCCATGGCGTCCCGGCAGCACACACAGGAAATACCGCCCCAGGCCATTTCAGAACCGCCAAATACACCCCCGGTTTCCGATTCTCCGGCAGGAGAGCCCCTGCCCGGAAAGAAGAAAAGCCGGGCAGCCCTCGGCTTCGCCGTCCTCTCCCTCATCCTGGCGGTCATCCTCGTCCTCCAGAATCTCGGGATCATCGGACTCATCCCGGGGCCGGCGGACGGCTCCCCCGGACAGGAACGGATGGAGGGAAAGGGCTACGGTTCCGCCGAGGAGGCGGTCGAGGCTTATGTGAAGGCGTTAAAGCAGGGCGACGTCCCGGCCATGCTCTCCACCTTCGCCACCGAGACCTACATCGACAGCTACGACACCAAGGCCGGCCTCATTTCCATGCGGGCCTGGATCCCCAGCGTCCTCTCCGAAGGCACCTACGAGCTGGTCGGCAGCGATTACGAGCGCCAGCTCAGGTACCGCTCCAGACAGGCCTCCGTCTCCCAAAGGCTCTACAGCCAGCTCCTCACCTACTCCGCCTTCCTGGGAAACGGCCCGGACTCCTTTGACCCCCAGGCGCCGATCACCTTCGACGGAGAAGAGGATGTCAGGGAATTTCTCCGCATCTACCGGGAAAGCCCCTTCGGGGACGCCCTGGCAGAAATGGAACTCGAAGAATTTGTGGACCCGAACATCCTGAGCGAAGCCTACGCCTCCGAAGCCCACCAGAAAAACATGGGGGAGCGGGCGAAGATCCTCGGGTGCGACGAGTATAAAAGCGTCGCCGCCCGCGTCACCCTGGGCGGGGAAAGCTGGCTCCTCACCATGGACTGCGCCAGCTATGGCGGCCGCTGGTACAATCTGACCCCCGCCAGCATCCTCGCCAACATGCTGGGCGCCACCCCCTACCAGTGCGGGCTGCTCCCCTGGTCTGCGGTCGATAACCCAACGATCGCATCCGCAGGATCAGCCTGGCCGAGGTTCTGAGGGATGATACTATGATGTGACGCAAATAAAACCAGGAAAACAGAGCCGAACTATGCGAGCCCCCAGATGTATTTACGATACATTCTGGGGGCCCTATCATTTGGCATACTGCCCTGCAGCAAACAGGCGGCATTTAGCCATTAAGAATCTCCATCGCCTTTACGGTTTCTTCTGTTTCCATCTGCTCGGCAAGATGAAAGGGATGGAATGTATAGGGCATTCCACTTTTATCGACCTGATCCTTATGCACCTCAAAGGCCAGCTTCATGGCACGTTTTGTTAAATCCGTATATATCACTGACAGTTACCTCCGATCATTTATAAGTCTGGCGGGAATGTTCCGTCCTCCCCCCTATAAAGCACCTGACTACGGGTGCTGGATGGCCTCCCGCACATCGGCCGAGGCTTCCTCGCTGACCAGCACCTTGAGGAGCTCCAGCCCCTCGTCGATGGCAAAACCCAGGCCCCGCCCGGTGACCACGTTCCCGTCCCGGACCACGCCCTCTCCCGTGTGCTTCGCCCCGACGAGTTTGTCCTCCCAGCCGGGATAGCAGGTGGCCCGCTTCCCCTCCAGGCAGTGATATTTCCCGAGGACGCTGGGCGCCGCACAGATGGCCGCCAGCACCTTCCCCTCTTCTTTAAACTTTTGAAGCGTCTCCCCGAGCTCCCCGTGTTCCGCCAGACGGGCGGTCCCGGGCATGCCCCCCGGCAGGAAGATGGCGTCACATTCCCCACAGGCCTCCCTCGACCACAGGCAGTCCGCCTGGATCCGGATCTTATGGGAGCCGGTCACCAGAAGCTCCTCCCCCATGGACGCCAGGATCACCTCGACGCCGCCTCTTCTCAGGATGTCCACCACGGCCAGGCATTCCACCTCTTCCAAACCATCCGCCATACAAACATATACCTTACTCATAAAAACCAGCCTCCTGTCTTTGATCGTCCTATTTGCTTTGTCTGAGACGGCAAAAATACCTGCCGTTCACGATACGTGTCGTCTTCCATGATTTCCGGCACTGTAAAAAGTATAGCAGACTGCGCAAAAAGTGTAAAGCCTGCCGGGATCTTACCGGTTCAAAAAAGGCAAACGATATGTTATAGTGGAAACAGGACATTTTTATAACCCGGATATCACTTTTCACCAGGAGGAAAAATATGGAGATCGAACGGAAATTCCTTGTCAAAAAGCTGCCGGAACATCTGGAAACCTATCCCTGCCTGCTGATCGAACAGGCCTATCTCTGCACGGACCCGGTGGTCCGCGTCCGCCGCCAGAACGACGACTATTACATGACCTACAAGGGCCGGGGCCTCATGGAGCGGGAAGAATACAACCTTCCCTTAAACGCCGCCGCCTACGAACATCTGAAAGCCAAGGCCGACGGCCGCACCATCACCAAGAAGCGCTGCTGCATTCCCCTGGGGGAGCTGACCATTGAGCTGGACATCTTTTCTTCCCCCGAGGGCCTTGTCCTGGCCGAGGTGGAATTTCCCACAAGAGAAGCGGCCCTCTCCTTCACGCCCCCGGAATGGTTCGGGGAGGACGTGACAGGCGACAGCCGCTACCACAACAGCAATATGATCGGAAGATAACGGCCCCGAAAGCCGTATGACCGGAAAGCTACCCTTCTTTGTACAGATTTCGGATCCCCTTCAGGAACCTTCTGTATTCCTTGATGACCGGGGCAGGTTCCGCAAGCCGCACCCGGCAGCCGAAGCCTGCCAGCCAGCCAAAGAATCCCTCCCCGGGGATCACCTTCAGCCTGAGTGCTGCGCTCCCCTCCTTCTTTCCGGCTTTTACCCGGACGGAACCCTTCCCTCCAAGGGACTCCAGGATGGCCTCCGCCGTCTCCTCCCCGCACAGAAGCTCCACCCGGATATCCCCATGGACGAGCCATTCCGGCGCTTCGGACAGGCGGGCAGGCTCTTCCCGAGAATCCGCCGCGGACACGGTTTCCGCGATCCCGGACTCTCCCGCCCCGGCTGTCCCGGACCCGGCTTCCTCTGCTCCCGAAGCTCCGGAACCGCTCCCTGCGGCCTCCGCCTCCCCGGGTCCGGCCTCCCCGGCGGGCGGAGCCGCAGGGCCCTCCAGATAATAGCCGGCCATCCGGCCCCGCTTTGCCGCGATCGGATAGCCGAAGTTTCGCAGAGCGTCCAGATCGTCATAAATCCGCTTCCGTTCTGCCTGGATGCCGTGGGCGGCAAGCTCCTCCAGTATCGCCCTCATGGTCACCGCATGCGTCTCATCGCTCTTCTCCAAAAGCTTCAGTATGTATAAGATCTTCAGTTTCTGATTGGCCGCTCTCGCCATATCCTTAAGCCTCCCTCCTGCAAACTGCCCGCCGGCAGGATCTGTCTCCTGTCAGAGCGCCGGTATGCCCTCTCCGGATATCAGTACCGGTTATATATGTGTACCAGGAATCTCAGAAACCCGGCTTCCTGAGATCCCATCTGTCCCTTCTTAAGCCTCCACTGCCAGTTGCCTCCCAGGGTCGAAGGGAAATTCATCCTGGCGGAATTATCCAGCCCCAGCACATCCTGCGCCTGGAAGATCACCACATCCGCGATGCTCCCGTATGCCTGCCTAAACAGCCCCTCCACGATATCGTCCCGGTTCCTGGTCCCCAGAAGTTCAAAGAGATAGGTGAGCACCTCGTCGGACTTGTCGCAGAAAAGCCCCGTCAGCGTCTCATTGTCATGGGTCCCTCCGTAGGCCACACAGTTGGAGGTCCGGTAATTGTGGGGCAGATGCTCGTTGGCCGGATCGCCGTCGAAGCCGAAGGCCAGCACCTTCATCCCCGGATAGCCGTTTTCCTCGAGGAGTTTCCGCACCTCGGGCGTCACCGTGCCGAGATCCTCGGCGATGATCCTCATCTCCCCGGCCTCCTCATTGATCACGTCCGTGAGCTTCGTCCCCGGCCCCGGCCGGTAGGATCCCGTCCTGCTGTCCTTGGCGCCGCCGGGCACGGCATAGTATCTGGTGATCCCGATGAAATGATCGATCCGCAGCGCGTCATAAAGCTCTTTTGAGGAGCCGATCCTCCTGCGCCACCAGGTAAAGTCGTCCCGCTCCATGGCATCCCAGTCATAGAGGGGATTCCCCCAGAGCTGCCCGGTCTCACTGAAGGCATCCGGCGGCACTCCGGCGACGAATTTCGGAAGGAGATTCTCCTCGTCCAGCTGGAAGAGCCCCGGATGGCTCCACACATCGGCGCTGTCCAGGGCCGCGTAGATGGGGATGTCGCCGATGATCTGGATCCCCCTTTCTTCCGCATAGGCCTTGAGCTTCCTCCACTGCCGGAAGAAATGATACTGGCAGAATTCCCAGAAATCGATCTCCTCCTTCAAAAGCTCCCGGTATCTGGCCAGGGCCTCCTCCCTGCGGAACCGGATATCCTCGTCCCAGAGGAGCCAGCTTTCGTTCTCAAACTGCCCTTTGCAGGCCATATAGAGGCTGTAATCCCCCAGCCAGTAGGCATTCTCCTGACAGAAACGCCTAAACTCCTCCGTCTCTCTGTGGCGGCTGCTCCGGAATGCCTTCTGCAGGACGCGGAAACGGTTCCGGTAGATATCCTCATAGGAGACACAGTCCTCCCGGCCGCCCCAGAAAAATTTCTCGGCATCCCACTTCTCCAGGAGTCCCTCCTCCATCAGAAGCTCCAGGTCGATAAAATAGGGATTTCCCGCAAAAGCCGAAAAGGACTGATAGGGGCTGTCCCCATAGCTGGTAGGCCCCATGGGAAGCACCTGCCAGTACTTCTGTCCCGCGCTTTTCAGAAAATCTATAAACTCATAGGCGGCCTTTCCGAACGTCCCGATCCCGTAGGGAGACGGAAGGCTGGTGATCGGGAGCAGAACGCCTGCGCCCCTCTCCAAAGTCTGACTTTTCATCATTCGTTCCCTCACTTTTTGTTTTTTATTATTATACTGAAAAAACGGCGGACATACAACCCAAAACTGCCCTCAAGTTCCGTATTTTATGGTTTTTTCTTTTTCCCATGAAAACCGCCTGGTTATTTGTTGCTTTTCCATCCCCGTCATGATATCATGATAAAAACAACGTGAAGGCCGGTCCAGAGCCCGAAGATCCCCGCAGCCGCCGCGGGGATTTTTTGGGACCGGGATCCGGCCGGAGAGAACACAGGAAAGGAATGTGACCAGTATGAATCTCGAAAAAAAAGCTTGGGGGACCGCAAAGACCGGGGAGACCGTGTACCGCTATACGCTTTCCAACAAAAACGGAATGTCTGTGGATGTCTGCAATGTGGGCTGCAGCATTTTATCCATTACCGTTCCGGACAAAAACGGCGTCCCCACCGACGTGGCCCTCGCCTACGGGACCTGTGAGGACTACAACCGCAACCCCGCCAGCTTCGGCTGCGTGGTGGGCCGTTACGGGAACCGGATAGCCGGAGGGCGGTTCCGGTTTGCCGGAAAGACCTGGCAACTGGAGCAGAACGAGGGGAAGAACCATCTCCACGGCGCTTCCGGCGCCTACGGCCGCCGGTTCTGGCCGGTTTCCGAGGAGTCGGCGGACGGGCTCACCTTCCGTCTGGAAAGCCCCGACGGCGACGGCGGATATCCCGGGGATCTGACCGCCTGCGTCACCTACCGACTCTCCGAGGACAACGCCCTCTCCATCTCCTACCATATCACGACAGAGACGGAGGCCTTCTGCAATCTGACCAACCACTGCTACTTCAACCTGTCCGGCCATGATGCCGGCACCGTCCTGGACCACGAGGTCTTCCTCGGGGCCGACGCCATCACAGAGGTGGATGCGGAGTCCATTCCCACCGGCGTCCTGCTTCCCGTCGGCGGTACGGATTTTGACTTTAACACGCCCAAGGCCATCGGGCGGGATATCGACGGGGGCCATCCCCAGCTGGCCTTCGGGGGCGGCTACGACCACAATTATGTATTAAAGAAAACAGACGGCGTCTGCGCGTCGGCTTACTCGCCGAGAAGCGGCGTCTTCATGGAGGTCTTTACCAACAGCCCGGGGCTCCAGTTCTACACCGCCAATTCCCTGGAGGAGCATGAGGCCGGAAAGGGCGGCGCCCATTACGGAAACCGGAGCGCCTTCTGCATGGAAACCCAGTTTTTCCCGGACTCCGTCAACCGGCCCGAATTCCCGTCCTGCGTGGTGACAAAGGACGCCCCCCTGGAGCTTCGCACCACTTACCGTTTTTCCGTGAAGTAACCTGTACACAGCAAAAATACTGCCATAGATTATAGAAAGGACAATGATTTATGAACCGCAAATTTGACGTAGTCTGCATCGGCAATGTCGTTCAGGACATTGTCATCACCGGGATCGCCCAGGACGCCCTGAGCCGGGACACCACGAAGGGGCAGACGGCCCTCGTGACCTGCGGCGGAGATGCCGACAACGAGTCCGTCACTCTGGCCCGCCTGGGGAGCAGGACCGCCCTCTTGGTCAAGATCGGCAACGATTCCATCGGAAACAGCATTTATTCCAGCCTGGAGCGGGAGCCCATCGACCGCTCCCTGATCATCCGGGACGATGCGGCGGAGATGATGATGGCCATCGTGGTCATCAAGACGGACGGCGAGCGTTCCTTCCTGGTAAAGCAGGGCAATTCCGCCTGTGAGCTTGTGCGGGAGGACATCACCGACGAAATCTTAAAGAGTACCCGCGCCGTCACCGTCGGAAGCCTTTTCTGCCTGCCTCTGCTTGACGGCGAGGGGATCGCCGACGTCTTAAAACGCGCCCAGTCTTTCGGGACCGTCACCATCTGCGACATGACCTACGATATCAACCACATCGGCCCGGAAGCCATGCTCTGTGTCTATCCGCACGTCGACTATATGATCCCCAGCATGGAGGAGGCCTCCTACGCCACCGGCGAGACCGACCCGGACAGGATCGCCGACTTCTTCCTGTCCCGCGGCGTGAAAAATGTGGTCCTGAAGCTGGGAGCCGACGGCTGCTTTTTCAAGAATGCCTCCGAACGGTTCTTCACCGACGCCTACGAGGTCACTCCCGTGGACACCACCGGCTGCGGTGACAATTTCGTGGGCGGCTTCACCCACGGCCTCTTAAAGGGCTGGCCCCTGAGGGAATGCGCCGACTTTGCCTGCGCCGCCGGCTCCTTGAACGCCACCGGCATCGGCGCCCACCTGGTCCTCCGGGACGAGGCCCATGTGCGCGCCTTCATGAAAGAGACTCCCAGGAAGCATCTGGATAGATGACGGCACAAAGCCCCGGCGGCCTGCACTCAAGGCCGCCGGGGCTGTTATTAAAAATCAATCTTTCTGTTTATTCCCAGCCGGTGACTTCTTTCCAGTTGTCCGGGGTACAGATCACTGCGGGCGTTGCATATTCTTTCGGAAGCTCCGTGCCATTAGCCACATATTCCGCAACCGCCTCAGCCGCCGCGTCACCGACCATCTCCCCGGAATAATGGGATGCGGCCCGGATGCTCAGGAGATTTCCCTCTTTCCACTGATCCGTGATATCATATGCGCCCATGGCGATCACACAGGAGGTCTGATCGAGTCCCGCATTCTCCAGCGCCGCGGCCGCTCCCTGGGCGCAGTTTCCGCAGGCCGTCATGACCAGCCAGTTTTTGATCTCGGGATGCGCGGAGATCACGGATGTCGCCGCGTCATAGGCCTTCTGGACTGTGCCGTCGGAATCCGAGAAATAAGTCCTGTCGGAAAGGGCGTCGCCTAATTTGTCCTGCCACGCCTGCTTTTCGCCGTCGGTGCGGGGCACGCAGGAGGACACGGTATCCATCGTCGCATAGAGGACAGCGGTGCTCTCATCTTCAAGAAGCTTGTTTTCGACCGCATAATCTGCCATCCATTCCCCCGCCGCATAGCCGATGTTGTATGCGTCGATCCCAAACCAGGGGGCGATCTTATTGCCGGCATCGTCGATCAGGCCGTCGTCGCAGGCCACCACCGGGATCCCTGCCGCTTCACATTTTTCGACTACCGACTGGGACATGGTCTGATCCGGCACACAGATAAAGATCGCATCCGCCTTGTCGGCGATGGCCGTGTCGACCTGTGTCAGGCATTTTTCCGGATCCATATCGTTGATCACATAATTCCACTTATACGCAAAGCCATATTCCTTTGCCTTTTCCGCAATACGGGCCTCGATCGAGGCTGCCTCCCCGTCAAAGTAGGTCCCGCCCATTTTATAAATACCGTAGAAATTATATGTCTTTCCCTCCCCCGTCTGAGAGCCGGAGGGTTCCTGTCCTGCGGTTTCTGCCGCAGTGCTTTCCTTGGCTTCCCCGGCAGTCTCCGCCTTACTCTCCGGAGCCTTTGTCTCCTCTTTGTCGTTTCCTCCGCATCCGGCAAGCATCCCTAAGGCCAGCGAAAGCGTCAGGAACAAAGCTAACATTTTTTTCATTGATGGTTCCTCCTTTTGTGTTGGTTTTTCTTTTTCTATTTCATTCCTCTTTCGGCTGCGCACTCCGGAAAAGGGAAAAAATCACAGATTTCTCATGCTGTCGGCCAAAAGCTTCCGTTCTCTCGCCCTCTGGCGGAAGAAATCGATGGAGAGGGAAGCCAGCAGCAGCATTCCCCTGGCTACAAACTGCCAGTAGGGGGAGATCTGAGCCATATTCAGGCCGGAGTTGAAGGCCTGGACCAGACACACGCCCAAAATGACCGCAGGGATCGATCCGACGCCGCCCTCCATGGAAACACCTGCCAGATTCGCGGCGATGATGGCGTCAAACTGCAGCGACTCATTGGCAGCAGGATTTCCCGCATTCATCCGGCCGGACAGGATGATCCCGGCCAGACCGGCAAAGGCGGATGTCATCACGTAACAGATCACCTTGACACGATTGGAATTGATCCCGGCCAGTCTGGCTGCCTCCCCGTTTCCCCCGATGGCAAACACGCTCCGCCCGAACTTAGTCTTCGTCAGCACATAAGAAAAGATCAGGAAAAAGACCAGAGCCATGATCACGATCCACGGGATCCCGTTATTTCCAAAAATCCGTCCTTTGGCGAATGCCTGAAGCCCCGCGTCCTTGACCGGGATCGGAGTCCCCTTACAGATCAGATAGGCGGCTCCCTGCCATACAAACTGGCTTGCCAGAGTTGCGATAAAGGGAACGATCCTCAGCCTGATCACCATAAGAGCGTTCAGCAGGCCGGTCACCGCCGCCCCCGCCAGCGTGACGAGCGCCAGCACGGTCCAGTGGATGGACGTCGCCTGCAGCGCCCAGGCAATAAACACGCCGGACATTGCCGCCACGGCCCCCGCCGAGAGATCCACGCCGCCGATCATGATCAGAAATGTCATACCGATGGCCGTCAGGCCGATGGATACGGAGGACACCAGCACATTGATCAGATTCGCGTAGGAAAAGAAATTTTTATTGATCGAAGAAAAGATCGCGACGATCAGGACGATCGCAATGACCAGCACCAGGGCATTGCCGGAAATCTGCAGTTTTCTTTTTTTATCCTTCATATCCATACTCCTCCATCATAGCCATGGCAAGCAGACTGCCTTCTGTCGCCTCCTCTGCCGATATCTCACCCACAATACGCCTTCCCCGCATCACAAGGATGCGGTCCGACAGGCCGATGACCTCCGGCAACTCCGAGGAGATCAGGATGATCGCGATCCCCTGCTTTGCAAATTCACAGATCATATTGTAAAATTCCGATTTCGCCCCCACGTCGATCCCCTTGGTGGGCTCGTCCAGAATCAACACCTTCGGCTTCGTGCCAAGCCACCTGGCCACGATCGCTTTCTGCTGGTTCCCGCCGGAAAGCTCCACGATCGCCTTATCCAGATCCGGCGTTTTGATATTGAAATCCCGCTTTCCGTCCTCCGCGATCTTCCGTTCCCGCTTTTCGTCAATGATACCCAGGAAACCTGCCAGCGCATCCAGGCTTCCCACCGATATGTTTTTTCCGACGCTGAGCCTGGGGACGATCCCCTGGAGTTTCCGATCCTCCGGCACCATGACGATCCCGTTTTTTATCGCGTCATGGGGCGTTTTGCAGCGGAGGAGCCGGCCCTCCAGACGTACCTCCCCTCCGGTCATCGGATCTGCCCCGGTGATCGCCCGCATGGTTTCCGTCCTTCCGGCGCCGACCAGGCCGGAAAACCCGACCACCTCGCCTGCACGGACCGAAAACGAAGCGTCTTTCAGATAAGGTGACTGTGCATTCCGGACCTCCAGCACCACATCCCCGATCTCCTTCTCTCTGTCCAAAGTGGAAAACACGTCCCCCAGCTCTCGGCCCACCATTTTCTGGATCATCTGCGCATCCGTGATCTCGTCCAGCGGAAAATCCCCCATATAACAGCCGTCCTTGAAAATGGCAGCCCGGTCGGCGATCTGACGGATCTCCGCCATCCGGTGAGAAACGTAGATCACGACCTTTCCCTCCTCCTTCAGTTTCCGGATAATACGGAACAAACTCTCGATCTCCGCGTCGGAGAGGCTGGCTGTCGGCTCGTCAAAAGCGATCATCTTCAGATTATCCCTTCCGTAGGCCTTCATGATCTCCACCATCTGCTGATAAGCGATGCTCAGATCCTTCACTTTATCCGTGGACCTCATATTCAGGCCAAACTCGTCGATGATCCTCTGTGTTTTTTCATGGACCTCGTTCATTTTGATCTTCCCCAGAAAACCCGTGGGAAGCCTTCCGAGAAACACATTCTCGCCGACCGTAAGCTCCAGCATGATCTGCCGCTCCTGGTAGATCACCCCGATCCCCGCCGCGACAGCTTCCCGTGGACTGGAAAAACGGCATGCCTCCCCGTTCACCAGATACTCTCCGCTCGTCTGCTGGTAGTCTCCGTTCAATACCTTCAGCAGGGTGGATTTACCCGCTCCGTTCTCGCCCATCAGAGCCAGCACTTCTCCGCCCTTTGCGGTAAAACTGATATTGTCCAGAGCCTTCACACCGGGAAAATATTTGGTAATGTTTTTAAACTCGATCACATTTCCCATTTTCTGCTCCCTTTTGATGGATAGTCAACCTGTGTCCTGTTTCTAGTCTTAGTATAACTGCCGGATTTATTTTGAAAAAGACCAATTGTTTTGTAGAAAATACATGATTTTTAGACGATTTGGATTTGAGAACGGGTGTAAAGTATCATTTCCCGCGAGACCTTTTTATATGAAAAAAGGGCATCTGCCCAGTCAGGTACCCAAACTCAGACAACACATTCCGGACACCTTCAAAAGATCTTCCTGAAAAACCCCACCAGCGCCTCTCTCGAAGGCAGCCCGCAGATCGCTTTCATATTCTGGACGCGGTATTTCACCGCCGTCTCGGAGATAAAGCATTTTTCCGCAATGGCCGCATAGGTATCGTCGTTCATCAGGCATTCGATCACCGCAAGGTCCGTCTCGTCACATCGGCAGAGCAGCACCTCCAGCTTCGCCATCTCGGCGATCTCCTCATCCTGATAAAACATGTTCGTTCCTGACAGGATCTCTCTCCCCTCACCTGCTTTCCTCCCTTCCCACGGTTCGTTCCCCGTCGTTTCCCGGATGTATAGACGTTTGCCGAGAAGGACGCTGGCCGAGGTGATCGTCGGATTTTTCACCAGAAGCTGATACAGAGAGATCACAGCCTGCCCGATATGTTCCATATCGTCGGATACGGAAGTAATGGACGGAGAGCACATATGTGTCAGGTTCAGTCCCCCGTACCCGACCACATAAAGCTGGCTTGTCGGGTCCACCCCGATGGTCTGCAGATAATGGACCAGGGCGATGGCCACATAATCATTGGTGCAGATCACACCGTCAAACTCCCCGATCCGGCGCTCAAACCGGCGGAACATGTTCCTGACGGAATCCACATTTTCAAAAATCCCGTCATCATTCCCCTTCAGATAGCGAAACACCCTCACGATCCCGGAATCCGAGGAGGAGCTCGGGTTGACCCCCAAAAGGGCCAGCCTTCTCCTTCCCAGTGACCGGAGATAATTGACTGCCAGGGAAACTCCCCCCTGGGCATCCTGCATGACGGAGCTGAAGGGTTCCTCCATATAGACGGGCACATAACAGGTAAGGGCAATGGGATGGATCCCCCTTTTGCCTGCCTCCCGCACATAATAGTGATGCCAGGCCTCCGTGGATCCCATGAGCACCACATAAGCCTCCTCGTCCGAACGGGGAATTTCTTCCAGAGAACGGATCTCCGGCACCGTCATCCGGCGTTTCCTGACTTCCTCCTGCAGGCTCCGCAGACTGCGCCTTCCCCAGGCAAACTCTCCATATTCTCTTTCTATAATAAGATACAGCATACCCGGTTTCCTTCTTTTTTGCTTATTTTTTCAAAAGTCACCGATCTTTACTCCTGAAATATTGTAACACATTTTTCTCCGGCCAGTCAACGAAACTATTTTTTGCCTCGGTAAGCTTTTTTCGTCTAAAATCTCTGCGCTTTCTTACGATTTTTTGGTCTTTCGTTCTGATCTGAAATCGCATATGCTGATGGCAAAAGAAAAGAGGAGGTTTTCTTATGCATACTGCGAAACTGACTGTGGAGACCCTGACCATCCCCACCTACCCGGAACCGGAGCGGGAGGCGCTGCCGATGTTTGCAGAAAACCGCGACCACCAGCGCACCTCCGGCCGCCCTTATCCCAGCAAAGTGGCGATCCAGGTCGACAGGGAGCATCTTACGCCAAAGGATTACACGGCCGTTCACATGGAAAATGATCATCTGGACCTCTGGATCCTCCCTGAGATCGGCGGACGGATCTTTGCCGCACAGGACAAATCCACCGGATATGACTTTTTTTACCGCCAGCACGTGATCAAGCCCGCCCTGATCGGCGCTCTCGGCTCCTGGATCTCCGGCGGCGTGGAATTCAACTGGCCCTACCATCACAGGCCGTCCACCTTTTCTCCCTGTGACTTCACCACGGAGCAGGAGGAGGACGGCACGGTGATCTGCTGGCTGTCGGAGCATGAGCCCGTGGACCGCACCAAGGGCATGGTGGGCATCGTCCTGCGGCCGGACCGTTCTTATCTGGAGACCCGGGTGAAGCTGAGCAACCGGACGCCGCTGCGCCGCTCCTTCCTCTGGTGGGAGAACGCCGCCGTCCCGGTCAACAAGGATTACCAGATCTTCTTCCCCCATGATGTGACCTACGTCAACTACCACTACCTGGATTCCCGGATCTCCTACCCCATCGCCGGGGAGGGCGTCTTCAACGGGATCGATATGACAGAGCCCAGGGACATTTCCTGGCACAAGAACACCGTCGATGCCACTTCCTACTTCGCCTGTGCGTCCGAGTACGATTTCTTCGGAGGCTATGACCACGGAAAGGACTGCGGCGTGGTCCACATTGCGGACCATCACATTTCTCCCGGAAAGAAAATGTTCACCTGGGGATACAGCCAGCTTTCGCGGTCCTGGGAAAACGCCCTCACGGACACGGACGGGCCCTATGCGGAATTGATGGCCGGCACCTACTCGGACAACCAGCCCAATTTCTCCTGGCTGGAGCCCTATGAGACCAAAGAATTTTCCCAGTTCTGGTATCCGATCCAGAAGATCGGCACCCCGGACTTTGCCAACCTGGCCTGCGCCATGAAACTCACCCCGGACGCGCTGCAGCTGTACTCCACCGGCGAATTCGGCCTCTGCACGGTCACGGCCTGCGCAGGCGGCGCGGAAATCCTGAAGGAGCAGCTCCGCCTAAGCCCCTCCGTCCCCTTAAGGCTCTCCTGGACCCGGCCTGAGGCGCCTGTCCGGATCACGATCACCGGGGAAGACGGAAGTATCGTGGCCTGCTACGAGGAACAGGCTCCGGATACTCTGAAGATGCCTCCGGACCGTCCGCCCATGCCCCTGGCGGCGGAAATACAGTCTGCCGACGAACTGTATCTGGCCGGAGTCCACGTGGACCAGTACCGGGATCCCTCCGTCATGCCGGACGCCTACTGGCTGGAAGCGCTCCGCCGGAATCCCCGCCACATCCCCTCACTCCTGGGAATGGCCAGGTACTCCTATCAGATGCTGCGGCTCCCCGAGGCGAGGGACTACGCCGAGCGGGCCGTCGAGGCACTGACCGTCTTCAACGAGAGGGCGGAGAGCGGGGAGGCTTATTACCTCTATGCCCTGATCCTGGAGGCACAGGGAGAATATAAGGCTGCCTATGACAATTACTATAAGGCCGCCTGGAATGAGGATTCTGTCTCGAAAGCCATGGTCCGGCTCGCCTGCCTGGATCTAAGGATGGGAAACCCGAAGGAGGCGGCCCGCCACGCGGCCTGGGCGGAAAAGCACAATGCGCTCCACCCTCTGGCCCCCGCCGTCCGGATGCTGGCCGGGCCGGAGCATGCCGCCGAGATCGCCGCCTCCGTGCTGAGGGAGGATCCTTTGAACCTGCTGGTCCGTTACCTTTCCGGGGCGCCGGATTTCTTCGGATCGCTCCACAGCGAACCGGCCCAGTCCGTTTTGGATCTGTCCTTCGATCTGGCTTCCATGGGGCAATACGGCCGTGTCCTCGACCTGCTGGACGGGTTTGCAGACGCCCGGCCGGAGGCCTGCAGCGCCATGCTGTTTTTCTCCGCGGCCTACTTCAAAAACCTTTCCGGCCGGGAATTCGGCCGGGAGCTGGCGGAGGCGGAACAAGCCCCCGTCGGCCTGACGTTCCCCTTCCGCAGAGAAGAGGCCGACGTGCTGCGCTTCGCCATGGGACAGGGTTCCGCCCGGGCATCTCTCCTTCTGGGCTTCCTCCTTTACGACAGGCGGCATTATGAGGAGGCCGGGGAGCTCTTTGAACAGTATACGAAGCTGCGGCCGGAAGATCCCGCCGGGTACCGCTGCCTGGCCGTCGCCTGCTTCAGCCATCTGGGCCGTCAGGAGGAAGCGCTTCCCCTGATGAAAAAAGCCCTCTCCTGCGGCGCGGATATCCAGCTTCTCTTCGAGACAGCCACACTGATGGACCGGCTCGGAACGGCGCCGTCCGAGAAGATCGCCCTCTTTGCGGAGCATGACGCCCTGATGGCCCGCGGAGACCTCTTTACGGAGCTTGCAAAGGCCCATAACCAGAACCGGGAGCCCGAAAAGGCTCTGGAAACTCTGTCTCGTTTTCAGTTTGTCCCCTGTGAGGGCGGCGAGCACGCCATCGCGGAACAGTATATGTTCGCCCACTGCCTGATCGGCACCGGACGCCTGAAAGCCGGGGACGCGGAAGGAGCCCTGGCCGCCTTCCGGGAAGCCCTCACCTTGCCGGAACACCTCGGCGCGGGCGTGTGGAACCGCTGCCGCTATGTCCCTTACCAGTTCCGGATCGCCGGGTGTCTGGAAAAACTCGGGCAAAAAGAGGAGGCGGACGCCTTTTACCGGGAGATCGTCGGGATCCAGGTGGACTCCTTCAGCGAGACCAACTTAAAAGAACTCCCCTATTATCAGGCCGTATCGGCAAGGCGGACCGGACAGGAGCAGCTGGCAGAAAAGATCATGACAAGATTCCGGCGCATCTGGAAAAAAGAACTGACAAGGAAGGACAACGGCTTCTTTGACACCACCCCGTTTTTCCTCTCCTTCATCGGCGCCCCGGAAACACTGCGCCGCGCCTGCTACCTGTACCTTCTCGGCCTTGTGGAGCTCTTCGACGGCAGGGAGGCCGCGGCAGGGAAGCTTTTTGAGGAGAGCGGCTCCCTCAACCGTGACAACCTCTTCTGCGGCTGGTTTGCGGAGAATGGAGCCCTGTCATGAGCAGGATCCTGCTGACATGCGGTCCCTGGCTGGCGGAAGCCGCCGGGGACCTCGGCGGAAACCTGGTGCGGCTGGAATATTCCGGCCGCCCTCTCCTGCGGACGCCCTCCCAGGCCCCGGATCCTTACTTATTCGGTTCTCCCATGCTGTTCCCCGCCAACCGGACCTGTAAAGGGCGCTTCTCGTTCCTTGGCCGCGAATACCGATTGCCGATAAACGAGCCGGCAAACCAGGCGCACCTGCACGGCCTGGTACACGCGCAGGATTTTTCCCTTCTCGGCCGGACAGAACGCGAGGCGGCCTTTCTTTTTGAAAACAGGAGTGAAGCCTATCCCTTCTCCTTCCGCCTCACCATAACCTACCGCTTATCGGAAGCCGGCCTGGTTTCCCGTTACCGAATCGAGAACACGGACACTGCCCCTTTTCCCCTGACTTTCGGGCTGCACACCACCTTCGTGGAACCGGCCCTGGTCTCCGTTCCCATAAAGGAAGAGCAGGAATGGGACGCCCACTGCGTTCCGAGCGGCAGATATCTTCCGCCGTCCGGGGCCGCCGAAAGCCTGCCCGACGGAATCTGCCCCCACGGCGTCCCTCTGTCCGGCTGCTACAGCGCCGCCGGGCACACGGCCCGCATCGGCGGATTCCTCTATCGGGTGTCGGAAAATTTCGACCACTGGGTCCTCTACAACGGCAGCGGCCTGGAAGGCTTCTTCTGCGCCGAACCCCAGTGCGGCGCCGTCAACGGCCTGAACCTGGAGGGCGGCTGCCGGATCCTGCCGAAGGGCGGAACCCTGGAATTTTTCACAGAATTGGAAAAAAGCACCTCTCCGTGAGGTGCTTTTCACATCCAAAAACCCTTGTTTTAAAGGCTTCCTTCCTGAGCCACTGGGGATTCGAACCCCAGACAACTTGATTAAAAGTCTGTTTTCTGCTTTTCTATCCCGCTATCCCTTTCTCATAAAGCCCGATTTTATAGGGAATTTCAACCAATGTCCCCATATATCTCGGCGAATTTCATTTGAGATATGGCAGTTTTGTTAGCCAAATGTTAGTCATCGTTTCGCCCTTATATATGCCGGAGCGCCACCCGCTCCGTCGCGCTGGTCCAGGTCCTTTTGAAGGCCTCCAGG